>NZ_JBWJPA010000007.1:0-207718 GCF_056393075.1 Stenotrophomonas sp. Steno-Z10-HUANG
AGGACCCGGGCGTGCGGTTCGTGCGCGGGGTGTACGCCGAGTTCAAGCGCCGCGGTTCGCCGACGGTGGTGATGGGCGCCTCGTTCCGCTCGACCGCGCAGATCGAGGCGCTGGCCGGCTGCGACCGCCTGACCATCTCGCCGGACCTGCTGGAAAAGCTCGACGCCGACCTGGGCGAGCTGCCGCGCAAGCTGGTGCCGGGCGCCGCCGAAGCGGTGGACGTCGCGCCGATCGACCAGGCGAAGTTCGACGCGGACATGGCCGCCGACCCGATGGCCACCGAGAAGCTGGCCACCGGCATCGACGCTTTCGCCAAGGACCTGCAGGCGCTGCGCGAGCGCATCGCCGCGCGGTTGGGCTGAGGCCGGCATGCGCACGCTGCGCAATCCGTTTCCGCTCCTGATCGCCACCGGCTTGTGCCTGCTGGCCAGCGCCTGCGCCATGCCCGCCGCGCGCCCCGCGGTGCCCGAGATCCGTCCGGGCGTCGCCCGTGGCTATCTGGAGACGGAGCAGCTGCCGGACAGCATCGCCCTGCTGCCGCCGCCGCCCGCGCCGGGCTCGGCCGCGTTCGCGCTGGACGAGCAGGTCAACCAGGCCCGTACCCTGCGCGGCACGCCGCGCTGGCAGCAGGCCATCGCCGACGCCAACCTGCAGTTCCCCGAGGCCGCGTCGATCTTCGCCTGCGCCATCGGCACCCGCATCGACGCAGCCGGCACGCCGCGCCTGTACGGCCTGCTGCGCCGCACCGGCACCGACGCGGCGGTGGTCAGCGACGCCGCCAAGCACCGCTACAACCGCACGCGGCCGTTCATGGTCAACGGCGAGCCTACCTGCACGCCGGACAAGGAGGCCGGGCTGGCGGAGAACGGCTCGTATCCGTCGGGCCACCCGTCCATCGGCTGGGCCTGGGCGCTGATCCTGGCCGAGCTGGCGCCGGACCGCAGCGACGCCATCCTCGCCCGTGGCCGCAGCTATGGCGAAAGCCGGCTGGTGTGCAACGTGCACTGGCACAGCGACGTGCTCTCCGGGCGGTTCATGGGATCGGCGGTGGTCGCACGCTTGCACGCCGACCCACAGTTCCGCCGCGACATGGACGCGGCGCGCGTGGAACTGGCCATGGCACGCCGGCGCGGCACCGCGCCAGTGGCCGGATGCGAGGCCACCGCGGCAGCTTTGGCGCAGCCGCTGCCAACCGCGGCTTACTGATCACTGCAGATTACGTTACCGGTCGCTCTCTCCCTCCCTCCGGTATCGCCACGACCGTGCCGCCATGGCACGGTCGTTTTTTTTCTCGCCCCCGCGCCGATGCCCGCGATCGTTGTGCGGAGTTCCGCATCAGGGCTCCGTGTTTCGTGCTATCGGCGGGCACGCCGCACTCAAGACCATGGCAGAGGCGCCATTGCGTCTTTTTCTGCCGTGGCATGCAACGCATGCGCGGCCGACACATTTCGGGGAGGGGATATGAGGATTTCACTGAAACGCAGCAGCATCGCCTGTGCCGTCACCGCGGCGTTGCTGCCATCGCTGGCGGTCGCGCAGGAAGCAATCGGCAGCACCACCACGTCGCTGGACAAGGTGGAAGTCACGGGTTCGCGCATCAAGCGCACCGAGATCGAGGGCATCGACCCGGTGCTGGTTGTCACCGCGCAGGATCTCGAGCACCAGGGATTCGCCAACGTCTACGACGCGCTGTCGAACCTGTCGATGAACACCGGCATCTTCGTCGGCGAGGAAAGCACCAACAATTTCAACGCCAACGCGCAGGCGCTGAACCTGCGCGGCTTCGGGCCAGGCTACACGCTGGTGCTGCTCAACGGCCGCCGCATCCCGGTGCTGCCCAAGCCGTCGGGGGGCGTGAGCGGCAACGTCACCAACCTGGCGATGATCCCGACCTCGGCGGTGGACCGTGTCGAGATCCTGACCAGCGGCGCGTCGGCCATCTACGGGTCGGACGCGGTGGCCGGCGTGGTCAACGTCATCCTCAAGGACCGGATCGAAGGCACCACCGTGTCCTGGCGGCACGGCGACACCGTGCATGGCGGTGGCCGCTCCGAGCGCGCCACGCTCACCACCGGCTTCGAGTTCGGCGACACCCGCGTCAGCGCCGGGCTGGAATGGGACAAGCGCTGGCCGATCCGCGGCAACCAGCGCAGCTGGTTCGCCTCGCCCGAGCGCTCGCCCGACCCCGCGTACCGTGAGCCGACCCAGGTGATGTCGTTCTGGGACCGCGACACCGGCTGGGACCTGCTGGACATCGGCAACCGCTGCGGCGCGCTGGGCTACGAGGCGGTGCGCCCGGGCTGGGCCGGCGACGGCAGCGAGAAGTACTGCGGCGACAACGATTTCGACAGCTACACCGTGCGCAACGGCCGCAAGCGCCTGTTCGGTTTCCTCAATCTCAGCCACCGCCTCGGCGACCACGAGCTGTATGCCACCGCGCTGTCGACCCGCTCGCGCGCCGACGCCGGTTTGTACCGCTATGGCTTCGCGGTGGACTACGAAGTGGTCGAGGACATGCAGGCGCCGGTGCCCGACGCGACGGCGTGGCGGCATGTCTACCGCACCTTCCGCAACTCCGAGTTCAGCGGCAGCAACCAGTCGTTCAAGGAAGACAACGACGTGCTGATCGCCGGCATCCGCGGCACCGTGGGTTCGCTGGACTACAGCCTCAACTACAACTATGGCCGCTACCGTTACCGCGACAGCGTGGACCGCTTCAATGACCAGGCCATGCTTTCGCTGCTGTTCGGGCAGCAGGGCCGCGACTGGTCGTTCCCCTGGGCCGGCAGCCGCTGGGTACGGGTCGGCAAGGACCGGCTCGACGGCAACCTGCTGCCCAACGGCGCGCTGGACTTCTTCGGCACGCTCACCCCGGAACAGTTCCGCGACGCGATGTACACCTCGGTCGGCGATGGCCGCTCCACCTCGCAGGCGTTCACCGCCGACCTGTCCGGCGCGCTGTTCGAACTGCCGGCCGGGCCGCTGGCGTTCGCCGCGGTGGCCGAGGCCAATCGCGACACCTACCGTTTCATCACCGACCAGCCCACCGTCGATGGCGAGATCTACGGCTGGAGCGGCATCCGCGGCCAGGGCAAGCGCAACCACTACGCATTGGGCACCGAGTTCTCGGTGCCGCTGCTGGCCGCCGGCTCCGGTTTCGGCCAGTGGGACGCCAAGCTGGCCGCGCGCTACGACTACTACGACGATGCGTCCGACGTCGGCGGTGCCTTCACCTGGCAGGCGGGCCTGAGCTGGCGGCCGTCGGACTGGCTGCTGCTGCGCGCCTCCCGCGCCACCTCGTTCCGCGCCCCGGACATGCACGTGATGTTCGCCGAGCGCAGTTCGTCCTATACCAGCGGCGTGGATTACCTCAGCTGCGTGAAGGGCGAGGGCCTGGCGCGCGGCGCGAGCTGGCAGGGCTGCGGCGAGAAGTACGGCACCGGGTCGATCCGCCAGTACTCCGAAGGCGACCCGGCACTGCGCGAGGAGAAGGGCTCCAGCGACACCATCGGGCTGGTGGCCCAGCTTGGCGCCAACCACTCCTTCAGCCTGGACTGGTACAGCGTCGAACTGAACGACCAGGTCGGGGTCATCGGTGCCGACGCCGTGCTGCGCTATGCCGCCGAATGCACGCTGGGTTACGACATCCAGGGCCGCGACGTGGACCCCGGCTCGCCCAAGTGCCAGACCATGCTGGCGCGCGTGCAGCGCGGTGGCCGCGGCGACGGCGTGCAGTCGGTCATCACCAGCCCGTTCAACACCGGCATGTACCGCCAGGACGGCGTGGACATGACCTGGAACTCGAGCCTGCCGACCGAGCGCTGGGGCCGCTTCTCGGCGCGCATCGGCTATACCCACATCCTCAAGACGCTCAGCCGCTACCTGCCCGAGGACGCAGTCGAGAACATCCGCGACCGACAGTGGAACAACGAATTCCGTACCCGCTCCAACATGACCGTGGGCTGGGACTACGGGCGCGTGTCCAGCTACGTGCACATCAACCGGCTCGGTTCCTCGCCGGTACGCTGGGCCGACGCGTATGAGCGCTTCAAGCCATGGACCACGGTGAACCTGTCGCTGGGCTACCGTGCCACCGAAGCGCTCTCCCTCAACCTGGCCGTGGTCAACGTGCTGGACAAGAAGCCCTGGCGCCATGCGTCGGAGAAATGGTGGCCGTACGCGGACATCAGCAAGTACAACCCGGCCGGCACCGAGTACTTCATGACCATCGAATACCGGCTCTGAACTTCCATCCGGGCATGCCCGGCACCACGGCCACCGTGACACGACAAGGTCACGGTGGCCGTTGCCGTTCAGGCAGGGCCACGGCGCGGCCTTCGGTGCAGATCATCGGGCTGCGCGGTGCCGGCCGGCGCCAGCGCGCGTCGCTGGTCAGATCCACGCCGGGCCGTCGTTCCCGCCGGACATCGGCATGCGTGCGCCCCGCGCGCCGCAGCGCACCTGCAGCCCGATGCTGTCGCCGCGCATCGCGTTGCGGCCCTGCTCGTGGCACAGCCGCCGCGGGAACGGCCCGCCGCCGGCGCCGCCATGTCCGCATTGCGGCTGCGCATGGCCGACAGGTGGTCCACGTCCTGCCGGCGCCACAGGGGGTTCAGCGCCACGCCGCCGCGGCTCCAGCGCGCGCCGCGCGGTCAACGCACCAATGCGCCGATGCGCCAATGCCGGCGCCCCTCCCGCGCAGGGACAGGGATTGCGGGCGCGTGCCGGTGGTGGCGACTGCCACCGCGGGAAAGCGCAATCGTATTCAGTCGCGGGCGTTCCAGTCCGGCGTCGGCCGCTTCAGCAGGTGGCGCACGAAGAAGTCGAACTTGCGGCGCTGGATGTAGTCGATGGGCTCCTGCGAGCGGCCCACGCCGTGGCCGGTGCCGGGCACGGTGAGCAGGTCGAAGTCCTTGCCGGCACGGATCAGCGCATCGGCCACCTGGTAGGTCGAGGCCGGGTCGACGTTCTCGTCCTGCTCGCCGACGATCAGCAGCAGCTGGCCGCGCAGCCGGTGCGCGTTGTCCACGCCCGAGGCGCGCGCGTAGCTGTCGTCCACCGGCCAGCCCATCCACTGCTCGTTCCAGCTGAGCTTGTCCATGCGGTTGTCATAGCAGCCGTTGTAGGCCACCGCCACGGTGTAGAAGTCCGGGTGGAATTCCAGCGCGTTGAGCGCGTTCTGGCCGCCCGCCGAGGCGCCGTAGATGCCCACGCCGCCGCTGATGTCGTAGGACGGGTCGCGCGCGGCCAGTGCCCGGTGCCAGGCGATGCGGTCGGCGAAGCCGGCATCGCCCAGGTTCTTCCAGGCCACGTCGTGGAAGGCCTTGGAGCGGTTCATCGTGCCCATGCCGTCGATCTGCACGACGATGAAGCCCAGGTCGGCCAGCGCCTGCGCGCCGATCAGGCGCTCGTTGCTGGACTGGCTGTCGAATGGCCAGAACTTCTTCTGCACGTGCGAATCGTGCGGGCCGGCGTAGATGCTCTCGATCACCGGATAGCGGCGCGACGGGTCGTAGTGCGTGGGCCGCACGACCAGTCCCCAGATCGGCGTCCGCCCGTCGCGTCCCGGCGCGCTGAAGGTTTCCGGCGGTCTGTAGCCGGCGGCGAACAGCGCGCCGGCGTCGCCGCGTTCGAGCGTGTCCAGCAGGCGCCCGTCGCGTGCATCACGCAACTCGGTGACGTTGGGCCGGTCCAGCCGCGAATACGTATCGACGTAGTGGTTCATGTCCGGCGACAGGCTCAGTTCGTGCCAGCCATCGCCCGGGGTCATGTGGCGCAGGTTGCCGCCGTCGAAGTCGACGCGGTAGAAGTGCTGCAGGTAGGGGTCGCCCGGCTCGCGGCCGTTGCCGGCGAACCAGATCTGGCCGCGCTGCTCGTCCACCTTGACGACCTGCCGCACCACCCACGGGCCGCGGGTGAGCTGGCGCAGGCGGCCGCTGCGGCCGTCCACCATGTACAGGTGGTTCCAGCCGTCGCGCTCGGACATCCACACGATGCGCTCACCGCGCCCGCCCACGTCGTGGAAGTCGGCACGGTGCCACCAGCTGTTGACGAAAGTGTCGCTGCGTTCTTCCACCACGCTGCGCGCGGCGCCGGTATGCGCGTCCACCTCGATCAGGCGCACGCGCTGGAAGCCGCGCTCGGTGTAGCGGAACGCCAGCGTGCGGCCATCGGCGCGGAACTGCGGCGCGCTGATCTCGTAGGGGTTGGGAAACAGCGTGGTCGGCACGTCGATGCGGCGGCCGCTGGCGACCTCGAAGATCACCGGGCGGTCGCTGTCCACCGCATCGCCTGGCTTGGGGTACAGCTGGGTGCGCACGCGCGGCTGCACCTGGTGGCGCGGCGCGGTTTCCACCCGCGTCACCCGGCGCGCGTCGCCGGGCCTTACCCGCAGCACCATGAAGCGGCTGGAGTCGGGCGACCAGGTGATGCTCTCCGGGTCGTAGAAATCGTTGTCGGTGCCGTCGCGCGCCAGCACCTTGCTGCTGCCATCGGTCAGCGTGCGCAGCAGCACGCTGCCGTCGCGCACGAAGGCCTCCATGCGCCCGTCGGGCGAGCGCCGCGGCGTAGCGTCGGCCGCCATCGAAAGATCGCGTACCACGCCCCAGGCGCGCGGCCGCGGCGCCGGGCCCGGTTCGCTCCAGCGCGCGCAGCGGTATTCGCCGCCCAGTTCGCAGCGCACCCAGCCGTCGTCCATCCAGGCGCGCAGCGCCTGGCCGTCCTTGTCCATCTCGTAGTCGGCGAACGGCAGGCGCCGGCCGTCCACCGCGCGGCCGAGCAGCGGCGCCAGCGCGGTGGCCAGCCGTGCCTGATCGAACGCGGCCTGTGCCTGCGCCTGCCCCAGCCGGCGCACCACGAATTCAAAACCGCCCGGCGTGGTGCGCCGGTAGCGGTAGCGCTCGCCGTCGATCCAGGTGGCCGGGCCGGCCAGGCCGGTGGTCAGGTACATCCACTGCTCGCGCAGCTGCAGCGAACGCCGGTAGGCGGCCTCATCCGGCGCGTCGGGCGCAGAGGCCTGCGCCGAGGGCGGCATGGCGGCGCAGGACAGTGCCAGCAGGCAGGCGAAGGCGTGGCGGCGAAGATCTGCGAAATGAAGCATGCGTCGTTTCCCTTGGTGTGCTGCGCTGTCCTTGTCGGGGGAAGGCGCCCTACCCCGCTACGCGCCCCGGTCCGCGCCCGCGGCGCGCACCCCCCGCGGTTCGCGTTGGGGAAGCGGCGCTCCCACCTGGCGTCAATCGGCGAACGGCTGGTCGATGGCCACCGACGGCGGCGTGAACCACTGCGCGCCGTCGGCGGTGACATGGAAGTGGTCTTCCAGGCGCACGCCGAACCGGCCCGGCACCACGATCATCGGTTCGTTGCTGCAGCACATGCCCGGTGCCAGCGGCAGGCGATTGCCGCGCACCAGGTACGGCGCCTCGTGGATCGCCAGCCCGCAGCCGTGGCCGGTGCGGTGCGGCAGGCCGGGCAGGCGGTAGTCCGGCCCGAGCCCGGCCGCTTCCAGCACGTCGCGCGCGGCCTGGTCCACCGCCTCGCAGGTCACGCCGGGACGCACCGCGTCGAACGCGGCCTGCTGCGCGGCGCGCTCCAGGTCCCAGATGCGCCGTTGCTCGGCATCGGCCTGGCCGAAGATCCAGGTGCGGGTGACGTCGGAGTTGTAGCCCTGCACGCTGCAGCCGGTGTCGATCAGCACTAGCTCGCCGCGGCGCAGGTGCTGCACGCCGGGAATGCCGTGCGGGAAGGCGGTGGCATGGCCGAACTGCACGATGCAGAAGGTCGAGCCGCCATCGGCGCCGAGCGCGCGATGGGCCTCGTCGATGAAGCGCACCAGTTCGTCGGTGCCGATGCCCTCGCGGGCGATGCCGGCGGCCAGCCGCTGCACCTGCAGGGTCATGTCGCAGGCCTGCTGCATCAGCGCCAGTTCGGCCGGGGACTTGCACATGCGGCAGCCGTCGATGATCGCCGCGGCCGAGGTGATGGCAGCCGCGCCGAGATGCGCGGCCAGGCCCACCTGCACGCGGTACGGCGCTTCCGGGTCCAGCGCCAGCGTGCGCGCGCCGCGCTCGGCCATGGCCTGGGCCACCCATGCATGCGGGTCCTCGTGTTCTTCCCACAGGCGCTTGCCGGCGGGGATGCGCAGCACCGCGTCCAGCGAGCCTTCCTCGAACACCGGGCAGACCATCAATGGCTCGCCTTGCAGGGTAAGCAGCATCGCCACCAGCCGCTCGCTGGCGCCCCACGGCACGCCGGCGAACCAGCGCAGCGAGGTGCCGGCGGTGACCAGCAGCGCGTCCACGCCCTGCGAGCGCATCAGCCCGCGCGCGCGTTCCAGCCGCTGCGCGTGCTCGGCGTCGCTGATGGGCGCGGCGCGGTGCGGCCACGGCGCCAGCTGCGCGCGCGCCTGTTCCAAGGTGAGGTGTCCGATCTGCGTGCTCATGGCGTGGCTCCGATATCCGTGGTGGTGCAGTGCTGGTCGATCCAGCGCGGCAGGCCACCCGGGTTGCGGTCGCGCAGTTCGGGCGGCAGCAGCGCATCGGGCACATTGTCGTATGCCTGCAGCGCGGTGAAACGCAGGATCGCCGCCGGCAGGCCGACCGCGGTGAAGCCGGGCTGGGTCGAAGCCGGGAACGGACCGCCGTGCTGCTGCGCCGGGCTGACCCGCACGCCGGTTGGCATGCGGTCGGCGATCAGCCGGCCCACGCGCGGCCGCAGCGTGGCGGCGAGCGGCTGCCACGCGGCATCGTCGCGGCCATCGGTGGCGCGGTACAGCGTGGCGGTGAGCTGGCCCTCCAGGGTCGCGGCGATGGCCTGCATCTGCGCGGCACCGGCCACGCGCACCAGCAGGCTGCACGGCCCGAAGGCCTCGGACTGGAAACGCCGTGGATCGGCGAGGAACTGCTCGGCGCGTACCGTCAACAGCGTGGGTGCATGGCGGAATCCGGCATCGCCCGCCTCGCCACCGCACAGCAGCCGCGCGCCCGCGTCGCGCAGCACGGCGATCGCCTGCCGCAGCGAGGCCAGCACGCCGTGCGACAGCAGCAGCAGCGGTGCGGTAGCGGCGAAGCGCGCCTGCACGTCGGCGACGAAGGCATCGCCGGCCGCGCCTTCCGGCACGATCACCAGCCCCGGGTTGGTACAGAACTGGCCGCTGCCAAGCAGGCACGAGCTACTGAACTCCTCGGCCAGTGCCGGCCCGCGCTCGGCCAGCGCACCGGGCAGCAGGAACACCGGATTGAGGCTGGACAACTCGCCGAAGAAAGGAATGCCAGCGGCGTCGGCGGCCTGCTTCAGGGCCAGGCCCGCCGTGCGGCTGCCGGTGAAGGCGACCGCGCCCAGCCGCGCGTCGCCGGCCAGCGCCAGGCCCAGCGCCGGCTCGACGTCGTACAGCAACTGCACCGTGGCCGGCGGCAGGCCGGCGGCCTCGGCGGCGCGCTGCGCGTGGCCGGCCAGGCACTGACTGGTGGCCGGATGCGCGGGATGCGCCTTGGCGATCACCGGATTGCGCGCGGCGATGGCCGCGGCGAAGTCGCCGCCGGACACGGCATTGAAGGCGAACGGAAAGTTGTTCGGCCCGAACACCAGCACCGGCTTGCCCAGTGGCGCGTGGTGCGCGCGCAGGCCGGCGGCGGTGTCGATCACCGGCTGCGTCCAGCTGCGGCCGCGGGCGGCGGCGGCGGCCTGGCGCAGCTGGTTGCAGGTGCGCGGCAGTTCGTTGCCGCGCAGCCGCGGCACGGCCGGCAGCCCGGTTTCCGCCTGCGCCAGCTGCACCAGCCTGTCGGCGTCGGCCTCCAGCGCAGCGGCGTAGGCGTCGAGAAAGGCGGCGATGCGTTCCGGGTCGGTGGCGGCCAGCACCGGCGCGGCGGCGCTGGCCGCGGCCAGCGCCTGTTCCACGTCGGCCGCGCCGCTGCGCGGGAATGCCGGCCCGATGGCCTGTCCGCTGGCCGGATCGAACGCGTGGAAGCTGCCGGTGCAGTCCCCCGCGCTCCGCCAGCGGCCGCCGATGAACACGGGCGCGAGCGTCTCCACTTCAGCGCTTCCGGGTGGCGATGGCGTGGTCGATCAGCGCCAGCGCCTGTTCGCGCTCCACGCCCTCCACCACCCGCCGCGGTCCGCGCACGCGCTCGCTGCCCAGGCCGACGCGGGCCTGCATCAGCTTGATCAACTGCACGAACTTGGGAACCGTATCCATGCGCAGCAGCGGCAGCGACCATTCGTACAGCTCGCGTGCGGCCGCGTAGCCGCCGCTGCGTGCCTGCTCGAACAGCCGCACCGCTTCTTCCGGGAAGGCGTTGACGGTGCCGGCGATCCAGCCTTCGGCGCCCATCGCGATACCCTCCACGATCAGATCGTCGACGCCGACCAGCAGCACCAGGCGGTCGCCGATCAGCTCGCGGATCGCGGCCAGGCGGCGCACGTCGCCGGAGGATTCCTTGACCGCCTGCACGTGCGGGAACTCGGCGGCGAACTGCGCGATCTGCGCCGGGCTGAAGTCGGTGCGGTAGGCGATGGGGTTGTTGTACAACAGCACCGGCAGGTCGGTGGCGGCGAGGATGGTGCGGATGTAGGTACCCATCTCGTGCGCGTCGCTGGAGTACACGTAGGGCGGCAGCACCATCACGCCGCCGGCGCCCGCGGCCTTGACCGCCTGCACCAGCGCCACGCCCTCGTCGGTGGACAGCGCGGCGATGCCGGCCACCACCGGCACGCGCCCTTCCACGGCCGCGACCAGGGTGCGCACGATGGCGATCTTCTCCTCGAAGCTGAGCGTGGCGCTCTCGCCCAGCGAGCCCAGCGGCACGATGCCGCTGCAGCCGGCGGCGAGCATGCGTTTGGCGTGCTCGGCCAGGAAGGCGTGGTCGACCGCGCCGCTGGCGGTGAAGGGCGTGGTGATGGCCGGCAGCACGCCGCGCCAGAAACCTGCATTGCTCATCTTTCTTTACCTTGTTCGGGTTCGTCGGAAGGAACATCGGCCAGTGCGGCCAGCGCGACCGGAGTCAGCGGCGGCCGCACGGCAGTGGGGGAGAACGAGGGCGAGGCCAGCCGCAGTTCGCGCAGCGCGGCACCGCAGACGCGGCCCTGGCAGGCGCCCATGCCGCAACGCGTGACCAGCCGCAGCTGGCGCGGATCGGCATGCGCGGCCACCGCGGACATCGATACGTCCTCGCAGCGGCAGGCCAGCGTGTCCGGCGTCGCCAGCGCGCGGGCGCGCGCATCGGGCGCGAAATGTTCGTGCAGCAATGCCGCATAAGCGCGCTCGCGGTCGCGGCGCGCGCGCAGCGCTTCGCCGCCGGATTCGTCGCCGAGCGCGAAGCAGGCCGCCATCGCGCCCTCGACGCGCGCGCAGGCGCGCCCGCCGACGCCCAGGGCCTCGCCGGCGGCGTGGATGTCGGCCTGGCTGCTGCGCAGGCGCGCATCGGCACGCACGGCCGGATGCACGGCCGCGCTGTCCAGCTCGCAGCCCAGCAGCCGTGCCAGTTCGACGTTCGGCACCAGCCCCCAGCCGACCGCCAACTGTTCGCATTCGATCCATTCGCGGCCGTGGCCGCGGTCCACCTCGACCGCACGCAGCCGGTCATCGCCCTGCGCGGCCAGCACCGTGCTGCCGGCGTGCCACGGCACGCCGGCCAGGCGCGCGCGCAGCTCCACCGCCTGCGCCAGCCGCGCCGGCCAGCGCCACAGCCGCCGCGCGAACGCATACAGCATGCTCCTGCGCGCCTGTTCGTGAATGCCGAGCACGCGCGCGCCATGGCGGCGCAGCGTCACTGCGGCCGCCAGCAGCAGCGGGCCGGTACCGGCCACCACAACGCGCTTGCCGGCCAGCGGCCAGCCCTGCTTGGCCAGCGCCTGCAGGCCGCCGGCACCGGTCACGCCGGGCAGCGTCCAGCCGGGGAACGGCAACATCAGTTCGCGCGCGCCGGTGGCGATCACCAGCTTGCGCCAGTGCAGCGCCACCGCACCGTCGGCATGGTCGGCGACCACGGCATGGTCGTCGGCCAGGACCACTTCATGCCCGGGCAGCCATTCGATGCCGGCAGCGCCGAGACGCTCGATCTGCGCGCGCGCCACCGCCGGCGCGCCGAAGCGCAGGTCGTGCCGCCAGACCTGGCCGCCGGCGCGCGGCTGCGCGTCCACCAGCCCGACCTTCGCCCCGCGCCGGGCGGCGGCATGCGCGGCGGCCAGGCCGGCCGGCCCCGCGCCCACCACCAGCAGATCGAAACGCCGCTGCTTCATGGCTGCGTCTCCACGCGCATGCCCGCGCGCGCCAGCACCATGCAGGCGCGCAGCTGGGCCATGCCGTCGATGCGGACCCGGCATTCGAAACACACGCCCATGCCGCACAGCGGCGCGCGCGGCTGGCCACTGGGCGAACGGCGGAAGATCGGCCCGCGATGCGCGACCGCGGCGGCCACGCTGGCGCCATCGGGCACTTCCACCGGCACGCCATCGACGCTCAGGATGATGCTGTTCATGTGTTGCCCCGCAGCGCGCGTTCCGGCAGGTACGGCGCCAGCGCCAGGGCCGGCGCGCGCCCGAGCAGGGCGTCGACCACCAGCCGCGCGCTGCCCGGCGCCGCGGTGATGCCCAGGCCCTCATGGCCCGCGGCCACCCACACGTCGCGGCGGCCCGGCACCGGGCCAAGATACGGCAGGCCATCAGCGGTGGCCGGGCGGAAGCCGCACCAGCTGCGCAGCGCGCGCACCTCGCGCAGCGCAGGCACGAAGCCGATGGCCCGCTGCAGCATGCGCCGCAGCAGCGGCAGCGAGATCTCCGTGCCGGTGGCGTCGTACTCGCGCGAGGAACCGATCAGCAGCTGGCCGTTGGGCCGCGGCTGCACGTTGAACGACACGCTGGCCGCGTCCGCAGCATGCGCGGCGGCGGCGTAGCCCATTTCGATCAGCTGGTGGCGCAGCAGCGGCCGATGGCGCTCGGTGATCACCAGCTGGCCCTTGCGCGGGCGCATCGGCAGTTCCGGCAGCAGTTCCGGCACGGCCACGCCGGTGGCCACCAGCACCGGCCCCCGCAACTCGCGGCCGTCGGCCAGGCGCACGCCGCCGTCGACCAGGCGTTCGGCGCGCGCGCCGATGAACAGCTGCGCGCCGGCGCCGCGAGCCTCCTCGATCAGGCGCCAGGCTACGCGCGGCGGGTACACCACCGCGTCGTCGGCCACGCGCATGCCGCCTTTCATGCCGGCGGCGAGCGCCGGTTCCAACGCCTGCACGCCGCGCGCGTCGAGTGCCTCCGCGCGTACCCCCGCAGCCGCCAACGCTTCCACGCGCGCGGCGACGCCTTCCAATTCCGCTTCCTCGCGCGCCACCCACAGCGTGCCGCAGCGCTGGTGTTCGCTCTCGGGCCACGATGCCCAGCGCTGCCACAGCCCCAGCGAGTACACGCACAGCGCCAGTTCGTGCGGGTCGCCATCCATCGCCACCAGGTGGCCCATCGCCGCGGCACTGGCGCCGCCGCCGATGGCGCCGCTTTCGACCACCGCCACGCGCAGCCCCGCGGCGACCGCGGCTTCGGCGCAGGCGGCACCGACGATGCCGGCGCCGATGACGATCAGATCGTGGCGGCTGATTCCGCTCACGGCGCCTGGCTGCCGATGCCCCAGGCGAACGGATCGGCATCATCGATCAGCAGGGTCGCGCGCGCGGTGATCCAGGCCTGGCCGATGATCCGCGGCAGGATGCCGCGCGCGCCCCGCCGGTACGACGCCTCGAACGCGCTGCCGAGGATGCCCTGCTGCACCCAGCTCGCGCCTTCGGCCAGCTTTCCGTCGGCGGCCAGGCAGGCCAGCTTGGCGCTGGTGCCGGTGCCGCAGGGCGAACGGTCGTAGGCCAGGCCCGGGCACAGCACGAAGTTGCGCGCGGCGCCGCTGCCGTCGGGCGCGGCCGCGTTGACCTCGACATGGTCGATGGCGCCATCGGCGCCGGTGATGCCGTCGCGCTCCAGCGCCAGGCGGATCGCTTCGGTATAGGCGGACAGCTCGCGCTGGTTGGCCAGGGTCAGCGCGCACGGCGCCTGCGTGGTGATGAAGAACCAGTTGCCGCCCCAGGCCACGTCGCCGCGCACCACGCCGTGGCCGGGCACGTCCACCGCCACATCGTGCAGGTGGCGCCAGCTCTCCACGTTGTCCACCGCCACGCGGCCATCGTCGAACAGTTCCACGCCGACCATGCCCACCGGTGTCTCGATGCGGTGCCGTCCGGGCTGGATACGGCCCAGCTCGGCCAGGGTGCGCACCACGCCGATGGTGCCGTGGCCGCACATGCCCAGGCAGCCGACGTTGTTGAAGAAGATCACCCCGGTGCACGCCGACGGATCTTCCGGTGGCAGCAGCAGCGCGCCCACCATGGTGTCCGAGCCGCGCGGCTCGCAGGCCAGCGCCGCGCGCCAATGGTCGAATTCCCTGGCCAGGCGCTCGCGGCGCTGGCGCAGGCTGCCGCCGCCGAGGTCGGGAAAGCCACCGAGCACGACCCGGGTGGGCTCGCCGGCGGTATGGGAATCGATGATGTCTATCCGGTGCATGCGGACATGCTCCCACCGCGGCCGCAGGGCCGAATAGCAGTGCATTCGGCGCCCTCATGCGGAATTCGGCACAACCCCATGAACGCCGCGCCACGGCGTGGAAGCATGCGCTAGCATCGGCCGCACGCCACGCCGACGACCGCCAACGCGAAGACGACGCCCATGGACGCCCAGCATTCCTCAAGCGAAGTACAGCACCTGTTCGATGCGCTGCCGGATACCGTGTTCTTCGTGAAGGACCGCGAGGGGCGCTACACGCACTGCAACCTCACCTTGGTGCAGCGGCTGGGCCGCAGGAAGCGCGGCGAGGTCATCGGCCGCTCGCCGCTGGAAGTGTTCCCAGCGCCGCTGGGCAACCGCTACCTGCTGCAGGACCGGCAGGTGCTGGCCGGCGATCCCATCGCCGACCGCCTGGAAGTGCACCTGTATCCGAACCGTCGCCCCGGCTGGTGCCTGACCGTCAAGCGGCCGCTGTTCCGCGATGGCGTGATCTGCGGGCTGATGGGCGTTTCCCGCGATCTCGGCCGGCCCAACAGCCGCCACTCGGCCTTCGCCCAGCTCGACCGGGTGGTGGCGCACATGCAGGAACATTTCGAATCCAATCTGCGCGCGCCGCAGCTGGCGGAGCTGGCCGGCATGTCGCTGGCACAGCTGGAACGGCATTTCCGCCACGTGTTCCAGCTCACCCCGCAGCAGTACCTGATCAAGCTGCGCATCGAGATGGCCATGCGCCTGCTGCGCGAGCCCGGCAGCATCGCCGGCATCGGCCAGCGCTGCGGCTTCAGCGACCAGAGCGCGTTCGCGCGCCAGTTCAAGGCCACCGTCGGCATGACGCCCAGCGAGTACCGCAACCTGGAGGACGTGTTCGACGGCGGCGAGGCGGCTGACGCGGTCGAGCCGCTGCGCGGGCGCGGCTAGCGCGGACCGCCGCTCAGGGCACGAACAGGAAGTAGTCGTGCGCGGCGCGCGCCAGCTGCGCGATGGCGGCGTCGCGGGCTTCGGTGGAGGCGCGCGAACGGATGAACACCGCGGCCACCACCTGGCCGCGGCCGTTCGGCAGCTCGATCACGCCGACGTCGTTGATCACATCGCCGACGGTGCCGGTCTTGTGCGCCACCGGCGTGCCGCTGGGCAGCATGCCGCGCAGGCGCGCGCTGCCGGTGCGGGTGTCGAGCATGATCTGCTGCAGCACCCGGGTCGATTGCGGCGACAGGACCTCGCCCTTCCAGGTGCGCTGCAGCAGCTGCGCCATGGCGCGGGCACTGCTGGTGTCGCGCGGGTCGGCGTTCCAGGCGTCCATGTTGGTTCGCCGCTGCGCCTCGCTGCGTTCGCTGCGCGACAGCTCGCCATAGGCGGCCGGGCCCAGCGGCTGCGCGTGCGAGGCGGCGTCGCCGTAGTAGTTGGCCAGCAGTTCCCAGATGTAGCGGTCCACGCGCAGGCCCTCGACGCCCAGCGCGCGCATGCGCTGCTGCACTGCCTCGGGGCCGCCGCCGGTGCGGACCAGGATGTCGGTGGCGTTGTTGTCGCTGACCGTGATCATCATGTGCAGCAGGTCGCGGATGGTGAGGGCCGAACCGGCGCTGAGATGGGTGTCCATCGGCCCGCCCATGTCGGGGTAGATGTCGTCAGGGCCCAGCAGTACCTGCTGCTGCAGGCCCAGCTTGCCCTCGTCGACCAGCTTGAGGATGTGCACGGCCACCGGCACCTTCATGGTGCTGGCCATCGGCAGCGGCTGGTCGGCGTTGAGATAGACCGCGCGACCACTTTGCAGATGCACCAGCGCCACGCCGACGTCGCCCGGCAGCTGCGCCGCCAGGCGCTCGGCCTCGGCCTGCAGCGCGAGCGGCTGCGGCGGCGCCTGCCGTGCCATGGCTACCGTCGGCAGGGCGCACAGGCTGCCCAGCAGCAGGGCAGAGGCCAGCAGGGACGCCTGCAGGCGCGGGGGCGGGGAACGACGGACGCGGACGGTCATGGAAGATCCTCTGGCATGGAACGGATGCGGGAGTGCGACCAGCATGGTAACGGCACGGCCGATCCGGGTGGCACCCCCGCAAACGGCGAAGGCCGCCCGTCGCCGGGCGGCCTTCGTCAGGGTTGCTGCCAGGCCGCGATCAGTGATCGGCGGCCCGGCTGGCGCCCACACCGGTCTCGGCACGCACCTGCTGCGCCGGGTATGCGGCGCGTTCGGCCTTGGCCCGCGCACTGTTGTCCAGCACCGAGAACAGCCAGATGCCGACGAAGGCGATGGTCATCGAGAACAGCGCCGGGCTGGTGTACGGGAACGGCGCGCTGCCGGCCGGGTTGCCGAGCGTGTCGACCCACACCGACGGCGACAGCAGGGTCAGCAGCAGCGACGAGGCCAGACCGAGGAAGCCACCGATCACCGCACCGCGGGTGGTGCAGTCCTTCCACAGCAGCGACAGGATCAGCACCGGGAAGTTGGCCGAGGCGGCGATGGCGAACGCCAGCGACACCATGAAGGCCACGTTCTGCTTCTCGAAGGCGATGCCCAGCAGTACCGCGACCACGCCCAGCACCAGGGTGGTGGCGCGCGACACGCGCAGTTCGGTGCCGGCCGGCGGCCTGCCCTTCATGATCACCGTGGCGTACAGGTCGTGCGACACCGCCGAGGCACCGGACAGCGTCAACCCGGCCACCACCGCCAGGATGGTGGCGAACGCGACCGCCGAGATGAAGCCCATGAACAGGTTGCCGCCCACCGCCTTGCCGACCAGCACCGCGGCCATGTTCGGCCCGCCCTGGATGGTGCCGGTGACCGGGTCGGCGTAGGCCGGGTTGGTCAGCACCAGGGCGATGGCGCCGAAGCCGATGATGAAGATCAGGATGTAGAAGTAGCCGATCCAGGTGGTGGCCCAGAACACCGACTTGCGCGCCTGCTTCGCATCGGGAACGGTGAAGAAGCGCATCAGGATGTGCGGCAGGCCGGCGGTGCCGAACATCAGCGCCATGCCGAAGGAAATGGCCGAGATCGGATCCTTGACGAACCCGCCCGGGCCCATGATCGACAGGCCGGCCGCGGCGGCCTCTTCCGCGCTCTTGCCGCCATTGGCCGCGATCTGGGTCTTGACCTGCACCGCGGTGGCGAACAGCTTCTCGAAGCTGAAGCCGAACTGCCACATCACCATCAGCGCCATGAAGGTCACCCCGGACAGCAGCAGGCAGGCCTTGATGATCTGCACCCAGGTGGTGGCGGTCATGCCGCCGAACAGCACGTAGACCATCATCAGCACGCCCACCAGCACCACCGCGATCCAGTAGTCCAGGCCGAACAGCAGCTTGATCAGCGCGCCGGCGCCGACCATCTGCGCGATCAGGTAGAACAGCACCACCACCAGCGTGCCGGAGGCGGCGAACAGCCGGATCGGCTTCTGCGCGAAGCGGTAGCCGGCGACGTCGGCGAAGGTGAAGCGGCCGAGGTTGCGCAGCCGTTCGGCCATCAGGAAGGTCAGGATCGGCCAGCCGACCAGGAAGCCGATGGCGTAGATCAGGCCGTCGTAGCCGTTGGCCATCACCGCCGCGGTGATGCCCAGGAACGAGGCCGCCGACATGTAGTCGCCGGCGATCGCCAGGCCGTTCTGGAAGCCGGTGATGCCGCCGCCGGCGGTGTAGAAATCGGACGCCGAGCGGGTGCGCGCGGCGGCCCACTTGGTGATGCCCAGGGTCGCCAGCACGAACGCGGCGAACATCACGATCGCCGTCCAGTTGGTGGGCTGGCGCACGGTCTGGCCGATGTCGCCACCGGCCGCCAGGGCCGCGCCACTGGCGGCCAGCAGGGCGATGAGCGCGGCCGGGCGCAGGAACGGACGGGTCATTGCGCGTCCTCCACGATCTGCTGGGTCAACTGGTCGAACTCCTTGTTGGCGCGGCGTACGTAGAAGCCGGTGATGAGGATGGTGAACACCATCAGCCCCAACGCGATCGGGATGCCGATGGTGGTGATGCGGCCCGCACCCAGCGGGGTGGCGAGGAACGCCTTGTCGAAGGCGATCAGGCCGATGTAGCCGTAGTAGGCCAGCAGCATCAGCACGGTGAGGATCCAGCCCAGGCGATTGCGCGACTGTCGCAGCCGCCGGTAGGCCGGGTGGGAGGCGATCCGCTCAACACGGGGATCGACGGAAGCATTCATCGGGATTCTCCAGATTTCGGGAATACGGGCCCCGGCGTGCGCTGCGCGCCGGTGCGGGCATGAGTGCTCCCCGTGGGGGTAGGGAGAAGGGGACTGCGTTTACCGCGGTGGCAGCGGCGCCGTGGCGACGCCGCTGCCGGGACTCAGAAGCTGTACTTGGTGGTGAACTGCACGCGGCTGATGTCGCCCTTGCGGCCGTTCTCGATCTCGCGCACGCCGTACATCAGCTCGGCGCCGATATCGACCTTGGGCATGGGCGTGTAGAACACGTTGCCGCGGATCGACTGCACGCTCTTGGTCACCAGCGCGCCGGTGATCGAGGCATCGTTGTCGTAGTCGCTGCGCGCGTAGATCAGGTTGGTGCGCAGCTTCGGGGTGAAGGCGTGGCGCCAGCCGACGTAGCCGGCGATCACCCCGGTCGGGTCGAGTTCGTCGCGCACCGCGTCCCAGGCGCTGTCGCCGGTGATGCCCAGGCCGATGTAGCGGGCGATGCCCTGGCCGCCGGTGAGCTGGTAGTGCAGCGAATCGCTGCCGCCCATCACCCATTTGCCGCCCACGGTCAGGCCGCCGCCGGTGGCGGTGGCGTGGGCGCCGGTGGCCTGGTTGTCCACCTTCAGCTGGCGCAGCAGGCCGGCCACGCCGAAGGTGCCCCAGTCGCCCTTCCAGCCGTAGCGCACGGTCAGGTCGGGCAGCGAGCCGCGGTCGGAGCTGGTGGCGCCGACCAGCGTGGTTTCCGGGTTCTCCAGCGCGGCGCTGAAGCCGCCCCGGGTGTAGCGCACCTGTGCCTGGCGCACGAAGATCACGCCGTCGGTCGGGCCGACGAAGTCCACCGCCTCGGGAATGGAGGCCGCGTCCATGAAGTTGGACCAGGTCTGGCCGGCCAGCCAGTTGTTCCAGTACATGTAGGCATGGCGCAGGGTGACGCCGTAGGTGTTGGTCGCGGTCTGGTTGCCCAGCGCGTTGCCGAAGAAGTCCATCTCCACCAGCGCGCCGGCCTTGTCGCCGTTCTCGGCGACGTGGTCCACGCCCAGGTTGAAGCGCGAGAACTTGGCGTGGGCGTTGTAGTCCACGCCCGAGGCCTTGCCCGAACCGCCGGCGCCATGCACCGGGGTCTGCCCCGGCAGGTACAGCGAACGGCCGGTGGCGTCGTCGGCAAGCTGGCCGTCGCCGGTGCGGGTGGCCAGGAAGTCGGCCTTGATGAAGCCGCCGAACTTGAAGGTGGTGCCCGGCGTGGCGCCCGGGGTGATGCTGGTCACCTGGATCGGCTGCTTGCCGGCCGGCACCGCGGGCCTGGCCGGCGCGGCGGCGGCCGCCGCCTGTTCGGCGCGCACCTGCTGCACATCGCCCTGGGCCTGGGCGATCGCGCCCTGCTGTTGCTGCTGGGTGGAGAGCAGCAGCTGCACCTGGCGCTCGAGTTCGGCGACGCGCGCTTCCAGCGCCTTCTCCTTCGCCGTGCCGGCCAGGGCCATGCCCGGCGCCAGCAGCGCCACGAACAACGCGGCGGCAAGTGGCCGGCGCACCATCGTCGTGGCGGGGAACGCGCGGTCCGCGCGTTTCAACACGTGTCTGTTCATCAGGTCTGCCTCTCTCCGGCTGGCGTTGACGGCCGCGTCGGTCGCACGGTCCACGGCAGGGTGCGCGGCGTTCACCGCGGGCGGCTATTCGCCATTAGTCGAAAGCGCGCGGGTATTCGACCATCGTCTAAGCCGGGGGGCAGCGCGCGACTGGGGTGATGCGGCACACTTGGGAGGTCGCGGCCGCGTCGCAGATGCGGCTCCCCCATTGGTTACAAGTGCAAAGGTGAGGGTATTGCCATGGCTGATCTCTATCCCGTCGATCCCGCGTTCGCCGCCCGGGCGCGGATCGACAAGACCACGTACCAGCAGCAGTACCGCGAATCGGTGGAAAACCCCGATGCGTTCTGGGCCAGGGCCGCCGAGCGCCTGGACTGGTTCACCAAGCCCACCCGGATCAAGAACGTCAGCTACCAGCTGGATGATTTCCGCATCAAGTGGTTCGAGGACGGCGAGCTCAACGTCAGCGTGAACTGCCTGGACCGCCAGCTGGCCACCCGCGGCGACAAGACCGCGCTTCTGTTCGAGCCGGACAGCCCGGACATGCCGGCGCAGAAGGTCACCTACCGCGAGCTGCACGAACGCGTGTGCAGGCTCGGCAACGCGCTGCGCAACCTCGGCGTCGGCAAGGGCGACCGCGTCACCATCTACCTGCCGATGATCGTCGACGCCGCGGTGGCGATGCTGGCCTGCGCGCGCATCGGCGCGATCCACTCGGTGGTGTTCGGCGGCTTCGCCGCCAATTCCATCGCCGACCGCGTCGGCGACTGCGGCAGCAAGCTGATCATCACCGCCGACGAAGGCCTGCGCGGCGGCCGCAAGGTGCCGCTGAAGGCCAACGTCGACGCGGCGCTGAAGCTGCCCGGCACCCACACCGTGGAAACCGTGCTGGTGGTGCGCCATACCGGTGCGGCGGTGGACATGCAGGCGCCGCGCGACCGCTGGTTCCATGACGTGGTGGACACCCAACCGGCGCAGTGCGAGCCGGAACGCATGAACGCCGAGGACCCGCTGTTCATCCTCTACACCTCCGGTTCCACCGGCAAGCCGAAGGGCGTGCTGCATACCAGCGGCGGTTACCTGCTGTTCGCCGCCTACACCCACGAGGCGGTGTTCGACCTGCGCGAGGACGACGTCTACTGGTGCACCGCCGACGTCGGCTGGGTCACCGGCCACAGCTACATCGTCTACGGCCCGCTGGCCAACGGCGCCACCTCGGTGATGTTCGAGGGCGTGCCGAACTACCCCGACACCTCGCGCTTCTGGCAGGTGATCGACAAGCACCAGGTCACGATCTTCTACACCGCGCCCACCGCGATCCGCGCGCTGATGCGCGACGGCGAGGCGCCGGTCAAGCGCACCTCGCGCAAGAGCCTGCGCCTGCTCGGCAGCGTCGGCGAGCCGATCAACCCCGAAGCCTGGCGCTGGTACCACGACGTGGTGGGCGACGCGCGCTGCCCGATCGTGGACACCTGGTGGCAGACCGAGACCGGCGGCATCCTGATTGCGCCGCTGCCCGGCGCGGTGGACCTCAAGCCCGGCTCGGCGACCCTGCCGTTCTTCGGCGTGCAGCCGGCGCTGGTCAACGCCGACGGCGAGATCCAGGAAGGCGCCACCGAAGGCAACCTGATCATCCGCGACTCGTGGCCGGGGCAGATGCGCACCGTCTACGGCGACCACCAGCGCTTCATCGACACCTATTTCCGCACCTACCCGGGCAGCTACTTCACCGGCGATGGCTGCCGCCGCGACGAGGACGGCTATTACTGGATCACCGGCCGCGTCGACGACGTGATCAACGTCTCCGGCCACCGCATCGGCACCGCCGAAGTGGAAAGCGCGCTGGTCAGCCACCCGAAGGTGGCCGAGGCCGCGGTGGTCGGCTTCCCGCACGACATCAAGGGCCAGGGCATCTACGCCTACGTCACCCTGGTGGCCGGCGAGGCGCAGACCGACGAGCTGCTCAAGGAACTGGTGGCGTGGGTGCGCAAGGAGATCGGCCCGATCGCCGCACCGGACCACCTGCAGTGGGCGCCGGGGCTGCCCAAGACCCGCTCGGGCAAGATCATGCGCCGCATCCTGCGCAAGATCGCCGAAAATGCACCGGACCAGCTCGGCGACACCTCGACCCTGGCCGACCCCTCGGTGGTGGCGTCGCTGGTGGAAGAGCGCAAGGTTCGGTGAAGCCAGGAGATGAGTGAAGAGGAGTGAGGAGTGAGAGAAAGCAACAGTGGTTTGATTGCCCGCTTCTCACTCCGCCCTTTTCCCAACCTCTCCCCGCAAGCAGACCGGCTTTTGTTTTTGCCTTCTCTCACTCCTCACTCCTCTTCAGCCACTCCTGCTCCAATGCCTACCCTGCTGATCGCCGATGACCACCCGCTGTTCCGCGAAGCGCTGCGCGGCGCGGTGCAGCGGGTCATTCCCGGGGTGCAGCTGCTGGAGGCCGACAGCGTCGAGGCGCTGTATGCGCTGGCCGAGCAGCATCCCGATGCCGATCTGGTGCTGATGGACCTGAACATGCCCGGCGCGCAGGGGTTCAACGCGCTGGTGCACCTGCGCTCGCTGCACCCGCAGTTACCGATCGTGGTGGTGTCCGCGCGCGAGGAACCGACGGTGATGCGCCGCGCGCTCGACCATGGCGCGTTCGGCTTCATCCCCAAGTCGGCCGATTCGGACACCATCGGCCATGCCCTGGGCACCATCCTCGACGGCGAGCGCTGGGCACCGGCCGAGGCGCACAACGTGCCGCCCACCGACCACGAGGAACGCGAGGTCGGCCAGCGCCTGCGCGAACTCACCCCGCAGCAGTTCCGGGTGCTGCAGATGCTCGGCGCCGGGCGCCTCAACAAGCAGATCGCCTACGACCTGAACGTGTCCGAGGCCACGATCAAGGCGCACGTCACCGCGATCCTGCGCAAGCTCGGCGTCACCAACCGCACCCAGGCGGTGCTGATGGCCGGCAAGCTGGCCATCGACGACGACAGCATCGTGCTGCCGCCGGAAGAAGACTGAGCCACGCCATGCCGGGGCGGCACGCCGCCGCCCCGCCGTCGCGTCCACGGTCAGGCCGCCGGCGAAAGCCGCGGCGCGGCGGCGCCGTCCACCACGAAGGTTTCCGCCGCCGCCGCCAGCTCCTGCGCCTGCTCGTGCATGGCCAGCGCCGCCTGCGAGGACGCGCGGGCGACGTTGCCGCTCTGGCGGGTGCCGTCGCCGATGCGCCGCAGCAGCCGCTCGACGTCGTCCACCGCGCTGACCTGGCGCGCCGACGCCGCGTCGATGCGCGCCATCGCCACCACCACCTGCTGCACGCGGCCGCCGATGTCCTGCATCGCCTCGCCGCTGCTGTCGACCAGATGGGCGCCGGCCTCGACCTGCTGCAGCGAGGCATCCACCAGCGCGCGGATCTGCTGCGACGCCGCGGCCGAGCGCTGCGCCAGCTGCCGCACTTCGCCGGCGACCACCGCGAAGCCGCGGCCATGGCTGCCGGCGCGCGCGGCTTCCACCGCCGCGTTGAGGGCCAGCAGGTTGGTCTGGAACGACAGGCTGTCGACCGTGGCGACGATCTCGCGGATATGGCGCGAGGACGCGCGCAGCCGCTCCATGCCGGCCACCGCGGCGGTGGTGGCCTCGCGCCCGCGTTCGGCGGCCACGCTCGCGGCTTCGGAGATCTCGGCGCTGTGGCGCGCGCTGTCGGCGTTCTCGCGCGCCTCCCCGGCCACCGAGCGTACGCGCTGCAGCGCGTCGTGCACGTCGTCGACCTGCTGCTGGACCTGCGCGGACAGTTCGCGGGTGCCGCTGGCCATGTCGGCCACCGCCGACTGCACGCTGCCGGCCGACTGCTGGATGCTGGAGACAATGGCCCCGACCTGGCGCATCGCCACCTCCAGCCCCTGCCGCAGCCGCGCGTAGATGCCGTCGCCATCGTCGCGCATGCGCGCGCTCAGGTCGCCACGGGCGAAGTGGCCGATCACCCGCGTGGCATCGCCGACCTGGGTCTGCACGCTGTCCAGCAGCGCGTTGATGCGCCCGGCCAGCTCGCGCACGAAGCCCTGCTTGTCGGCCAGTTCGATGCGCCCTTGCAGGTCGCCGGCCGCGGCCGCGGCCACGACCGCCGCGACTTCGTGGGCGATTACCCGCTCCAGGCGCCGGTCCTGCCATTCCATCACCAGCCCCAGCACCCGCGCCTGTTCCAGCACCGGGCTGGCGCGCAGCAGGAAGCCGGTGTTGCCCAGCTCGACTTCGGCATCGACCGTAGCGCCCTCCCCGCGGGCCCGCGCCAGCACCGCGGCCACCTCGGTGCCGAGTGCAGCCACGTCTGCGCCGGTATCCACCGCGGCATCGACGCCCGCCTCGGCGAAGGTCTGGCGCAGGGCATCGTTGGCGTACACCACGCGTCCGTCGCCATCGGTGACCAGTACCGCGGCACGCGCCACGTCCAGCGCCTGGCGCACGCGCTGGTTGGCCAGCGCGGCCACGCGCTCGCTGGCGATGCGTTCGCGCAGGCTGGCCTGCATCTGCATCAGCGCGGTGGCGAGGCGGCCGATCTCGTCATGCCGGTTGCGCACCACCAGGGTGCCGTCCAGGTGGTCGTCGGCGATCGCCCCGGCGAACGCCGCGGCCGCGGCCAGCGGCCGGTCGATGGCACGCAGCAGCAGCACCAGCAGGGTCACCAGCAGCGCGCCGACGATCAGCACGGTGGCGGCGAAGGCGGCGTTCATCCAGTTGCGCGCGGCGGCCTGCCCGGCCTGCTGCGTCTGCAGCGCGCTGCGCTGGTCGCGCTGCAGGCGCAGGATCACCGGGTCCACCTGCGCGGCATAGTCGTCCAGCGCCTGGGTCTCGCTGTCCACGCCGAAGCGCGCCGCCGCATAGGACAGGAACGCCCCCTGGTAGCGCTGCATCGCCTCGCGCACCTGCGCGCGCACCGGCTCGGGCATGCGCGCGCGCTGCAGCAGCAGTTCGAACGGCATCGCTTCGGCGCCCAGTTCGTCGGCGTACTTCTGGTCGCGGCGCAGGATGAAGTCCTTCTCGTGGCGGCGCATGCTCAGCATCGACACCTGCAGCTCCGGTTCGCGGTATTCGCCGATCAGGTTCTCCACGGTGTGCACCGCGGCGCGCAGTTCGCCCTGCATGCCGCTGTCGGCATCGTGGCCGAGCTCGCCGATGCGCTCGTCCAGCAGCCGCGCCGATTCCAGGTAGGCCTGCAGCGCGGTGGCCAGCCCGGGCGGCCACGGTTCGGCGCCAGGCACCGGCGCCAATGCCTGGCCCAGCTGCGCACGCGCCTTGCCGAACGCCTGCCCGGCGGTGGTCGAGAACGACATGGCATACTCGGCCTGCGCGCGCCGCGCTTCGGCGAAGGCACGCGCCAGGTTCTCCAGCCGCGCCGCGTCCTGCTGGTAGCGTTGCAGGCGCTGGTCGGCGGCACGGGTGCCGGCGCTGAGCCAGGCATAGGCCGAACCGATCACGGCCAGGCCGACCACCAGGGCCAACAGGCTCAACCGCAGCTTCTGGGCGATTCCAAGCGGGAACTTCATTGCACGACTCCGGGCGTGGGGACGCCTCTGGATCGGCCGCTGCCGCGCTTTCTTTAGGACGTCCGGCGAACGCAGGCGCGCCGCGGGCGGCGCGCGGCGCAATGAGGCCAGCGCCTGATGACAGGCGCATGTCAGCGGCCGCAGGCGAGGGCCGCGGGCGCCACGGCGGCGTGCTAGAATCCGCGCTCCCTTGGGGAGTAGCCTGCTTCCAGCGTCTGGAAGCGCACGCGTCAACACACTCGACCATTGCGTCGTGGCGCGTGCGACCGGTTCCACGGTTGGCGAGACCAACGGCATGCGAGCGCAACGTCAGGTCGGGCGCGCCGCGTGCCGTCCGTGTCCGCCCGGCCAGGAAAACCCGATGTCCCCACTTTCCATCCTCCTGATCGGCTTCGCCATGTCCACCGACGCCTTCGCCGCCGCGATCGGCAAGGGGGCGGCGATGCGCCGGCCGCGCCTGCCCGACGCACTGCGCGCCGGCCTGATCTTCGGCGTGATCGAAGCCATCACCCCGCTGCTGGGCTGGTTGCTGGGCCGCGCCACCTCGCAGTACGTGGAAGCGTTCGACCACTGGATCGCCTTCGTCCTGCTCGGCGCGCTGGGCGTGCACATGATCGTGGCCGGGCTGCGCCCGGATGCCGAGGAGGAAACCCAGGACGCCGGCGACAACCGCCACCACCGCTTCTGGACGCTGGCCGCCACCGGCCTGGCCACCAGCATCGACGCGGCCGCGGTCGGCGTGAGCCTGGCCTTCCTGGACGTGCATATCGGCGTGGTGGCACTGGTCATCGGCCTGTGCACGCTGGTCATGGTGACCCTGGGCATCATGCTCGGGCGCGTGCTCGGCGCGCTGGTCGGCAAGCGCGCCGAGATCGTCGGCGGCGTGATCCTGATCGTCATCGGCGCCAGCATCCTGTACGAACACCTGCACGGCGCGGCCTGACACGCAGGTTCGGGGCTCGCCCCGCACGGCTTTCCCGGTGAAGCCCCATGCGCGGCAAGCAGCGCATCTACGCCGAGCGGCCGGCAATCACCGGTTCGCCCGGCGCCGACGAGGTTCTACCGCCGGGCAACGAGGAACCCCGTAGGTGCGGGGCTCGCCCCGCACGGGCTTTCCCGGTGAGACCCCATGCGCGGCAAGCGGCGCATCTACGCAAGCGGCACGGCCGGCAATCACCGGTGCGTCCGGCGCCGACGAGGTTCTACCGCCGGGCAACGACGAAGCTCCACGTAGGTGCGGGGCTCGCCCCGTACGGGCTTTCCCGGTGAGGCCCCATGCGCGGCAAGCGGCGCATCTACGCAAGCGGCACGGCCGGCAATCACCGGTGCGCCCGGCGCCGACGAGGTTCTACCGCCGGGCAGCGAGGAGCCACGTAGGTGCGGGGCTCGCCCCGCACGGGGTTTCCCGGTGAGACCCCATGCGCGGCAAGCGGCGCATCTACGCGGAGCGGTGCGGCCGGCAATCGCCGGCGCAACCGGCTTCCACGAGGCCCTACCGCCAGGCGGTCAGGAAGGCGCGCAGCGAGGCCGGCTTCACCGGCTTGGTCAACACCCGGTAGCCGCGCTCGCGCGCCATCCGCTTCAACTCGTCGCGGCCGTCGGCGGTGAGCAGCGCGCCGGGCAGCGGCCGGCCGGCGGCGGCGCGCAGTGCGACCAGCGCGTCGAGCCCGTCCATGCGGTCGTGCAGGTGGTAGTCCACCAGCATCACGTCGGGGTGCTCGGCGATCTTCCGCAGCGCGATGTCCACGGTGCTGGCGGCGATCACTTCCACCTTCCAGCGGCCGAGCAGCGCGCGCATGCCGTCGAGGATTTCCTGGTCGTTGTCCACGCACAGCACACGCAGGCCGGCCAGCGCCTCGTCGCCGCCGAAGCCCGGCATGGCGCGCGGCGGCGGCGCCACCGCCGGGGTCGGTACCCGCGGCAGGGTGATGGAGAACATGCTGCCGCGGCCGGGCTGGCTGCGCGCATCCAGGCCATGGCCCAGCAGGCGCGAAATGCGCTGGCAGATCGACAGGCCCAGGCCCAGCCCCTGCTCGCCCCAGTCAAACGGCTGCTGGTAGCGGTGGAACTCGTTGAAGATCTGCTGCATGTGGTGCTCGGGAATGCCCGGGCCGGTATCCCACACCTGCAGTTCGACCTGGCCACCGCGCACCCGCAGCGCCAGCACGATGCGCCCGCTGCGGGTGTAGCGCAGCGCGTTGGCCATGAAGTTCTGCAGCACCCGGCGCAGCAGCCGGCGGTCGCTGCGCACCCACGCCGGGCGCGCGAACACATGCAGCCGCAGCCCGCGCCCGGCCGCCACCGGGGTGTACTGCGCGGCCAGCTCGCGCACCAGCACCGCGGCATCGAAATCGCTGAGGGTCGGGCGCAGCCCGCCGGCATCCAGCCGCGACACGTCGAGCAGGCCGTCGAGCAGCTCCTCGGCCGCGCGCAGCGAGGCGTCCACGCGCTCGGCGAGATGGCGTTGTTCGTCGTTCTCGTGCAGGCCGTCGCGCAGCGCCGAGGCGAACAGTCGCGCGGCGTTCAGTGGCTGCAGCACGTCGTGGCTGATCGCGGCCAGGAAGCGGGTCTTGGACTGCTGCGCCGCCTCGGCCGCCTGCGAACGCTCGGCCACGCGCTGCTCCAGGGTCTCGTTGGCCTCCAGCAGCGCCTGCTCGGCGCGCTTGAAGTCGCTGATGTCGTTGTAGCTGGTGACGTAGCCGCCGCCGGGCAGGGCCTGGCCGCGCAGTTCGATCACCTTGCCGTCGGCGCCGGTGCGCTCGAACACGTGCGGCGTGCCGGCGCGCATGTGGCCGATGCGGCGGTTGATCTGCACCTCGATGTCGCCTTCGCCCAGTTCGCCGCGCTCGGCGTTGTAGCGGATCAGGTCGGCGACCGGGCGGCCCACGTAGAGCATGCCGTCGGGGTAGCCGAACATCTGCTGGTAGCGGCGGTTCCACGCAGTCAGGCGCATGTCCGGATCGACCACGCTGACCCCGGCGCTGATGTTCTCCAGGGTGGTCGACAGGATCTCGCGGTTGAAGCGCAGCTCCTGCCCGGCCTCGTCCAGCACCGCGACCACTTCGCCCAGGTCCATGCCCGAGCCGCGCAGCAGGCTGGTCAGCAGCAGGCGCGCGGAGGCGGCGCCGATCGACGCGGCCAGCAGGCGTTCGGTGAACTGCACCCAGGCGCGGTCGGCGGCGGCGGCCGGCTGGAACTCGCGCTGCAGCGCCTGCGCCTGCTCGACGAAGGCGCGCCGCGCGCGCACGTCGCCGACCACCCGCGTGGCCAGCGCCAGCAGGTCGCGCACCTTGACGTGCGCCGGCCAGTCGCCGGCCACCGCCGGGCGCCGCGCATACGGCTCCAGGAACGGCGCCACGCGCAGCCGTTCGGCCACCCCGGGGCGCCAGCGCATCGACACCAGCAGCATGGTCGCGGCATTGAGCAGCAGCGACCAGAAGGTGCCATGGGTCAGCGGGTCCCAGCCGCGCAGGCCGAACAGCTGTTCCGGGCGCAGCCAGTCGATGCCGAACGGGCCGTGCTCGACCAGCGCCACGTCGAGCCAGCCACCGTGGCTGAGCGCCGGCAGCAGCAGCGTGTAGACCCACAGCGCGAAGCCCACCGCCATGCCGGCGCCGACGCCGCGGCGGCTGGCGCCGCGCCAGTACAGCCCGCCGATCAGGCCCGGCGCGAACTGCGCCACCGCGGCGAAGGCCATCAGCCCGTAAGTGGCGAGCATGGTGTCGTTGTTGCTGCCGCGGTAATAGCCGTACGCCACCAGCGCCAGCAGCAGGATCGCCAGGCGGCGGATCCACAGCACCCGCGAGGCGACGTCGGCGGCCTCGCGGTGGTCGCCGCTGCGGCGCAGCAGCAGCGGCATCACCAGGTCGTTGCTGATCATCGTCGCCAGCGCGATCGAGGACACGATCACCATGCCGGTGGCTGCCGAGAAGCCACCGACATAGGCCACCAGCGCCAGCGCGGTGTTGCCGGTGCTCATCGGCAGCGCCAGCACCAGCGCGTCGTCGACCACCCCGCCGCTGCCGAGCAGCGCGTTGCCGGCCACCGCGATCGGCACGATCATCAGCGAGATCAGCACCAGGTAGCCGCCGAACAGCCAGCGCGCGCGGCGCACGTCGCCGACGTCGCCGCACTCCACCACCGCCACGTGGAACTGGCGTGGCAGGCAGATCAACGCCAGGAAGCTGAGCAGGGTCTGCGAGACGAAACCGACCGGCGGCGTGCCTTCGAACAGGGTCCGCGCCGAGGCCACCACCGCGGTGCCGCGGTCGGACAGCCAGACGTAGGCGAACACCCCGACCGCCACCATCGCCAGCAGCTTGATCATCGACTCCAGCGCGATGGCCAGCATCATGCCGTGGTGGTGTTCGGTGGCGTCCACCTGGCGGGTGCCGAACAGGGTGGCGAACAGTGCCATCAGCAGCGCCACGTACAGCGCCGGGTCGGTGAGCGCGCCGCCACCGCCGCTGTCGCCGGTGAGCACCTGCAGGCTCATCGCCACCGCCTTGTACTGCAGCGCCAGGTACGGCACCACGCCGATCAGCGCGATCACCGCCACCAGCGCGGCCAGGCGCCGCGAACGGCCATAGCGGGAGGAAATGAAATCGGCGATGGAGACCACGTTCTCGCTGCGCGCGATCAGCGCCAGCCGCTCGATGATGCGCCAGCCGAACAGCAGCAGCAGCAGCGGCCCCAGGTAGATCGGCAGGTAGCCGATGCCATAGCGCACCGCGGTGCCGACCGCGCCGTAGAAGGTCCACGACGAGCAGTACACCGCCAGTGCCAGGCTGTAGACCACCGGCCGCAGCCATGGCCGGTCCGGATACATGGGCCGATGGTCGCCCCACCACGCCACGCCGAACAGCAGCGCGGCATAGCCGAGCGAGACCAGCAGCAGGATCCAGCTTGAGACCAAGGACGAGTTTCCGGACGGGCCGTGCCGCAGTGTAGCCGCTGCCAGGCCTGCGCCGCGGTGGCCACCCGGCGCCGGTCAGCAGGGCAGCGCTTCGCCGCCCCCGGCCGCGGGCACCGGCCCGGCGGGCAGCGGCCGCGCCGGCAGGTACAGGTGGAACCGGGTGCCTTCGCCCGGGGCACTGTCCACTTCGATGCGGCCGTCGGCCGCGGCGACCAGGTTGCCCGCCACCGCCAGGCCCAGGCCGGTGCCCTGGCCGCTGGGCTTGGTGGTGAAGAACGGCTCCATGCAGCGCTGCCGCACTTCCTCGCTCATGCCATGGCCGCTGTCGCTCACCTCGATGCGCAGTTCGTTGCCCGGCTCCGGGCAGCACAGCGCCAGCCGGAAGGTGCCGCCGTCGGGCATCGCCTGCTGGGCATTGGCGGCCAGGCTCAACAGCACCAGTTCCAGCTGCGCCGGATCGAAATGGATCTGGCACTGCACTTGGCCGACGTCCAGTTCGAACACCGTGCGCGCGTCGAACAACTGGCGCAGCATCGGCTCCATCGTGACGATGGTCGGGGCCGCGTCCAGCAGCTGCGGCCGGGCCACGTCCTGGCGGCTGAAGTCCAGCAGCCGGCGGGTCACCGCGCCGGCGCGCCGCGCCGCCGACTCCACGCCCTGCAGCGCCGCCTTCAGCTCGGCCGGATCGTCGCTGCGGCGGCCCTTGCCGGCGTAGCCCATGATCAGCGCCAGCAGATGGTTGAAATCATGCGCCACGCCGCTGGCCAGCCGGCCCACGTTCTCGATCTTCAGCGCATGCACCAGCTGCTCGCGCGAGCGTTCCTTTTCCTGCATCTCCAGCTGCAGCGCGTCGCGCTTGCGCGCCAGGTCGGCGCCGCGGCGCTGGGCGATGCGCAGGTTGTGGCGCAGCGCGGACAGCGACTGGTCCAGGACGAACGCGACCGCCACCGTGCCGAAGCCGGACAGCGCCAGGTCGCGCAGCACCAGCTCCACGCGCGAGGGCAGGTAGAAGCCGGCGGCCGCGTCCTGCCACGCACCCAGCGCCAGCAGCGCGCCCAGCCAGGTGGTCGCCAGCCACAGCGCGCGACGCCCCAGCAGCGCACCGGCCAGCAGTACCGGCAGCAGCTGCAGCAGTTGCCCGTGCATCTGCGCGCGCAGGCCCCAGTAACCGTAGGCCACCGAGGTCAGCACCAGGTTGAGCACCACGAAGGCCATTGCCGACAGGTGCAGGCGCCGGCGCCGCAGCAGTTCCAGCGAAACCAGGCAGGTGAGCATGCCGGCCACGCCCAGCACCCGCGGCAGTGCGCCGGCCGCCGGTCCCTCCCACAGCAGGAGCAGCAACTGGTAGCCGGCCACGGCCAGCAGCAGGCGCAGCAGCATGGCCATGGCGCGTGCCTCGGTGGCGTCGACCACCGCCGGCGCGCGCGGCGCGTCGCTGGCACGCGTGCGCCGGGATGACTCGGCCGGATCCCCGGGCCGGGTAGTGCGGGAAAGCATCGGGCGGAATCCCCGGCGCGGCGGGCGGCCACGCGGCAAATGGATGGGTCGCCGCCATATTACGGGCCCGCCGGCGGCAATGGGCTGGCGCGGCGCGGACGCGGCGCCAGATGGCCACCCGGCGGCGCCCGGCATGCGGGCAGTACGGCTATATTACCGGCGTCCGTCGCGCGATCTGCCGCGCCGCCAGCCGGCCGGACGCTCCCCCGCCTGGAACCACCGGACGCCATGCCCCGACCGCTTCGTGCCACCCGATTCCGCCGCCTGATGCCATGGGCGGTGCTGGCGACGGTCGTGGCCGGCCCCGCAGGCGCCCAGACCGCGGAAGCCGATGCACGGCTGATGGACCAGGTGGCACGCTGCCACGCGACGGTGCACGGCGCCCCGCGCGAGGCGCTGGCAATCGCCACCCGGCTGCTGGCCACGCCGGCGCTGCCCGTGGTGGTCGAAATCGGCGCCGAAGGGTGCCGCGGCTTCGCCAGCCAACTGCTGGGCCAGGGCGACGCCAGCCTGGAATCGGCCGCGCGCCTGCAGGCACTGCTGCGGACACCGGGGCTACCGGCCTTCGAACGCGGCCGTGCGCTGCAGATGGCCGCCACCCTGCTGCAGCGCAATGGCCAGACCACGGAAGGCCTGCAGCTGCTCGAATCGATGCTCGAGCGCGGCATCGCCGAGGGCGACGTGGGCAGCCAGATCACCGCGCTGACCGGCATCGCCCTGATCCGCGGCGAGCAGATGGACGACCCCGAAGGCGCGCTGCACTACCTGCAGCAGGCGCTGGCGCTGTCCGACCACCTGCGCCGGCCGCCGCTGGCGCAGGACGTGATGCTGCACTACAACCATGGCTACACGCTGCTGCGGCTCAAGCGCCATGACGAGGCGGAGCGGGCGTTCGCCCGCGCCGAATCCATCGCCGGGCGCGTGTCCAGCCAGGACGTGATGCTGCACCGGATCCGCGGCCACCGGGCCGAAATCCAGCATGCCCGCGGCCGCCTGGAGGCGGCCAGGGCGCAGTTCCTCGCGATCCTGCCGTGGCAGGCGAAGAACGACCCGCTCGGGCAGATCGTCACCCTGCAGCGGCTGGCACGGATCGCGCTCGAGCAGCAGCAGCCGCGGCAGGCGCGGGAGCTGGGCGAACAGGCGCTGGCGCTGGCCGAAACCGGCAAGTTCCCCGAAGCAACCCGCGACAGCCTGGACATTCTGGCCGAAACCAGCGTGGCACTCGGCGATACCGCCGAGGCGCGCGACTACCTGCGCCAGGCCAGGCAGATCGACCAGGCACGGATGAAGGGCGACGACCTCAACCGGCTGGCGAGGCTGCAGGCCACCGCCGAGAAGGCGCTGGACCCGGCCCGCATCAACGCCGTCCAGGAAGCCAGCCGCGACCGCCTGCTGCGCAATGCCGCACTGGCGGCGGTGCTGATCCTGCTGCTGGGCGGCGGCGCCCTGTACCTGCGCATGCGCCGCCAGCAGCGGCAGCTGCGCAGGCTCGGCACCATCGACGCGCTCACCGGGCTGCCGAACCGGCGCGAGGCGCAGCGCCTGCTGGACGCCGCCATGTCAGCGCGCACCGGCGAGTTGCGCAGCGCCGTGCTGTTGCTGGAAATCGACGGCTTCAAGGCGCTCAACGACCTGCACGGCCATGCCGCCGGCGACCTGCTGCTGCGCGCGGTGGCCGAGGAACTGGTCCGCGGCAGCGACCAGCACGACCACGTGGCGCGCTGGGGCGGGGCCACGTTCGTGGTGATCCGCGCCAACACGTCGCAGGCCGCGGCGTTCGCACTGGCCGCGCACCTGTGCCGCCGCATCGAACGGCTGCAGGTGGATGTCGCCCCGGGCCAGTGCCTGACCCCCAGCCTGTCCGCCGGCGTGGCCCCGCATCCGCTGTTCCCGGGGGCCACCGCGAACCAGACCGACACCCTGCGCGCGGTCAGCCGGGCGCTGCAGGTGGCGCGCCGCAGCGGCGTCGGCACCTGGGCCGGGTTGTGGGGCCTGGCCGACGGTCGCACGGTCGACCTCTACAGCATCCTGCGCGATCCCGAGCACGCGCTGGCGCAGGGCTGGATCGCGATCGGCGGCGGCCAGCCGATGTCGTGGGCGCCACCGCGCGAGGTCGCCGCCGCGCCGGCGCGCGACGAAAACCGCGGCCCCAACCGGATGTCCCATCTGCCCTGAACCCGGTATCCGCCGGCCACGCGCACCCGGCAACCGATGCAGACCGCGACCTTTCACCTGGCGCGTGCGCTCACCGGGCCAGTTCGAAGCGCACTTCGACCCGGCGGTTGGGCAGCAGGCATTCCAGCAGCGCGGCACGCGGCGTGACGCCGTCGCACTGCTGCACCTGCTGGGTATCGCCGCGGTATTCGTAGCGGATCGCATCCGGGTCGATGCCGCGGCCGATCAGCAGCTCGCGCACCGTCTGCGCGCGCCGCTGCGACAGGCCCTGGTTGTAGTCGAAGCCCCTGCCCTGCATGCGGTCGGCGTGCCCGACCAGGGTGACCCCGGCCAGTTCGCGCTTCTCACCGGCGAGGGTGGCCAGCGCGCGGTCGATGCTCTCCAGCGAGTAGCCGCGGATGTCCTTGCGGCCGTCGCGGTCGAACTCGAACAGCACGTTGGCGATCAGCGGGCCCGGCGTGGCCGCCGGCGCGGCGGCCGGCGCCACGCCGCACTGGCGCGCCAGCGCCTCGGCATCGTTCACCAGGTCCTCGGCGATCTGGATGTACGGCTTGGAGTGGCGCCATTGCTGCTGGTTGAACTCGTTGCCGGCGTGCACCAGCTCGACCTCGCCGCAGGCCACGGCCTGCTGTGCGCAGCTGAAGCCCGGGGTGCCGTGGATCGCCTTCAGGCGCTGCCACAGGTCGTCGCGCAGGTACCGGGCGTTGTTGACCAGGGGCGTGTCGGTGGGAAGCGGCGCGACGCCGTTCTCCATGGCCACGATCAGCTTCTCCGACTCGGTCAGCGCGTCCTGCGGGAACGCGCTGCGGTCGTTGCGGGTGTATTCGTGGAACGACACGTCCAGCCAGCACTGCGCCTTGGCCATGCCGTAGTCGCGCACCGGGCGACCGGCGTCGTTGAGCGCCTGGATGCGGCCCTGGGTGGCTTCGTAGCCCTGCAGGTCGGCATGGATGGCTTCGTCGGTGATGCGCTTTTCCTGCGGGTTGAGCCGGGTCTGCTGGGCACCGGCGCTGCCGGCCACGATGGACAGGAGGGCGGCGGACAGCAGCGCGCGGGACAGGGTGGAACGGGTATGCGGAGATTTCATCGGGTCGTCCTCAGCGGGCCGGGTCGCGGTAGCGCACCGGGTCACGGCGGAAAAGGTCTTCATCGAACTTGAAGCGCAGGCGCAGGAACGCGCCCTGCTGGGTGTACTCGTAGCCGTTGAGGTCGCGGTCGCCCTCGAAGCCGGTCCAGTTGTAACCGGCCGACAGCCACAGGTTCTGCCGCAGCAGGCGGCCCACTTCCACGCCATAGGCGTACTGGTTGCTGCCGGATTGGCCACGGAAGGTGGAGCCAAGCACGCCGATGTCCCAGTTCTCGGTAATGTCGTAGACGATGCGGCCGGACAGCAGCAGCGCACGGAAGCTGCTGTCGACGCGGGCGCCGTCACCCAGGGCGAACTGGTCGCGCTGCCACTTGCCGGCCACGCGCCCGGTGAGCCACCACGGCCGCGACGGATGCCAGTCGGCATGCGAGGAGACGATGTGGGCGCGGGTGCGCACGTCCTGGCTGGTGCCATTGACCGCCTGGCCGTCGAGCAGGGTCAGCCCGCTTTCGTCGCGCTCGAGCTTGTACTCGTAGCGCATCAGCGCGTTGACCCGGTTGCGGTCGGTGTCGCGGTAGGCCAGGCCCAGCTGGAAGCGGTCCTGCAGGACGTCGCCGCGTTCCTTGTAGTTGGTCGCCAGCAGGTAGTTGCGGCCCAGCAGGGTCCAGTCGCGGCTGAGCTTGCGCGCCAGCATGAACTGCAGCAGCGTGGTGTCGAACGCCTCGTTGGCCTCGGTGTGCGCCACGTCCTCGGAGATGCGGTGCTCCACGCGCACCGCGCCGCGCCACAGCGGGTTGGCGCTGTAGTCCAGCGCCAGCGCCAGGCCGGTGCTGTCGCCGGTGTCGCCGGCGATCACGTTGACCCGCTCGGCCGAACTGCTCAGGCGCAGGCCCTGGCGGATGTCCCAGTTGTTGCGGATGCCCGACGCGGCCTGCACGTCGCGGCCGCTGATCGCATCACGCAGCCGGTACTCGCTGAACGCCTGCGTGTCGCGCAGGTAGCTGCTGTCCACGCCGAACACCAGCGCATCGGCCTGGCGGTCGGTGGTAGTGATGCCATAGGCACTGGTCAGGCCGGTCTGCTTCTCATAGCGGCCATACAGGCGGCTGCGCTCGAACACCTGGTAATCGACGCCGGCGGCGACGCGGTGGCGGTCCTCGCCGCTGACGCTCTGTTCGACCTCGGCGCCACCGCTGAATTTGTCGCTGAAGCGGTAGCCCAGGCCGACCCGGGCACTGTCCGATTCCAGCTTCGTGCCGACCGGCAGGTCACTGGTGATCGGGCTGCCCGAGGACGAGCCGTTGATGACCATCAGCCCGGTGGCCGGGTCCAGCGCCTGCTGGCCATAGCCCAGTGCGCCACCGCCGGCACCGGTGGCGAAACCGCCGGTCAGGCCGCCGGCCTGGCCGAACGGCGCGCCCATCGACCACGGCGAGGTCACCCCGATGGTCTCGCGGATGCTGCGCAGGCCGACGTCCAGGGTCAGCCGTTCGGTGGCGCCCACGCGCACGCCGGCGCCGCCGGCATCGCGCTTGCCGCCATCGGGATTGCGGTCCTCGCTGCGCAGGCCTTCGACATACAGCTCCAGGCGCGGTCCGACCGCGTAGCCCAGCCACGCGTTGTACTCGCCGCGGCCGCCATACAGCGGCGACGCCGGGTTGTTGAACGCCGGGTCGGTGCGGGCGGCGAACAGGCGCGCATCGAACCTGTCGCCGTCATGCGCGAACTCCACGCGCCAGGCATCGCCTTCGACCTCGCCGACCACGTCCTTCAGGCCCTGCGAGGTGATCTGGTTGAGCGAACTGGTGTTGACCTCGCTGCGGGTGCGCGCGAACTCGGCCACCAGCATCGTGTTCTCGCCGAAGCGGTAGGCGGCGTTGGCGCTGCCCAGGCGGAACTCGGCGTACGGGTTGCGGTCTTCCACCGCCGAGGCGCCCACTTCCAGCCGGTCGGTCAGTTTGAACTGGCCGTCGGCGCCGAACACCCAGAACTTCTCGGTCTGCTGGTCCAGCTCGTAGGTGATGCGCAGCGACACCGGGTTGAGGTCGCTGTCGAAGGACGGCATGAACTGGTTGAGCAGGATGCGCCCGGAGAACGGCTCGAAGCTGTAGTCGACGAGCCTGGCCAAGGGGCGGACCGAGACGATGCGGGTGGGCTGGTCGCGGTCGCGCACGATCACTTCCACCCGCTCGCTGCCTTCCAGCACCGCGTTGTTGCGCAGCGCGTACGGGCCACTGCCCTGGCTGCGGAACTCCTCGATGACCTGGCGCAGCGAGTCCTCGATGGCGAACACGTTGCCGCGCGCGCGCGCGCTTTCGAAATGCCAGCCCAGGCCGGTGGCGGTGCGGTTGTAGGTGCCCAGGCTGCGCTGCGGGATCGGCCCGCTGCCGCCGATGCCGGTACTCGTGGCCAGCGTGTCGCCGGTCTGGAAATCGCCGTACAGCAGGTAGCTGCGCTTGTTGTCGATGCGCACGTACAGGCGCTCGGCCGAGCGCGCGTCGAAGCCGCGCAGCGACGCATCGCCATACACCGGGTAGAACTCTTCGGGCTGGATGTCGCGCAGCAGGCGGCCGCGCACGTCCTTGTCCGAGTCGTAGGCGGCGGTGAGCAGGTACTCGCCCTTGATCCGGCCCTTGACGAAGAACGCGGTGCGCGCGGCGGCGTTGGCCTTGCCGTTGTTGAACTGCTTCTCCCAGCGGCGGATGTCGCGGTCGAAGGCGTCGTGGTGCTGCACCGGCGAGATCAGCCCGGCGTTGGATTTGTTGCGGAAGTTGACGATGCCTTCGATCAGGCCGGTGGCCAGCAGCTCGCGCATTTCCGGCAGGAAGCCGATCACGCCCTCGGCGGCCTGGCCGCCGGCGGTGATGCGCAGCACCACGTCCTGCGGCTCGTGCGGGGCCAGCAGGTCGAACTCGGCCACGCCGTCGCGCACCACCAGCTGCACGCCGGGGGTGACCTTGTCGGCATCGGCGGCGCCGGGGCCGAACTCGTCGGTGCGCGAGCCCGGCAGGCGGATGCGGCCGCCACTGTGCTCGATGGTGGCGTAGGCGGTACCGGACAGCGGCCTGCCCTGCCCGTCGAGCAGCTGCACGCGCACATGCACCGGCGTCTGCCCGTCGGCGGGCACGCCGTCACGATCGACCTCGACGCGGACCCGATCCACGCCGCCGTTGCGGCTGTAGTCCAGCGCGCCCGGACGGGCGGCGACCACTTCCGGCGCCGCGTCCACGCTCGCCGGCGAGCGCGGGTACAGGGTCGAGGCATCGCCCAGCACCGGGGTGAAACGGGTGCTGCTGCCCACGTTCTGGGCCAGGGCCGGGGTTGCGGCCGTGGCCAGCGCGCAGGCCAGCAGGCTCAGGCGCGGCATCGCGCGCACGCAACGGCGGCTCATGGCTGCACCTCCTGCGAAGCCGATGCGGCGGGCGGGTTGGGTCTGGGTTCCACGATCGGTCTCTGGTTGGTCGAATCCGTGGCCTGCTGCGGCGCACGGACGGGTTTGCTTTCGAAACGCAGCGGCGACTGGCCCGGCTCGCTCTCCGGTGCGCGCACTTCGCCCTGGGTACGGCGCGCCTTGACCTGCTCCAGCAGCGGGTTGGCGCAGCTGCCCTCGATGAAGTCGGCGCGGTGCAGCTCACCGTTCTTCAGGTCCAGGAACAGGCTGTCGGCGTCGCCCAGGTTGCGGTTGCTGCTGGTGGTCAGGCGTGCGCCGACCGGCAGGGTCGACGGATCGACCTTCAGCGTGTGGCTGTTCGGCGGCAGCCCGCAGTAGCTGTACTTGCCCTCCGAGTCGGAGACCAGCCAGGTGCCGTCGGAGAAGTACAGGCGCACCCCGGGGATGCCCAGTTCTTCCTGGTCCTGCACGTGGTTGTTGTTGCAGTCCACGAACACCTTGCCCAGCACGCAGGCCTCGTCGGTGAACACGCCGCCGGTGACGCGCACGCGGTACTGGGCGTGGTTGGACGGGGTCGAGCCCGGCAGCGGGTTCAGGCCCACCGGGTCGATGCAGCCGCCGGCAATGGAGCAGCCGTGCGCCTGCGCGCGGTTGATGCCGTCGCCCTGCAGCGCGCCCACGCCGATGCGCGCGCGGTAGGTCAGCAGCAGCTGGCCGCCGGCGGCGATCGGGCCCAGGTCGAAGCCCAGGCGCGGCCCCGGCCTGCCCAGCGGTTCGTCCAGCACGCGGCCGTCGACGCGGGCGCTGCCGTCGAGGTAGGTGAAGCCGCGCGGCGGCACGTCGACGATGTTCACCGTGCGCGCGGCGCTGCCGGACACGTGGCGCACCTCGATGGTGTACTGCACGGTGTCGCCGATCTCGGCCATGGCGCGGTCGCCGCGCTTGCTGATCACCAGCTGCGTGTCTTCCGGCGCGTCCTGCACCTCGTTCGGCACCCGGCACAGGTTCTGGCTGATCTGCGGGTCACACAGGTCGAGCTGGCCGGGGGTTTCCTCGAACTGCTTCCACTGCTCGTCGGAGGGCTTGCGCTGCGGATCCTCGCCGCCGCCGGACACGATCACCGCATTGTTCACGGTGCCCTGGCCCACGGCTTGCGGCAGCACGTCCACCGGCACCTTGATCGCGCCCGGATGGGTCGCGCCGGCGGCCAGTTCACGCGCGCTGGCGCAGGCGAAGCGGCGCTCGCCCACGCTGCCGGTACAGGCCCAGCCGTCACCGGCGGGCAGGCCCGACAGCACGATGCCGGCCGGCAGGTGTTCGCTGACCACGTACTCGGCGTCGGTGGCGCGCTCGCCGATGTTGCGCACCCGGATCAGGTAGCTGGCCGGCTGGCCAACGGTGAACACGGCGCTGTCGGCGGCCTTGCTGACCACCACGTCCGGCCACGCCTTCACCAGTTCGCTCGGCAGGCGGCAGGCGTTGTGCACCACCTCGGCCTCGCACACCGGCAGGATGCCGACGTCGCCGTCTTCCAGCGCCTGCGCTTCTTCCGGCGTCGGGCGGCGCGATTCCGGCTCGCCGCCGCCGGCGACCAGCACCGCATTGTTGACGGTGCCGGCGCTGGCATCGGCGCCCACCCGCACCGGCGCGCTGAGGGTCGCGGCCGAGGTCTGCCCGGCGGCCAGCACGGTGCTGCTGCGGCAGCTGAAGCGGGTGTCGCCGGCGCTGCCGGTGCAGCTCCAGCCGTCGCCCGTCGGGACAGCGGCCAGGGTCACGCCCTGCGGCAGGCGGTCGACCACCTCGTACTCGCCGCTGGTCGCGGCCAGGCCGGCATTGCGCACCACGAGGCGGTAGCTCGCGGCGCTGCCGGTGACCAGGGTCGCCGGCTCCACCGACTTGCTGACCCGCAGGTCGGGCACGTCGGTGTTGAGCTCGCCGAAGTTGTTGGACTGCGAGTGGATGCCCGGCTCCAGCGTCAGCCAGCTGATCACCGAGACCGGCTCGCTCTTCGGGGTGCCGTCGCCACCGGTGGTTCCCGGCACCGTCTGCCCGCTCTGCGTCTGCGGCGGCTGGTTGGGCTGGGTCAGCTTGTAGCGGCCCGGGCGCAGGTCGGGGAAGTGGTAGCGGCCGTCACCGTCGGTGACCGCGGTCACGCGGACCGGGTTGCCGAGGTCGTCCACGCCTTCCAGCACGATCTCCTGGCCGGGGATGCCGGTTTCACCGGCGTCGACGCGCCCGTTGTCGTTGTCGTCGTACCAGACCTGGCCGGCGATGGATGCCGGCGGGATCTCGCCGAAGTTGTTGGCCACCGAGTTCTCGTTGGCGCCCAGCACGATGCCGCTGATCGCCGACGGCGTGGTCGCCACCGCGGTGGCGTCGCCGCCATGGCTGCCGGCGCGGGTACGGCCATTGAAGGTGCCGGCCGGCTGTTCCGGCTCGGTCACGGTGTAGGTGCCCGGCGCCAGCCCGTCGAACAGGTAGTCGCCGTTCGCGTCGGTCTGCACCTCGGCCACCACCGGCATGCCCTGGGCGTCGGTGCCGGTCAGGCGCACGGTGACGCCGGCAATGCCGGTCTCGCCGACGGAGATGACGCCATCGTTGTTGCGGTCCAGCCACACCCGCCCGGCGATCGAGCCGCTCATCGGGATCTCGCCGAAGTTGTTCTGCACCGCGTGCTGGTTCTCGCCCAGCACGATGTTGCCGATCGCCGACGGCGTGGTGGCCTTGCCGGTCGCGGTGGCGCCGGCCAGCGGCACGCCGCCGATGTTGCCCGCCACGGTCTTGCCATTGAGCGTCAGCGGCGGCTGGTTCGGCTCGGTGAGCGCATAGGTGCCCGCCGGCAGGTCGGCGAACAGGTAGCTGCCGTCGGTGCCGGTGGTGGTGGTCCGGGTGATCGCGTTGCCGTTGACGTCGGTACCGGTCAGCTCGACCGTGACTCCGGCGATGCCCTGCTCGCCCACGTCGATGACGCCATTGTCGTTGCCGTCCAGCCATACCCGGCCGGCGACGGTGCTGCGGGTCGGGATCTCGGCGAACAGGTTCTCCAGCGACTTCTGGCCCGGGGCCACGGTGATGGCGGCGATCTGCGACGGGGTGGTGTTCACCCCGGTCGCGGTGCCGGTGGTGATGCCGCCGACGGTGCCGGCGGTGGTGATGCCGTTGGCGGTGCCGGCCGGCTGGTTCGGCTGGTGCAGGGTGTAGGTGCCCGGCAGCAGCTGGGTGAACGAGAACGTGCCGTCGTTGGCGGTGGTCGTGGTGGCGACCACGGTACCGCCGGCATCGCGCAGCTCGATGGTCTGGCCACCGATGCCGCCGTCGCTGCCGTTCTGCACGCCGTCGTTGTCGTAATCCATGAACACGCGGCCGTGGATCTCGGCGCCTTCCTGCTCGCCGAAGTCGTAGTTCTCGCCGTTGCCGGTGAGCCGGATGCCGCTGATGCGGTCGGTGGTGGGCGCGTCGCCGGCCACGCCGGTCTGCGCGCTGCCGGCGCTGCAGCCGGCGCCACCGCAGGTGCCGGGCTTGACCGCGCTGGGGCGGTTGAGATGGCCGGCCGGCAGTACTTCGCGCACGGCATAGGTCCTGGCCGGGTCCAGGCCCACGAACTTGTAGAAGCCGTTGGCATCGGTCAGCGCGGTGCCGGTCGGGCCGCCGACGGGCACGTAGTCGCCGCCGACCAGCTCCAGCAGTTCCAGGGTGGCGCCGGCGATGGGCTCGTCGGTACCCGGGTCGCGCACGTCGTTGACGTTCTTGTCCAGGAACACGTGGCCGGACAGCGTGTACAGCGTGACTTCGGGGAAGTCGAACTGCACGCCCTGGCCGCCGCTGCCCAGCACCACGCCGCTGATGACGCCACCGCTGGCGACGATGCCGGCGCTGCCCTTGTCGGTCACGCCGGTGCTGGCGCCATTGCGCACGCTGCGCGCGCTGTTGGGCTGCGGCATGCCGTTGTTGTAGCCGCCGGACACGGTGCTCTGGTCCTGGCTGAGGGTGTAACCGGCGGCGTCGGACGGCGCCAGGCCGTTGAACGCATAGTCGCCGTTGGCGTCGGTGGTGACGGTCACGTCGATCGCGTTGCCGTACACGTCGGTGCCGGTCAGTCGCACGCTGACATTGGCCAGGCCGGTGTCGCCGGCGTCGGTGTCGCCGTTGTTGTTCTGGTCCAGGAATACGCGGCCGGCGATGCTGGCGTTGCGCACCTGCACCGGGCCGTCCTGCTCGTTGTTGTTGGGGTTGCTGTCCTTGGCCAGGTCCTCGTTGGCCGCGTCCTTGCCCGGCTGCACGGCCGCGTGATTGTCCACGTCGGTCAGCCACGGCCCGGCGTACACGCCCGCCTTGGGACGCGCATGCAGGGTCAGGGTGTAGCCGCTGCCCGCCGGGAAGTTGCCGTTGACGTGGCAGGTCACCTGCTGCACCGGGGTCGCGCTGGTGACGCTGGCCACGCCGTTGGAGACGTAGCAGACGTCGGCCGCGTCCGGCGCCGGCGGGCCGGGCTGCACGGCCAAGGTGCCGCCGGCCGCGGCCAGCGTGGCGCCGCCGGTGGCGCTGCCCACGCCCGGGGCGGTGCCGGGAATCCACTCGAAGCCGGACGGCAGCGTATCCACCACGCGCATCTGGGTGGAGGTGGAAATGCCGTTGTTGCGCAGCACGATCTGCCACGGCACGGCCTGGCCGACGTCGGCCGGCGAGACCATGGCGGTCTTGCTCACCACTTCCAGGTCGGTGCTCGGGAACAGCACGTTGTTGATCGCGGCCAGGTTGTTGCCGGCCTGCAGCGGATCGGCGGTGCACTTGCCGGAGGATTCGTAGCTGTTGGTCTCGTCCGCACAGACGTGCACGGCATTGCCGAAGATCACCGGCGCGGTGGACACGCCGGTGGGCCGGAACACCAGCTCGAAGTTGACTTCCTCGTTCACGTCCAGGGTGCCGAACGTACACACCGTCGCGGCGTTCGGCGCCGCCTGGGTGCAGGCAACGGTCTTGCTGGCCAGACTGTAGCCGGCGCTTGCTGCGCCCGCGTTCAGGTTCTGCGGCGTGCCCTGCAGCGCCAGGGTGAACCCGGACGGCACGGTCAGGGTGTCGGTCATTTCGATGTTTTCGGCGATCGACGGGCCGGCGTTGCGGATGCTGAAGCGGTAGCGCAGGTCATCGCCGGCGCGGAACTCGCTCTGCCCGGCCGGGAACACCGGCACCTTGCCCTGCTGCAGGTCGAACGACGGCACGGTGACGTCGAACACGGCCGAGGCGGTGTTGTTCGCCAGCGCGTTGGCGTCACCGCAGCTGCTCGAGTTCGCCGCGCCATCGGCGCGGTATTCGCACATGTTGTCCAGGTGGACCTGGGCGGTGTTGGTGACGTTCTCGTACAGCTTGTCGCCCAGCGCACCGGTGTAGCTCGGCGGCTTCTTGACGCGCGCGCGCACGGTGACCGTCTGCACCTCATGGCGGGAGATGGTCGTGACGTTGACGCAGGAGATGGAACCGCTGGCCAGGTTGCTGGCCGCGCAGCTCATCTTGGCCACGTCGGCCGGCTTGACTTCCAGCACCTCGAAGGCCGGGGTGGACAACGTCGCCGCGCCGGTGAACAGGCTGTCGGTGATGCGGAAATTGCCGGCGGCGATGTGGTCCTGGCCCTGGTTGCGGGCGACCAGGGTGAACAGCACGGTCTCGCCCACCGATGCCATCGGGTTGTTGCCGCCGCTGGCCGGGATGCTGGTCGTCACCGTCTTGCTGGCCATGGCCACGTCGGCCCGCGGCAGCACCCGCACCCGCGCGGTATCGCTCATCACGTTGCCGCCGGACAGGTCCTTCAGGAACGCATTGGGCGAATCCAGCGTGGCGGTGTTGTCCAGCTGGCCGGTGGGCGCACCCAACGGGCGCGACAGCGTGGCGGTGACCACGATGGTGGCGCCGGCCGGCACGTTGTTGAAACTGCAGACCTGCTCGGTGGTATTGCCGGATTCAATGGTACTGCCGCCCTGGCCGTACGAGTTCGGATTGCCGGGGATACTGGCGAGGCAGCTGTGCGTCGCGCCCGCGGCCTGGCTCAGGTCGTAGTTGAAGCTGATGTTCGGCGTGACATAGGTCGGTGCCGCGGCGGCGGCACGCATCAGGCCGCGATAGATGTCCTTCACCTGCAGGGTCGGGATCGTCGCCTGCGCTGCGGCGGTGGTGATGGTCATCCGCCAGTGCATGTCGTTGTCGGCGGCGGCCAGGGTCGGCGCGTCGGCGACGTCGTCGTGCCAGGTGGTGCCGTCCACCGAGGATTCCTTGCGGATGCCCACCCGCACGTCTTCCAGGGTGGTGCCGATACCGTTGGCGGACTGGCAGTCCTGGCCGTTGGTGCCGTTCTCGGCGATGCCGCCGGTCGCGCCGGCCTCGTCGGGGTCGGCCGGCTGCGGGCCGTTGCCCGCGTTCAGCCCCAGCAGGCGCAGCACCTCGCTGCCGGTGCAGGCGATGTTGGTCAGCGTCACCGGGTTCGGCCCCAGGGTCGCGGCGTCGGCGATGGTGTGGGCGAAGCTGAAGGAACGCGCCTGGCCGACGCTCATGGTGCCGGGGCCGGGCAGCTCGCACGAAACCTGCGTCGTCTGCGCGGGGTTGGCGCCATCGGCGCGCGGCGAAGCCGGGGTGACGGTGCACACCCAGCCGTTGGTGGCGGTGACCGAGGCATTGGTGATTTCGCGCGGATCCAGCCAGTCCACCACGCGCAGCGGCTGCGACGGGCTCCAGCTGACCGTTTCCGGACCCCGGTTGGTGACGGTCAGGGTGGTGTTGATGGTCTGTCCCGGCGCCACCTTGGCCGGCTTGTTCTTGGTCAGCCCCAGGTCGGCCGCCGACGGCGCCATCCAGTAACGGACGGTGGCGCTGTTGTTGTTCGGCTGGCCGTCGTCCTGGCCGGGCGGCAGGGTCAGCACGGCGGGCAGGTACTCGCCGGTGCGGCGCACGTTGTCCAGGGTCACCGGGATCACGAACGGTGCGGACTGCCCCACGTTCAACGTGCCCGCGGTGCAGCTGACCTTGGTGCCGTTCCAGGTCCCGGTCTGGGTCCCGCCGCTCACCGGCGGGCCGATGGTCAGGCTGCTGGCCGGCGTGGATGTACAACCGGCGGGCAGCGTGCCGAGGGTGAAGCCGGCCGGAACGATGGTCTCCACCACGGCACCGGCGGCCGACACCATGGGCCCGTTGTTGGTCACACCCAGGGTGATGGTCTGGTTGCTCAGGCCCGCCGAGGGCGAGGCCGAGCTGTTGCTGAGCGTGGTGGCGATGGTCGCCACCAGGTCGGTGGCCGGCTCGGTGTTGTAGTTGAGGCTGGCGCTGTTGTTGCCCGCGGCCAGGTCGATGTAGAGCGTATTGGCGGAGCTGATCGAGGCCGTGTTGACGAAGCTGCCGTAGCTGCGGGTGGTGCCACTGACATCGATCCAGCTGCTGTTGAGCTGCGCGGCGCTGATCGCCGAGCCGCCGGCGGTATAGGTACAGGTCAGTACGCGGCTGCTGTTGGCCGTGGCCACCGCGGTGCACGCCGGCGTCAGCGGACCGCCGAAGGTGATTCCCGTGACCACGAAACCGGTGGCCGCGCTGCCGGGCAGGTTGTCGGTGATGACGATGCTGCCGCCCACCGGCACGTTGTTGCCGCCGGCGGCGATGTTCGGCGTCAGCCGGAAGGTGCTGTTGCCACCGGTCAGCGGGCTGCCGCTCGCCGGCACGGTCATGGCCTTGCCGACGGTGAGGTCGCCGGCGTTGCGCACGTTGCCGGAGAACGCGGCGGACGGGCCCGAGGTGCCGGTGGCGGTCAGGTTGAAGCCACCGGCGGTCACGCCACGCACCGGGAAGCTCACCGTGCCGCTGCTGCCGGCGGTGGTCGAACACACCATGTTCGGCGCGGTGTAGGTGCAGCCGGCCGGGGGCGCGGGCGGGTTGGCGCCGAGCTGGGCGGGGATGACGACGGTGACGGTGTCGCCGCCCGCGCTGGTACGCGTCCAGTCGACGGTGACGTTCACGTCCTGGCCGATGCCGATGTCCGCGGCCGTGGTCACCTGGGTCGCGGTAACGGCGGCGTTGGCCGCCGGCGCCATGAAGCCGACCGCGGCCAACAGGCCGGCGAGCTTCATCGCGCGGACGGCAGATCCATTTGCGTGCGCGCGCAAAGACGTCGCGCGAGCGGCCTGTTCGTGAGATTGGTACACGGGTGTTCCCCTGCGTCTGCAGCTGTTGCGCCCCACCCGGCTGACGACGTGCCGGGCCTTGCGTGTTGTCGGTGCCTGCCATTGCGGGCAGGCGCGGGACACCCGGTCAGGGCATCCGGGCGGCATTCTCTGCAGCGGGCGCAGCCAAGGCAGTAGCAGTTCCTGACGCTCGCTCACACTCGCTCTCAGCGGCGCCGCGCAGCGTCATGCAGCGGGAGCCGGGGATCACGAATGCGTGGGCACCCACAGGTATCCCTGGCCGCGCAGTGCGCGCACCGGCAGGGCCAGGCCGGTGGCGTCGCGGACGCGCGCGCGCAGGCGGTGCAGCAGCACTTCCAGGCGGTGCGGATCGAAATCCCGGGGCGTGGGCGTCAGTGCGGCGATCAGCCGCTCGCGGCCGACCGGCGTGCCGGGGCTGGCGATCAGTGCGTGCAGCAGCGCGCGCTCGGCGCTGGACAGGGCCACGGCGTGGCCGCCGGGCGACCCCAGTTCCCAGCCACCTGCCCGCAGGCTCCAGCCATCGCCTGGAGGCGGCGCGGGCTCCGGCGCCGGGCAGGGCGATGCAGCGGTGCGCGCGGCCATGCGCCGGGCCAGGCTGTGCAATGCCGCCACCAGCACCGGCAGCTCCAGTGGCTTGGGCAGGTAGACATCGGCGCCCACGGACAGCCCATGGGCCATGTCGGCGGCGGCGCCACGCCCGGTCACCAGCACGATGCCCATGTCGCCGGTGCGGCGCAGGTGGCGGGTCGCGCTGAATCCATCCTCGCCCGGCAGCATGACGTCGAGCACGACGATGTCGCACGCGTCCACCGCCAGCTCGCGGTACAGGGCTTCGACACTGCCCAGGCCACGCACCGCCGCGCCCTGCCGCGCGAGTTCGTCGACCACCAGCGCGCACCACTCCGGATCATCCTGCACCACCCGGATGCGGATGCCCTGCAGCGGGCGCGGCGCGGTTGGCGGCGGCCCTTCCTGTGTCGTTTCCAATGCCGCTCCCCATGCACACCGGCCACGCGATGCGCGGCTCCGGCGTCGGGGTGGGATTCTCGGCAGCAGCCGGCGCAGCGGCAGTATCAGAGAATCTCCGTCGCTCTCCGGCGTTCACCCACAGCGGCAGCTGGAAAGCGGAACCGGAGTCAGGCGGCGGGTTCGGACGCCAGCAGGTAGCCGACGCCGCGCAGCGCGCGTACCGGCAGCATGGCGCCGGTAGCGTTGCGTACCCGGGTGCGCAGGCGGTGCACCAGTACCTCGAGCCGGTGCGGGTCGAAATCCCAGGGCTGGTCGGTCACCGCGGCGATCAGCCGCTCGCGTTCGACCGCCTCGCCGTGGGCGGCGAACAGTTCGCGCAGGAAGCCGCGTTCGGCCACGGTCAGGGTGAGTACCTTGCCGTTGGGGGCCTGCAGATCCCATCCGTCCGAGCGCAGGCTCCACGCGGCGACGGTTTCGCCGGCGGCGGCCAGCGCCGGCGCGGACTGCGACATGCGCCGGTGCAGGCTGTGCAGCGCGGCCACCAGCACCGGCAGTTCCAGCGGCTTGGGCAGGTAGACATCGGCGCCCACGGACAGCCCGTGGGCCATGTCGGCGGTGCCGCTGCGGCCGGTGACCAGCACGATGCCCATGCCATCCATCCGCCGCAGGTGGCCGGTGGCGCTCAAGCCATCCTCGCCGGGCAGGCCGACGTCCAGCACCAGGATGTCGCAGCGGTCCACCGCCAGTTCGCGGTAGAGCGCCTCGACGCTGTCGATGCCGCGCACCTCGGCGCCGTGGTACTCGAGCTCGTCGACCACCATGCCGCGCCACTCGGGGTCGTCTTCGACGACCCAGATCCGTATGCCATCCAGCCTGGCGCCGGCCTCGGCCGCCGCCAGTTCACGATCCACCTGCATCAGTGCTTCCCCACGACCTGTCCCGCCCTGTTCGCCCGGCCATTCTAGGCCAGCGGTGTCCCACTACGGCCCGGCCGCGCTGGCCGGACGGGGCGGCGCCAAGGCCCGGCCGGCATCCGGCCGGGCCCGGCGTCGCGCAGGCACCTACTCCCGCGGCAGGCCCATCTCGGCCAGCAGCGCCGGCGCCGGGTAGACCTTGGCCAGCAGCCAGCGCAGGTAGCGCATGTCCACGTGCACGGCACGCTTGTAGCGCGGGTCGAACCACCAGCTGGCGCTGACCGACTCCCAGTTGGAATCGAAGTTCAGGCCGATCAGCTCGCCCCGCGCATTGAGCACCGGCGAACCGGAGTTGCCGCCGGTGGTGTCCAGGTTGGTCAGGAAGTTGACCGTCTGGGTCTTCAGCGCCGGATCGGCGGTGCTGCCGAAATCACCCTTGGCGATGGCCGCCAGCAGTGGCCTGGGTGCGTCGAACGGCACCGCGTTGGTGTTCTTTTCGACGATGCCGGCCACGGTCGTCACCGGCGAGTAGCTGACCGCGTCGCGCGGATGCAGCGCCTCGACCTTGCCGTAGCTGATGCGCAGCGTGCTGTTGGCGTCCGGGTACACGGCGCGGCCCTGGCTGGCGCGCCAGGCGAACAGCGCCTGCATGTAGGACGGGCGCAGGCGCAGCTGTTCGCCCTCGCGTTGCTTGCTTTCGCGCTCGGCGTCCAGCTGCGCCGCCACCAGGGTGGCGGCCGCCGCCAGCAGCGGGTCGGCCTCGAGTGCGCCGCCCTTGCGCGCCGCCTCGAAGCGCGACAGCCGCTGCGCCTCGTCGCCCAGCCGGGTATCGGCGTACAGGGTGTCCAGCGCCTTGCGCAGCTGTTCCGGGGTGCGCCCGAACAACGCGTCGTAGCGGGCATCGCGGCGGGCGTCCGGCAACTGCTGGTAACGGGTGAGCAGCGCGGTGAGCAGCGCCTTCTCCACGGCCGGGTCGTAGCGGCGCTGCACCTGCCTGAGCACGCCTTCGATCAGCGCCTGGTCGCGCTGCTGGTAACCGCTCTCACGCGCGGCGTCGGGCTTGGCCGATTCGATGCGCAGGCGCTCCAGCAGCATGGCCGAGCGCAGCAGCTGGGTCTGGCTGGACATCAGCGTCACCAGGAAGTCGCCGGCGCCGGCGTCGCGCTCGGCGGCCAGCGAGGCGGACAACGCATCGATGTCGGCCTTGTAGCGGGCGTCGGTCGCGGCCAGCATCGCCTGCTCGTCCTGTGCGCGCTGGGCCTTGGCATCGCTGCGCAGCAGGCCCTCCAGCTCGCCGGCGGCACGCTTGCGGTTGTTCTTCAGCGACTGCAGCTGCGAGGCGTAGCGGGTGCGCGCATCGGCGTTGCCCTTGCCCTGCGCCTCGATCACGTCGATCAGCTGCTGGAACACCTCCACGCGGCGCGGCAGCACGGTGTCGATCTGGTTGGCGAACTCGGCGGCGGTGCGCAGCCGGTAGGTGGTGCCCGGGTAACCGGCCAGCATCGCGTAGTCGCCTTCCCTGGGGCCGTCCAGCGATATCTTCAGGTGTGCCGGCGGGTGGTACGGCACATTGTCCTTGCTGTAGGGCGCCGGCTTGCCGTCCTTGCCGACGTAGGCGCGCAGCAGGGTGAAGTCGCCGGTGTGGCGCGGCCACATGAAGTTGTCGATCTCGTCGCCGTAATTGCCGATCGCGCGCGGCGGTGCGTAGACCAGGCGGATGTCGGTCAGCTCCAGCTGGCGGATGCGGTAGAAATCGCTGCCGTAGTACATGTTGGCCACCGAGCAGCGCACCCCGCCCTCGGCCTCGCAGTCGGCGACGATGCGCTTGCGCGCGTTCTCCACCGCGTCGTAGTAGGCGCGGCCGGTCTTGCCGCGCGCCTCCTGCAGCACCTCGTCGGTGACCTTGTCGAAGCCCACCGTCACCAGCACCCGGTAGTCCGGGTTGGCGGCCCGCTCGTCATCGCGACTCTGGGCGATGAAGCCGTCGTTGATGGTGTCGTGCTCCTTGCTGGCGTTGTACTGGATCACCCCGTAGGCAACGTGGTGGTTGGTCAGCAGCAGGCCATCGCCGGAGACGAACGCGCCGGTGCCGCCGCCCACCCGCACCACCGCGCTCAGCGGCGGTGCGGTGACGTCGGCCAGCGTCGACGGGTCACCCTTGAAACCGGCCTCCTTCAACGTCTTCGCCAGTGCCGGCAACTGGGTGGGCATCCACATGCCCTCGTTGGCGTTGGCGGCGGCAGCCAGGCTCATGCCCAGCGCCAGGGCGGCGGCAAGCGGTGTGCGCTTCATCGGAACTCCAGCAGGTACAGAACAGGCGGCGACAGTAGCCGGGCCCCGGTGGGCGGGCAACCGCCAACGGTCACGATGCCGCTATCCTGCGCACATGCGCATCTTCCCCGCTTCCCTCGCGCTGGCGTGCGCGCTGCTCGGTGCATGTTCCGGCGATGTGCCGGCGCCCACGGCGCCGGCCGCCGGCCCGGCCCTGCGGCTGCACGCCGAACCGTGGCCGTTGCCGGCCGATGCGAGCGCCGCGCAGCCGGACCTGGTGGCCGCACCCGACGGCAGCCTGCTGCTGTCGTGGCTGGCGCCGGACGCGCGCGGCCACCAGCTGCGCTACGCGCGCTTTTCCGCTGGCCGCTGGCAGCCTGCGCGGCAGATCGCACGCGGCGACGACTGGTTCGTGAACTGGGCCGACACCCCGCACCTGCGCGCCAGTGCCGATGGCGCGCTGTGGGCGCAATGGCTGCGCCGGTCCGCCGGCAACCCGCATGCCTACGACGTGCTGCTGGCGCGCTCAGCCGATGGCCGGCAGTGGTCGGCACCGGTCACCGTGCACGATGACCGGACGGCCACCGAGCACGGCTTCGTCTCGTTGTGGCCCGAAGGCGCCGATGGCATGGGCATCGCCTGGCTGGATGGACGTCGCACCGCAGGCACCGGGCACGGCAACGGCCACGGTCAAGGCCATGGCCAAGGCGCGATGACCCTGCGCAGTGCGCGCTTCGATGCCCGGCTGCGCAAGCACGACGAGCAGGAGCTGGACGCGATGACCTGCGACTGTTGCCAGACCGGCGCCCACGCCGGCGCCAGCGGCATCCTGCTGGTGTATCGCGGTCGCGACACCGGCGAGGTCCGCGACATCCACCTGCGCCGCCGCGTCGCCGGCGGCTGGCAGCCGTCACGGCGGGTGCATGCCGACGACTGGGTCATGCCGGCGTGCCCGGTGAACGGCCCCGCGGTCACCGCTTACGGGGACGAGGCCTGGGTGGCGTGGTACACCGCGCCGCAGGGCGAACCGCTGCTGCGCCTGGCCCACAGCGGCGACGGCGGCGCCACTTTCGGCGCGCCGTGGGTGCCGGACCGCGGCACCGCGGTGCAGGGACGGGTGCAGGTAGCAGCCGACGCCGATGGCCTGTGGCTGGCGTGGCTGCGCGAGGATGCGCGCGGGCAATCGCTGTGGCTTGCCCGCTACAGCCCCTCGCTGGAGCGCGAGCTCGGCCGCCTGCGGGTTGCGCTCCTGCAGGGCCGCGGGCGCGGCACCGGCTTCCCGCGCCTGCTCGCCGACCGCGGCAGCGCGCGCCTGGTATGGACCGACGTGGTCGCCGGCAGACCGGTGCTGCGCGGGGCGGTCGTCTCCCCCGTCGCCGCCACGTCCGCGCCGTGAACCGGGCGGCGCGGCGGCGTGGTGTTGCCCGCCGCGCATGCGCCTGGCCATGCCGCGCCCGGTCGATGGACCGGTAGCCCGGGAGACCGCGGACACGGTACGCGGGCCCGGCTACTTCTCCTTGCGCCAGTTCACCGAGCCGCGGTTCTCCACCGTGCTCGATTCGACCTCGATGTCGAAGCCGCGGCGCAGCAGGTACTTGAGGGTCAGCACCGAGCCGCTGCCGATCAGCGATACGCCATAGCCGATGTACAGCTTGGGGGTGATGAACTTGCCCACGCCGATCACCGCGCCACCCAGCGCGCGCGACTGGCTGACCCCGGCGTCGTCCAGGCCGAGCCGGGCGCCGACCTGCGCGGCGAGCAGGCCGCTGCCGGCCGACAGCGCCGCGGAAGCGGCATTGACCTGCTGCGCCTGGTCGCTGCTGGCCATGCTCAGGCTGCGGCCGAGTACCAGGTAGGACAGTGCCTCGGACTGCGACATCGCCGGATCGGACCACACGTCCACGCGCGGCTGCTGCGCGCGGCCGGTGACGACGATGCCGGCGGTGACCTCGCCGATGCCGCGCTGGGCGCGGATGTTGATGCGCGGGTCGGAGACGATGCCGTGGTTCCACAGCAGCTGGCCCTGGGTGATGGTCAGGTCCTGGCCGTAGGCCTTGTAGCGGCCGCTGACTTCCAGCCCGCCGTTGGCGGTCATCTCGCGGCCGGGGCGGGCGCGCACCTGCATCTTGCCGGTGAGCGCGCCCTTCAGGCCGAAGCCGCTCATCTTCACCTTGTCGCCGAGGCTGACCGCCAGGTCCATGTCCAGCGGCGAGGCACGCGATTCCTCCGGATCGACCGGGTCGAGCACCACCACGTCCTCGGACACCGAAGTGCCACGGTCCAGGCGCTCCAGGTCGATCGCCGCCTCGGGCACGTGCACGCTGCCGCGCAGCTCCATGGCGGTGCCGGCCAGGGTGAAATCGAGGTCGGGGTTGGCGACCACGCGCAGTTCGCTGGTGTTGGACACCAGCACCCTGTCGCCACCGATGTGCAGCTGCAGCGGCTGCGCGTCACCGAACCAGGACAGGCCGCCCTGCACCTTCAGCGCGCCTTCGCCGCCGGTCTTCACCTCCGCGGCGATGCGCGCCGAGCCATCCGGCTGCGCGGTGAAGCTGCCCTTGCCTTCGCTCAGGGCCAGGCCCAGCGCCGGGAACTCGCCGCTGAAATCGCTGAGCCTGGCCTCGCCGCCAAGCGAGGGCTGGGCACGCGTGCCGCGCAGGCTGACATGGCCTTCGACCAGGCCCTTGGGCCGTACCAGGTCGGGCGAGAACAGCTCCATCCAGTACAGCCGCGACATGTTCAGGTACAGCTCGCCGTTGAGCGCGGCGTTCGGCTCCCAGCCGGTCCGCACCTTGGCATCGACGAAGCCGTCGCCCTGGAAACCGACGCCGAGGTAGCCGTTGATGCCGCCGGGCTGCATGTCCACGTTGATGGAGAAGTGGTCGTAGCGCACCAGTTCGCCGCGGGCGTTGTCGCCCAGGCGGATGCCGCCTTCGGCCGAGGCGACCTTGAAGCTGCCTTCCCAGGCCTTGCCGCGCGGGCGCAGCTGGCCATCGAGGGTGACCTCGCCGCGCAGGTAGATGCGCCGGCCCGCGTTCGGCGGCAGCCACGGCTGCACCAGCGCCAGCGGCAATGCATCGCCACGCAGGTGGACGCCTTCGCGCGGCCAGTTGGCGCCCACGCACAGCGCGCCGCCGGTGTCCGAACCCAGGCAGGTATCGCCCAGGGCGATGTTGCCGCCCTGCACGCTGAAGGCCGCGGCCTGGCGCAACTGCCAGGGTGCGCCCTTGGCCGGGGCCACCCGCAGCGCCGCCAGTTCGCCGCGCCATGCCGGCCCGGCCTGGCGCACGCTGCCGCCCAGGGCGAGTGCCGCCAGGTCGTTGCGGACATCGGCGTCGAGCCGCAGGTTCTGCACGCTGCCGCGCGCATCCAGGCGCACGCTGTCCAGCAGCAGGCCCGCCTCCACCGCGCTGCCCTGCACCTGCAGTGCACCGTTGTCGCCCTTCCATGGCAGGTGGCCGGTGATGCTGACGTGGCCGGCCTTCCAGTCGTCCCAGCGCAGCCCGTCGCCGCGCAGGTCGGCGGTGACGTCCGGCTGGGCCGGCGTGCCCCGCAGCTGCAGGGTCCCGGCCAGGCTGCCGCTGGCGCCGGGCAGCAGGTCGGACAGGTGCAGCGGCTGCAGCCGCGCATCCACGGCGAGGCGCTCGCCCACCTTGCCCTTGGCCTCGATGCGGCTGTCGCCCATCACCAGCCGCACCTCGCCTTCGCCCTGGGTGCCCTGCAGGGCCAGCCGGGCACGCGCGTCGACGCTGCGGCCACGCAGCCGGCCCTTGAGCTGCGGCACGTCCAGGGTGGCCTCGAACCGCATGTCCGCGGCGCCGGCCGGCGACGGCAGCTGCTTGCCGCGCGAGGCCAGCGTGCCGGACAGCTTGCCTTCCCACCCGGGCACGAAATAGCCGGGGTCGAAGCTGGCCAGGCGCGCATCCACGTCCCACGACAGCGCCGGCTGCCAGGCCGCCGAACCGGTCAGGCCGAGCGAGCCGCCGGGCGTGGTCGCCTCGAGCTTCTCGATGCGCGCCTGCTGGTCGCTGCCGCGCAGGTCGAAGTCGAGGCGGGCGTCCTGGTTCTCGCGCGCCACCTCGGCCTTGCCGATCGCCGCCCAGTTCTTCAGGGTGCCAGCCACGCCCAGGCGCGCCTCCTTCAGGTGCATCGGCACCGGCGTGATGCCGGGCGCCGACGGATCGGGCGCGGGGGTCCAGGTCAGCTGGCTGGCGACCACCGCGAAGCGGAAGCCGGGGTTCTGCGTGTCGCTGAAGTCGGCGCTGCCCTGCAGGCGCAGCTCGCCACCGAAGGCCTCGGCCACCAACGGCGAGACGGTCAACACCTGGTTGTCGATGACGATGCTGGACGGCGCCAGCACCAGTTCCTGGTCGCCCTGGCGCACGCGGCCCTGCAGCCGCGCGCTGCCGCCACGCCCGCGCGCGTTGAAATCCAGCGCCAGTGGCACGGGCGCCTGCGCCAGATACTGCGCCGGCACCAGCTGGCCCAGGTCCAGTTCCTCGCTGCGCGCGGCCACGCTCCACACCGGGTCGTCGCGGCCGTCCAGCACCAGGCTGGCATGCAGCGGCCGCGGGGCGTAACCGGCCAGCGCCACCTCCATGTGCGCCAGGTCGCCGCGCGCGACCAGCCCCAACCGCGCCCGCGGCTGGCCCGGCCGCGCCGGCATCAGCGCGCGCACGGTGAGATCGGTGCGGTAGTCCTGGCGCGGCAGGTAGTGGCCGTCGATGCGGAAATCGCCCAGGTTGCCGTCCACCCGCAGGCCGATGGCGCGGAACTCGCCGTCGGCCGCTTCCAGGCCACCGCGGAGGCGGATGATGTCGATCGGCGGCGCATCCTGCTGGACGATGCGCAGGCCATCGATCTCGATGGTGTCGGCCTGCAACGCCAGCGGCAGGGTGATGGCCGGCAGCACGTCCGGCCAGCGCGGCAGCTCGAACGGCTTCTCCTCCGGCGGCCCCAGTTCCAGCTGCGCGTCGGTGATGCGCAGCAGGTCCAGGCGCAGCTTGCGCCCCAGCAGCGGGCGGATGTCCGGGTCCAGGTAGGCCTGGGCGGCGCTGAAGTGGATGTCCTGGTAGCGGAAGTCCAGGTCGTGCAGCACCAGCGGCCCGGCCAGCGGGCCTTCGACCTTGCTCCAGGTCAGCGACGAATCGGCCGGCAGCCGCGCCACCACCTGCGCCAGCAGCACGTCGCGGCCGGCCACGGTCTGCAGCAGCCAGTACAGCGCCAGCGACGCCAGCACCACCAGCACGCCGATGCCGATGCCGCTGCGGATCGCCAGCGTGCGCATCCGCGCGCGGCGCCGCGCGCGCAGTTCGGCGATGCGCGCCTCGCGTTCCTCGGGGGTGATGTCGGCAGGCGCGGCGGACGCGGGACGGCGGCTCACAGGTCGGCTCCGATGTTCAGGTACAGCTGGAACTGCGAGTCGGGGTGGTTCAGGCCATGGGCGATGTCGATGCGCACCGGCCCGACCGGCGATTTCCAGCGCACGCCAAGGCCCACGCCGGTATGCAGGTCGATGGTGTTGTCGAAGGCGCTGCCGGTATCGACGAACACCGCCGCGCCCCACGGACCGCCACCGAAGTAATGCTCGTACTCGGCCGAGCCGACCACCAGGTGCTTGGCGCCGAGCGCGTACTTGTCCGGGGCGGGCGTGCGCGGCCCCACTTCACGCCATGCGTAGCCGCGGATCGAACGGTCGCCACCGGCGAAGTAGCGCAGGCTCGGCGGCATCGCCACCAGGTCGCTGGTCCAGGTGGTGCCGGCCTGGCCGCGCAGGATCAGGCGGTCGCTGTCGCCCAGCGGCACATACCAACGCAGCGTGGCATCGGCCTGGATGAAGCTGGTATCCGAACCGGCGCCCTCGATGCCGCCGCGCAGGGTGGCGTTGCCGCTGAAGCCGTGGCGCGGGAACGCCTTGTCGTCCACGTCCACGTAGTCGGCGGTCAACTGCGGGTACACCAGCGTCGAGTACTGGTAGACCGCGTCGGTGAACTGGTCGCCGGAGCTGTAGCGCCAGCGCTCGCGCAGTGCGTTGACCGAGGCGATGGCGGTCCAGTACTCGTTGATCTCGCCGCTGCGGCTGCCGATCAGCTTGAAATTGCGCATGTCGATGTAGCGGGTCTGCTCGTCGTAGGCGCTGACCGCGAAGGTGTACCAGCCGTCGAGCCAGCGGAACGCGGGTATCCGGTAGCTGGTGACCAGGCTCTTGCGCTTCTGCGCGTAGTCCAGCTGCGTATTGAGCTTGTGCCCGCGGCTGTTGACGTAGCGCCGCTCCACCCCGCCGCGCACACCCGGGCCGCTCTCGCTGCCGTAGCTGAGGCCGGCGGTGTAGATGGTGCGCTTGGCCAGGGTCAGGTTCACGTCCACCGGCACCTCGCCGTCGCCATAGGCGTCTTCCGGGCGCGGCTGGATGTCGATCGTGCTGAAGTAGTCCAGCTTGGTCAGCGATTCGCGCAGCCGGTCGAGCTTGCCCTCGTGCCAGTAGCTGCCCTGCTCCCAGTACACCAGCGGGTCGAACAGGCCGGGGCGGAAGTAGTCCTGGTTGAAGGTGATCCGGCCCATGTTGTAGCGGCGGCCGCTGTCCCAGCTCAGGAAGATGTCGGCCGCGTTCTGCGCGCGGGTGATCTCGACCTTGCGCTGGGTGAAGTCCGAGTCGAAGTAGCCGCGCTCGGACAGGCGCCGGGTGATGACCACCTTGCTTGCCTCGTAGGTACTGTGGTCGAACGGCTCGCCCTCGCGCGGCTGGAAGTCCTCCAGGTCCCGCTGCAGGTAGCGGTCGCGCGCGGCCGGGCCGGTGATGACCACCTCCGACTGCCGTACCCGCACCGGCTCGCCCTTGTCGACCTCGATCACCACCCGCACGGTGTCGCCCTCGCGCGGGGCGTCCACGGTGATGGTCGGGTTGTAGTAGTCGAACGGCTCCAGCGCCTGCCGGGTCTGCCGCTCGGCCTGCGACAGCAGGTATTCCAGGCGCGACTCGCCCTGCACCTTGCCGATGGTGTCGTACAGCGACAGCGACACCTCGATGTTCTCGATGATCGCCGCGTCGTCGCCCTTGTCCAGCCCCTTGATCTGGACCTTCTCGATCGTGCCGCGGGCATGGGCGGAGAAGGCTGCCAGCAGGGCAACGGCAAGGAGGGGACGAGTGATTCGGGCAGGCAGCATCGCGGCAGCATACCGGGCCGAACGTGACCGGAGAATCACGGCACAGAAGATGAAGGGCGAGCAGACACGCCACCACGGCTTCGCGCGCGGAAGGCGTGCCGGGTCGCGTCCTGATCTCGACGAAGCGCAACGATGCGACATGCAGGGAGTCAGTGTCCCGTCCCCCATTCCGACCGGGTACGCCCATGACCGGTCGTGGCCATGAAGACAGACGCCGGCCCTGCATGCCTTTCTGCCCGGCCAGGACGGGACCGTTGCGACGATACCTTGCTCCATTCCTTTCACGACCCACGTCTTACGGAATTGCGTTGTCGCGGGGCAGCGGCTGGCGGCTGCGGACGATCCGCCGGGTCCCAATAATCACAGTTACTATCCGCTGGAGCGGTTCTGACGGGTTACCGCTTCGATCAATGCCGCCGCATGCCGCCGAGCCTCGATGATCATCGCCTCCCCGACCAGATCGCCGCTGTAACCGATCACGTTGCGCTGTTTGCGCAGTGCGTCGAGCTGGATGACCACCCTCTTGACCAGGCCCAGGGTCAACGGCAGGGCCTGGATCCTCGTCTGATGATGGCCGGGCTTGCTGGTCAGGGTGCAATAGCCGCTGGACCGCAGGGCAGCCTTGGCCGCCTGCATGATGGCGCGATGGGCGATGTCGAAACGGCTTTCGTGGCTCAGGCCAGGCGTGCCGGCGTCCCGCAGCGCGCGTTGCGCCGCCTCCAGCAGGCGCTGCCGTCACCCGGTTGCGCCGCGACCTGCTCCAACTGGCCGATCCTGACCCGCTATCCAAGTTCCTCCTCGCCTCCTATCAGGAACAGCTTGGGCCTGGCCATCACGTCGCGGTAGAACGCGCCATCGCCCGTGGCAAGTTTCCGCCATTCCGTCGCTGAATACAGCTTCGGGTTGATCTCCCGACCCAGGGTTTCCTGCGCTGGATACAGCGCCGAGACCACTTCGGCGTACCCCGATCCCCGCCGATCAACAGCACGTCCACATCACTGCCTGGGCGGGTCTTGCCGCTGGCGCTGGAGCCGAACACGAAAGCTGCGCGGACCTGCCCCGCCAGCGGCGCAAGCGCCTGCGCCAGCCCCTCGGCCAGCCCGTAGTCTTGCGCAGGATGGAGGCCAGTTCCTCAAACACCTCGGGGTATTGGCGGCGTAGAGCACCTGGCTACCCTGCGGACTGCGGGTCAGCAGACCCGCTTCCACCAGTTTGGAAAGTTCGCGGGCCAGAGTTCCGGGTGTAGTGGCGGTCAGGCGGGCGATTTCGCGCACGTGATAGCTGTTCTCCGGATGCAGCAACAGCAGGCCCAATACGCCGCGTCGGCATCCAGGAAACAGGATGTTGGCCAGTGCCGAGTTCATCGAACCAAGTGTTGCCTTATTGGCATCGATTGCAGCCTTTCAGGCCACACCAGCAAGACCCTTCCCCCGCCGTGCGGGGGAAGGGTGCGGTCTCAGCCGGACAGGTGCTCGATCGCCGCGACGCTGCCCAGGCGGTCGCCCAGGGTGCGCAGCAGCGCCAGGCGGTTGCCACGCAGCGCCGGGTCCTCGGCGTTGACCATGACCCCGTCGAAGAACGCATCGACCTGCGGCCGCAGCCGCGCCAGCCGGCCCAGCACGCTGACGTAGTCCTTCTGCGCAAGCGCCGCGCCGGTGTCGTCGATTGCGGCGGCCACCGCCTCGGCCAGTTCGCTCTCGGCCGGCTCGCGCAGCAGCGCCGGGTCGATCGTGCCGGGGATGTCGCCCTCGGCCTTGCGCAGGATGTTGCGGATGCGCTTGTTGGCCGCGGCCAGCGCCTCGGCTTCCGGCAGCTGGGCGAAGGTGCCGATGGCGTCGATGCGGCGGTCGAAGTCGTACAGCGAGGCCGGCTTCAGCTCGGCCACGGCGTTGAAGTGCGTGGCCGGCACGCCCCTGTCGGCGTAGTAGCCGCGCAGGCGGTCGAGGATGAAGTCGTAGAGCTCATCTAGCCTTTCGGGCGCAACAACACCAGGATCCAGCTTGTCTTCTTCATCCCAATCTTGATATTGGACATCCATCGGATTCTGTAGATGAGCCAGCAGTACGGTCCGTTCTAGCTCATTCATCTGGCCAATTTTTGCCAGTTTCTCCCGTCGTTGAACAACAAGCTGACACCTTCCGGCGCCCCAGAACGCTTTCACCAGCAGCGCCGGCAGGTCCAGGTCGAAGCCCGACTCGATGATCGTGCGCGCCAGGCCCAGCGCATTGCGGCGCAGCGCGAACGGGTCCTTGTTGCCGGTCGGCTTCAGCCCCGCGGCGAAGCCACCGGCCAGGGTGTCCAGGCGCTCGGCGATCGCCAGCACCTTGCCCAGCGGCGAGGCGGCGATGTCGTCGGCGGCGAAGCGCGGCTGGTAGGCCTCGTCGATGGCCAGTGCGACCGCGGGCGATTCGCCACCGGCCACGGCGTAGTGGCGGCCGGCGATGCCCTGCAGTTCCGGGAACTCGCCCACCATGCGCGACTGCAGGTCGTTCTTGGCCAGCTCGGCGGCACGCCTGGCCTGCACCGGGTCGGCGCCCACCTGCGGCGCGATCACCTGCGCCAGCGCGCCGACCCGCTGCACCTTGTCGGCCACCGTGCCCAGCTTGGCCTGGTAGGTGACGCTCTTCAGGCCTTCGCCCATCGCCGCCAGGCCCTGCTTGAGGTCCTCGTCGAAGAAGAACTTGGCGTCGGAGAAGCGCGGGCGGATCACCCGCTCGTAGCCCTTGGCCACCTCGGCCACGTCCTTCGATTCGATGTTGGCGATGCCGATGAACTTCTCGGTCAGCCTGCCGGCGGCATCCAGCACCGGGAAGAACTTCTGGTTGATCTCCATCGTTTCGATCAGCGCTTCCTGCGGCACCGCCAGGAACTCGCGCTCGAAGCTGCACAGCACCGCCGACGGCCATTCGACCAGGTTGACCACCTGCTCCAGGTTGTCGTCGGTGATGCGCGCCACGCCGCCGGCCTGCGCCGCGGCGGCGTTGACCTCGTGCACGATGCGCTCGCGGCGCGCGTCGGCGTCGACCAGCACGCAGGCCGCCTTCAGCGATTCGATGTAATCGGACGGGTGGCTCAGCCACACCTGCTTGTCGGCCATGAAGCGGTGGCCGCGGCTGAAGCGGTCGGACTTCAGGCCGAGCAGCTCGGCGTCGACCACGTCGTTGCCGTGCAGCAGCACCAGCCAGTGCACCGGGCGGGCGAAGGCGTATTCGTGCGCGCCCCAGCGCATCGGCTTGGGGATCGGCATCGCGGCGATGGCCTCGCGCACGATCTCCGGCAGCAGCGTGGCGGTCTTCGCGCCCGGCGTCACCGAGCGCAGCACGAAGCGCTCGCCCTTGGCGTCGGTGGTGCGCTCCAGCGCGGTCCAGTCGATGCCGGCCTTGGCGGCGAAGCCCTGCAGCGCCTTGGTCGGTTCGCCATTGGCGTCCAGCGCGATGTTCAGGTACGGGCCGAACACTTCCGAGTGCTGCTCGGGCTGTTCGGTTTCCACGCCCGGCAGCAGCACCGCCAGGCGGCGCGGGGTGGACAGCGGCTTGGCGTCGTCGCGCTCGAAGGCGATGCCGCGCCGGGCCAGCCCGTCGATCACGCCGTCGAAGAACGCCTGCGCCAGGCCCGGCAGCGCCTTGACCGGCAGCTCCTCCACGCCCAGTTCGATCAGCAGCGGCTGCATGCTCATGCCTGCACCTCCTTGGCCGCCACCGCTTCCAGGCGCTTGGCCTCGTACAGTTTGGCCACCGCCTGGGCCAGCGCGCGCACGCGCAGGATGTAGCGCTGGCGTTCGGTCACCGAGATGGCGCGGCGCGCGTCCAGCAGGTTGAACGAATGGCTGGCCTTGCACACCTGTTCATAGGCCGGCAGCGGCAGCCCGGCCTCGACCAGCTTCTGCGCTTCCTGCTCGCAGGCGTCGAAGCGGTGGAACATTTCGGCCACGTCGGCATGCTCGAAATTGTAGGTGCTCTGCTCCACCTCGTTCTGGTGGTAGACGTCGCCGTAGCTGACCGGGGTGCCATCCGGACCGTAGGTCCACACCAGGTCGTAGACGTTGTCGCAGTTCTGCAGGTACATGCACAGCCGCTCCAGGCCGTAGGTGATCTCGCCCAGCACCGGCTTGCACTCCAGGCCGCCGGCCTGCTGGAAGTAGGTGAACTGGGTGACCTCCATGCCGTTGAGCCACACTTCCCAGCCCAGGCCCCAGGCGCCGAGGGTCGGCGATTCCCAGTTGTCCTCGACGAAGCGCAGGTCGTGCACCAGCGGGTCGATGCCCAGCGCCTTGAGCGAATCCAGGTACAGCTGCTGGATGTTGTCCGGGCTCGGCTTCATCGCCACCTGGTACTGGTAATAGCGCTGCAGGCGGTTGGGGTTCTCGCCGTAGCGGCCGTCGGTGGGGCGGCGGCTGGGCTGCACGTAGGCGGCGTTCCAGCTTTCCGGGCCGATCGAGCGCAGGAAGGTGGCCGGGTGGAAGGTGCCGGCACCCACTTCCAGGTCCAGCGGCTGGATCAGCACGCAGCCCTGCTTCGCCCAGTAGTCGTTGAGGGTCTGGATCAGGCCCTGGAAAGTGATGGGAACGGTGGGAGTCGCGGACATGCTGCCTGGGCCGTACGGATGGGTGCGCTAGTATAGCGAGCGACCGCGCGGCGGCCGCGCCAGCAAGGAGTTTCAGGTGGAACACACGGCCGCATCGAGCGTCCCGACCCCGCCATCCCCGGTGGCCATCGCCCCCGGCCGGCTGCAGTTCGCCAACATCGCCGCGGCGGTGCTGGGCGACGGCCTGGTGGCCGCGCACGACCAGGAGCGCATCCGCTTCTCCGCGCAGGGCGCGCGCAACGCCAGCGAGGTGCACCCGCTGGTGCTGCTGGCCAACCTCAAGCTGGCCGCCGCGCCCCCGGCTTCCGGCGAACTCGGGCTGGAGCGGCTGACCGAGTGGCTGGCCGGCCGCACCGGGGTCCGCTACCTGCGCATCGACCCGACCCGGGTGGACGTGGCCAACGCCACCGCCGTGGTCTCGCACGCCTATGCCCGGCGCCACCGGATCCTGCCGCTGGCGATGGACGCCGAACGGGTGCTGGTGGCCACCAGCGAGCCGATGGCGCGCGACTGGATACCCGACCTGCAGCACCTGACCCGGCGCCGGATCGAGATCGTGCTGGTCAACCCGCTGGACCTGCACCGCTACTCGATGGAGTTCTTCGGCGTCACCCGCTCGGTGCGCAGTGCCCGCAGCGACGCGCGCGGCGACGGCAGCAGCCTGCCCAGCTTCGAGCAGCTGGTGGAACTGGGCCGCGCCGGCGACGTCAACGCCGACGACCACCACGTGGTCAGCATCGTCGACTGGCTGCTGCAGTACGCCTACGAGCAGCGCGCCAGCGACATCCACCTGGAACCGCGCCGCGACATGGGCCGGGTGCGGTTCCGCATCGACGGCGTGCTGCACAAGGTGTTCGAGCTGCCGCCGGCGGTGATGACCGCCGTGGTCAGCCGCATCAAGGTGCTCGGGCGCATGGACCTGGCCGAGCGCCGGCGCCCGCAGGACGGCCGCATCAAGACCCGCTCCCCGGGCGGGCGCGAGGTCGAGATGCGCCTGTCGACCATGCCCACCGCGTTCGGCGAGAAGTGCGTGATGCGCATCTTCGACCCGGACGCGGCGTTCAAGAGCATCGAGCAGCTGGGCTTCAGCCCGGAGGAGGCCGCCGGCTGGAACGAACTGGTCGCGCGCCCGCACGGCATCGTGCTGGTCACCGGCCCCACCGGCTCGGGCAAGACCACCACCCTGTACTCCACGCTCAAGCGGCTGGCCACGCCGGACGTCAACGTGTGCACGGTGGAGGACCCGATCGAGATGATCGCGCCCGAGTTCAACCAGATGCAGGTGCAGACCAACATCGACCTGGACTTCGCCAGCGGCGTGCGCACCCTGCTGCGCCAGGACCCGGACATCATCATGATCGGCGAGATCCGCGACCTGGAGACCGCGCAGATGGCGGTGCAGGCCTCGCTGACCGGCCACCTGGTGCTGTCCACCCTGCACACCAACGACGCCCCCTCGGCCATCACCCGCCTGCTCGACCTGGGCGTACCGCACTACCTGATCGCCTCCACCGTCAACGGTGTGCTGGCGCAGCGGCTGGTGCGCACGCTGTGCCCGCACTGCAAGCGCGCCGACGTGCTCGACGACGAGGACTGGGCGCCGCTGCGTGATGGCAATGAGGCATTACCTGATGCCATCCACGCCTGTGCGCCGGTGGGTTGCCTGGAGTGCCGGCGCACCGGCTACCTGGGCCGGATCGGCCTGTATGAGCTGCTGCCACTGGGCCCGCGGCTGCGTTCGCTGATCCGCGCGGACATGGACCTGGCCGGTTTCAGCCACGCCGCACGCGCCGAGGGGCTGCGCACGCTGCGCCGGACCGGGCTTGAAAAGGTGGCGCAGGGGCTGACTACAATCGAGGAAGTCCTGTCGGTCCTGCCCCCAGCGGAATGAAACCCCCGCCGTTCCTCATCATCGAAACCGGGCAGCCGTTCCCGAGCTTGCGCCGTTACGGCCGTTTCCCGCACTGGATCCGCGTCGCCGCGGGCCTGGAACAGGCCGAGACCGTGGTGGTCAACGTCGAACAGGGTCAACGCCTGCCCGCGCGCCAGGGTTTCGCCGCCACCATCGTCACCGGCTCGGCCGCGTTCGTCACCGACCGCGCCGAGTGGAGCGAGCGCAGCGCCGACTGGCTGCGCGACGCCGCCCACGCCGGGATGCCGCTGCTGGGCATCTGCTACGGCCACCAGCTGCTGGCGCATGCGCTCGGCGGGCAGGTGGACTACAACCCGGCCGGGCGCGAATCGGGCACCATCCGCCTGGAACTGGACCCGGCCGCCGCCGCCGACCCGCTGTTCGCCGGCCTGCCCCCCAGCTTCCCGGCCCAGGCCACCCACCTGCAGACCGTGCTCCAGGCGCCGGCCGGCGCCACCGTGCTGGCGCGTTCGGCGCAGGACGGCTGCCACGCCTTCCGCTGGGGCGAGCACGCCTGGGGCCTGCAGTTCCACCCGGAATTCGCCACCCACCACATGCGCGGCTACGTGCGCGCCCGCGCCGACTGCATTGCCCGCCACGGCGGCTGCGCGCGCGCCGTGGCGCGCCAGGTCAGCGCCGCGCCGCAGGCACGCCAGCTGCTGCGCCGTTTCGTGCGCCACGCCCGCGCGGTGTGATGCCCGCGCCGGCGCGCGCACCGGCTCCGCGCCGCTGGCGGAATGCGGGGTTCCGCGGCGCGACTCGCCCGTCAGCCGGGTTCGGGCGATAATCCGCCCACGCCGGCGTGGTGCCGGCGCTCCCCCTTTTCGGAACTGCAATGGGCGATATTCGCAAGGTGCCGGCCTCCGCCGGCGCGGAATGGCTGCTGGCCGGCTTCGGCCTGCTCAGGCGCGCGCCGCTGGCGCTGGGTTCGCTGGGCATCCTCTGGGGCGTGGGCGCTTCGCTGGTGCTGTCGCTGTCGCTGCTGGTGCCGGCGCTGGGCACCCTGGTGCAGTTCCTGCTGCTGCTGGCCGGGCCGCTGTTCATGGGCGGCCTGCTGTGGGCCGTGCGCGAAGTGGACCAGAACCGGCCGGCGCGGCCGGCGCACCTGCTCGAGGGCGTGCGCGAAGGCCGCGCCCCGCACCTGCTGGTGGCGCTGCTGCCGCAGCTGGTGGCCGCGCTGCTGCTGGGCACGCTGCTGCTGGTGCTGGTCGGCAGCGACGGCCTGCAGCGGCTGTCGGAGGTGATGCTGCGGATCAACGAACTGAGCCAGTCCGGCGCGCAGCCGGACCCGGCGCAGATCGAGGCGCTGGTGGCGACGCTGCCGGCCGGGCGCATCCTGCTGTGGCTGCTGCTGATGCTGGCCACCTTCGCCGCACTGACCCTGGCGCTGTTCGTGATGCCGCCGCAGGTGATGTTCCAGCGCATCGGCGGCTGGCACGCGCTGCGCCGCAGCCTGCGCTCGAGCCTGCGCAACCTGCCGGCGATGTTGGTGTTCTTCGTGCTGGCCTTCGTCGCCATCTTCGCGATCTATTTCGCGGTGATGATCCTGGCGATCATCGTCGGCCTGGTGGCCGGCCAGACCGTGGCCATGGCGTTGGCGCAGCTGCTGCTGATGGCCGTGCTGATGCCGGTGTTCGCCGGCGCGGTGTACGCGGCCTGGAAGCAGATGCTCGGCCCGTCCGCGGACAAGACGGCAGCGGCGCCGGACATGCACGTCATCGAAGCCTGAGCCGCGCCACGGTGGCGGAGCGGTACGCAACCGCGCCGGCCAGGCTGTCGTGCCTGGCGATCATCGTCGGCCTGGTGGCCGGCCAGACCGTGGCCATGGCGTTGGCACAGTGGCCGTGCTGATGCCGGTTGTTCGCCGGCGCGGCGTATGCGGCCTGGAAACAGATGCTCGGCCCGGCCGCGGCCAGGACGGCAGCGGCGCCGGACATGCACGTCATCAAAGCCTGAGCCGCGCCACGGCGGCGGTGCGGTACGCAACCGCGCCGGCCAGGCGGTGGCATGGCGTCGTGCGCGGCCGCGCGCCTGCCTATGGTTCGGAAACCGGCTGCTTGCGCGGTTGCAGCCAGCGCGCGGCGTGGATGCCCAGCTCGTAGAGCACGCACATCGGGATGGCCAGCATCAGCTGCGAAACCACGTCCGGCGGGGTCAGCACCGCGGCCAGCACGAAAATGCCGACGATGGCGTAGCCGCGCCCCTCGCGCAGCTGCTGCGGCGTGACCCAGCCCAGCAGCACCAGGATCACCATCGCCACCGGCAGCTCAAAGCTCGCACCGAAAGCGAAGAAGATCGCCAGCACGAAATCCAAATACGCATTGGCGTCCGGGGTGATGGCGATCACCTCCGGGCGGAAGGTGGTCAGGAAATGGAACACCGCCGGCAGCACCAGGAAATAGGCGAACGCGCAGCCGATGTAGAACAGCGCCACCGCCGAGGCGAGCAGCGGCACCGCCAGGCGCTTCTCGCGCGCATACAGGCCCGGCGCGACGAATGCCCAGGCCTGGTACAGCAGCCACGGCACGGCAATGAACACGGCGGTGAAGAAGGTCAGCTTGAGCGGCGCGAAGAACGCCCCGGCCGGATTGGTGGCGATCATCGACTGCCCGGCCGGCAGCTGCGACACCAGCGGCGTGGCCAGGTGGTTGTAGAGCGTGCGCGCGAACGGCAACAGCGCCAGCAGCACCACGCCCAGCCCCAGCAGCCCGCGCACCAGGCGCGCGCGCAGTTCCACCAGGTGCTCGATCAGCGGGCTTTCGTTGAAGTTCTCGCTCATGGGGCGCGCTCCGGCGGCAGCGCTGCGCCCGTCGTTCCGGTCATGTCCGCTGCCGGGGTCTGCACGGCGTCAGGCGCCGGCAGCGCCTGCGCCGCCGGGTCCGCGGCTGCATCGGCGGCGGGCGGCGCGGGCGCGGCAACGGCATCGACTTCATCGCGCAGCGCATCGACGTCGCCGCGCAGCCGGGTGGCACCCTCGTGCAGGTCGCGCTCGGCCTGCTGCACCGACTGGCGCACGCTGCGCAGGTTGCGCTGCAGCTCCTCTGCCTGCAGTTCGCGCTCGAGCTCCTGCTTGACCGAATCCCACTGGTTGCGCGCACGGCGCACCCACAACCCGGCAAAGCGCGCCGCCTTGGGCAGCCGTTCGGGGCCCAGAACCACCAGCGCCACCACCGCGATCAGCAGCAGTTCGCTGAAGCCGATATCGAACACGCGGGGAACCTTCGGTTCAGCGCGTCTCGCGGTCGCGCTCGGCCTGCGTATCGCGGCTGGATTCGCGCTCGCGCGATTCGTCGTTCAGGCGCGCTGGCGGGGTGTCGTCATCGCGCATGCCCTTCTTGAATTCCTTGACCGCGCTGCCCAGATCCTTGGCGCCGCTCGTCAGCCGCTTGGTGCCGAACACCAGCACGACGATGACCAGCACGATCAACCAATGCCAGATGCTGAAACTGCCCATGATCCGCTCGCGTTATTCGGTGTGGAGGCCAGTGAGCATAGCGCACCCGGCCCCGCCGGACGCCCGTGCCGAAGGTCAGTTGCCGCCGTCCAGCGATTCGGTGCGGATTTCGCCTTCGGACACCGGCTGGAAACCCTGCTGCGGCGCGGGCTCGGCGGTGGCCGGCTGCAGCGGCTGGGTGGTCGCCTCGCTGCCCTGCTGCGGGGCGTTGCCGGACACGGCGACCGGCTGGGTGCGCGGCGCCGACGACGCCACCGGCGCGGCGGTGCCCTGGGTACCGCGCTTCTCGCGCGCGGCGTAGGTGGACTCCTCCAGGCGGTCGCGGAAGGCGACCACGTCGGCCGAAGGCGCCGCATTCAGGCGCCCCTCCAGGATCATCCGCGGGGTGGTGCCCTGGCCGTAGGCGTCGAGGTTGGCGGCATCGTCGATGGACAGCACCGCGCCATCCAGCGCCACCCCGGCGAACAGCCCGCGGGCGCGCGACCACGACCAGATCTCGGCCTTGAGCTGGCCATCGGTGGCGGCGGCGGCGCTGCGGCCGACCGGGCCGGCGGCCACGCCGGCGTCGGCGCCCAGGGTGAACTTGCCGTTGACGATGTTGTCCAGGCTGCGGTTGTTGCGGAACACCAGGATCACGTCGGAGGACTGCACCCCGGCCTGGAAGCCGATGCTGCCACCGGTGAGCTTGACGAACACCGGGTTGGACCAGCTGCCATCGGGGTTCTTGACCGACATCAGGCCATGCCCGCGGCGGCCGCCGAGGACCAGCCCGGCCTTGATCGTGTCGGGGATGACGATGATCGCGCGGCCCTCGTCGAGCAGCTTGTCGGGAATGGCCTGCTCCGGGATCTCCTGGATCTCGCCGAGCACGCGCACGGCGTTGCGGGCGCGCTGGTCCTCCTGCGGCCCGGCCAGGGCGGTGGCGGACAACAGGCTCGCGGACAACAGCAGGGCGATGTACGGCAGGCGGCGCATGGCGGACTCCACAGGTCGATGCACGGAAAGATACGGCAAGGTGTCGAGATTGGAAGCGGGGCGATGAACGGGCGAGGAATGGACGAGGGCGAGTGAAGAGAAGTGAGGAGTGAGAAAAGGCAGAGCAGGAGCGATTCCCGCCTGCACGGCGGATGACGACTCTACCTTTTGTCATGGATGACAGCCTTGGTTTTGGGCTTTGCCGTTGCTTCTCTCTCACTCCTGCCTCCCCACTCCCCTTCCCCTACTCTGCCCTCTCGTCCCTCTCCACTCGTTCCCGGCTTTCAGCCACAATGCGCGCATGTCCGACGCACCCACCACCGCGCTGCTCGCGGTCAACCTAGGCACGCCCGAGACACCCACCGCCCCGGCGGTACGTCGCTACCTGGCCGAGTTCCTCGGCGACCGGCGCGTGGTCTCGATTCCCCCCCTGCTGTGGAAGCCGCTGCTGTATGGATTGATCCTGCCGCTGCGCGGCGGCCGCTCGGCGCACAAGTACGCACAGGTGTGGATGGCGGAGGGCTCGCCGCTGGCGGTGCATACCCGCCGCCTGGTGGCCAACATCGCCCGCGAACTGCCGCACTGGCAGGTACGCGAGGCCATGCGCTACGGCCAGCCGGCGCTGCAGCCGGCGCTGGACGCGCTGGCCGCGGCCGGTGCCACGCGCATCGTGGTGCTGCCGCTGTACCCGCAGTATTCGACCACCACCACGGCCTCGGTCGAGGACAAGGTGCAGGAGTGGCAGGCCCGCCACCGCGACGTACAGGTCCACACCATCCGCGACTATGCCGACGACCCGCAATGGGTGGCGGCGGTGGCCGCCTCGATCCGCGACTACTGGCAGGCGCACGGCCGCGGCGACCGCCTGGTGTTCTCCTTCCATGGCATCCCGCAGCGGCTGGCGGACGCTGGCGACCCGTATCCGCAGCGCTGCGAAGCCAGCGCGCGGGCGATCGCCGCGGCGCTGGAACTGGGCGACGGCGACTGGCAGCTGGCCTACCAGTCGCGCTTCGGCCGCGAGCGCTGGCTGCAGCCCTATGCCGAACCCACGCTGTGGGCGCTGGCCGAGGGCGGCGCGCGGACGCTGGACGTGGTCTGCCCGGGCTTCGCCACCGACTGTCTGGAAACGCTGGAGGAAGTGGCGATGGGTTTCACCGCCACCGTCGCCGAGCGCGGCGCCACCATGCGCTACATCCCCTGCCTGAACGACGCTCCCGCACATGCCCGCGCGCTGGCCGCGCTGGCCGTCGCCCAAGGCGCATGACCACGCCGTTCGAACTGGACGCCGGCGGCCTGCGCGTGGCCGGGCTCCGCGCCGGCACCCGCGGCGGCACGCCGGTGCTGGCACTGCACGGCTGGCTCGACAACGCCGCCAGCTTCGTCCCGCTGGCGGCGCGGCTGCCGGCGCTGGACTGGGCGCTGGTGGACCTGCCCGGCCACGGCCTGAGCGACCCTCTGCCTGCCGACGCGGCGTACACCACGCCGCAGGCGATCGTGCAGGTACTGGCGATCATGGACGCGCTGGGCTGGGAGCGCTGCGTGCTGCTGGGCCACTCGATGGGTGCGGCGATCGCCAGCCTGGTGGCGGCGGTGGCGCCACGGCGGACGCAGGCGCTGGTCGCCATCGAGGCGCTGGGCGGCCTTGCCGCACCCGCCTCGCAGACCGTCGAACGCCTGCGCGCGCACGTGGCGGCACTGGCCGCGTTCAGCGACAAGCAGTTGCGCGTGTTTGCCGATATCGCCGCGCCGGTGCGCGCGCGCATGCTGGCCAACCAGCTGGACGAGGCCTCGGCGCGGCTGCTGGTTGAACGCGGCGTGCGCCCGGTCGCCGGGGGCTGGAGCTGGCGCAGCGACCCGCGGCTGATGCTGCCCACCGCGGTGCGCATGACAGAAGAGCAGGTGCGCGACGTGCTGGGCGCGATCCAATGCCCGGCGCAGGTGATCTATGCCACGCCGGCGCAACCCTACTTTCCCGAGCCCGAGCGCAGCCAGCGCGCGGCGTTGCTGGCGCATGGCCGCCTGCACACGCTGCCCGGGCACCACCACCTGCACATGGACCAGCCCGAAGCGGTGGCGGTGGTGATCCGCGATTTCCTCGGGACGATTCCCGGCGGCTGAGGCCGCGGCGACCGCGCGCGGATGCGCGCCAGGCGGCTGCGTCAGGCGCCGCGCAGCAACTGCCGCAGGGTCGCCTTGAGCCGGCGGCCTTCCTCGCGCAGGTAGTCGCGTTCGTGCCGCCAGTGCGGGAAACGCGCCTCCACCTCGGCCCAGAAGGCCGGCGAATGGTTGGCCTGCAGCAGGTGGCACAGCTCGTGGACCAGCACGTACTCGAACGCCGCCGGCCGCGCCAGCGCCAGCGCCAGGTCCAGCGCCATCGAACCGTCCGGCGCCAGCGAGCCCCACTGCGAGGACATCACCTTCAGCCGCACCCGCGCGGGCGCGCGTGGCAGCCCCGGCAGGTAAGCGGGCAGCCAGTGCCCGACATCGGCGCGCATCCGCGCCTCGTAGAACTCGCGCAGCACGCGCCGCAGCGAAGCGTCGCCGGCCCGCGCCGGCAGCTGGATGCAGGCGCCTCCGGCATCCACCTCGATCCGGGTGAAACGGCCTTCCTGCCAGCGCACCGGCAGCAACGACCCGCGCAGCGGCAGCACGCCGGGTTCGCGCAATGCCAGCGGCGGCGCCAGCAGGCCCTCGCCATCGAACCGCGCCAGCTGCTGCTGCAGCCACTGCCGGTTGGCCTGCAGGAAGCGCTCGCCGGACGCCAGGCTGGCGCGCAGCGGCAGGGTCAGCCGCGCGCCGCGTTCATCGACGCTGAGCTTGAGCCGCCGCGCACGCGGGTCGCGCACGCGCAGCACGTCGATCTCGGCATCGTCCAGGCGCAGCCGCACGGTGTCGCGCTGGATGACGGGCGCGGCGACGGAGGCCAGGCGGCGGAACAGGGTGGTCATTGCTCCAGCATAGTCCCTGGGCGGCCGCCGGGACGGTCGGCGGATCGCCTGTTCAGCTGTCGGCCTTGCTCAGCTTGAACGCCTGCTCCAGCAGCAGGAACAGGCGCCGGATCTCGCCGCTCTGCAGTGCGAACCGGGCGTCGAGTTCGGCGCGGCGGCCTTCCTCGTCGATGTGTTCGAGCTGGTCCAGGGCGCCGTCGAGGAACTTGAGCTTGCGCACGATCAGGTCGTCGCCGAGCACGAAGGACAGGTTGTCCTCGAACACCAGCGCCAGCTTGGTGACCTGCTTGCCGGCGTCCAGGTGCTTGTCGATCTCGTCGCAGCGCAGTTCCTGGTGCTGGCACTTGACCACCGCGCCGCCCTCGACCGGGTCCTTCATCTCGCACTCTTCGCCCAGGCTCAGGCCGTCGGGCAGGGGCTCGCCGGCGATCCACGCGGTCAGGATCGCGCGCGGCGCGACCTCGGCGTTCAGCGGCATCGCCGGGAAACTGCCGAGCATGCCGCGGATGTCGCTCATCACGTTCTCGCCGGTCTTGCGGCTGGAGCTGTCCACCGCGACGTAACCGTGCTGCAGGTCGAGGAAGGCGTCGGTGCGCGAGCTCTTGACGAAGGCGCGCGGCAGCAGCTCGTGCAGCAGGTCATCCTTGAGCCGCTTGCGCTCGCGGCCGCCGGGCTTGCGCCCTTCCTTCTCCTCGATCTCCTCCAGCTTCCGCGCCAGCAGGTCGTTGACCACCGCGCCGGGCAGGATCTTCTCCTCGCCGCCGACGGTGAGCCACAGCGCATCGCCGATGCGGTGCGAGAACTGCTCCTTCTCTTCGCGCCCGAACGGCGAGATGAAGCCGCGCGAACTCATTTCCAGCGCACCGACCGGCTTGAGCGCGACGTGCGGCAGCAGGGTGTCGACCTCGGAGAAATCAACCGAGGTGGGAAAGCGGAACAGGGTGAGATTCTTGAAGAACATGGATGTCCTGCGAAATGCGTGATCGGCGGAAGGAATCCTCCCGCCCGGAAAAAGCGCCGCGACGCGGCGCATGAATCATGACGGCCGCGCCGCCTCAGTCCTCTTCCTGCGGAAGCGCGGCCTGCTTGTCGCCGCCGGCCAGCCATGCGTGCGCATCGGGCAGCGGCGCGTCGTCGCGGCGGCCCAGCGCCATGAAATCGAACAGGTTGGGATCGGCCATCTGCGAGGGGCGGATGTCGCCCAGCGCGCGTGCGATCTGCTCGATGCGGCCGGGGTGGTCCTTCTCCCACTGCTGCATCATCAGCCCGACCTGCTTGCGCTGCAGGTTCTCCTGGCTGCCGCACAGGTTGCACGGGATGATCGGGAACCGGCGCGCCGCCGCGTAATCGATGATGTCGCTCTCGCGCACGTAGGCCAGCGGGCGGATCACCACATGCTTGCCGTCGTCGCTGCGCAGCTTGGGCGGCATGCCGGAGATCTTGGCGTGGTGGAACAGGTTCATGAAGAACGTGGCCACCATGTCGTCGCGGTGGTGGCCCAGCGCGATCTTGGTGAAACCGTTGGCCTCGGCGTAGCTGTACAGCGAGCCGCGTCGCATGCGCGAGCACAGCGAACACATGGTCTTGCCTTCCGGGATCACCCGGCTGACCACCGAATAGGTGTCCTGCTCGATGATGTGGTACGGCACGCCGATGCCGGCCAGGTACTCCGGCAGCACGTGCTCGGGGAATCCCGGCTGCTTCTGGTCCAGGTTCACCGCGACCAGCTCGAACGGCACCGGCGCCTTCTTCTGCAGCTGCAGCAGGATGTCCAGCAGGGTGTAGCTGTCCTTGCCGCCTGACAGGCAGACCATGACCTTGTCGCCGGCCTCGATCATGCCGAAGTCGGCGATGGCCTGGCCGACCTGGCGGCGCAGGCGCTTGCCGAGCTTGTGGTGTTCGCGTTCGGCCACGCGTGGATCGCGGGCGCGCGGGGCGGGATCGGGAAGGGGAATGACGGCACTCATCGCATGCATTCTACCGGCTGGCCCACCGCTCCACAGCGGCGGGTGACACGGGCTGGCACAAAAGCGTCATGGCGACGTCACGCCGCGCTGACAGCATCCCGGGCTCCCCCGTCCAGCCCCTGGGTCCATCGTGCTCGATAACCGTCTTGCTTCCGCTGTCTGCCGTGCGCTGCTGCTGTCCTCCGCCCTTGCTCCGGCTTCCGTGCTCGCCCAGGAGGCCGCCAGCGCCTCCCGCTCCTCCGCCAAGGACCTGGATACGGTGATCGTCACCGGCCGCAGCGGCACCGGCGTGCGCACCAAGGCCGAGACCAGCTACTCGATCACCAACATCGAGGAAGAGCAGCTGCGCATGCAGGCACCGACCAGCGTGACCGAAGCGCTCAAGTCGGTGCCCGGGTTCTGGGTGGAAGCCTCCGGCGGCGAGGCCAGCGGCAACATCCGCGCGCGCGGCATCCCGGTCGACGGCTTCGGCTCGGTCACCCTGCTGGAAGACGGCATCCCGGTGGTGCATGACCCGGCGCTGGGCTACCTCAACGGCGACCAGGCGTTCCGCCTGGACGAGACCATCGAACGCATCGAGGTGGTCCGCGGCGGCCCGGCGTCGGTGATGTATTCCAACGCGCCGGCCGGTGCGATCAACTTCATCCCGCGCCAGGTCGGCGAGGACGCCAGCGGCGTGTTCAAGTACACCGCCGGCGACAGCGGCCTGAACCGCCTGGACTTCGCCTACGGCAGCCCGCTGGCCAATGGCTGGAAGCTGTTGCTGGGAGGCTTCTACCGGGTCGAGGACGGCGTGCGCGACCCGGGCTTCAACAGCAACGACGGCGGCCAGTTCCGGCTGAACCTGGCCCGGGAATTCGAGGGCGGGCGCTTCAGCATCGACGCCAAGCGCATGGATGACCGCGTTGCCCTGTACCTGGGCATCCCGATGTACACCAACGGCAACGGCGACATCCGCGCGGTGCCCGGCTTCGATGGCAACCATGGCACGCTGGCCGGCCCGGAAACGCGCTACCTGTCGATGAAGACCGCCGATGGCCGCGGCTGGGACTTCGACAACAGCGAAGGCACCCATGTGAAACGCGACCAGCTCACGTTCAAGCTGGAGACCGCACTGGGCGGCGACTGGGAACTGGCGCAATCGGCGCGCTTCAGCCGCACTGACACCATCCGCAACGGCGTGTTCCCCAACTCGCTGACGCCGGCGGCCACGTTCCTCGCCGGGCAGAAACAGCTGCTGGCGTCGGTGCCGGGCGCCACCGCGCTGGGCCTGCGCTACGTGAATGGAAGCGGCGGCTTCGACACCGCCAGCCAGAATGGCAACGGCCTGCTGGTGGTCGGCGGCCTGCGCGGGCTGGACATCCCGGTGCGCGAGTTCGTCAGCGACACGCGGCTGATGCGCAGCTTCGCGCTCGGTGGCCAGCAGCACGACCTCACCGTGGGCTACTACCTGGCCTCCACCCGCGAGGACTACACCCGCTATTCGTCCTCGGTGCTGATGGATGCGGCCAACAACGCCCGCCTGCTCGACCTGGTCGCGCTGGATGCCAACGGCAACGTGGTGCGCACGCTCAGCGACAACGGCGTGTGGCGCTACGGCTACGAGTGGAACAACGCCTCCGGCGAACAGAAGACCCAGGCCTTCTATGTCAGCGACGAGTGGCAGGTGAACGACAGGCTGCGCATCGACAGCGGCCTGCGCTGGGAGAAGGCCAGCAGCAGCGGCTGGAACGAGGTGCGCCGCAGCGTCAACGGCGGCACCCTGGCGACCTCGCAGATGCTCACCGGCTCGGGCCTGTACGTGAACCACGACCTGGCGTCACACGACCTGGGCTGGTCGGTCGGCGCCAACTGGCAGTTCAACGACGGCATGGGCGTGTTCGGCCGCTGGACCTCGGCGTTCCGCCTGCCCAGCCTGGGCAACTACCTCACCCGCAACGACAACTGCGACCCGACCTCGGCGGCGACCGTCGCCGCCTGCGCAGCGGCCAACGGCAAGGCAGCCGACACCCAGACGATGGACCTGGCCGAAGTCGGCTTCAAGTTCGCCAACCCGCTGTTCAGCGCCTACGCCACGGCGTTCTACACCAAGTACGACAACGTCGGCTTCAGCAACTACCGCTTCAACCCGGACACCGGCGTGTCCACCCGCGAAGCCGGCTATGCCAGCACCCGCACGTTCGGCCTGGAACTGGAGACGGCGTGGTATCCCAGCGACTGGTTCGACCTGCGCGTCAACGCCACCTGGCAGGATGCGCAGTACCGCGACCTGCGCTACAGCGAACTGGTCAATGGCGCGCCGGTGCTGCGCGATTTCGTCGGCAACCAGCTGATCCGGGTACCGGAGCTGGGCGCGCGCGTGGTCGCCGGCCTCAACCTGCTCGACCAGCGCCTGCGCCTGCAGGCCGCCGCCGAGCACCAGGGCGAGCGCTACGTGGACACCGCCAACTCGGTGCGGCTGCCGTCCTACCGGCTGCTCAACCTCAGCGCGCGTTACGAGCTGACCGACCGCGTGTCGATGTACGGCTACATCGACAACGTCAGCAACTCGCTGGGCCTGACCGAGGGCAATCCGCGCGCCGGCGAGCTGGCCAGCAGCGACGCGGGTGCCAGCGCCTTCATCGCGCGGCCACTGCTGGGCCGCAACTACCGCCTGGCCCTGATGTACCGGTTCTGATGCGCGCCCTGTCCGCGATGATGCTGGCGGCACTTGCCGCCAGCCCCGGCGCCCACGCCGCGCAGACCCTGCAACTGCAGGGCACGCTCAGCGGCAAGGACCATCAACGTTACCTGGAGCTGCCGTTCGGCGTGCCCGAGGGCACCGGCAGGGTGGACATCACCCTGCATCATGACGGCGCCGGCGAGCGCACCGTCATCGACCTCGGGCTGCTGGACGCACAGGGCTTCCGCGGCTGGAGCGGCGGTTCGCGGCGCGCGGTCACGGTTTCCCGCTACGACGCCACGGGTGGCTACCTGCCCGGCGCATTGCCGGCAGGCCAGTGGAAGGTGCTGCTCGGCATTCCCAACATCCGTGCCACGGCACGCACGCCCTACACCGTCAGCGTGACGCTGTGGGACGAGGGCGAAGTGCAGGCCGGCAGGGACCGCGTGCCGCAGGTGCTGCGCGAGGAACCGGCCTGGTACCGCGGCGACCTGCACATGCACAGCACCCACAGCGACGGCAGCTGCGCCAGCCAGCAGGGCAACAAGGTGCCCTGCCCGCTGTTCCTGAGCCTGCAGGCGGCGGCGCGGCAGGGCCTGGATTTCGTCGCGGTCACCGAGCACAACACGGCTTCGCACCTGGAGGAGCTCGCCCGCCACCAGCCATGGTTCGACCGCCTGCTGCTGATTCCGGGCATGGAGGTCACCACCTTCCAGGGCCACGCCAACGTGTTCGGCGTCAACGGGCCGCTGCCGTTCCGGCTCGGCGACACCCTGCCCGACTGGAACCCGCTGCTGCGCCAGGTCAACGACAGCGGTGCGCTGCTGTCGATCAACCACCCGGCGCTGGCCTCGGGCGAGGCGTGCATGGGCTGCGGCTGGACCCCCGCCAGACCGGTGGACATGGACGCGGTCGCCGCGGTGGAGGTGGTCAATGCCAGCCAGGCCGATGGCCCGCGCGCGGGCGTCGGCTTCTGGGAGCAACAGCTGCAGCAGGGCCGGCGCATGACCGCCATCGGCGGCAGCGACAGCCATGATCCGGGCGCGGCCGATGGCCCCTCGCCGATCGGCCGGCCCGCCACCCTGGTGCATGCGCCGGCGCTGTCGCGCGACGCGATCCTCGCCGCGCTGAGGCAGGGGCGGGTGGTGGTGGACGTGCGCAACGTCGCCGGCAGCCGGTTGGACCTGTGGCTGCGTGGCGCGGACGGCCAGCGCACCGGGATGGGCCAGCAACGGGACCTGGCCGCCGGACAGTGGGCCACCGTGCACGCCGAGCTGGACTATCCCCGCCCGCTGCGCGTCGAGTTCGTCATCGACGGCCAGCGCCACCCCGCCACGGTGGAAACCGGCGCGGACGGCAGCCAGCGGGCCAGCCTGCGCTGGCGCTCGGATGGCAAGCGGCACTGGTTGCGCGTGGATGCGCGCGATGCCGACGGCAGCCTGTTGATGCTGGGCAATCCGGTGTACGTGAACTGGCCCCGCTGACCGGCTAAGCTGGCGGCATGTCCGAGCTGCCGTCCCTCGCCGAGATCAGCCAGCGCATCGCCGAACTGCGGGCCGAGCACCGCAGCCTGGACGAACGCATCGGCAGGCTCGCCGCCAACCCGGATGACGAACTGGACGCGAAGCGGCTGAAGAAGCGCAGGCTGCAGCTCAAGGACTGCATCGCCCGCCTGGAAAGCATGCTGATTCCCGACGAGCCGGCCTGAACCGCAGCGCCGCCACGCCCGCCACTCAGGCCGCGTGGCGGGCGATGACCCGGTTCGCTTCCAGCAGCGATGCACCGCGTTGCCGGCGGTAGGCCCGGATCGCGGCGACCCTGTTCCCGCTGCGCAGCAGCGCCTTCACCGCGTCCGACGGGTCGGGCAAGGCGGAAACATCACGCGGCGCGCGCAGGGCGTGCAGCGCGGCGAACACGCTGGCGATCGCCACCCCCCCAAAAAAATCCGATGGCCGCATTGCCGTCTCCTTTCGTTGTCCGGTGCAGGGGAGTCCTCAGCCCGCCGCCGGTTCCTCCGGCTTCACCGCCTCCGGGCTCACCCGCTCGATGGTGTGGCGCAGTTCGCGGCCGAGGATGAACTTGGCGTCCTTGGCCCAGGCGTCCAGGCGCTCGTCGAACAGCAGCTTGCTGTTCTCGTCCGGCCACACCAGGCGCAGCTCGCGCATCTTCTGGATGAAGCCGCGGAACAGGGTCTTGTCGAAGAACTCCGGCGCGGCCGGGGCGTAGAGCAGGCTCAGGCGCTGCGCGGCCTGCTGGCACAGGCTCTCCAGTTCGGCCGCGCCGAGCACCCCGGGGCCGTTCTTCACCAGCACCGAGATGGCGATGTAATAGCGCTCGAACGCCTGCTGCAGCGAATGGCCGATGGCGCGCAGGCGGAATACTTCATCGGTCTGGCCGGTGCTGCGCGCGAGCATGCCGCCCTCGTCCTCGCCCACCTGCTGCAGCAGGCCTTCGCGCACGAACACGTTGATGGTCTGCTCGATGCGCGCGGCGAATTCGTCCTCGGTCCACGGCAGGAACAGCTCCTGCTGCAGGAACGGGTACAGCCCGCGGCCCAGCCGCAGCAGGCCGGCGCGGCTCATGCGGCGGTTGTTCTGGAAACAGCAGGCCACCCACGAGGACGCGGTGAACAGGTGCAGCACGTTGTTGCGGAAATAGCTCAGCAGCACCGCGGTATCGCCGCTGACGCTGAGCACGTCGCCCAGCGGGTGCTTGACCCGGGTGAGCACGTTGATCTCCTCGGCGTGGGCGATGATGCGCTCGGGCGAATGCGGGGTGACCGTCACCCGGTCCGAATAAGGCAGCTCCACCAGCAGCTTCTTGCACAGCTCGATCTGCGCGATCAGGTCGGCCTCGCCCATGGCGTGCTTGGGCGTGGACAGCAGCGCCAGCGCCAGCAGGTTGATCGGGTTGACGTCGGCGGCACCGTTGATGCGCACCTGGATCTGCTCGGCCAGGGTATCGACCGTGCTCGACAGCCACGACGGCTTCTCGTCCTCGGACACCGGCTGGCCATCCCATTCCGGCGCCTTCTCGGCCAGCACGTCGTTCAGCGCGATCGGCTCACCGAAGTTGACCACCACCTGGCCGTAATTCTGTTTGAGCACCTTGGGGATGCCCCACAGCAGCGCCCAGATCGACTCCTTTTCCTTCGGCCGCCCGGACAGCTCGTCCAGGTAGCTGTTGCCCTCCATCAGCTTCTCGTAGCCGATGTAGATGGGCTGGAACAGCACCGGCTTGCGCGGCTGCCGCAGGAACGCGCGCAGGGTCATCGAGATCATGCCGCCCTTGGGCTGCAGCAGGCGCCCGGTACGCGAGCGCCCGCCCTCGACGAAGTACTCGATCGAATAGCCACCGGCCACCAGCTGCGCCACGTATTCGCTCAGCACCGCCGAGTACAGCGCGTTGCCGCGGATGCTGCGGCGGATGAAGAACGCGCCGCCCTTGCGCAGCAGCGTGCCGACCACCGGCAGGTTGAGGTTGATGCCGGCCACGATGTGCGGCGGCACGATGCCGCGGTCGTACAGCAGGTAGCTCAGCAGCAGGTAGTCCATGTGGCTGCGGTGGCTGGGCACGTAGATCACTTCGTGCCCGGGCGCGGCTTCCTTGAACTTGTCCAGGTGGTGGACCAGCACGCCGGCGTAGATGCGGTTCCAGACGTGGGTCAGCATGAAACTGGCCGAGCGCACCACCGGGCTGGAATAGTCGGCGGCGATCTCCCAGGCATAGCCCTGCGCTTTCTTCCAGGCATCGGCCGGCCGGGAGTTGTCGCGCTTGGCCTGGGCGGCGATGGCCTCGCGCACCGGCTCGGCTTCCAGCACCTTGTCCACCAGCAGGCGGCGGGTGGACAGGTCCGGGCCGATGATCGATTCACGGATGCGGCGGAAGTGCGCGCGCAGCACGCGCTGCAGCTTGCGCACGGTGCGTTCGGGCTCCAGCCCCTCTTCCACGGTCTCGCGCAGCGAAATCGGCGCGGCGAAGCGCACGATGCTGTCGCGGCCGTTGAGCAGCACCGCCAGCAGGCGGCGGAAGCGGCCGACCAGCGCCCAGTTTTCCGAGAACAGCACCGCGAACCAGCCGCTCTGCTTGTCCGGCGCGCGGCCGACGAAGATCGACACCGGCACCAGCTGCACGTCCAGCGCCGGGTTGGCGCGGTGCGCCTGCAGCAGCCGCGCCAGCGAGTCGGAATGGGTGCGGGCGCCGCGCTGCTCGGGGATCAGCGCGTTGTTGCTGGAGCGCCGCGACAGCGCGACATAGGCGCGCTTGCGCCCGGTCGGGTCGCCGGCCAGCGGCACCAGCGGCGACGGCAGCCCGGCGTCGCGGCAGGCCTTGTCCAGGATCAGCGCGTTGGACAGGCCGTAGTCCTCCAGCACGTAGACCACCGGCTGCGCCGGGTCGTGCTGCAGTTGCTCGGGCTCGATCTTCAGGCCGAGCCACGGCTCGATCAGGCGGCCCAGCAGGCGCGCCCACAGCGGACGCCGGCCCGGGCGTACGGGCGGTCGGCCGGCCGTGGCCGGCAGGGGGGAGGCGGCCGCGGCGCTGGTGTCGCCCGGCGGCAGGAGTTCGCCCTGGTCGGGCCTTGGATTCTGTTTCGACATCGGCGACATTATGGCGTAGCTGCCGCCGCCCGGCTGTTCCCGGCGTGGGCATCCGCGTCGGCGGCGGTGCCGGCCCCGGGGGACACGGTGTCCGCCGGTGGCGGCGCGGCGGCACGCGCGGCCGCCAGTACCGCGTCCACTTCGGCCAGGGTGCGGGCCAGGTACCAGTGGCCCTCCCGGCGCTGCAGCGCCACCTGCAGGTCGATGTCATGGCCGGCCAGCGGGTACTGCACGTGGACCACGGCATGGTCGCCGTCCTGGCTGGCCAGGCCGGTACGCATCTGCGCGACGCTGTCGTCCAGCGACAACCCGTAACTGGCCAGCACCTGTTTGCTGGCCGCGGCGAACGGTGACAGCCGCTGCAGGCTGCCGGTCATGCCCGCCGCCTGCAGCGCGGCGTCGCTGTCCAGGCCGGTGGCGCGCGCGGCGGTGGTCAGGGTGGCGATGGTGGAGCGGGCCAGCTTGGGATCGGACAGCGGCGCGGCCTGGGCCCAGGCGCTGAGTGCCTTGACCAGCTGCACGTAGTGGGCGCGTTCGTCGTCGCTGTAGTCGCCCTGGTGGCTGATGTACTGCTCGCCGAACAGGCCCAGCGAGTGCGCGGCCTGGCGCACGCCGGCGGCCTGCCCGGCGATCTGCGCCTTGAACGCGCGCTGCAGCCGGGTTTCGGCATCGGCGGCCGACAGCGTGGCCAGCAGCGCCGGCAGTTTGTCGTGCAGGGGCAACTGGTCCAGCGGCCAGCGGCTGTGGCCCTGGGCCCAGGCCGCCTCCAGCTCCGCGTACTGCGCCGGCGGCACCGCCGCGCGGGCATAGCCGGCCAGGTCGTTGTCGTGCAGGTGCTGGACCAGCTGGCGCACGGCCGCTGCCGGCTCGGTGGCCGCACCCGGCAAGGGCTCGGGCGTGCGCCGGCACCCGGCGGCGAGGACCGCCACGGCGCACAGGGAGAGCAGGACCAGACGCGAACGGCTGCGAGATGAACGGCGTGGCATGGCGTCGTTGGTCCTCCCCCGGGGCCGTCGCATCTTGCGGCCTGTACGGTGACAGCGGCAAGCGCGGACGCGAAACCGGCGCCGCCCGGGTTGCAGGCAAAAAAAAGAGGCCGCCCCGTTGCCGGTGGCGAACCTCCTCAAGCCGGCGGAGCCGGGGACATGTGACACATCACCGGCAGGGCCGGGACGGGGCACAGCCTACGCGCCCGCTTCAGTTAATGCAACACTTCATAAATAAATGCCTAAGTCATTGATTTTCAATTAAAGAAATCCGAAATCTCGCGCTGCATGGCCTGGGCTGCGGCGCGCGGATCCGGCGCCAGCCGGATCGGCCGGCCGACGACGATGGCGTCGGCGCCATCGGCGAACGCCTGGTCCACGCCGACGGTGCGCTGCTGGTCGTCACCCACCGGGCCGCCGGGACGGATGCCCGGGCAGACGATGGAGAAACCACGGCCGGTGGCGGCGCGGATCGGCGCGGCCTCCTGGCCGGAGGCGATCACGCCGTCGATGCCGGCGCGCTGCGCGGCCAGCGCGCGTTCGACCACCACGTCCACCGGTTCGCGGTCGATGCCCATCTGCGCCAGGTCAGGGCGTCCCATCGAGGTCAGCACGGTCACCGCCAGCAGGCGCATGTCCGAGGTGTTGGCCGCGACGGCGGCCTGCATCATCGCCGGATGCCAGCCGTGGATCGTGCAGTAGCTCACCGGCCACTGCGACAGCCGCCGGATGACGCCGGCGACGGTGGCCGGGATATCGAAGAACTTCAGGTCCACGAACACGCGCTTGTCGCGCCTGGCCAGTTCGTCCAGCACGGCGAAGTACTCGCCCGAAGCCAGCAGTTCCATGCCGATCTTGTAGAACGACACCGCATCGCCCAGCCGCTCGACCCAGTCGATGGCCTCGGCGCGCCCAGGCACGTCCAGCGCGAAGATCAGGCGCTCGTCGGTGCGCAGCGGCAGCGGCCCGCGGCTCATTGGGCCAGCTCCAGCGCGGCGCGCTTGGCGGCGCGGCGCTCGGCTTCGGGCAACGACCAGGCATTGTTGAACTGCGCCGGCTCCCAGCCGCCATAGGTGGGATTGGACAGCATCCACCAGCGCTGCCCGAACCAGCCCTGGTGGGCCTGCAGCAGCGCATCGCGGCCGGCCTGGGTGTTGACCCCGATCGCGGCGAAGTCGCTGAGCTGGTCGCCGAACTGCATCAGCACCCGGTACTGCCGCGCCACCAGCTGACGGCGGCAGGCCTTCTCGCTGCCTTCCTGCTCGCAGCCGGGCACGTACTTGTCCAGGCCCAGGTAGACGTCGTCGCCGGCCACCGGGAAGCCCAGCCGGCGCAGGTTGGCCAGGGTGACGTCCTTCATGTGCTCGGTGCGGTTGGTGACGTAGATCATGGTCACGCCCTTGGCCACCGCGGCCTGCGCGAACTCGACCGCGCCCGGCACCGCGCCGGCCTTGCCTTCGGACACCCAGGCGTCCCAGCTGACGTCGTCGTAGCTGCCGCCGTTGCGCACCAGCCGCGCCTGGTAGGGCGAGTTGTCCAGCACGGTTTCGTCCACGTCCACCACCACCGCCGGCTTCAGCCCGGGCGACTGCTGGCTGCCGCCTTCCTGCGGCAGCAGCGCGGTCCAGGACGGGTCGGCGAGCGCGCGGTCCAGCTGCGCGGCGGCGGCGCGCCAGGTCTGCAGGGCGTTGGCGCGGTATTCCTGCGAGCGCTGCACCCACAGCACCGCGTTCAGGTTGTCATTGGGGCCGTCATTGGCGGCCGCCAGCGGCGCCGGGACGGCGGGCTCGCCGTGGACCAGGGGCCGGGACGTGCTGCACGCGGCCAGCGACAGCAGCGCACCGGCGAGCAGGAGGGAGTGGCGGATTCGGGACATGGGCACGGCTACCGGACAGAACGAAAACCCGGCAAGTTTACCGGCTCGCCACCCGCCCGGCGTCGGCGACGCGCCCTCGGCTATGCTTGCGCCCCCTCGCGCGACCGGATGCCGACACGATGACCGACACCCCTGCCCCCTTGCCCGTACCCGTGCTCGACGCCGCGCAGATGCGCGTGCTCGGCTGCCTGGTCGAGAAGGAAGCGACCACGCCCGAGACCTACCCGCTGACGGTCAACGCCGCGCAGACCGCCGCCAACCAGAAGACCGCGCGCGACCCGGTGATGAACCTGGATGCGGGTACCGTGCAGCACGCCCTGCGCCAGCTGGAAGCGATGGGTCTGGCGCGCCAGCATTTCTCCGCGCGCGCCGAACGCTATGAACACCTGCTTGGCGGCAAGCTGGACCTGCCACGGCAGCAGGTCGCGCTGCTGGGCCTGCTGTTGCTGCGCGGCCCGCAGACCGCCGGCGAGCTGGCCACGCGCAGCGAGCGGATGGCCAAGTTCGCCGACGCCGAGGACCTGCGCCACCAGCTCGGGCGCCTGATCCAGCGGGGGCTGGCGGTGCAGCTGCCACGCGCGGCCGGCCAGCGCGAGGACCGCTACATGCACCTGCTCGGCGGCCCGGTGGACGTGGACGCGCTGGCGGCGCAGTTCCGCGCACCCGCGGGCGCGGCCGCGGACAACGGCGCGCTGGAAGACCGCGTGGCGCAGCTCGAAGCCACCGTGGCGGCGCTGCAGGAACAGCTGGCGCAGCTGCAGTCCCGGCTGGACGATTGAACCAAGGTAGCTGCGGGGCTTGCTCCGCAGGCGGCATCACCGTGAACACCCCGCCAGCGGCCAAGGCCCACCGCCGCGCCGCGATGCATGGCGCGGCCATGCCTCCGGCAGGCGCGCCCCGCCGCCCGGCCACGTCCCAGGTGTGGCCCGGGCTACCCTGTCGCTGAGCCAACGTAGCTGCGGGGCTTGCCCCGCAGGCGGCATCACCGTGGACACCCCGCCAGCGGCCAAGGCCCACCGCCGCGCCGCGATGCATGGCGCGGCCATGCCTCCGGCAGGCGCGCCCCACCGCCCGGCCACGTCCCAGGTGCGGCCCGGGCTACCCCGTCGCTGAGCCAACGTAGCTGCGGGGCTTGCCCCGCAGGCGGCGTCACCGTGGACGCCCCGCCAGCGGCCAAGGCCCATCGCCGCGCCGCGATGCATGTCGCGGCCATGCCTCCGGCAGGCGCGCCCGCCGCCCGGGCACGTCCCAGGTGTGGCCCGGGCTAACCCGCCGCCGAGCCAACGTAGCTGCGGGGCTTGCCCCGCAGGGGCATCACCGTAGACGCCCCGCCAGCGGACAAGGCCCACCGCCGCGCCGCGATGCATGGCGCGGCCATGCCCTCCGGCATGGTGCGCCCCGCCGTCCGGGCGCATCCCAGGTGTGGCCCGGGCTACCCCGTCGCCGGCGTGTTGAGGAACAGCAGCAGGTCCTCGTCCTTGCCGGGCAGGCGCACGCTGCCGTTGGCCTGGAATCCAAGCTTTTCCAGCAATGCGACCGACCGCGCGTTGCCCGGCGTCACGATCGCGCACAGCGCCCCCAGCCGCAGCGCAGCGCGTGCATGGCCCAGCACCGCACGCGCCGCCTCCAGCGCATAGCCCTGGCCGGTGTGGCGCGCGAGCAGGGCGTAGCCGAGATCGGCATGCGGCAGCGCGGCGCGGTGCACCAGCCCGGCATTGCCCAGCCAGGCGCCGTCGCTGCGCCGCTCGACCGCGTACATGCCGTAGCCATGCCGTTCGTAGCTCACCATCGGCCCGTTGCGGATGCAGTCCCGCGCCTGTTCCAGGGTCCGCACCCCGCGGTCGCCGATGTAGCGGTGGAAGCCCGGCTCGTTAAGCAGCTCCAGCATCGCCGCGGCATCGCCGTCGTCGTCGCGCAGCAGGCGCAGGCGCAGTCGTTCGGTTTCTATCAGCATTGCCTGGCCCGCCGCGGTCGTTGCATGCAGGGTCGCTCCACGCAGGCGTGGGCGCAAGCGTCCGCCGGCGGCTAGTCGAACAGCGCCTGGATCGCCGCCAACCCGGCCTGCGCGCGTTCCTTCTTGTGCGCGGCGTCGGCCACCGGGTCGGCGCCGTCGCGCTGGATCTCGGCCGCCGGCAGCTCGTCGAAGAAGCGGCTGGGCTTGAGCCGCACGTGCTCGCCGAACTTGCGGGTCAGGCGGCTGTAGCTCATCCACAGCTGGATCTTGGCGCGGGTGATGCCCACGTACAGCAGGCGCCGCTCTTCCTGCAGGTTGCCCTCGTCGAGGCTGACCTGATGCGGCAGCACGCCGTCCTCGCAGCCGACGATGAACACATACGGGAACTCCAGGCCCTTGGAGGCGTGCAGGGTCATCATCCGCACCTGGTTGCCGCCATCGTCCTTGTCGCTGCGCGAGATCAGCGCCAGCTGCGCGGCCATGTCCGCGGCACTGGCGCCACGCGGGCCGTTCTCGAACCACGAGGCCAGCTCCTCGAGGTTGGCGGCGCGGCGCTCGTAGCCGGCGGTGTCCTTGGCCTGGTGGCGCAGCTCGGCCAGCAGGCCCGAATCCTTGGCCACGCGCCGCACCAGGTCGCCGGAGGACATCTGCCGCATGTCCATGCGCAGCGCGCGCAGGATGTCGGTGAAGCGGCTCAGGCTGTTGGCCGCGCGCGGCGGCAACTGCGCCAGCGCGCCCATCGCCTCGGCGGCCTGCGCCATCGACATGCCCTTGTCCGATGCCAGCTCCGCCAGCTTGGCCAGGGTACCGGCGCCGACGTCGCGCTTGGGCGCCTGTACCGCGCGCATGAACGCGGTGTCGTCGTCGGGGTTCACCAGCAGCCGCAGCCAGGCCAGGGTGTCCTTCACTTCCTGCCGTTCTAGGAACACGGTGCCGCCGGTCAGGTGGTAGGGCACCCCGACCATCTGCAGCGCCTTTTCCAGTGGCCGGCTCTGGAAGTTGCCGCGGAACAGGATGCAGAAATCGCTCCAAGGCACGCGCCGGCTGGTGGCGATGAACTGGATCTCGGCGGCCACTTTTTCCGCTTCGTGCTCGCTGTTGCGGCATTCCCACACGCGGATGCGCTCGCCGTCGGCCTGGTCGGACCACAGCGTCTTCAGGTGCTCGTGCGGGTTGTGCGCGATCAGCGCGTTGGCCGCGCGCAGCACGCGGTTGGAACAACGGTAGTTCTGTTCGAGCTTGATGATCTGCAGCGACGGGTATTCCACCGCCATGTTCTGCAGGTTCTCGGGGTTGGCGCCACGCCAGGCGTAGATCGACTGATCGTCGTCGCCCACGCAGGTGAAGTTGCCGGCCGGGCCGGCCAGCTGCTTGAGCAGCCGGTACTGGGCATCGTTGGTGTCCTGGCACTCGTCCACCAGCAGGTAGCCGATGCGTTCGCGCCAGGCCAGGGCGATGTCCGGGTTCTCTTCCAGCACCTGCACCGGCAACCGGATCAGGTCGTCGAAATCAACCGCGTTGAAGGCGGTCAGCCGCGCCTGGTACAGCGCGTAGACCATCGCCGCGTCCTTCTCGCGGTTGCTGCGCGCGGCGGCCATCGCCTGTTCCGGCGACAGGCCGCTGTTCTTGGCCCGCGAAATCAGGTTCTTCATGTCCTCGATGTCGTCGGGCTTGGCGTTGCCGCCGCCGAGCAGGTCCTTGACCTGGGCGGCCGCATCGTCGGCATCGAAGATCGAGAACCCGCGCTTCAGCCCCACCGCGGCGTGTTCGATCTGCAGGAACTTCAGCCCCAGCGCGTGGAACGTGCAGATGGTCACGTCCTCGGCCTGCCCACCGTGCAGGCGCTTGGCCACGCGCTCGCGCATTTCCTTGGCCGACTTGTTGGTGAAGGTGATCGCGGCGATGCGGCGGGCGCTGTAGCGGCCACTGCCGATCAGGTGGGCGATCTTCTCCACGATCACCCGGGTCTTGCCGCTGCCGGCGCCGGCCAGCACCAACAGGGGGCCTTGGGTGTGCAGCACCGCCGCGCGTTGGGGGGGATTGAGGGAGTCCAGCATGGAGGAGTGAGTGAAGAGGAGTCAGTAGTGAGAAAAAGCAGGGGCGCCTCCGCGGCGGGTATTCTGTCATCCTGCGGGGCTGGCTGTTGCCTTTACTCACTCCTCACTCCTCTTCACTCACTTCTGCTTCATGGCCAAGCTCTACTTCTACTACTCGGCGATGAACGCCGGGAAGACCACCACTTTGCTGCAATCGGCGCACAACTACCGCGAACGCGGCATGCGCGTGGCGATCCTGACCCCGCGCCTGGACCACCGCGCCGGCCACGGCGTGGTCGCCTCGCGGATCGGCCTGCAGGCCGAGGCCACCGCTTTCGACCACGACACCGACCTGCAGCGCCTGGTCGAAGGCGACATCGCCGCGCACGGGCGACTGGGCTGCGTGCTGGTGGACGAGGCGCAGTTCCTGACCAAGGCGCAGGTGTGGCAGCTGAGCGAGGTGGTGGACCAGCTGCGCATCCCGGTGCTGTGCTACGGCCTGCGCACCGATTTCCGCGGCGAGCTGTTCGAGGGCAGCCAGTACCTGCTGGCGTGGGCCGACGAGATGCAGGAGATCAAGACCATCTGCCACAGCGGCAAAAAGGCGACCATGACCGTGCGCGTGGACGGGAACGGCTTCGCGGTGCAGGACGGGCCGCAGGTGGAGATCGGTGGCAACGACCGCTACGTGTCGGTCAGCCGCGCCGAGTTCAAGAAGATCACCCGCGGCGAGGGCCGGATCGAACCGATGCAGGCGCCGCTGCCCCTGTGACGGCACGGCCGTGGCGCCGGCATCCGCGGCCGGCGCGGCGGCTGGCCAGCGGCGGGCTCAATGCCCGCCTTCGGCGGCCAGCCGGTCCAGGTCGATGCCCTGGCGGCGCAGGATCGCGGCCGAGCGCAGCGCGTAGAACGCCAGGTAGGCGAAGCACGCCACGCCCACCCAGAAGCTCATGTGGATGCCGGCGGTGTCGGCCAGCACGCCCTGCAGCAGCGGCACCAGCGCGCCGCCCATGATCATCATCACCAGCAGGCTGCTGCCCTGGTTGGTATGGCGGCCGAGCCCGGCGATGGCCAGTGCGAACACGCACGGCCACATGGTGCTGCAGAACAGGCCCGAGCTGATGAAGGCCATGGCGCTGGTGCGGCCGTCGCTGGCCATGCCCACCAGCAGCGCGGCGATGCCGCACAAGGCGAAGTACAGCAGCATCCGCGCCGGGTTGCCGCGGCTGAGCAGGGTGGCGGCGATCATCACCACGATCACCCCGGCATAGCCGTAGAACTGCGCCACCTCGTGGCGCAGCGCCGCGTTCACCGCCAGGAACACGCCGAAGGCGACGAACGGCAGGACCAGGGTCAGCATGCGCCTGGCGCCGCCGGCAATCTCGAACGCGCCGGCGGCGCCGGTCCAGCGGCCGATCATCAGGCTGGCCCAGTACAGCGACACGTAGGGCGCGACCGCGGCCGTGTCCACGCCCAGGTGCTCGCGCATGTAGGCCGGCAGGTGCGCGCCGGTGGACACTTCCACCCCGACGTAGAGGAAGATCGCGAGCATGCCCAGCAGCAGCTGCGGGTAGGCGAACGCCGAGGACCGGTGCGCCAGGCTGGCGGTGTCCTGCGCCTCGCTGCGGGCGACGCCCTCCAGGTCGATATGGTTGGGCACCGAGGAGAATTTCAGGAACAGCGCCACCAGCACGAAGGCCGCGCCCAGCACCAGGTAGGGCATCTTGACGCTCTCGATGCTGGCTTCGGTGTTGCCGCTGGCCACGCTGCCGAAGATCGCCACGCTGACCAGCAGCGGGCCGATGGTGGTGCCGAAGTTGTTGACCCCACCGGCCAGGGTCAGGCGCTGCGCGCCGGTGGCCGGATTGCCCATCACGATGGCCAGCGGGTTGGCCGCGATCTGCTGCAGCGAGAACCCCAGGCCGACGATGAACAGGCCCGACAGCATCAGCACGAACGAGCCGCTGTTGGCCGCCGGATAGAACAGCAGCGTGCCCAGTGCCGACACCAGCAGGCCCAGGCAGATGCCGTTGCGGTAGCCGATGCGGTTGAGCAGGTCCTGGCCCGCGAGCCGGGAGACGCCGAAATAGGCCAGCGAGCCGACCGTGTAGGCGATGTAGAACGCGAACGACACCAGCTGGCTCTGCGCGTGGCTGAGGTTGAAGGCCTTCTGGAAGACCGGGATCAGGATGTCGTTGCTGGCGGCGACGAAGCCCCAGAAAAAAAACACCGTGATGAGCACACCGAACTGCGACCAGCGGGTTTTCTGCGTCATGGCATCCCGATCTCGTTGTCGTCGTCACCGCGGGCGCGCCAGGTCCGCCCTTGCGGCGCCGTGGAGGGCCCTTGCGCTACGGTCGCCTCGCGCCATGCGCCTTCCCCGGGCGGCGACGGACCGTCGGCCGTTTTAGGCGCGATCCGGCGATGCTGTCAACGGATGCCTGCCGATGCACCGGTCAGCGCGCGTGCACGGTGCCGGCCGACGGCCCGGCCGTTGCGCCGCAGCCCCCGGCCGCACACTGCCGGACATGCCGGGACGCGGCGGCTCAGTACAGCGTGCGCTGGTCCGCCGGCGGCGGGTTGTACTGGTACAGCCAGGTCTCGGTAAGGGCCCTGCCGCCGCTGCGCAGGTACAGTCGGATGTCGATCTGCCCGGTCCCGTTGTCGGGCGGCACCAGGTCGAACATGGCGCGGTAGCCGTTGATCTCGCGCAGCGGCCGGGCCGACACCACTTCCACCCGGCCACTGCTGGCTTGCACCACCGCCTCGACCTCGGCCTTGTCGATCAGGCTGGCCAGGTCGCCGCCCTCGAAGTCCACCGCGAAGCGCCAGGAGAAGTACTCGCGCTTCTTGCCGATCACCCCGCCCAGCCCGGTGCGGCTGGCCACGCAGTAGCCCAGCGGCGGCCGCGCCGGCGGTTGCGCGCCCCAGTACAGCCGGTAGCCGACCAGCAGTTCCTGCCCCGGCTGCGGCTTCTGCTTCGGGTTCCAGAACGCGACGATGTTGTCGAAGGTCTCGTCGACGGTGGGAATCTCCACCAGCTGCACCGAGCCCTCGCCCCATTGCCCCTTCGGCTCGACCCACAGGCACGGGCGCTTCTCGTAGAACACGCCGTCGTCCTGGTAATGGTCGAAATCGCGGTCGCGCTGCAGCAGGCCGAAGCCGCGCGGGTTGTTGTCCACGAACATGTTGAAGCGCAGCTGCGCCGGGTTGCACAGCGGGCGCCAGATCCACTCGCCGGCGCCGCTCCACATCGACAGGCCGTCGGTATCGTGGATCTCCGGGCGCCAGTCCCAGGCCATGCGGCGGTCGTTCTCGCCCACCTGGTACATGCTGGTGCACGGGGCGATGCCCAGCCGCTCGATCTCGCGGCGCGGGTACAGCGCGCTGTCGATGTCCATCAGCAGCACGTCGCCGTTGGTGATGGCGAAGCGGTAGGCGCCGGCCACGCTCGGCGAATCCAGCAGGCCATAGACGACCACGGTGTCCGAATCGCGCGCGGGCTGTTCCAGGTAGTAGGCGATGAAATCGGGGAATTCCTCCGGCCTGCCGGTACCGGTGTCGATCGCCAGTCCGCGCGCGGACTGGCCGTACTGGCCCTCCTTGCCCACCGCGCGGAAGTAGCTGGCGCCCAGGAACGCGGCGAAGTCGCGCTCGGTGTCGCTGCGGGTGTTGAGGCGGAAGCCGGCGAAGCCCAGGTCTGGCGGCAGCCGCCCGCCGTGGATGCCGCTGTTGCCGTAATCGAACGCGGCGCCGTCGTAGGCCATCTCCTGCGCCTGGCCGTCGACCACGTCGAACATGCGCACCGGCGAATGGAAGTACAGGCCCAGGTGGAAGAACCTGGCCTGGAACCTGCCGGGCTGGTCGGCCCACAGCGCGTGGTCCTGGCGGTAGCGGATGGACTGGTACTGGTCCCAGTCAAGCGCCTCCACTTCCGGCGGCAGGGTGCGCTTGTGGCTGCGGTACGGTGCCTGCGACAGCGCGCGCGCCTGGCCCTTGAGCGCGGCGAAGTCGAACGGCTGCGGCTGGCCGATGCGACGCAGGCCCACCTGCCGTTCGGCGGCGGCGCAGGCCGGCAGCGCCGGCAGTCCGAAAGCGGCCAGGGCCAGCGAGGCGCGCTGGAGGAAGTCGCGTCGATCCATGCGGTCGTCCGGTAAGGGGTGGGCGGATGATAGGCAGCGGCGGGTGAACGAAGGTAAGCCGCGGGTGAAGGCGGGCCCGGCCGCGCGCCGGCCCGCCGCGGCCGCTCAGCGCTGGCAGTGGCCGCACCACACGCTGGCGCGCTGGCCGATGCTGGCATGGCGCAGCGGGCGCCCGCAGCGCACGCAGGCCTGGCCCTCGCGTCCGTACACCGACAACTCCTGCTCGAAGTAGCCGGGGGCGCCGTCGGGACTGATGAAATCGCGCAGGGTGGTGCCGCCGCGGGTGATGGCATGGCCGAGGATGTCCTTCACCGCGGTGGCCAGGCGCTGGTAGCGCTCGCGCGACACCTTGCCGGCCTCGCGCAGCGGATTGATCCCGGCCATGAACAGACTTTCGGCGGCATAGATGTTGCCGACGCCGACGACGATGCGCTGGTCCATCAGGAAGGTCTTGACCGGTGCGCTGCGGCCGCGGCTGCGCGCGAACAGGTAGTCGCCGTCGAACGCCGCGTCCAGCGGCTCGGGGCCGAGCCCGCGCAGCAGTTCGTGGGTCTGGCCCGGCGGCTGCCACAGCAGGCAGCCAAACCGGCGCGGGTCGTTGAAACGCAGCAGGCGCCCGTCCTCGAGGCTGATGTCGACGTGGTCGTGCGCGCGCACCGGGGTGTCGCCGGGCAGCACGCGCAGGCTGCCGGACATGCCCAGGTGCAGCAGCGCGCTGCCGGCATCGGTATCGAGCAGCAGGTACTTGGCGCGGCGGCGGATCGCGGCGATGCGCTGGCCGGGCAACGCCCGCTCGATGTCCGGTGGAATCGGCCAGCGCAGGTCCGGCCGGCGCAGGATCACGCCATGGATGCGGCGCCCCTGCAGGTGCGGTTCCAGGCCGCGGCGGGTGGTTTCTACTTCGGGCAGTTCGGGCATGGCGGCCATTGTAGGCGTGGGACCACGCCACCGCGCCGCGCTGTCGCTCCGGGCAGGCGGCAGGCCACCGGCAGAGGCGGGCTTGCCGCGGGTGCGGCTTCACCGGGAATGCTGCATGCGCGGCAAGCCCCGCATCTACGACGCAGGCCACTGCAAACAGCGCGGGTGCGGGGCTGGCCCCGCCAGGCCGGGAGAGCCACGGTCAACGCGGCGGCGCCATCAGCTCGCGTGCATCCAGGAAGCCATCGCCGTTGGCATCCTGCCGGTGGAATCGGGCGAGGATCGCCTGCTCGTGCTGGTCGCGGGTGATCGGCCGGCCGCGGCCGCCGGGCTGTTCCGCCGGCTCCAGCACGCCGTTGCCGTCGCGGTCCATGCGCTCGAAGGCGTAGCGCATCCATCGCAGGTATTCGTCCGGCGCGACCCGGCCGTCGCCATCCAGATCCATGCGCCGCAGGTAGTCGCCGGCGTCCTGCACCTGTGCCGGTGCGGCCCAGGGCAGCAGCGCCGCCAGCAGGGCCGGCAGGCGCCGCGCGGGGCGGCGCCCATGGCCCGGTGCGGCGGCGCGGGTGGTCATGCCGCGTTGAGCGAGTAACCCTTCAGCCGCGCCGCATAGGCCTGCAGCGCGGCCACGCCGCTGGCCTCGGCCTCGTGGCACCACTGCTGCAGGTGGCGCAGGCGCTCGGCGGCGTCATGGGTGCGCGCCTCCAGCAGTGCCGACAGGCGCGCACGGTGCTCCACCAGCAGCTGGATGCGCGGGCGCTGGCTCACCCACTGCTGCAGCTGCTCGCGGCAGGCCGGCTTGAGCCAGCGGCCGTCATTGACCAGGCCCTTGCGCATGCGCCGCGGCAGCATCTTGCGCAGCTTGGCGCCGGCGGCGGCCGCCTCTTCACGCAGGGCCGGGGCGAACACGTTGCGCTGGTAATCGGTCATCGCCTGGAAGCGGTGCGACAGCAGTGCCTTGAGGGTGTCGGTATCGGGCACGGCGATGTTCGGGCGGATGTCCATGGTCGGCGCCACGCGCAGCACCTTGGCCAGGCCCAGCGCCTGCAGCAGGCGGATCGCCTGCCAGCCGATGTCGAACTCCCAGCGGCGCATCGAGAAGCGCGCCGAACTGGGGAAGGCGTGGTGGTTGTTGTGCAGCTCCTCGCCGCCGATCCAGAACGCCCACGGCGTCAGGTTGGTCGAGGTGTCGGCCGATTCGAAGTTGCGGTAACCCCACCAGTGGCCCAGGCCGTTGACCACGCCGGCGGCCCAGAACGGGATCCATGCCATCTGGATCGCCCACAGGGCGATGCCCGGCAGGCCGAACAGCACGAAGTTCAGCGCGAACAGCACCACCGGGCCGAGGTTGGCGTGCGGGGTGTAGAGCCGGCGTTCGATCCAGTCCTCGGGCGCGCCGCGGCCGTACTGCTCGATGTCGGCGCGCATCGTGCGGGCCTCGCGGTACAGCTCGACGCCGCGCCAGAACACGCGGCCGATGCCCTTGGTCACCGGGCTGTGCGGGTCCTCGTCGGTTTCCACCTTGGCGTGGTGCTTGCGATGGATGGCCACCCACTCGCGGGTGATCATCGAGGTGGTCAGCCAGGTCCAGAAGCGGAAGAAGTGCGCGACCAGCGGGTGGAAGTCCACGCCGCGGTGGGCCTGGCTGCGGTGCAGGTACAGGGTGACCGCGAAGATGGTGAGCTGGGTGAACACCAGCAGCACTGCCAGCATGCCCCACCAGCCCAGGCCGGCGACGCCGCCGGTGAGGAAGTCGAGGAGGGTATCGGGCATCGCGGAACTCCAGGCCGTTCGGTGGCGGATGAAACTGTGGATACACATGATGGGGCCTGCGGCGGCAAACTTCATCCACCCGGCGCCCGACTTTGGTCCAATCCTTCAGCTGCGCCGCCCCCCGCCCACTCCCGCCTGAACGATGTCCACCGCCACCGCCGCCACCGCGGCCCCCCTGATCGAGCTCGACCACGCCTGCGTCGTCCGCGGCCAGGTCCGGGTCCTGCACGACCTGGCCCTGCGCATCGAGCAGGGCCAGCACACCGCCATCCTCGGCCCCAACGGCTGCGGAAAGTCCTCCTTCATCAAGCTGATCACCCGCGAGCTGTACCCGCTGGCGCGCGCCGACGGCCATGTGCCGGTCAAGGTGCTGGGCCAGACCCGCTGGCAGGTGGACCGGCTGCGCGCGCAGCTGGGCATCGTCAGCGGCGACCTGTCCGGCAACCTGGCCGACATGCCCGGGCTGGGGGTGGAGGAGGCGGTGATCTCCGGCTTCTTCGCCAGTTACGTGGTGCCGGCGCACCGCGACGTCACCGACAGCATGCGCGAGCGCGCGCGCCAGGCGCTCGCACTGGCGCGCGCCCTGCCGCTGCTCGGCCGCAGCTACGCCGAACTTTCCGCCGGCGAGACCCGCCGCGTGCTGATCGCCCGCGCATTGGTCAACCAGCCGCGTGCACTGCTGCTCGACGAGCCGTCCACCGGCCTGGACCTGGTATCGCGCCAGCACCTGATCGACAGCCTCCGCCACCTCGCCGGGCAGGGCATCACCCTGGTGCTGGTCACCCACCACATCGAGGAGGTGATCCCCGAGATCCAGCGGGTGGTACTGATGAAGGGCGGGCGCATTTTCGCCGACGGCACGCGCGGCGAGCTGCTGCGCGCGGGCCCGCTGTCGGAGGTGTTCGGCGGCCCGATCGAGGTGCAGGAGGAAGACGGCCGGCTGAGCGCGTGGGCCCGCGCCATCTAGGTCGGCGGGGGCATCGGTGCGATGATGCCGGTCCGTTCCGCCGACCATGCCCGCGTTGATGTCACGTTCCCCGTTTGCGCTGCGCCTGGGCGCGGTCACCGTCCTGGCCGTCGCGCTCGCCGGCTGCGCCGGTACGCCTGCCCGGCACGCCCCCGGCCACGACGCGCCGGCTGCACCGGCGCCCACCGGTTACCTGCAGGCGGACGCGATTCCCGACAGCCTGGCACTGAGCCCGCCACCGCCCGCGCCGGGCTCGGCCTGGGCGGCGCTGGACGATGCCGTCGCCGGCGAGGCCATCGCACTGCGCGGCAGCGCGCGCTTCACCCAGGCCGGCGCCGACGCCGACCTGCGCTTTCCCGCCGGCGCCGGGCAGTTCAGCTGCGCGCTGGGGTTGGCGGTCGACGACACGCACACGCCGGCCCTGTACCGCCTGCTGCAGCGCAGCCTGATCGACGCCAGCGCGGCCACCCGTGCGGCCAAGAACCGGTACCAGCGGCCACGCCCGTTCATGGTCAACGGCCAGCCGACCTGTACCCCGGACGACGAACCGCACCTGCGCGGCAGCGGCTCCTACCCGTCGGGGCACACCGCCATCGGCTGGGCCTGGGCGTTGATCCTGTCGGAGATCGCCCCCGGGCAAGCCACCGCGCTGCTCGAGCGCGGCCGCAACTACGGCCACAGCCGGCTGGTGTGCAACGTGCACTGGTACAGCGACGTGCAGCAGGGCCAGGCGTTGGGCGCGGCCACGGTCGCGCGCCTGCACGACAACGCGGCGTTCCGCGCCGACCTGGACGCGGCGAAGCGCGAAATCGCCGCCGCGCGCAGGCACCCGCAACCGCTGCCACGCGACTGTGCCGCCGAAGCCGCGGCGCTGGCGACCGGTCTGCGCGAAGCGCGCTGACCCGGGCGCGGCTGGGCAGGGCCGGCGGCGTGCGCCCGCCCCGCCGCGCTTCACACGGTTTCAGGCGTTACCGCACGCGGCGGCGTCCGCCGTTGCGGCTAGAGTGGGGCGCTGATCCATGCCGGGGCCTTCCATGTCCGCACCCCATCGCCGCCTGCGTGCCCTGCTGGCGACCGCGCTGCTCGCATTCGCCGCCACCGCACTGGCGCAGCCCTTCCGCCTGATCGGCTACGTGACCGACGGTCCGACGCCGCCGCGGCTGCCGGCCGCGCAGCTGGACGTGGTCAACTTCGCCTTCGCCAAAGTCGCACCCGATGGCAGCGTGTACCTGCCCGACAAGGTCGACCCGGCGCACGTGCACGCGCTCGTCGCGCATCGCGCCGACAACCCTGCGCTGAAGATCGTGCTGTCCATCGGCGGCTGGGGCGCCGGCAACTTCTCCGAGGCCGCGGCCACCGAAGCGGCGCGTGCGCGCTTCATCGACAGCGGCGTCGCCCTGCTGCGCCGCTTCGACCTGGACGGCCTGGACATCGACTGGGAGTACCCGACCCTGGGCGACGCCGACATCAGCCACAGCCCGGACGACCGCCGCAATTTCACCGTGCTGCTGGAAGCGCTGCGCGCGCGCCTGGACCGCGAAGGCGGCGGCAGGCGCCATTACCTGTTGACCATCGCCGCCGCCGAGGGCCGCTTCGCCGACGGCCTGGAACTGCCGCGCATCGCCCGCTCGCTGGACTGGATCAACCTGATGACCTACGACTTCCACGGCAGCCTGACCCCGACCACCGGCCACCACAGCGGGCTGGCCCGTTCGGCGCGGGCGCCGGCGGGCGCGCGTACCACCGAAGGCGCGGTGCGCTACTTCCTGGAGGCCGGCGTGCCGGCGGACAAGATCAATGTCGGCGTGCCGTTCTATGGCCGCCGCTTCGGCGACGTGGAGCCGGTCGACGCCGGGCTGTACCGGAAGTACGGCAGCGAAGGCGGCTTCATCGACTGGCGCGAGATCGTGCGCGGCCGCCTCGGCGCGCCGGGCTGGGAGCGCCACTGGGATCCCCAGGCGCAGGCGCCGTGGCTGTGGAACCCCGCCACCCGCCAGCTGATCACCTACGACGACCCGCAGTCGCTGGCGATCAAGGCCGCGTACGTCAGGCGCAACCGGCTCGGCGGCATCATGTACTGGGAACAGCGGCTGGACGACGGCCAGTTGCTGGACGTATTGCACAAGGCGCTGCACGCGCGCTGACCGGCCGGCGGCCGGTGGAGCGATCGCAGGTGCCTGCCCACGCCACCGCGTCATAGACTGGCGGTCTTCTTCCCGCCAGGCACGCCCATGAGCCAGTGGTACTTCCACACCCCCGGACACTCCGACCGTATCGGCCCGCTCGACGACGAGGCCGCCCGCCGCCACGCCCAGCTGCACCGTGACGCCCTGGCCTGGCGCGAGGGGCTGCAGGGCTGGCAGCCGGCCGGGTCGCTGCCCGAGCTCGGCGGGCAGGCCTCGCCACCGCCGATGCCGCCGCCGGTCGGCGGGCGCCGCAACCGCGCCGATGACATCGACTTCCGCATCGTCGGCCACGAGATGCAGTTCGTGGAGATCGAGCTGGACCCGGGCGAAAGCGCCATCGCCGAGGCCGGCGCGCTGATGTACAAGGACGCGGCGGTGCGCATGGATACCGTGTTCGGTGACGGCCGCCACGAAAGCGAGGGCGCCGGGCTCATGGACAAGCTGCTGTCGGCGGGCAAGCGCGTGATCACCGGCGAGAGCCTGTTCGCCACGCTCTACACGCACGGCGGCCAGGGCAAGGCCAGGGTCGCCTTCGCCGCGCCCTACCCGGGTACCGTGCTGCCGATGAAGCTCGACGAGCACGGCGGCAAGCTGATCTGCCAGAAGGACAGCTTCCTGGCCGGGGCGCGCGGGGTGCAGGTCGGGGTGCACCTGCAGCGCAAGGTGATGACCGGCCTGTTCGGCGGCGAGGGGTTCATCATGCAGAAGCTGGAGGGCGACGGCTGGGTGTTCGTGCACGCCGGCGGCTGCGTGGTCGAACGCGAGCTGGCCGCCGGCGAGCGCATCGACGTGGATACCGGCTGCGTGGTCGCCTACCACGCCGGGGTGGACATGGACGTGCGCCGCGTGGCCGGCCTGAAGAGCATGTTCTTCGGCGGCGAAGGCGTATTCCTGGCCACCCTCACCGGACCGGGCAAGGTGTGGCTGCAGTCGCTGCCGTTCTCGCGCCTGGCCGGGCGCATGTACGCGGCCGCACCGCAGGGCGGCGGCCAGAGCCGCGGCGAAGGCTCGGTGCTGGGCGGGCTGGGGCGCATCCTGGACGGCGACAACCGGTTCTGAGCCACCGCGGCCGGACAGGCCGGCGCGCGGGCCGGCGCCGCTTGTCGGCGTGCGCGGGCCCTCGCATACTCGCCGCAATCACCTGCAGGGATGGATGGGTGGCATGGACGCGCAGGACGATGTCTACGCGGCACCACGGGCGGCGCTGGTCGCCGCTCCCACGGAACGGCCGCGCCTGCCGCCGTTCTACGTGGTGTCCGTGACCAAGCTGGTACTGCTCTCGTTCGCCACCCTGGGGCTGTATTCGCTGTACTGGTTCTGGCGTCACTGGAAGCTGCACAAGCTCGACGGGAAGCTCGACATCTGGCCGGTCCCGCGCGCCCTCTTCTCGATCTTCTTCGCCCACGGCCTGAACCGCGAAATCGACCAGCGGCTGCAACGCTCCGGCAGCCGCCATGCCTGGTCACCCGGCGCCTGGGCCACGTTGTTCGTGGTCTCGGCGATCAGCGGCCGCATCATCAGCCGCCTCCCCGATTCGGTGCTGCCATTCGGGCCGGGTTTCGGGCTGATCGTACTGAGCCTGGCTGGCGGCACCCTGGCGATGGTCCACGCGCAGCGCGCGGCCAACCTGGCCAGCGGCGACCCCGCGGGCGCGGCGAATGCGCGGCTGACGCTGGCCAACTGGCTCTGGCTGGTGCCGGGCGGCCTGTTCTGGCTGATGTCGCTGGCCAGCCTGGTGCTGCTGACCGGCGACGTCTGACCGCCACTACGCGGCGGCAACGAAGTGGCGCCTAAACGGCCGCGCGGCCGGCGCGGCCCGTGCCCGGCGCAAAGCGCTATGCTGGCGCCCTTTTCAACGCCCCCCGCCCGTTCATCATGAAGCCGCGCACCGTCCGCCTGCTGCTGTCCCTTTCGCTGTCCGGCCTGCTGGCCGCGTGCGGCGGCGAGAACGTGAAGCCCGCGGCGCCGGCCGCGGGCCGGCCGGTCACCGCGGCCAAGCCGGTGAAGATCGGCGTGGCGCTGGGCGGCGGCGCGGCCAAGGGCTTCGCCCATATCGGCGTGATCAAGATGCTGGAAGCCAACGGTTTCGAGCCGGTGGTGGTGTCGGGGACCAGTGCCGGCAGCGTGGTCGGCGCGCTGTACGCCAGTGGCATGAATGCCTTCGACATGCAGCAGAAGGCGGTATCGCTGGACCAGGCCAGCATCCGCGACGTGCGCCTGTTCTCCGGCGGCCTGATCCAGGGCCAGAAGCTGCAGGACTACGTCAACGCACAGGTCGCCAACAAGCCCGCCGAGCAGCTGAAGAAGCCGTTCGCGGCGGTGGCCACGCAGCTGGAGACCGGCGAGCGCGCGGTGTTCGTGCGCGGCAACGTCGGCCAGGCGGTGCGCGCGTCCAGCGCGGTCCCGGGGGTGTTCGAACCGGTCACCATCGGCGGCAAGACGTTCGTCGATGGCGGCGTGGTCAGCCCGGTGCCGGTGGATGCCGCACGCCAGCTCGGCGCCGAGTTCGTCATCGCCGTGGACATTTCCAGCAAGGCCAGCGGGCAGCGCCCGAGCGGCCTGCTGGGCACGGTCAACCAGTCCATCGCGATCATGGGCCAGCGCCTGGGCGAGCAGGAGCTGGCGCGTGCCGACGTGGTGATCCTGCCGCAGGTGCTGGACATCGGCGCGGCCGATTTCGAACAGCGTGGGCGCGCCATCCTCGAGGGCGAGAAAGCGGCGATGGCGGCGATGCCGCAGATCCGCGCCGGCGTCGCCCGCCTGCAGCAGGCGCACGCGGCCAGCGCGCGCAACGCCGATGCGCGGGCCAGCGCCGCCGCGGCCGAGGCCTACCAGCGCTGCCTGGACGGGCGTTCGCGGCTGGACAAGCTGCGCGGCAAGGAAGGCAGCTGCACCGCGCCGTCGCGCTGAGCGCGGCACGCCGCGGCTAGGACCGCGTGTACTGCAGCTGCACCCAGAGTTTGTCGGCATCGCGGGTACGCACGGCGTCGGCGCTGCGGTAGCGCGCGGCCTTGAGCAGCACGCTCAGGCCCTTGAGCTGCGGCACCGCGCGCTCCCACGACAGGTTGAGTTCGTGCCCGTAGCGGTAGCTGCCGCGATCGCTGCGGAAATCGTGGTACCACGCCTGCGCCTTGCCGCCGGCCAACGGCACCACCACGCCCGCATACGCATCGCGCAGGCCATCGGCGGGCGTGGTCAGGAACTGGTCGGCCCACCCCTGGAAGGCGTGCTTGGTCGCCAGCGGCGTCTGGAACGCGCGATTGCCGGGGCCACCGGCACCGGCGCCGAGCACTTCATAGCCGAGCGTGGTTTTCACCTCGCCGGCGGCATGGCTGGCCTCGCCCAGCCAGTAGCGGCTGTCCAGCGACCACGGGTTGCCGTGGCCATCGACCTGGCGCGCATGTTCCAGCACGTAGCCAAAGGCGCCGTGGCTGCCCTGCACGCGCAGGCCGGTGGTGTCGGCCGACAGCGTGCCGCGCGGCGCGCCCGCGGCCACCGCCACGTTCTCCAGGTCCAGGCGGTAGTGGTAGCCGGTGAACGCCAGTTGCGTGCCGGGCGCGAACCGCGCCTGCAGCAGGTGGCTGTCGCCGTGGATGTTGGCCGGCGCGGTGAGGCTGGGGGCCGGCGGTTGGTCCGGGCCGAACACGGTGTTGATGTTGGTCACGTAGGCGTAGGTCAGCTTCCAGCGCGCGGCCGGCGCCAGTTCCATCATCGCGCCGTCATAGGTCTGCTCGTTCTGGCGCCAGCCCACGCCGCCGACGAAACGCTGGTTGCCCAGGTTGATGCGCTGGCGGCCCAGCTGCACGTTGCCGTGGCCGCCGTCGTAGCGCAGCAGCGCCTGGTTGAGTTCGACGTAGTCCGGGTCGGCCACGGTCGGGTAGCGGGTGCGGCCGTTGCGGGTGTCGTTGAAGCGTTCGCCGCCCAGGTGGGCCACGCCATCCACCTCGCCCAGCGCCGACCAGCCATGCCAGCGCGCGGTGCGATAACCCAGCCGCAGCCGGGCGCTGTGGGCGTCGGCGTCGCGGGCGATGCCGTCCTGCGCGACATGCTCGTAGCGGTAGCGCAGGTCCAGCAACGGCGCTCCGCCGGCATCGGCCGCCAGCGCCGGGGCGGCGACCAGCAGGAGAGGCAGGGCAGCAGCAAGGCGGATCGACATGGAGGTGCTCCGGGTGGGGATGGCGCCATCGTCGGCGCCGGCCCCCGCGACCACCATGACGCCGATCAAGCCAACGGCGATCACCGGTGGATCCGGCGCCCGGCCGCAGTGCGTCGGGCAGCGCCGGCCGGCGTCAACCGCGACCGAGCTGCGACAACGGCAGCGCGCGGAACTCCTTGACGGTACGCAGCACGAAGCTGGAATTGACGTCGGCCACGCCGGTGGCGTCCAGCAGCTTGTCGAGCAGGAACGCCGAGAAGTGGTCCAGGTCGCGCACGTAGATGTGCAGCAGGTAATCCATGTCGCCGGTGAGCGCATGGCAGGCCACGACTTCGTCCCACAACTGCACCGCCTCGACGAAATGGCCGATCGCCGCCTGCCCGTGCTTGGACAACTGCACGCGCACGAACGCCTGCAGGCCCAGGCCGATGGCGCGCGGCTCCAGGCGCGCGCCGTAGCCGGCGATCACCCCGTCCGCTTCCAGCCGCTGCACCCGGCGCAGGCAGGCCGACGGCGAGAGGTTCACCCGCGTGGCCAGTTCGGCATTGGTGGCGCGACCCTGCTGCTGGATCTCCGCCAGCAGGCGCAGATCGGTGCGGTCTAGGGAGATGGCGTTCATTTTGTTGCCCCGCAACATTGAATCGACGCAACAATCTTGCGCCATGCCGCTTGCCAAGCGCAATTTCGCACACCTGTTGCGCGTCCGGATTTCTACCATCAGGGCGATCCACTTTCCGGAATGCCGCCATGGACACGTCCCCGCGCCGCGTAGAACACCAGCAGACCGACAAGGGCTATGTGCCGGTCTACACCACCGCCGTGGTGGAGCAGCCGTGGGACGGCTACAGCGCCGACGACCACGCCACCTGGAGCACGCTGTACCGGCGCCAGCGCGAACTGCTGGTCGGCCGGGCCTGCCGCGAATTCCTCGATGCCCAGGACGAGATGGGCATGAGCGAGCACATGATCCCGCGCTTCGACCAGCTCAACGAGGTACTGGGCGCGGCCACCGGCTGGACCCTGGTGGGCGTGGAGGGACTGCTGCCGGAGCTCGACTTCTTCGAGCACCTGGCCAACCGCCGGTTCCCGGTGACGTGGTGGATCCGCCGCCCCGACCAGATCGACTACATCGCCGAGCCGGACCTGTTCCACGACCTGTTCGGCCACGTGCCGCTGTTGATGAACCCGGTATTCGCCGACTACATGGCCGCCTACGGCCGCGGCGGCGTCAAGGCGCACGCCATCGGTGCGGACGCGCTGCAGAACCTCACCCGCCTGTACTGGTACACGGTGGAGTTCGGCCTGATCGACACCGCCGACGGCCTGCGCATCTACGGCGCCGGCATCGTCTCGTCCAAGGGCGAGTCGCTGTATTCGCTGGAGTCGGCGGCGCCCAACCGCATCGGTTTCGATCTGGAGCGGATCATGCGTACCCGCTACCGCATCGACACCTTCCAGAAGACCTACTTCGTGATCGACAGCTTCGAGCAGCTGATGGCGGCGACCGAGCCGGATTTCACCCCGCTCTACGCACGGCTCGCCGACCAGCCGCACCTGCCGGCCGGCGACGTGCAGGACGGCGACCGGGTGTTGCAGCGCGGCAGCGGCGAAGGCTGGGCCGACGGCGGCGACGTCTGAGCGGCGCATCGCGGGACATGCACACCAAAGCGCCGCCCACGGGCGGCGTTTTCGTTGGCAGCTGGCGCCCGCCGCGGCTCACCGCGCGGGCATGGTCCGGCGGCCGTACCTGCGGTCCAGGCGGAGGCCGATGACCACCGCCACCACCACCGGCGCCATCCACGGGAACAGCTCGACCAGCAGCGGCGGCACCGCGGCGTGCGCCTGCAGCCACTGCCACAGCGGGCGCATGCCGATGCCGAGGAACGCCACGTGGGTGGCGATGCCCGCGCCCAGCATGGACTGGTAGTGCTGGCGCAGTGCCCAGTCCAGGCGCGACGGGCCGCGACGGGCGAATTTCCACATGCGCCCACCCACCCACAGGCCGATCGTGGAGAAGCCCAGGAACAGCAGCTGGCCATGGCGGACACCGACCACCAGCGTGGCCAGCGCCAGCAGCAGCACCGGCCACAGCGCCAGTTTCCAGCCGACGCGCGCCACCAGCCGCTTCCAGTCGCGCTTGTCGGTGACCGCGCGCCACGCCAGCCAGGCGGCGTTGCCGGTGAGGGCCATCAGGTAGGCCAGGAACAGTGCCGACAGCGGCTGCTTGCGGAACCAGGCGTACTCCACGGTGATCGGCAGCGCGGTGGCGACGATCGCCGCCATCGCCAGCAGGTACACCTTGCCCAGCGCACGATGCCGCGGCGAGCCCTTCTTCATCAGCGCCGCCGACCAGAAGCCGACCAGCGCGACCACCCCGGCCAGCACATGCAGCGCGACGAACAACGAATACCCAGGCATGACATCCTCCGATGGCGGCCGGCGGAATGCGGCGGCTGGTGCACAGATTCGTCGCACGGCGTCGGCCACGGCAGTCGCCGTGGTCACCTCCGGACCCTGCCGGAAGTCACTTTCTGCAGCGTCCCCCTTGCCGCCGGCCGGCGCGCCCACCAGCATGCATGCATGGAACTCGGCTCGCAGTCGCGCTGGCGCGGACTTCTCCACCCCCTCAATCTGGCCGGACTGCTCACCTGGTGTGCGGTGGCCTTCACCCTGTCCTATGGCGACACCGCGCTGCTGCCCTGGCGCTGGGGCTGTGCCCTGCTGTTCCTGGCCGCCTTCCTGGTGGCCACGGCGCTGCCGCGGGCGTCCTGGCAACGCGCCGCGCTGCTGCTGGTGGAAGCCGTCGCGGCGCTGGCGCTGGTACGGCTGGCGCATTACAGCGGGGTGGCGCCGGCGCTGCTGGTGATGCTGGCGGCGCAGGTCGCCGCCACCTGGCCGCTGCGCATCGCCCTGCTGGCGGTCGCCGCGCTGGACCTGGGCATGTACGCCGTGCTGCACGGGGTCAACGCGCACGCCGGGGTGGTGGTGATGATCTTCGCCGGCTTCCAGGCGTTCGCCATGCTGACCACGCACTACGCGCGCAGCGCCGAGCTGGCCCGCGACCGCCTGGCGCTGGTCAACGCCGACCTGCTCGCCACCCGTGCGCTGCTGGCCGAAAGCTCGCGCGACGCCGAGCGCCTGCGGCTGTCGCGCGACCTGCACGATGTCGCCGGGCACACGCTCACCGCGCTGCGCCTGCAGCTGCGCGCGCTGGCCGCGCAGCCGGGCGCACCGGCTGGGCTGGCGTCGTGCGAACGGCTTTCCGCCGAACTGCTGGGCGACATCCGCGCCGTGGTGCAGTCACTGCGCGACGGCGGCGGGCTGGACATCGCCACCGCCCTGCACGCGCTGGCCGCGCCGCTGCCGCGGCCACGCCTGCACCTGCAGCTGGACGACAACGTGCGGGTGCGCGACACCGCGCTGGCCGAGGCGCTGCTGCGCTGTGTGCAGGAAGCGCTGACCAACAGCGCGCGCCACGGCGACGCGCAGGTGCTGCACGTCGCCCTGCGGCAGCACGACGGGCGCCTGCTGCTGGACATGCACGACGACGGGCGCCTGCGCGGCGAACTGCGCGAGGGCAACGGCCTGACCGGCATGCGCGAACGCGTCGCCGAGCACGGCGGCAGGCTGCAGCTGCGGCGCAAGCCGGACGGCGCGCTGCACATCCAGGCGGAGTTCGCGGCATGAGCAGCGCCCCGCGCATCGCCCTGGTCGACGACCAGGCCCTGATCCGCGCCGGCCTGCGCGCGTTGCTGCAGCAACAGGGCATCGACATCGCCTTCGAGGCCGACAGCGGCGAGGCGCTGCTGGCACGCCTGGCGCAGCAGCCGGTGCAGCTGATCGTCTCCGACATCCGCATGCCGGGCATGGATGGCATCCAGGCGTTGCAGGCGCTGCGCGCGCGCGGGGACCTGACGCCCTGCCTGTTCCTGACCACCTTCGACGAGAGCGACCTGCTGCTGCGTGCCACCGCGGCCGGCGCGCAGGGTTTCCTGCTCAAGGACGCCGCGCCGGAAGACCTGCGCGACGCCATCGTGCGCATCGTCGCCGGGCAGACCCTGCTGCAACCGGTCAGCACCGACCCGGTACGCCAGCGCTATCGCTACCACGCCGACGATGCGCCGCGCGAGCTGTTCAGCCAGAAGGAAGTGGCGGTGCTGCGGCTGATGGCCGGCGGCTACAGCAACCGCGAGATCGCCGCCAGCCTGTTCCTGGCCGAGGGCACGGTGAAGAACTACGTCTCGGCCATCCTGGACAAGCTCGACACCCGCGACCGTACCCGCGCGGTGCTCAAGGCGATCACGCTGCGGGTCATCTGAGCGCCGCCGTGCTCAGGGCGCGGCGCTACGCACTTCCACGGTGACGTGCACGATCTCCTCGTGCACCGACAGCGCGCGGTGGAACAGCTCGGCGTCGACACCCGGCACGGTCGCCACTTCCATCGCGCAGGCGAAGCGGCCGCGGCCGACCTGCCAGACATGCAGGTCGCTGATATGGGCCGGCACCGGCCCCTGTTCCACCGCCTCGCGGATCTCGGCCACCACCGGCGCGTCCATCTCCGCGTCGAGCAGCACCCACCCGGTCTGCCGGATCAGGCCCCAGGCCCACACCGATACCAGCACCGCGCCGACGATACCCATCAGCGGGTCCAGCCACGACGCATTGAAGTACAGCCCGCCGAGCAGCGCGATGATCGCCAGCACCGAGGTGGCGGCATCGGCCAGCACGTGCAGGTAGGCCGAACGCTGGTTGAGGTCGTGCTCATGGTGGCCGTGGGGTTCGTGGCCATGGTGGTGGTGAGGGGGGTGGTGCCCATGGTCGTGGTGGTGGTGGTCGTGCTGGTCGCGCAGCCACCACGCGCACAACAGGTTCACCGCCAACCCCACCACGGCAATGGCGATGGCCTGCTGGTAGTGGATCGGGCTGGGCTTGAACACCCGCGCGATCGACTCGAAGGCCATCAGCCCGGCCACGCCCAGCAGCAGGATCGCGCTGGTGTAGCCGGCCAGGATCTCGATCTTCCAGGTGCCGAAGGCGAAGCGCGGGTCGTCGCGGTAGCGCCGCGCGCAGGCGTAGGCGAACGCGGCCAGGCCCAATGCCAGCGCATGCGAGCTCATGTGCCAGCCGTCGGCCAGCACCGCCATGGAGTTGAACCACCAGCCGCCGGCGATCTCCACCACCATCATCATCAGGGTCAGCGCCATGGCGCGGCGGGTATTCTTTTCGGCCATCGGGTTGCCATGGCTGAACGCGTGGCTGTGCTGGCGGGAGCGGGCAAGGGTTTCGGGATTCATGGCGTGACACCTTCTCAGATACCCCCATAGGGTATACGATCCGGCCATGGCCCATATCCAGCGCGACAGGAAGAAGCTGCTCACCCGGGTGCGTCGCATCGCCGGCCAGGTGGCCGCGCTGCAGCAGGCGCTGGAAGCCGGCGACGACTGCGACGCGGTCCTGGTGCAGATCGCCGCCGCCAAGGGCGCCATGCACGGGCTGATGCTGGAGGTGATGGCCGGCCACCTCAGCGACCATGTCGTGGCCGAGGCCGATCCGGCGCGGCGCGCGGACGAGGCCGGGGTGCTGCTGGAACTGCTCAGGCGGCACGCGCGGTGACGCCGCCCGGGCCCGCCGGCCAGGCATGAATGCGGGCTGCCGGGGCACCCCCTGGCGGGCCATGTAAAATGCCCGATTTTTCGGTCAGGACCATGGCGAAAGCTTCCACACGGGCGCCCGTGCTGGGCCCGGCGTTCATTCGCCTGCTGGCCCGCTTCGGCGACGCCGACCTCCCGCGCACGCCGCCGGTACTGACCGAGCGGCTGGCGCAATGGTTCGACTGGAACCGCGCCATCACCCTGTCGCGCGCGCTGGACAACCGGCTGCCGGCCGCCGCCGACGGTCCCGCCTTCGACACCGCCCAGGAAGCCGAATGCGCGCGCCTGCGGCGTTCGCTGCTGGATACCATCGACGCCGACGTCGACCTGTCCGCGCCACGCCGCAAGGACGCCAGCGCCGCCAACGTCGACCCCGGCTACCTGCCCTACCGGCAGCACTGCCTGGCCGCGCAGCGCGCGATGCAGGCGGCCACCGGCCTGCTGCGCGGCCGCCTGCGCGACATGCTGGCACTGCAGTCGCCGGCCAAGGCACGCCTGGCCGAGGTAGACGCGGTGATGGAAGCCACGCTCAGCCCGCGCGAACAGGCGCTGCTGGCGATCGTCCCCGGCCTGCTCGGCCTGCACTTCCAGCGGCTGCGCGATGCCGGCGCCCCGGACACCCCCGATACCGCCGCCGCCGACGCGGCGGACGACACTCCCGCTGCTCCCGCCGCCGGCCCCTGGCTGGCACGGTTCCGCCAGGACATGCGCACCGCGCTGCTGGCCGAACTGGACGTCCGCTTCCACCCCATCGACGGCCTGCTCGCCGCGTTGCGCACCCGGTAACCGCCTCTCCATGTCCAGAAATCCCATCGTTCCCGTCGTGTTCCTGGCCGGCCTGCTGGCCGTGTGCTGGATCGGCATCGGCTACCTCGGCAGCCATCCGCTGGCCGCCGCGGTGGCCGCGCTGATCGCCGCGTGCTACCTGGCCGGCGGCTTCGAACTGCTGCGCTACCGGCAGGCCACCGCCACCCTGGTGCAGGCGCTGCCATCGCTGGGCGAGGCCGCCGGCGACCTCGACGGCTGGCTGTCGCGGCTGCAGCCGGGCCTGCGCCACGGCGTGCGGCTGCGCATCCAGGGCGACCGCGTCGGCCTGCCGGCACCGGCGTTGACCCCCTACCTGGTTGGCCTGCTGGTGCTGCTGGGCATGCTCGGCACCCTGCTGGGCATGATGGCGACCCTGCGCGGCACCGGGCTGGCGCTGGAGAGCGCCACCGACCTGGACGCCATCCGCAGTTCGCTGGCCGCGCCGGTCAAGGGCCTGGGTTTCGCGTTCGGCACCTCCATCGCCGGCGTCGCCAGCTCGGCCGCGCTGGGCCTGCTGTCGGCGCTGCTGCGGCGCGAACGCGCGCAGGCGGTACAGCAGCTCGACGCGGGCATCGCCACGCACCTGGGGCACCTGTCGCACGCGGTACAGCGCCGCGAGACCTTCCGCCTGCTGCAGGAACAGAACGCGCTGATGCCGGCGCTGGTCGAGCGCCTGCAGGCCCTGGCCGACACCCTGGAGCGGCAGCAGCACGACGCCGGGCAACGCCTGCAGGCCAGCCAGCAGGCATTCCACCAGCACAGCGAGGCGGCATGGACGCAGCTGGCCGGTTCGCTGCAGCAGGCGCTGCGCGACGGCATCGCCCAGCAGGCCAACGCCGTCGGTGCCGCGCTGCAGCCGGTGGTGGACACCACCATGGCCGCGCTGGCGCAGAAGTCCGACCGCCTGCAGGCGGCCATCGAACAGGCCGTGCACCGCCAGCTCGACGGCCTGGACAGTGCCGTGCAGGGCGCGGCCAGCGCCGCGCGCGAGAGCTGGAGCGCCGCCGTCGCCGAGCAGCAGCGCGGCAACGCGGCACTGGCCGATGGCCTGCAGCAGGCGCTGCAGCAATTCGCCGCCACCTTCGAGCAGCGCTCGGCCGCGCTGGTCGACGGCGTGGCGGCGCGGCTGGAAGACAGCAGCAGCCGGACCGCCGACGCCTGGAACAGCGCACTGGCGCGCCAGCACGACGCCCACGTGGCGCTGGCCGAGCGCAACGAGCAGGCGCTGGTGGCCGCCGCCGAACACCTCGACCGGCATGCACGCGCGCTGGTCGACACGCTGGGACAGGCGCACGGCGAACTGCAGGCGGCACTGGCCGCGCGCGACGAACAGCGGCTGGCGCACTGGTCGCAGTCGCTGGCGGCGATGCTCGCCACGCTGGAGGAGAACTGGCAGCGCAACGGCGCGCAGGTCGCGCAGCAGCAGCAGCAGGTGTGCGACGCGCTGGCACGCACCGCGGGCGAGGTCTCGGCCCAGCTGCAGGCCGCGGCCGGCGGCGCGCTGGAGGGCATCGCCGGCAACGCGCAGGCGCTGACCGACGCCGCCGCCGACTTCGCCCGGCGCAGCGACGCCATGATCGACGCCCTGCAGCGTTCGCATGGCGAACTGCAGGGCGCCCTGCAGGCGCGCGACGCCGAGCGCCTGGCGCAATGGCGCGATGCCTTCGCCCAGCTGACCGGCGAATTCGGCCAGCGCTGGGAACACAGCAGCGCCCAGGTCGCCGCGCAGCAGCAGCAGGTCTGCGACACCCTGGTACAGACCACCCAGGCGATCCACGCACAGGCGCAGGCACAGGCGCGCGATACCCTGGCCGAGATCGGGCGGCTGGTCGCCACCGCGTCCGAGGCGCCGCGCGCGGCCGCCGAAGTGGTCGCCGAGCTGCGCCAGAAGCTGTCCGACAGCATGGTCCGCGACACCGCCATGCTGGAAGAGCGCGGGCGCCTGCTGGAGACCCTGCAGACCCTGCTCGACGCGGTCAACCATGCATCGCACGAACAACGCGGCGCCATCGACGCGCTGGTCTCGACCTCGGCCGAGCTGCTGGAGCGCGTGGGCAGCCGCTTCAGCGCGCAGGTCGAAGGCGAGGCCGGGCGGCTCGACGCCGCCGCCGCGCACGTCACCGGCAGCGCGCTGGAAGTGGCGAGCCTGGGCGAAGCATTCGGCGGCGCGGTGCAGGCGTTCGGCGACGCCACCGGCAGCCTCAATGAACGCCTGCAGGCCATCGAATCGGCGCTGGAGAAATCGCTGGCGCGCAGCGACGAGCAGCTCGCCTACTACGTGGCGCAGGCACGCGAAGTGATCGAGCTGAGCATGCTGTCGCAGAAGCAGATCATCGGCCAGCTGCAGCAACTGGCCGGCACCGGCGACGGGGCCGCCGGCGCATGAGCGACGAGATCGAGTTCGACGCCGAATCCAGCGCCACCACCTGGGCCGCGTTCGGCGACCTGATGTCGGTGCTGCTGGGCGCGTTCGTGCTGATCCTGGCCAGCGTCATCGGCATCCAGCTGCTGCTGCACAACCGCCTGGACGAGGAAGTGAAGCAGCGCCAGGCCGAGGCCGCGCGGCTGAAGACCCTGGAGCAGGCACTGGCCGCGCCGCTGGCGGCCGGCCGGGTGACCGTGATCGACGGCCGCATCGGCATCAGCGGCAGCGTGCTGTTCGCGCTCAACTCCGACCAGCTGCAGCCCGAGGGCCGCGAGCTGCTGCAGAGCATCGCCGGGCCGCTGCGCGACTACCTGTCCGCGCGCGACGAGATCCTGATGGTCAGCGGCTTCACCGACAACCAGCCGGTGCGCGCGGCCAACGCCCGCTTCGCCGACAACCTGGAACTGTCGGCGGCGCGCGCGCTCACCGTCACCCGCACCCTGATCACCGACGGCGTGCCGTCGTCGTCGGTGTTCGCCGCCGCGTTCGGCGCCGAGCAGCCGGTCAGCTCCAACGACGACGAGGCCGGCCGCGCGAAGAACCGGCGCGTGGAGATCGCGCCGATCCCGCGCCACGCGCCCGATGGCAAGGCCGATGGCCGCTGAGGCCGGCGATGTCCACGCGCGGCTGGAAGCCTGGCAGCAGCAGGGCGCCGACCGCATCGATCCGCTGCGCTTCGCGCTGATGCGCGCGCTGGCGCGGCACGCGGCGCGCCACGACGGCGCGCTGCGGCAGCGCCTGGACGCCCGCCTGCGGGAGCTGGCCGATGCCTATGCCGCACTGCCACCGCCCACCGGGCTGCCGCGATCGACGCACGCCGCCGGCGCCAGCCCACTGCGACAGCTGCTGGACCGGTTCGGCCATGCGCGGCCGGCGGCGGCACCGGCGCAGGCCGCCGCCCCGGCTGCACCCGGTGCAGCGGGCGACGCCAGCGACGCCGTGCCGGTCGTCGATCTGGCCGCGCCGATGCCGGTACTGGACGAGTTCCAGCAGCTGTGGACCCGCATCCGCATCGACGGCCTGCTGCGACACTGCCTCGACGGCCTGCCCGAGGACGCCGGCCCGCTGCATTCCAGCGTGCTCACCTACCGCGCCATGGCGCTGATGCGCGAGGTCTGCCCCGATTACCTGCAGCATTTCGTCGCCTACACCGACGCGTTGTCGTGGCTGGAGCAGCTCGGCGGCGGTACCGCCGGTGGCAATGATGGCGATGGCGCCGCGGCCGCCCGCAGGCCCACGCGCAGCCAGCGGCGCAAAAAGCCGCAATGACCCACGCACCCGCAGGAGCGCACTTCAATGCGCGACGGGGCCTGACAGGAAGAACTTCATCGCGCACCGCAGCACGCTCCTGCAGACGCGCTCCTGGGCGGACGCGGGCGGCCCGGCTTTCGCCTCAGGGATCGCGGAAGCCGTAATCGAAGGTGTAGTGGTGCCTGCCGTCGACGATGTCGATGGCGATGCGGCCGTGCAGGCCGGCCAGCTCGCCGGTGCCGCTGTCGGGTACCACGGTGAGGTCGAGCCGGGGCGCGCCGCGGTCCATGACACCGTTGTGCTGGGCATGGAAGCTGCCGCGGCGGCCGTCGAGGGTGCCTTCGATGCGTTCCAGGGCGACGTAGGCGCCGGAGCCGGATACAGGCGACATCATCGCCAGCATGTGCACCACGCTGCTGGCGTCCAACGGGCCATGGAAGCGCTTGTCGAAACGCACATGGCCGACGACCGCGCCGCCGCCGATGTCCAGCGATTCCTGCGGGACGCGCGTGATGTCGAACTCGCCCTTGGCCTGCATGACGGGATTCCCGGGTTGGCAAGGAAAGCAGTCTAGGCGGGGACCGCGCATGCCGCCATTGCCGGCGCCGGCGCTACCCGCAAAGCCCACGGTGGACCATCAGCGGAACCAGATCTTCAGCGTCACGTACATTCCATAACCCAGCGCCAGCACCAGCCACACCAGAAACAGAACGTTGGCCCAGTACGCGCCCGCATGCGCGACCAGCGTATACACCTGCCCGGCGCAGCCCTTGCCGAGGCAAGGTATCTGGCCCCGCGCCAGCGCGCGCATGATGGCGAACAGCGCATAGCCCGCCACGCCGGCGGTCATCAGGAAGCCCACCGGCCCCACCAGCCCCTGGGTCGGCGCGCCGTTCTCGTCGAAGGGCGCTTTCTGGAGCTGCTTCTGCCCGAACCGGTACCAGACCCATCCCAGCAGGAGCAGGGAAGAGTAGTAGAGGAAGTCACGCATGTCGTCGCGGTACCGTGGCCGGCCAATCCGCAGTATGGCGGCAAGCGCAACCGCTGCCTGTGGCACCATGCACGGATTGGCAGACAAGGTGCCTGCTTCCTGCGGCTCCCGGGCCCGGCGCTGTCCGCGCATGCGCAGGCCGGTCGCCTCCGACCCGCCGTCGCGAAGCGATGCGCTGACCCACCCCCGTTCGTACGCCATGCCGGGGAGAACCCGCGCGGCGCCGGGAATGTCGCGGCGAATCCGCAGCGGCAGTGGCGCCCGGGTTCTAGCGGAAGGCACGGGTGTCTGCGTCGCTCCCGCATCCGGCTTGCCTTCGCGGACGACGGCAAGGGCGCGGTCGCCCGCGCACCTGCGTCTATCACCAGGCGGTCCCGCCGCTCAGGAGGCGGTATCCACCAGCACCAGTTCGGCGTCTTCCAGCGCGCGCACGGTGATGCTGCCCTCACCGGCAATGGCGGCGCCGTCGCGGGCTTCGAGCGGCACGCCGTTCACTTCCACCTTGCCGGTGTTGGGCACCAGGTAGCCGTGGCGGGTGGCGTCGCGGAAGTGGTACGTGGTGCTCTCGCCGGCCTTCAGCGACGCGCCCAGTACGCGGGCGTCGGCGCGGATCGGCAGGGCCTCCTCGTCACCCTGCATGCCACTGGCCAGGGCGATGAAGCGACCGGAGCGCCCACCCTTGGGAAAGGGCTTGGTACCCCACGCCGGGGCGCCGCCGCGCGCATCCGGGATGATCCAGATCTGGAAGATGCGGGTCACCCCCGGCTCCAGGTTGTACTCGGCATGGCGGATGCCGGTGCCGGCACTCATCACCTGCACGTCGCCGGCCTCGGTACGGCCCTTGTTGCCCTGGTCGTCCTGGTGGCTGATGGCGCCCTCGCGCACATAGGTGACGATCTCCATGTCCGCGTGCGGATGCGGCGGGAAGCCGGTGCCGGGCTGGATGGTGTCGTCGTTCCACACCCGCAGGGCGCCCCAGTGGACGCGCGCCGGGTCATGGTAGCCGGCAAAGGAAAAGTGGTGCCTGGCATCCAGCCAACCGTGGTTGGCTCCGCCAAGGGTGGCAAACGGGCGACGCTCGATCATGATCGTGTCCTGCAGGGTGGTTGCGATGGGGGCCAGTCTAGGCACGCGCGTTTGCTTCCGGAATGGAAGGAATGAAAAGACATTCTTTCCGTTTGTGCCATGATCCAATCTCCTCCTCCCACAGCGTCCGCCATGAGCCAACTGCCCGACCTAGAAGCCTGGGCCATCTTCGCCAGGGTCGCCGAGGCCGGCTCCTTCGCCCGTGCGGCCGAAGCGCTGGGGCTGTCGCAGGCCACCGTGTCCAAGGCCATCACCCGGCTCGAAGCACGCATCGGCACCACCCTGTTCCACCGCACCTCGCGGCGCATGTCGCTGACCGACGCCGGCGCCGCGGCACTGGAGCGCGCCGTGCGCATCCTCGACGAGGGCGAGGCGGTGGAGGCCGAGGTCGCCGACCGTTCGGCCACGCTGCGCGGGCTGGTGCGGGTGGCCGCGCCGATGTCCTTCGGTGTGGCGCAGCTGGCGCCGCTGCTGCCGGCGTTCATGCGCGCGCACCCGGACGTGGAGCTGGATATCCAGCTCAGCGACGCGCAGGTGGACCTGGTGGCCGAGCGCTTCGACCTGGCGTTGCGCATCTCCACCCTGGCCGACTCCAGCCTGCGCGCGCGGCGGCTGTGCCAGGTGCGGATCCTGCTGGTCGGCGCGCCGGCCTATTTCGCCGAGCACGGCAGGCCGCAGCACCCGCGCGACCTCGCCGGCCACCGCGGCTTCCAGTACAGCTACACCCGCGGTGGCAACACCTGGCGCTTCCGCCACCCGCGCCACGGCGAATATGCGCAGACCGTGCCGCGCCAGTTGCAGGCCAACAACGCCGAAGTGTTCGCCGCGGCGCTGCGCGGCGGGCTGGGACTGGCCCTGCAACCGGAGTTCATGGTCTGGGACGACCTGCGCGCCGGCCGCCTGGAAACGGCGATGGACGACTGGCAGGTGGAGCCGATCGCGCTGCACATCGTCACCCCGCCCGGCCTGCGCCGCCCGGCGCGCGTACAGCGGCTGATCGACTACCTCGCCGCCGGGCTGGAACGTGCGCCGTGGGCGACGGGCGCGGGCGCAAGCCGCTGACCTCGCGGCTGGACGAGGACCACGGGGAAGGCGATGACCCTGGCGATGCGCATGCTGCTGGCGGGCCTGCTGCTGGTGCTGGCCGCAACCGCGGGCGCGACCGCGCAGGTACCGGACCGGGCCTTCATCGAAGGCCGCGACGACGCGCTCGATACCAACCCGCTGGAAAGCCAGCTGCGCGATCGCCCCGATTTCCCGCCAGCGCCGCTTTCTCGGCGATCGCTTCCAGGATGAATCCATGCGGCGTCATGCCGGTTTCCTTCGCCATCTCGGCGATGCGGGCCTTCAACTCGTCCGCAAGGCGGATGGTGGGGGTGCCCATGAGCTGCCCCGTTGGATCACTGATTCCGGACCGAAGTAGCACACGTGTGCTACTTGTCGGCACGAGCACTGATCGCCGGTCATGCAGGGCACAGCGGGCACTATCCCTGCGCCTGGCCCAGCCGCTGCGCCAGGCCCGACCAGCGGCTGGCGTGGCGCGACAGCGCGGCTTCGATCACCGCCGCGTCGCCGGCCAGGTGCAGGGCGTGGCGGGCGCGGGTGATGCCGGTGTAGAGCAGTTCGCGGCTGAGCACGCGGTTGTCGCGGTGCGGCAGCTGCAGCCAGACCTCGTCGAACTCCGAACCCTGCGCCTTGTGCACGGTCATGGCAAAGGCACTTTCGTGCGCCGGCAATGCCGCCGGGTGGAACGGCCGCGGCGCGTCGGGACCGTCGCCGGCGAACCAGGCGGTGGTACCGCGGCCGGTGCCGTCCCGCAGGCAGATGCCGACATCGCCGTTGAACAGGCGGTGGCGATAGCTGTTCTCGGTGACCAGCAGCAGGCGCCCGTGGAAGTGGGCGGGGGCGCCGCCGCGCGGGGTCGTGCCGCCGAGCAGTTCCTCGATGCGCGCGTTGAGCCCGCGCGCGCCCTGCAGGCCTTCGCGCACGGCGGTGAGCAGGCGCAGGCGCCCGGCCAGGGCCAGCGCCTGTGCCGGCGTCTGCGCGGCGGCCAGTGCTTCCCAGTAGCGCTGCAGCGGTTCACGCCAGGCCTGCAGCGGATCGTCCTCGGTCTCGTGGAAGTGCACGCCGGGCAGCTGCGCGTCGCGCAGCAGCGACAGCGCGCGGGCGGCGTCGCCGCCGCGCATCGCCGCGGCCAGCGGTGCCAGCTGCAGCGCCTCGCTCTGCCGGTAGCCGCGCTGCAACTGCACGCGGGTGCCGGCGAAACCGGTCGCCGGCGGCGTGATGGATGCCGCCGGCAGTGCGCCCAGCAGCCCCTGCAATGCCTGCGCGTCGTCGGGCGTGATGCGCGTGCCGTCGCCGGCGGCGCGCAGGATGGCGCCGAGCACGTCGCCGGCTTCCACCGAGGGTAGCTGGTCCGGGTCGCCGAGCAGCACCAGCCGGGTGCCGCTGGCCACCGCCTCGACCAGCTTGGCCATCAGCGGCAGGTCGATCATCGAGGCCTCGTCGACCACGATCGTGTCGTACGCCAGCGGGTTGTCGGCGTGGTGGCGGAAGCGCGGCGAATCCGGAATCACGCCCAGCAGCCGATGCAGGGTGGTGCCGGTGGTCGGCAGCTGCGCGCACAGCGCGGCGTCCACGCCCAGCCGCGGCAGCTGCTGCACGGCGTTGCGCAGGCTTTCGGCCATGCGCTCGGCGGCGCGGCCGGTGGGCGCGGCCAGCGCCACGCGCGGCGGCGCGCGGCCGGCGGCCTGGGCCTGCGCGGCCAGCAGCACCAGCAGGCGCGCGATGGTGGTGGTCTTGCCGGTACCCGGCCCGCCGGTGACCAGCAGCAGCGCGTGGCGCAGGGCCAGCGCCGCGGCGCGGGCCTGCTGGTCGCCAGCGGGGGAAGCGTCGGTGGGTCCGGCGGCCGCAGCGGCGGGCACCTGGGCGAACAGGTCACCCTGCCGGGCCGCCGGGCCCGGCGCGGCGGCCGCGTTGCCGGGAAACAGCTGCGCGAACAGCGGCGCCAGCGCCGCCGGATCGGCGGCCTGCAGCGGGGCCTGGCCGATGCGCTGCAGGCCCAGCGCCAGCCGCCGCTCGTACTCGCGGTAGCGCCGCAGGTACAACAGGCCGTGTTCCCAGGCCAGCGGCGCCTGCGTGGCCTCGTCGGCATCGTCGTCGGGCCGCGCCACCCAGGGCGATGCCTGCAGCTGCGCGATCCAGCCTTGCGCGTCGGGCCAGGGCAGCGCGGCCTCGACCAGCCGCGCCGGCCGCGCCGGGTCGAACCCGGCGTGGCCGTGGGCGACGGCCAGCGAGGCCAGCGCGGCGGCGGCCAGTACCGCGTCGGGGGTATCGGGATCGAGCCGGCGCAGGCTTTGCGCCAACGCGTGGTCGAGCGCACGCAGCGCCCCGGCCTTGTTGAGTGCGGCCAGCAGGCTCATGGCTGGCCTCCCAGCCGGGCCAGCAGCGCGGCGTGGGCGTCGTCACCGCCGGCGAACAGCGCGTCCACCGCGTGCACCAGTTCCGGCGCGAAGGCATGCGCGTACACCCCCGGCGAAGGCGTGCGGGTCGCATCCAGGCCACGGCAGAACAGGTAGCGGATGCCGCCGAAATCACGCGCGTAGTCATAGCCGTCGCCCAACCGGAAGCGTAGCCAGCGGTGCAGCGCCACGGTGTAGATCAGCGCCTGCAGGTCGTACTCGCTGTGGCGCATGGCCGCCTCCAGCTGCGCCGGGGCGTAGCCGGGCAGGCGGTTGGACTTGTAGTCGAGCACGTACCAGCGGCCGTCGCGCAGGTAGGTCAGGTCGATCTTGCCGGTCATCAGTCCTTCCAGGCGGCCACGCGCACCGAAGCCGTGGCGGCCGCGCACCACGCCGTGCGCATGCAGCACGCGCAGCAGCACCGGCACCGCGGTGGGCTGCATGGCGAAGTGGAATTCGATCTCGGCACGGCGCTCGCCCGCGGCCAGCGCATGCAGCGCGCCGCCTTCGGGCAGGTCCACGGTCAGGGTCTGCCCGACCAGCACGGTGAGCAGGGCCACGCCGTCGTCGATGTCGGCCTCTGCATAGCCTTCGGCGCGCAGTGCCGCGGCGATTACTCCGGCCTGCCCCGCAGGCGCCGCGTCGCCCGGCCGCCAGCCGCGCCAGGCGCCGAAGTCGGTGTTCTCCAGTGCCGCATGCAGCACGTTGCCGAAGCGGCTGCCGGCGAAGCGCGGATCGAAGGCCTCCTGCGCCGTGACGGGATCCTGGCCGGCATCGTCTTCGCCCTGCGCCGGTTCGTCGGCGGCGCCGCCGCTGTCCTGCGTGGCGGCGGCCGACGTGTCGTGGCCGGCCTCGGCGTGGGCGAGCTGGGTGAAGCTGTAGACCCACCAGTCCAGCGCCAGCGCGCGGCGCACCCCACGCACCGGCGGCACCGCCGGCTCGTGCGCGGGCGGCAGCCGCGCGGGCAGCGCATCCACGCTGCCCGCGACGATCTGGATGTCGGGGTGCGCGGCCAGCCGCTGCATGTCATCCAGCAGCGGCCCCAGCCGCGAACCGGGCAGCCCGGCCAGGGCGCCACCGGCGATCCACAGCGCGTGCTCGGCGCGGGTGAGGCCGACGTACAGCAGGCGCGCGGCTTCGGCCGCCTCCTCGGCGGCGGCCTGCTGGCCGACCGCCTTCCACTCCGCCGCGTCCTTGTCGATCTTCCAGTGCAGTACGCGGCGCTCACCATCGTGCACGATGCGGTGGCCGTCGCTGGCCGGTGCGCCGCCGTCGATGCCGACGAACGGCAGGTACACCAGCGGGTATTCCAGGCCCTTGCTCTTGTGCAGGGTGATGACCTGCACCCGGTGCGCGTCCGATTCCAGGCGCAGCAGCTGGGCCTCGTCGCCGTCGTCGGCGTGGGCGATGCGCGCCTGCAGCCAGTCGAGCAGGCCATGCAGGCCGATGCTGCGGCTGCCGGCTTCCTGCAGCAGTTCGCCCAGCTGCAGGTAGTTGGTCAGGCGGCGTTCGCCGTCGACCAGCGCCAGCAGGCGCTCGGCCTGTTCGGCGCACAGGTCCGACAGCATCGCCAGCACGCCGCCGCGCTGCCAGCGCTCGCGCCATTGCAGCAGGCGTTCCTGGTGCCGGCGCTGGCGGTCGCCCTCGTGCTCCATCGCGGCGATGGCCGCGGCGCTTTCGCCCAGCAGCACGGTGGCCAGCGCGGCGCGCAGGCGGCCTTCGTCGGCCGGTTGCAGCAGCGCCAGCAGCAACAGCCGCAGCTCGTGCGCCTCAACGGTCGCGAACAGGCTGTGTTTGCCGGCGGCCACCGCGGGAATGGCGGCAGCGGCCAGCGCCTGCTGGATGCGCGTGGCCTCGCGGTGCGAGCGCACCAGCACGGCGATGTCGCCGGGGCGCACCGGGCGGCCATCGACCAGCGCCCTGCCCTGGCGCGCCGCGGACAGCACGCGGTGGATGTCGGCCACGCAGGCCACGGTGGCGGCGTGGCGCGAGTCATCGGCCTTGAGCGGCTTGCCATCGGCGTCGGCGTCGAGCAGGTGCAGGGTCAGCGCCGGCGCGGGGACGCCGTCGAGCAGGTAGTCGGCATCGCTGCGCTTGGAGCCGGGCTCGACCGGCTCGAAGCGGATGCGCGGGTCGAGGAAAGCCTGTTCGCCGGCGTTGGCGTACAGCGCGTCGATCGCGCGCAGCAGCCCGGGGCGCGAACGGAAGTTGTGCGCCAGTCGCGGCGCCTCGGCGGCGCGCTCGCGGGCCTGCAGGTAGGTGTGCACGTCGCCGCCACGGAAGCCGTAGATGGCCTGCTTGGGGTCGCCGATCAGGAACAGCGCGGCGGCGGCGGGCGGTTCGGCGAACACCCGGCGGAAGATGTCCCACTGGCGCGGGTCGGTGTCCTGGAATTCGTCGACCAGGGCGAAGCGGTACTGCGCGCGCAGGCGTTCGGCCAGCACCATGCCGGCTTCGCCGTCCAGCGCCGCATGCACGCCGTCGATCAGGTCGTCGTAGGTCTGCACCCGGTACTGCTGCTTGTGCCGCGCCAGGCGCTGGCGGGCGTCGTCGCGCAATGCATGCAGCAGGACGATGGACTGCTGCCGGCGCCATTCGGCGAAGCGCGCCTGCGCCTGCACGTAGTCGGCGATCAATGGCTGCAGCGGCGACACCGGGGTGCTGCCGGCCTTGGCCTTCACGGTGCGGGCCGTCAGCGCGTCGAGGGTGAGCCGCTGCAGCCGCTCGTCCAGCGTTGCGGCCGGATCGGGATGGCGCGCCCAGTGCAGCAGCTGCCGGAACAGCGGTTCGATCCATTCGGCCTTGTAGCTGCTCCTGTTGAGCACGCCGCCCTCCAGCGCGGCGCGCAGCTGCTGCAGGTAGGCGTCGCCATGCGCGGCCAGCCCGCCGGCAAGGCGCAGCGCGGCGGCGTCGCGCGGCGGGCCGGCATCGTCCAGCGGCGCTGGCGGCAGCGCCGGCAGCAGCGGCAGGTCGGCGACCAGTACCGGCAGGTCGGCCGCCAGGGCGTCCGGGCCCTTCCACAGCGCGGTCAGGGCCGCCAGCGCATCCCCGCGGGCGGCATGCTGCCGCCACAGGTCGGCCGCGAGCCCGGCGTGGAGCGCGCGGGTATTGGTCAGCAGTTCCGGCGCGGCGAAGCTGTGGCCGCTCTCCAGCGCGTGTTCGGCCAGTACCCGGGCGCAGAAGCCATGGATGGTGAAGATCGCCGCCAGGTCGGTTTCCTCGGCGGCGATGCGCAGGCGCCGCGCCAGCTGCGCGGCGCTTTCGGTGCCCAGCTGCAGGTAACGGCGCAGGATGGCGCCGGTCAGCGCGACCTCGTGGCCCGCGTCCGCCGCTGGCGCGGCCTCGGCCAGCCGCGCCGCCAGGTCCAGGCGCTCGCGGATGCGCCTGCGCAGTTCCTGGGTCGCCGCTTCGGTGAAGGTGACGGCCAGGATCTGGCCCATGCGCAGGTGCCGTTCCACCACCAGCCGGGTGAACAGGGTGGCCAGGGTGAAGGTCTTGCCGGTACCGGCGCTGGCCTCGATCAGGCGCAGGCCGTCCAGCGGCAGCTCCAGGTACGGGTCGTTCACAGGTGCTGCGGCGCTCATGCGCGGTCCCCGCCGCCGGTCGCCACCCGGCCCTCGCGCAACGCGGTGAACACCACCAGGCTGTTGTGGATAAATCTGTTGGTAGTGGCCGCGTCGGCGAACGGATCGGCGCCGCGCAGCGCCAGTTGCACGGCTTCGCCGTCACGCTCGCCCCAGCTGCGGTCGCTGCCATGCCACTTCTCGCGCGCGACCTTTTCGCGGGCGTCCGGATCGGCGTTGTAGATCGCCCAGCCGGTGTAGGGGGCGAACGGCAGCGGCGCCTGCAATCCCCGCGCACGCAGCTGCAGCAGGGCCTGCAGGGCGGCGCGGGCCTGTTCAGCCGGTGGCGGCGGCAGGATGTGCGGGCCAAAGCCGCCATCGCCGGCATCAATGAACTGCAGCAGCGGCAGCGGCACGCCGGCGGCATTGGCCAGCAACCATTCCAACCCGCTGCGCAGCACCCAGGCCACGCCCGGCGCACCGGCCTGCAGGCGGGGCAGCCCCTGTGGATGGATCTGCGCGACACGGCCGTGGACGGTGGTGCCGTCGATCGCCACTTCCAGCCGCTGCGACTGCAATGGCGCGCCGTCGTACCACTGCGCGAAGCTGTCCGCGCACGGGCGGATGCGACCCAGCAGCTGCTCGAACTGCTGCCGGCCCAGCGCCCCGGAGGGCAGCAGCGCGCGCGCCCGCAGGCGCTCGTACAGGCCCTGTTCGCTGCCTTCCAGCAATGCGCCGAGTACCTGCTGCTGCAACGCGCTGTGCTCGCGCCCGCGTTCGGGCAGCACCAGCGGTTCGAGGTCGTCACCGGGCAGGATCTCGCCGCCCAGGCGCAGCCCCAGCCGCTGTTCCAGGAACTGCCCGGCCGGGTCGGCCAGGAAGCGGCGCAGCGCATCCAGCGACAGCGCGGGTTCGCGCAGGGCGTCGGGCAGAGGCGCGTCCAGTGCACCGGCGGACCAGGGCGCCAGCGGCTGGCGCTGGCCACCGACCGCGCCGGCGGCCGGGTGCCACTGGCGGCGGTAACTGAAACGCCGCGGCTCGCCATCGCCGCCGAACGCGGCCGGGGCGAAGGGCTGCAGCGGATGGCGCACGACCATCGCCTGGCGCGCGCTGGCCGCATCGGCATGGCAGGCGGCCACCGCGTCGATCAGCTCGCTGACCAGCACCGAAGGCTCGCGTTCGCTGCCGTCGCGCGCGTCGGCGCCGAGGTAGCTCAGGTAGAACACGTCCTGCGCCGACGCCAGCAACTGCAGGAACAGGAAGCGGTCGTCCTCGCGCAGCGAACGGTCGCCGTGGCGGCGCCGCCCGGTGCCGAGTTCGGCGGTGAGCCGGCTCAGGCCGGCGGCCGGGTCGCGGCGCGGGAAGTCGCCGTCGTTCAGGCCCAGCACGCAGATCGCGCGGAACGGCAGCAGCCGCATCGGCACCATGCGCCCGAAACTGACGCCGCCGGTGAGCAGCGGCGCGCGGGTGTCGGCCTCGGACAACACCGTGGAAAAGTGCGCACGCACCACCTCGGCGGGCACCGCCGCATCGAAGCCGGCCTTTTCCGCGTCCTCGGCGAAGGCGTTGATCAGCTTGCGCAGCCGGTCCAGCGCGCGCTGGGTGGACGGCTCGGCGGGCGTTTCCGGCAGCAGCGCGTCCAGCAGGCCAAACAGGCGTTCGCGCCACTGCGCCGGCGCCAGCGCCTCGGCCAGCGCCTTCTGGTGGCGGGCGAGCACCCGCAGCAGGCGGATCAGCGCATCCAGCGCGGCCAGTGCGCTGCCTTCCAGCTCCGGCCACGGCGCGACGCCGGCCAAGTCGTCGTCGCTGCCGCTGGCGTGGCCGAGCAGCAGCCGGTCCAGGGCGAACTGCCAGGTGCAGGCGTCGTCGAGCGGGGCCTGGTGCTGGCCGCGGTGCGCCGCATCCAGCCCCCAGCGCGCACCGGCGGCCTGCAGCCAGCCGTGCAGGCGCTCGAACGCGGCCGCGTCCAGTCCGGCGGCGGCGGCCAGCGGCGGGCTGGCGAGCAGGTCGAGGATCTCGTTGAGGCCGAAGCGCGACACCGGCAGCCCCAGCAGCTGCACGAACACGTCGGCCAGTGGCTCGCCCTGCAGCGGACTGGCGTCGGCCAGTGCCCACGGAATATGGCCCTCGCCGCCGCCGCGGCCGCCGAACACCGATTCCAGGTACGGCACGTAGGGGTCGATGTCCGGCGCCAGCACCGCGATCTCGCGCGGCTGCAGCGGCGGGTCGAAGCGCGGATCGTCCAGCAGCGCGCGCAGCTGGTCGTGCAGCACCTGCATTTCCCGCAGGCGGGTATGGCAGGCGTGGACCTGCACGCTGGGGTCGTCCAGCCGCAGCGCCGGGCGCAGCGGCGCCGGCGGCCGCGCGCGGCGGTGGAACAGGTCGGCCTGCAGGCGGTGCAGCAGGCTGTCGCGCAGGCCGCCCTGGTCCAGCGTCGGCCCGTCGCGCCGCTCGGGATCGGCATAGGCGGCGATCTCGCCGGACGGGTGCACCACTTCGTAGCTGCCCAGCACCGCCATGAAGTCGCGCCCGGCCGCGCCCCAGGCCTGCAGCAGCGGGTTCTCGCCGGCGTCGCTGCCGAACGGATCGTCGACGCCGCCGCGCAGCCGTTCGGCCAGGGTCTGCAGGTCGCCCCAATAGGCGCGCGTGGGCGTGGGCAGGTAGAAATGCAGCGTACCGACCCGCGCCTGGGTGGCGATCACCCGCAGCACGTCGGGCGAGACGTTGAGCGTGGCGAAGGCGAACAGGCGCGCCGGCAGGCCGCGCGGCAGCGGCTGGCCGGCGCCCTCGAACCGCGCCAGGTAGTCGTTGATGCGGCGCGCGCGGTGCTGCTGGCCGCCGGCGATGCGGCGCCAGAGGATGGCCTGCGGATCGGCGGGATCGGCGCCGGCCTCCCAGCGCAGCAGCCAGTCGCGGCGCCAGGCCTGGTACTTCTCGAATACCCCGCCCAGTTCGGCGGCCAGCGACCACACCCGCAGCGGGTCGCCGGCGCCGGGCGCGTCGCCCCCCAGATAGGTGCGCAGCGCGGCCATCGCCGGCTGCCGCATCAGCGCCGGGTCGGTCAGGGCCGCGTACAGCCGCCACTGCAGCCCCGGCGCGCCGAGGTCGTCCTGCTCGCCGGGCACGTTTTCCTGCAGCGCGCGGGCAACGAACTCACCCGGCGTGAGGAATTCGAGATTGGCGGCGATGCCGTATTCGGCGGCCAGCGTGGACTGCAGCCAGCGGCGCATCGCCACCTGCGGGATCAGGACCGTGTCGGCCGCCAGCAGCGGCTGCCCGGGCGCGGGCGCGCGCAGCGCGTGGGCCAGCAGCGAGGCGAGCACGTCCAGCGCATTGGAGTGGTAAAGGCGGAAATCCGCGGCGGCATCAGGCATGGCCGCGCCATTGTGCCGGAGCGGCGTCGCGTTGACTGCGACGCGCGCGGGCGCGACGTGGACGTGGCGGTGATCGGCGGTGGATGGCGCGGTTCGCGTGCCGTCGGCCACGGACGCGGGCACACGCCGCCGCAGCGCGTGTGACGACACCAGGGAGACTGGGCGTTCCGCGCATGGTCACTGACGCCCGGTGCCGGTCCGGCGACAATACTGCACGGTCCAGTTCTCTTTTGTTCAGGCGGACCCGATAATCCTGCCACGTTGGTTTTCCGTTAAAGGCCGCCATGTCCCTTCCCCGGACACCCCTGGTGCAGTTGTCCGACGTCCGCATCGACCGCGGCGGGCGCACGATCCTGCGCGACGTTTCGCTGGACGTGCCGCGCGGCAGCATCACCGCCGTGCTCGGCCCCTCGGGCACCGGCAAATCGACGCTGCTGGCGGCGTTGACCGGCGAGCTGCGCCCGGTCAGCGGCCAGGTGCGCCTGTTCGGGCAGGACATCCCGCAGGGCAACCGCGCGCTGCTGGAAATGCGCAAGAACATCGGCGTGCTGCTGCAGGGCAACGGCCTGCTGACCGACCTGACGGTCGCCGAGAACGTCGCCCTGCCGCTGCGGACCCACACCCGCCTGCCCGAGCCGGTGCTGCAGCGCCTGGTGCGGATGAAGCTGCACGCGGTGGGCCTGCTGGCCGCGGCCGATGCATGGCCGCGCGAACTGTCCGGTGGCATGGCGCGGCGCGTGGCGCTGGCCCGCGCGCTGGCGCTGGACCCGCCGCTGATGATCTACGACGAGCCGCTGACCGGGCTGGATCCGATCGCCTCGGGGGTGATCATGAGCCTGATCCAGCGCCTGAACCACAGCCTGGGGCTGACCAGCGTCATCGTCAGCCACCACGTGCACGAGACCCTGCCGATCTGCGACCACGCCGTGGTCATCGCCAACGCCGGCATCGTGTTCTCGGGCACGCCTGACCAGCTGCAGGCCAGCAGCGACCCGCTGGTGCGGCAGTTCCTGCACGGTCAGCCCGACGGCCCGATTCCGTTCGACGCCGCGCCGCGGCCGAGGGCTGCCTGATGCCGTTCGTGTCCTCGATCCGCTCGCTGGGCCGCGCCGGCCTGTTCTCGCTGACGGTACTGCGCGGCTCGCTGCCGACGCCCGATTTCCTCGCCGAGCTGACCCGCGAGATCTACAAGATCGGCGCGCGCTCGCTGCCGATCATCGCCGTGGGCGGCGCCTTCGTCGGCCTGGTGCTGACCCTGCAGGGCTACCGCACGCTGACCACCTTCGGCGCCGCCGATGCGCTGTCCACCCTGCTCGGGCTGTCGCTGTACCGCGAACTGGCACCGGTGCTGACCGCGCTGCTGTTCATCGGCCGTGCCGGCAGCTCCATCGCCGCCGAGCTGGGGCTGATGCGCGCCACCGACCAGATCAAGGCACTGGAACTGATGGCCATCGACCCAGTGGCCAAGGCGGTGGCGCCGCGCTTTTGGGCAGCGGTGCTGACCGTGCCGCTGCTGACCGGCGTGTTCTGTTCGCTGGCCATCACCGGCGGCTGGTTCGAGGCGGTGAAGGTGCTGGGCCAGGACAACGGCACGTTCTGGTCGGGGCTGCGCAGCAGCGTCGATTTCTGGGACGACTTCGCCGTGGCGCTGCTCAAGTCGGCGATCTTCGGCGGCACCGCCGCATTGGTCGCCGCCTATGTCGGCTTCCACGCCGAACCCACCATCGAAGGCACCTCGGTGGCCACCACCCGCGCGGTGGTGAATGCCTCGCTGCTGGTGCTGATGTTCAACTTCGTGCTTTCCGCACTGATGTTCCATTGATGCCAATCCCTGCCGGGTACCCGCGCGTGGCGGTGCGCGGATCCGACGAACAACCCGCTTCGCCCGCACCGGCGAGGCACCTGCTGGATCAGGAGTGAGACAACAACATGGCCATTCGTGGACCTCGACTCGAATTCTCCGTCGGCGCCTTCCTGCTGCTGGCGCTGGCGTCGCTGCTGGTACTGGCGGTGGCATCCACCAACCAGCGCTTCGGCATCGGCGGCGGCGACTACGTGCTCAAGGCGCGTTTCAGCCAGATCGGCCAGCTGCGGCCGCAGGCGCCAGTGAAGGTAGGTGGGGTGACCATCGGCCAAGTGGCCGATATTCAGCTGGACCCGGTTAAATACGACTCCATCGTCACCCTGTCGCTGGACGGCAAGTTCAAGGACCTGCCCGCCGACACCTCGGCCGGCATCTTCACCAGCGGCCTGCTGGGCGAAAGCTACATCGGCCTGCAGCCGGGCGGCGACCCGGACGTGCTCAAGTCCGGCGACGAGATCGTGTTCACGCAGCCGGCGGTGGACCTGATCCAGCTGGTCGGCAAGTACATGTTCAGCGGCGGCGGCAACAACGCCGCGTCCCCCCCGGGCCCCCACGAGACGCCCACCAAGGAAGAACCCTAATCATGAAAACCCGACTGCTCACCACCGCGCTCGCCGCCGCCCTGCTCGCCGCCGCCCCGTCGCTGGCGATGGCGCAGGCGCGCCCGGCAGCCAGCGCCGCGCAGCCTTCGGCCGCCGCGCGCACCGTGCTCGACGCCAGCTCGCGCATCCTGTCCACGCTGGAAACCCGCCGCGGTGAGTTCCGCGCCAACCCGACCGCGCTGCGCGGCTTCATCGACAGCGAACTGAGCCGTGGCTTCGACCGCGACTACGCCGCCCGCCTGGTGCTGGGCGTGCATGGCCGCGGCGCGGCCGATGCCGACGTCAAGCTGTTCGCCGACGCGATGGCCGACAACCTGATGGCCCGCTACGGCTCGGCCCTGCTCGACATCCAGGGCAAGCCCAGCTTCCGCTACAAGGGCGAGGCCGCGCTGCCGGGCAACCGTGGCGTGAAGGTGTCGACCGAACTGGTGCGCGCCGGCGCCGAGCCGACCCCGGTCGAATACCTGATGCGCAACGTCGGCGGCCAGTGGAAGATCTTCGACGTGATGATCGAAGGCATCTCCTACGTGCAGACCTTCAAGAACCAGTTCGACGCCCCGTTGCGGCAGAAGTCGATCAAGGAAGTGGCGGCCGAACTGCGCAACGGCAGCATGCAGGCCACCGCGGGCCCGGCACCCCGTGGCAAGTGACGCCACCGCGCGCGTCGAAGGCGACGCCCTGCACCTGGCCGGCACGCTGGACCGCGCCGCGGCGGTAGCGCTGTGGCCGCAGTTGCTGCGCCAGGTGGGCGGGCTGCGTCGGCTCGACCTGAACGCCGTCGAGCGCGTGGACAGCGCCGGGGTGGCGCTGCTGGCCGAGCTGTCTGCACGCATGCGTAGCAATGGTGGCGCTACCATCGTCGGCGCACCGGTGGGCCTGGACGAGCTGCGCGCGGCGTACCGGCTGTCACCGGACCTGGATTTCAACGCCTCTTCGGCGGAACACTGACATGAACCTCTTCCGCACCCTCCCGCTCCTGGCCGCCGTGCTCGTGCTGGGCGCCTGCGCCGGCAAGCCCGTGCGCGCGACCGCACCGCCCGCCAGCGCCAGCGTCGGCGCGGAGCCGTCCGGCTGCGCCAACGCCGCGTCCTGCGCGGGCGCACCGGCGCCGGCCACTGCACCGGCGCCGGTCCCGGTTGCCGACGTGGCGGCGCAGCCCGCCCGGGCATCCGACGACACGCTCGCGGGTACCCCGGCGCAGGCGACCCCGCCCAGCCCGGCCGCGGCGACCGACGCCGAGGACGATTTCGCCGCGCTGTACGGCCCCCCCGGTACGGAGCCCGGCAGCGGCGGCGATGGCGCGGCGCCGACCTACGATCCGTGGGAGAAGTACAACCGCCGTATGCACCGCTTCAACCTGGCGGTGGACCGCGGCATCGCCCGTCCGCTGGCTACCGCCTACGTGCAGGTGGTGCCGCGCGTGGCGCGCACCGGGGTCAGCAACTTCTTCAGCAACCTGCGCTTGCCGGTGACCATGGTCAACCAGCTGCTGCAGGGCCACGCCGACGACGCCTGGGACTCGCTGGGCCGGTTCCTGATGAATTCCACGCTCGGCATCGGCGGCCTGTTCGACCCCGCCAGCAAGGCCATGGTGCCGCGCCGCAGCGAGGACTTCGGGCAGACCCTGGGTGCCTGGGGCTGGCGCCAGTCGCGCTACGTGGAGCTGCCGTTCTTCGGCCCGCGTACCGTGCGCGACGTGTTCGGCCTGGCCGGCGACGTACCGTTGTCGCCGCTACGCCGGGTGGACACGGACACGCTGCGCATCGGCCTGCAGGGCCTGCAGCTGGTCGACACCCGGGTGCAGTTGCTGTCGCTGGACGACATCCGCGACAACGCGGTGGACGAGTACGCACTCACCCGCGATGCCTGGCTGCAGCGGCGCAATTACCAGATCGAGAAGGACCTGCGCCACGACCGCCGCCGCCACGGCGACGACGAGCAGACCACCATCCCGGTCGATGCGATGCCGATGCCCGAATGGGGGCGCTGAGCGCGCGGTGTGCAGTGCAGGTACGAAGAAAGCCCGGGGTAACCCCGGGCTTTCTTTTTTCCGGGCCGGCGTCGGCGCCCTGGACCGGGACTCAACTGCCGTCCGGGTGCCGGGATGCCTGGAGCACCAGCAACAGCGTGGCGAGCGGGCCAGGCAGCAGCGACAGCAGCCCCCGGTTCATGCCACTGCGTCCCTTGCCCTGGGCGAGCCCGGCGTTGATGAGCGCCAGGGTGAACCAGCCGACCGCGAACCCACCGGAATTGCCTGCCGTCATCCTGCGATTGCCTCTTCAGTCTGTTGCCCGATGCGGGGCGCGAAAACCGACCGCTGCCGCCCGGGCCGCGATCGGTGGCGGGGCTCAGGCCGCGAGCGCGGCATCGATCGCCGCACGCAGGCCGGCGTCATCGGCGGTGGTATCCGGCGAGAAGCGGCCGATGACCTGCCCGTCCTTGCCGACCAGGAACTTCTCGAAATTCCACAGGATGCCCGGCGCCGGGTTGGGTTCGATGCCGAAGCCGACCAGCTTCTCGCGCATCGGGCCTTCGCCGGCGGCCGCCGGCTGCGCCGCGATCAGCTGCTGGTACAGCGGGTGCACGTCGGCGCCGGCGACGCTGATCTTGGCGAACATGGGGAAGGTCACGTCGTAGGTGAGCGAGCAGAACTGCCGGATTTCGTCCTCGCTTCCCGGCTCCTGGCCGTTGAAGTTGTTGGCCGGGAAACCCAGCACCTCCAGCCCGGCGTCCTTCTTCTCGCGGTAGAGCTTTTCCAGCCCTTCGTACTGTGGCGTCAGCCCGCACTTGGAAGCGACGTTGACCAGCAGCAGCACCTTGCCGCGGTAGTCGCCCAGCGAGGCCGGGGCGCCGTCGAGGGTGGTCAGGGGGATGTCCTGGATGGCGGTAGCCATGGGGGGTTCCTGTGGTTGATTAGGCAGCCCAAGCATATCCGGTCAGGCGTCGATCCCTGCCGCAAATTCGCCGACGATCCTGGCGCAGGCCTCCGGCTCGGCCTGCAGCAACAGATGCGGACCTGCCACTTCCACCGTCCGACAACGTGGTATCGCAGCGCTCATCTGCCTGCCCGGATCGCGCTGGAGCAGCTTGTCGTCGCTGGCACGCAGATCGAGCACGGGCACGGCGATGGCGGCGCATCGCGCCAGCACGTCGACCCGCAGCGCGCTGGCGGCGCGGAAACGCAGCACATGGGGGGAAACCTGGCGCAATGCATGCCGCAGCGCGGCCTCAAGCGCTGGCGTCGCCCAACGCCCGAACAGCCACCAGGACAACAGCATCGATGGCGGGAGCGGGAAGGGAACGGCGTGCAGCAATGGGGCGAACGTACGCAAGAAGGGAACCGGTGCGGTTGCGAACGTAGTGGAGAGAACCAGGCCGCGCAGGTTGGCAGGCGGGTCTGCGGCGATGGAAAGCGCGACGGGTCCGGAGAAGGATTCGCCCAGCAGCACAAACGGTTTTTCTGGGAATGCAGCCCTGGAAATAACCTCCAGCTCGGCATAACCCAGCGGCCGGTCCGGGGGATACGGCACCACCTCAACGGAGTCGAACAGCGGCGCAGCGGCCTCAATGAATGCCGTGTGCAGCGTTGCCGTTCCGTCCAGACCGGGAAGGATGAGCAATGCGGTCATCTACATCCCCCATTGATGATGCTGCCGGGTGCCGGGCATCCGCGATGCGGTACGACGCTGCGGATCTTCAGTCCGTTGCGCTGGCATCGTCGCCCGTCATTCCATCGGTCAAGGCGCGCACGCTCTCCGGCTGCAGTTCCGGCGGCAGCGCCCTGCGCGCCTTGCTGCCGAGTTCGGCCAGGCGGCGGGCGCGGTTGGACACCGACTGCGGCGACTCGGTGAGGCGGTTGCGCGCCTGGGCAAAGGCCTTGCCCGCCTCCTCCAGCTTCCTGCCAACCATGTCGAACTCGGCCAGGAAGGCGACCAGCGCGTCGAGCACCTTGCCGCCGGTGTCGCTGATCTCCAGCGCCTGGCGCTGCACCTTGTCGCGCGTCCACAGCCGCTCGGTGACGCGCAGCAGCGCCATCAGCGTGTTCGGCGAGGCGAACACCACGCGGCGATCGAACGCATAGGACTGCAGGTCCATGTCCACGCCGAGCGCGGCCGAGAGCGCGCCTTCGATCGGGACGAAGGCGATGGTCACGTCCAGTGCGTCACCGCCGATGGCCTTGGGGTAGTTCTTGTCGCCCAGGTCCTTGACGTGCTGGCGCAGGCCGATGGCATGGCGGCGCAGGGCTTCGTCCTGCTGCTCGGGCGTGGCCGCGTTCATCGCTTCCTGCCAGGCGATGAGGTTGACCTTGCTGTCAATCACCACCGCGCGCTGGTCGGGGAAACGCACCACCACGTCCGGGCGCAGGCTGTCGCCTTCGTCGGTGGTGGCATGGGCCTGGCGCTCGTAGTGGATGCCCTCTTCCAGGCCGGAGCCGCGCAGCACGTTGTCGAGCATCAGTTCGCCCCAGTCGCCGCGCACCTTGGCGCTGCCCTTCAGCGCGCTGGTCAGCGCGGCGGCCTGCGCCGCCATGTCCTGGTTGAGGGTCTTGAGCTCACCCACCGCGCCGAGCAGGCTGGCGCGCTCGCGCGCCTCTTCACCGTACAGGGTGTCCACCCGCTGCCGGAACTCGCCCAGCTTGTCGGCGAACGGCTTGAGCAGGGTCTCGATGTCGGCGCGCGACTGGCCGGTGGCCAGGCGCACGTTCTTCTCGAACTGCTGGCCCTTCTCGTCGAACACCTTGGCGGCCAGTTCGGTGAAGGCGCCGGACAGGTTCTCGCGCGCCGCGGCGATCCAGTCGCGCAGCTGTTCCTGCGCCTGTCGCGCATGCTGCAGCTCGGCCAGCAGGCGCGCGCTGTCGGCCCGCGCGGCGTGCAGGGCCTGGCGCTCGCGTTCCAGCGACGCGCTCAGTTCGGCGAGCTGCGCGCGGGCGTCGGCCAGCGCCGCCTCGCGCTCGGCCAGGCGCACCGCGGCCTCGGCCGATTGCGTGGCTTCGCGTTCGATGCGCTGGTTCAGGGCGGCCAGCTGCCGGGCCTGCTCGGCCTGTTCGCGACGCTCGTGTTCCATTTCCGCGGCCAGCGATTCCAGGCGCCCGCGCAGCTGGCCGGCGTCGATGGCGGCGGCATTGGCGCGCTGGCGTTCGACGTCCAGGTCGCGGGCGAGCGCTTCAGCGTGCCCGTTGCCGCCAATGCGACGGAACACGAACACCAGCAGCACGATGACGGCCAGCAGCAGGCCGGCCAGGATCAGGGTTTCGGTTTGCATGGGGCAAAGTGTAGCCCCGCGCGTCTCACCGGCTGCGCCGCTTCTGCGATCATGTGCACCCCACGCGCATTCCCGCCCGCCATGAAGCCGTTGCTGCTGTCCTGCCTGTTGCTGCTGTCGCCGGTCGCCGCGGCGGGTTCGCAGACGATCACCTCGCCCGCCCCCATTCCCGCGGGCGACGCACGGCCCAGGGTGTTCCTGGCCGGCAGCATCGAGATGGGCAGGGCCGGCGACTGGCAGCAGCAGGTGCAGCAGGCGCTGGCCGACGAGGACGTGGTGCTGCTCAACCCACGCCGCGCCGACTGGAACCCGGCCTGGCGCGCCGAGGCCGACGAGCCGGAGTTCCGTCGCCAGGTGGAATGGGAGCTGGCAGCACTGGAACAGGCCGACATCGTGCTGATGTACTTCGCGCCGGGCACGCAGAGCCCGGTCACCCTGCTCGAGTTCGGCCTGTATGCGCGCTCGGGCAAGCTGCTGGTGGCCGCGCCGGCAGGTTTCTGGCGCAAGGGCAATCTGGACATCACCGGCGACCGCTACCAGGTACCGCGGCATGACGACCTGCAGGCGCTGATCGCCGCGGTGAAACAGCGCCTTGCCATGCAGCGCGCGCGCTGAGCCGGCCGGGACCAGCGCCATGCCGTGGATGGGCATCAACGACCTGGGCACCTTCGTGGTGGCCGTCATCCTGTTCCTGATGCTGCCCGGGCCGGGCACCTTCACCCTGCTCACCGCCACCGCGCGCGGCGGCGTGCGCGCCGGCTACGCGACGCTGGCCGGGTTGATGCTGGGCGACCAGATCCTGATCGCCATCGCCGCCACCGGCGTGGCCGCGCTGCTGAAGGCACATCCGCTGCTGTTCGCCGGGCTGCGCTACGTCGGCGCGGCCTACCTGGTCTGGGTCGGCCTGCAACTGCTGCGCGAACCGGCCGCCGCGGCCGGCGCCACGGCGCAGCAGTGGGGCCGGCGCTGGTTCCGGCAGGCGTTGCTGGTGGGCGTGCTCAACCCCAAGGCGATCCTGTTCTACATGGCGTTCTTCCCGCTGTTCATCGACCCGGCCACGCAGCGTGGCGCGTTGACCCTGGGGCTGATGGCCGGGTTGATCGCGGTACTGAGCGTGGGCTGGTGCTCGGTGCTGATCTTCGGCGGCCAGTTCATCGCCCGGCGCCTGGCCGGGTACCCACGCGTGGGCGTGTGGCTGCGGCGCGCGGTCGGCGTATGCTTGATCGCATTCGGGGTACGGCTCGGGCTGGAAGGCTGAGCCCCGGCGCCGGGAGGTCGGCATGCCCATCCATTGCAAGCGCGCCTATGAACCGGCCAGCGACGGCGACGGCCAGCGCTTCCTGGTCGACCGCCTGTGGCCGCGCGGGGTCAGCCGCGCCCGGCTACAGGCGCAATGGCTCAAGGACGTGGCGCCCAGCAACGAACTGCGGCAGTGGTTCGACCACCGCGCCGAGCGCTGGGACGCATTCCGCCAGCGCTACTGGCGCGAGCTGGCCGCGCAGCCACGGCTGCTGGCGCCGCTGCGCGATGCGCTGGACGCCGGGCCGGTGACCCTGGTCTACGCCGCCCGCGACACCGAACACAACCAGGCCGTGGCCCTGCGCGAGTACCTGCTGGCGCATCCGCGCCGCGCGTAGGTACGGGGCTTGCCGCGTACGGGGTTCGCCGCGGCGCGCCATCGGCGAAGCCCGGCGCAGTGAGCCCCCATGGCCACGACGTGGATGCGCCGCATCTTGCCGGCAGGTCCTGTCCCCCCATCGCCCCCAGGCGCTGCATCGGGCGCCCTGCCCCGCTTCGTCCACGCCGCCCCCCGGGCGCATTGGCGGGCGGCGCCATCAACACCTGGCTGGCGGCTTTTGTGCCGGATCCGTCGCCCCGGCTACCGCCCATCGCCAAAGCCCATGAAAGCAACGGGAAATTCTGGCTTTGCTGCGCTGCGTTCGGCGAAACTCGGCCCCTTTCCCGAATACCACGAACCGCGAGGTCCGCATGCAGTCCTGGCTCCGGCGCAAATCCATCGACCAACTCACCCAGCACGAGGAAGGCCGCCGCCTGATCCCGTCGCTGAGCTGGCCCCACCTGGTCGCGCTGGGCATCGGCGCCATCGTCGGCACCGGCATCTACACCCTGATCGGCGTGGGTGCGGACAAGGCCGGCCCGGCAGTGTTGATCTCGTTCATCGTCGCCGGCATCGTCTGCGCCTGCGCGGCGCTGGCCTATGCCGAACTGTCGACGATGATGCCGGCCGCCGGCAGCGCCTATACCTACAGCTACAGCGCGCTGGGCGAGACCATCGCCTGGGTGGTGGGCTGGAGCCTGATCCTGGAATACTCGCTGGTGGTCAGCACGGTGGCGGTGGGCTGGTCCGGCTATTTCGTCGGCTTCCTGGAATGGCTGCACACCTCCTTCGGCTGGAACGTGGTGCTGCCGCCATCGCTGGCCGCGGGCCCGCACGTGGAAGGCGGCTTGCTCAACGTGCCGGCCATCGTCATCACCTTCCTGGTCGCCGGCATGCTGATCGCCGGCACCCGCGAGAGCGCCACGGTCAACGCGGTGCTGGTGGTGCTCAAGCTGATCGCGCTGGCGGTGTTCGTGTGGGTGGCATTGCCGGCGTTCGACCCGGCCAACCTGCAGCCGTTCATGCCCTATGGCTTCCCCAAGTCGCTCGGTCCGGACGGGGTCGAGCGCGGGGTGATGGCCGCGGCGGCGATCATCTTCTTCGCCTTCTACGGCTTCGATGCGATCTCCACCGCCGCCGAGGAAACCAAGAACCCCAGGCGCGACCTGTCGATCGGCATCATCGGCTCGATGGTCGGCTGCACCCTGATCTACCTGCTGGTGGCGCTGGCCGCGGTCGGCGCCATGAGCTACACGGTGTTCGGCAAGAGCGCCGAGCCGCTGGCGCTGATCATGCGCGAACTGGGCCACGGCACCGCCGCGCTGGTGATCGGCGTGGTCGCGATCATCGCCCTGCCCACCGTGCTGCTGGCGTTCTTCTACGGCCAGAGCCGCATCTTCTTCGTGATGTCGCGCGATGGTCTGCTGCCGCGCGGGCTGTCGCTGGTGAACCCGCGCACCGGCACCCCGGTGACCATCACCGTGTTCACCGCGGTGCTGGTGGCCGCGCTGGCCGGGGTGGCGCGGCTGGACGAGATCGCCGCGCTGGCCAATGCCGGCACCCTGGCCGCGTTCACCGCGGTCGGCCTGTGCCTGCTGGTGCTGCGCCGGCGCGAACCCGGCCGCGCGCGTACCTTCCGCACGCCGCTGGCGTGGGTGGTCGGCCCGATCGCGATCCTGGGCTGCATCTACCTGTTCTTCAGCCTGCCCACCCGCACCCAGTTGTGGTTCGCGCTGTGGAACGTGTTCGGTCTGGTGGTCTACGTGCTCTACAGCCGCCGCAATGCGGTGCTCGGCAAGCCGCCGGGCTGACCCCGGCGGCGACCCCGGCACGCGGCGGGGCAACGTGCGTTGACCCACGCGGGCAACGCGCGCGCGCGGCGACCGCCGCGGCTTCGTGCCCGGGTACGAAGCGCAGCGCCGGGCGCGCCGGGTGGATCCATCCCAGGGAAACTGCGGCGGCCGATCACGGCCGCGGACAGACCGGCCGACCCGGGAACCGGCGCTGCCGCTGCCGTGGCAGCGAAGGCGCCGGGCATGCGGCGCTCGGCCTCGCCGTCGCGCGGCCAGCGCGGCCACGCGACGCAGCGGTGGCAATGGCGCCCGGTTACTTCGCGGCGTTCTTCGCCGCGTAGTCCTGCGCCTGGCGCATCACCCGCAGCACGTTGCCGCTCCAGATATTGGCGATCTGCGCATCGCTCAGGCCGCGGCGCTGCAGCCAGGCGGTGATCTTGGGCAGGTCGGTGACGTCGCGCATGCCCGGCAGGCCGCCACCGCCGTCCCAATCCATGCCGATGCCGACGTGGTCGGGGCCGACGACATCGAGCAGGTGGGCGAAATGGACGAAGAAGTCGTCCAGCGTCGCCCGCCGCCGCGGCAGGCGCTGGTCCAGCTCGGCCATCCCCCGCGCCAGCGCCACGCCCTGCTCGATCGGCATGCCATCCCAGCCGCCGAGCCGCTTTTCGAGGTCTTCCTCGGCCTGCTTGCGCTCCGGGCTGGGGGTCTCGTCGAGCAGGTAGCCGCCGTAGGCGTTGACCTGGATCACCCCGCCCTTGGCGGCGAGCTGGCGCAGGCGCGCGTCGTCCAGGTTGCGCGGATGGTCGAACACCGCCTTGGCGGCGCTGTGCGAGAGGATGAACGGCACCGGCAGCATCGCCGCCAGGTCATCGAACACCGCGTCGGACGCATGCGACTGGTCGATCACGATGCCCAGCCGCACCGCCTCGTGCACCAGCGCCTTGCCGGCCGGGCTCAGGCCCTTCCACTCCGCGCCCTTGGGGTCGGTGGCCGAATCGGCGAACTCGTTGTTGGCGAAGTGCACGGTGGACAGCAGGCGCAGCCCGGCCTTGTGGTAGAAGCCCAGCAGCGACGGGTCGGCCACCAGCGGGCTGCCGTTCTCCATGCTGATGTAGACCACGCGCTTGCCGGCGGCCTTGATCCGCGCGGCATCGTCGGCGGTGAGCGCCAGCTGGAAGCGGTCCGGGTGCGCGGCCAGCATTTCGCGGATCTCGATCAGCCGCATCAGGCCGTGGTCGCGCTCGGCCAGGTGCGCGGCGGGGCTGCGGTCGCCCTGGTCGGTGTAGATCGCCCAGAAGCCGCCGTCGAGCGCGCCGTCGAGCATGCGCGGGTAATCCACCTGCGACAGCGCGTTGTGGTCGTGGCGGTGCAGGATGTCGAAGCCGGGCCGGGCCAGGTTGGCCGGGGTATCCAGGTGGCTGTCCAGGGTCAGCAGGCGCTGCTGCAGGGCCTTGGCGCGGGCTAGTTCGGCCTGGGTGAATTCGACCGCCTGGACGGACAACGGGGCGCCCAGCGCCAGGGCGAGCAGCAGGGACAGACGACGCAGCGACATGCGGGCCTCGGCTTCGGGGAAAGGCCACGACCATACCGCCGCCGCGGCGCGGACCGGTAGTACCCGCCGTTGCTACAGCCATAGCCGCCGGGCATGGCGCCCGATCCGCGCGCTATGGGAGCGACCGTTGCCGCTCCCCTGGAATGCTCAGTCCACCACGCGGCAGAACACCGCCTTGAGGTAGCGCGATTCCTGCACGTGCGCCATGAACGGGTGGTCCGGGCCGGCGCCGGCCACCTTCAGGATCTGCAGGGTGCGGCCGGCGTAGAACGCGGCGCGGCGCAGCATGTCCAGGAACTGCTCCTCGGACACCAGGCCGGTGCAGGAGAAGGTGGCGAACAGGCCACCGGGCTTGACCACGCCCAGCGCCAGCTTGTTCATGTCCAGGTACTTCTTCAGCGCGTTGATCACCTGGTCGCGGTCGCGGGTCATCTTGGCCGGATCCAGGATCACCACGTCGTACTGTTCGCCGCGGTTGGCGGCATCGCGCAGCCACGGGAAGATGTCGGCCTGCACGAACTTCGGCTTGGCGTTGTTGAGCCGGGCGTTGCCCTTGGCGATCTGGATCACGTTCTGGTCGATGTCCACGCCCAGCACCTCGCTGGCGCCGCGCGCGGCCGCGTACACGGCGAAGCCGCCGGTGTTGCAGCACAGGTCCAGCACGCTCCTGCCTTCGACCTGCTGGCTCAGCCACTGCCGGTTCTCGCGCTGGTCGGCGAAAAAGCCGGTCTTGTGCGCGCCGGCCGGGTCAGCACGGAACTTGATGCCGTACTCGGTGATGACCGCTGGTTCGGTGGTGGTGTTGCCGTGGAAGTCGAAGCTCTCCTGCTTCTGCACGTGTTCGTCGGCGAAGCTGTGGAAGCGGCAACCCGGGAACTGCGCGCGCAGCGCCTCGTAGATCCATTCGCGGTGGCGGAACATGCCGGCGGCGAAGAACTCGACCACGATCAGGTCGTCGTAGCGGTCCACCACCAGCCCGGACAGGCCGTCGCCCTCGCTGTGCACCACGCGCCACGCGTTGGACACTTGGTCCAGCTTGAGCACGTCACGACGCAGTGACACCGCGTCGGCGATCCTGGCGGCGAACCAGGCCTGGTCCACGTCCACGTCGCGGCGGGTTTCCAGGATGCGCACGGCGATGCGCGAGTGGCCGTTGTAGAAGCCGCGGCCGATCCACTCCCCATCCACCCCGACCACGTCGACGATGGTGCCGGGCTTGGGCTTGGCGACGGGCTTTTCGACCAGCTTCTGGAAAATCCACGGGTGGCTGGAGCGCCACGCGTTCTTCAGGCGTACGACGGGAAGGGGGGTATTCATGGGCGCCATTGTAACGGGCGCCGGGCCGCCGCCGCGGCGCATTCATTGACGGCAAAGCGTCAAGCCGGCACTATCGGCGGCTGAAGGGGAGTAGCTCCCAGACGTTGTCGCCGTCAGTTCGAGCCGCAAGGCTCCGGTGCAACGGCAGTCCCGGCCCCGGGACTGTGAGCAAGACCTTCGCCGCATAGGCGAAGCTCTGTCCCCGGTCTCCCCGATTCCGTGTCCAGTTCTTGGCCCCTGCGGTTCCCAGAACCTCCACATGACCGGAACTCCCATGATCCAGACAATCGGTAATCCCTGGCTTTGGGGCGGCTTCGTCGCCGTCGTCATCGCCGCCCTGTTGATCGACCTGGTGCTGATGCGCCACGGCGGCCCGCACAAGGTGACCTTCAAGGAAGCCCTGCTGTGGTCGATCGGCTGGGTCGCCCTGGCCCTGGCCTTCAACGCCGGCCTCTGGTACTACCTGAACGAGACCGCCGGTACCGCGGTGGCCAATGAAATCGGCCTGCAGTTCCTGACCGGCTACCTGATCGAAAAGGCGCTGGCGGTCGACAACATCTTCGTCTTCCTGCTGATCATGGGCTACTTCGCGGTGCCCGAGACGGCGCGGCAGCGCGTGCTGATCATCGGCATCCTGGGTGCCATTGCGCTGCGTACGGTGATGATCTTCGCCGGCACCGTGCTGGTCAGCCAGTTCCATTGGCTGCTCTACGTGTTCGGCGCGTTCCTGCTGTTCACCGGCTGGAAGATGTGGTTCGCCGCCGGCCAGGAACCGAGCCTGGACGACAACCCCGCGCTGAAGTTCATGCGCCGGCACCTGCGCATCACCCATGAGTACAACGGCAACCGCCTGATGGCCGAGAAGAACGGCGTGCGCTGGTTCACCCCGATGTTCGTGGTGCTGGTGCTGATCGCGGTCACCGACGTGATCTTCGCGGTGGATTCGATCCCGGCGATCTTCGCCATCACCACCGACCCGTTCATCGTACTGACCTCCAACGTGTTCGCGGTGCTGGGCCTGCGCGCGATGTTCTTCCTGCTGGCCGGCATGGCCGACCGCTTCCACCTGCTGCCGTACGGCCTGGCGGTGATCCTGGGCTTCATCGGCGCCAAGATGCTGCTGATCGACCTGTACAAGATCCCGGTGCCGGTGTCGCTGGGCGTGGTCGCCGCGATCCTGGTGGTGACGATGGTGCTGAGCCTGAAGCTGCCGCCCAAGGGCGGGCACAAGGCCTGACCCGGAACCGGCATACGCCGCGATTGTCCCGCCGGTGGTACGCCGGCGTCCCGATGCGGCGCCCTTGCATTCACTGCAGGGCGCCGCAATCCCGAAAGCCATGGACACTTCCAACACGCCAGACACCGGCCAGACCTCGGCCACCGACCGCAGCAGCGACCGCCGTCGCGTGCTGCGCGCCTTCAACCTGAGCCTGGGTTTCGTGCTGCTGCTGGTGGCGATGTTCGCGCTGCAGCAGACCGGCTGGGACTGGCGGCCCTGGGCGGTGGGCCCGCACGACACCGCGGGCCTGTTGGGGCTGCTCGGCGCGCCGCTGCTGCACGGTTCCATCGAACACCTGGCGGCCAACGCGGCCGCGCTGCTGATCCTGGGAACCCTGGCCGGCGCCGTCTACCCGAAGGCGACGCTGCGCGCGTTGCCACTGCTGTGGCTGGGCTCGGGCGTCGGTGCGTGGATGCTGGGCGAGCCCGGCAGCCACCACCTCGGCGCCAGCGGCATCACCCATGGCCTGATGTTCCTGGTGCTGGGGTTGGGCCTGCTGCGCCGCGACCGCGCCGCGATCGCCGCCGGCATGATCGGCGTGCTGTTCTACGGGGGCATGGTGATGACCGTGCTGCCGCACGAGCCCGGCGTGTCGTGGCAGTCGCACATGGGTGGCGCGGCCGCCGGCGTGATCGCCGCCCTGCTGTTCCGCCATGCCGACCCGCTGGCACCGCGCAAGCGCTACAGCTGGGAGGACGAGGACGAACAGGACGACGCCGATGCGCCGCTGGCCGATGCCGAGCTGGAGCCGCCGTCGCCCGGCCAGGTGCCGGTGCTGTGGCAGCCGCGCGAGGGCCGCGACTACGAGGTGGTGGTGCAGCTGCGCCCGCGCCCGCGCCGCGACCCGTCGTGACCGGGCATCAGCCGGCGCCGCCGGCAACGGGGCCATCGCCGTCCACCGCGCGGCGGCCCAGCGCCGGGTCGTCGGTGAAGAAGGCATCGATCCCGGCCCGCAGATAGGCACGGATCTCGGCGATGGACCCCTGTGGGTTGCGCGCATCGGCTGCGCCCTGGCGCAGGTCCGGCGGCAGGAACGGGTTTTCCGGGCGGAAGGTATAGGCCACCACCTGCAGGCCGGCGGCATGCGCGTCGGCGATCAGTGGCGTGGGCGCGGCCAACCGCCCCTGCGCATCCAGCGGCAGCAGCGCGCGGCGCTCGACGCCGATCGCATCGGCATAGCCGGCCACCTCGCGCAGGCCGGCCGGCGTGGCCATGCGCGCGTAGGTCAGCTCGCCACCGGCCAGTGCCACGTCGGCAGGCTGCGCCTGGGCGTCGCCCAGCAGCTGCAGCAGGCGGATGTTGGACTGGCGGCCGATGCGCGCGCGCAGCTGGCGCAGGTTGGCGGTCTCGAACGACTGCACCAGTACCGGTGCGACACGGGTGTAGGGATTGCCGCGCAGGGCGTCGAGCAGGCGCTCCTCCATCGCCAGGCCGATGCCGCGGAAGTAACTGCCGTGCTTGATCTCCGGCGCCAGGCCGATGCCGCGCCCGCTGCGCCGCGCCTGCTGCACCAGGAACTCGAGGATCTCGTCCAGGGTGGCAATGCGGAACTCGCCGTCGAACGCGGTGCCGCGCAGCTCCGGCAGGCGCTCGCGGGCATGCAGGGTCTTCAGTTCGGCCAGGGTGAAGTCTTCGGTGAACCAGCCCTCGACGCGCCTGCCGTCGATCACCTTGCTGGTGCGCCGCGCGGCGAACTCCGGGCGCGCGGCGACATCGGTGGTGGCGCCGATCTCGTTCTCGTGGCGCGCGACCATCACCCCGTCGCGGGTCATCACCAGGTCCGGCTCGATGTAGTCGGCGCCATCGACGATGGCCTGCGCGTAGGACGCCAGCGTGTGCTCGGGCAGCAGCGCACTGGCGCCACGGTGCGCGTACACCGATACCTGCGGCGATGGGGGAACGGGAGCGGCGGCCATTGCCGTCGAGGATGCCATCATGCACAGCCCTGCCACCACCGCCATCACCGCTTTGCCGGACACCGCCCGCTCCTGTTGCCGTCATTGAAGGAAGCGGGAGTGTGCGGGGTGGATGTGACCGGCATGGGACATGGCCGCGCGCTGCGCCGCCACTGCCCGCATCGCGTGCGGCTGGCGTGATTCACGGCGGCAACCGGCACCAGCCGCCGGCGCCGGCATGCAGGCGGCCGCTGATGCCGATGCCACGCAGGAACGCTTCGTCATGTGCCGCCACCAGCAGCGTGCCCGGCCATTGCCGCAACAGCGCTTCCAGGGCCTGCGTCGCCTCCAGGTCGAGATGGTTGGCCGGTTCGTCGAGCAGCAACAACTGCGCCGGTGGCTGCGCGTACACGGCGCAGGCGAGCGCCAGCTTCATGCGCTCGCCGCCACTGAGCGCGGCGACCGGCGCGTCGGCGTGCCCGGCAGCCAGGCCCAGCAGCGCCAGCCGGGTGCGCAGCTCGGGTTCGGCCATGCCCGGGGTGGCATGGCGCAGCTGCTCCACCGCCGTACCCCGCGGCACCGGCAGGGACAGATGCTGGTCGAGCCAGGCATGCGCCACGTTGACCTGCACCGTGCCGTGCCGCGGCGCCAGCCGTCCGGCCAGCAGCTGCAGCAGCACCGACTTGCCGCTGCCATTGCGGCCGGTGAGGGCCAGCCGCTCGCCCCGCCCCAGCAGCAGGTCGATCCGCGCCAGCGCACCTTCGACGAACGGCAGCACCACGTCCTGCAGCGCGGCCACCTTGGCGGGCGCAGCGCCGGCGGCGGCGGCCGGCAGCAACACCACCGGGGCCGCGGCATCCACCTGCGCCGCCGCCTGCCGCACCTGTTCCTGCAGCTGCTCGCGTTGCTGTTGCCGTTGCAGCAGCGCCTTGCCGGCGCTGGCCTGCGCGCGCTGCTTCTGCCGGCCCAGCAGGATCGGTGCCTGGTTGGCGTGCGCCGCTTCACGGTTGCCACGGGCGGCGCGACGCTCGCGTTGTTCCTGCTGCTCGCGCAGCATCCGTTCGCCCTGGCGGCGTTCGTGGCGCCGCTGTTGCAGCGTGTCCGCGGCCTGGCGCCGCTCTTCGCTGCTGCGTGCCGCGTAGAAGTCGTAGTCGCCACCATGGCTGCGCAGGCCCAGCGAGGACAGCTCGACGATGCGCTGCATGTCGCCCAGCAGCTCGCGGTCGTGGCTGACCACCAGCAGGCCGCGTGGCCAGCCCCGCAACTGGTCGCGCAGCAGCTGCCGGCCCGGCGCGTCGAGATGGTTCGTGGGCTCGTCGAGGATCAGGAAATCGGCATCCGACAGGAACGCGCCCGCCAGGGCCACGCGCATGCGCTGGCCGCCACTGAGCCGGCGCACTGGCGTATCGGCGGCGACGCCCTGCAGCTGCATCCGCTCCAGTGCGGCCTGCAGCTGTTCGCGCAGTTGCCAGCGCTCGCCCAGTGCTTCGAAATCGGCGGGGTCGCTGCTGCCCTGCTCGATACGATGCAGCGCCGCCAGCGCATCGCCCAGGCCGGCGAGTTCGGCGACGCTCGCGGACGGCGAAGCGTCGATCTGCTGCGGCAGCCAGGCCACCGGCCCGGAGCGCAGGCAGCGCCCGCGGGTGGGCGCCAGGCGGCCGGCCAGCACCTGCGCCAGCACGCTCTTGCCCACGCCGTTGCGCCCGACCAGCCCGGTCGGGCGCGCGTCGAAGGTTTCGTCCAGATCGGAAAACAGCAGCCGGCCGTCGGGCAGCTGCCAGGAGACGCGTTCAAGCGTCAGGAAGGGAGTCGTGGTCATTGCATTCCATCCATGCCCGGATCACCCGGCTGCCAGCGGCAGCGGGACTTCGCGAGGCCTCGCCAGCGCGGGCTGGCAGGGCGGGCATCAATGGCGCATTGGACCGGACTCCTTCAGGGCCGCCCCCACGGCGGCCCGCGCAGACTAACCGGCCGCCGATGAACGTTTCAATGCCGGCGGCCGCTCACTTGCCGATGCAGAAGCTGGAGAAGATCCGGCCCAGCAGGTCGTCGGCGGTCATGCGGCCGGTGATTTCGCCCAGCGCCTGGTGCGCCAGGCGCAGTTCCTCGGCAGCCAGTTCCAGGTGGTCGTGGCGCAGTTGCGCCTCGGCATCGTCCAGGTGCGCGGCGGCCAGGACGATGGCCTGCACATGCCGCAGGCGCGCGGAGAACTCGCCCTGCTGGCCTTCACCGGCACCTTCGCTGGCAAGGTCGCGCAGGCGCGCGTGCAGCTGATCCAGCCCCTGCCCACTGGCGGCGGAGATCGCGATCACGTCGCCGCCCGCTGGTTGCGGCCATTGCCGCAGCAGGTCGCATTTGTTCAGTACCCACAGCTGGCGCGCGGCCTGGGCGGCGGCATCGCCGACCGCCTGCCGGCCCGCTTCCGGGTCGCGTGCGTCCAGCACCACGATGGCCAGGTCGGCGCGCTGCATTTCGGCGCGGGCGCGGCGCATGCCCTCGCGCTCGATGGCATCGCCGCCTTCGCGCAAGCCGGCGGTGTCGACCAGCTCCAGCTCCAGGCCGTCGATGCGGATGGTCTCGCGCAGGGTGTCGCGGGTGGTGCCGGCGATGTCGGTGACGATGGCGCGCTCGCTGCCGGCCAGGGCGTTGAGCAGCGAGCTCTTGCCGGCGTTGGGCGGGCCGATCAGCACCGCGTGCAGGCCGTCGCGCAGCTTGCGGCCACGTTCGGCGTCGGCGCGCAGCCGCGCCAGCGCCGCGCGCGCCTGGGCCACGCCGGCGCGTACCTGCGCGCCGCCCAGCGTATCCAGTGGCTCGTCGGCGAAATCGATGGCGGCCTCGACGTGGATGCGCAGCCGCACCAGCTGTTCGGCCACGTCCTCCACGCGCCGCGAGAACACGCCGTCGAGCGAGCGGCGGGCAGCGCGGGCGGCACGTACGTCGCCGGCGGCGATCAGGTCGGCGATGGCCTCGGCCTGGGCCAGGTCGAGCTTGCCATTGAGGAAGGCGCGTTCGCTGAACTCGCCGGCCCGCGCCTGGCGCGCACCGAGCGCGACGCAGCGCTCCAGCAGCTGGCGCAGGACCACCGGGCTACCGTGGCCCTGCAGCTCCACCACGTCCTCGCCGGTGAAACTGCGCGGACCGGGGAAGTACAACGCGATGCCGTCGTCGAGCACCTCGCCGTCCGCATCGCGGAAGCGCGCGTAGTGCGCATGCCGCGGTTGCAGCGCGGGGCAGCCGAGCGCGCGGGCGATCGCCGCCGATGCGGGACCGGAAAGCCGCAGGATGCCGACGCCGCCGGCCGCGGCGCCGCTGGCGATGGCAATGATGGTGTCGCGCCCGGCGCTGTCGTTCATGGCTTACAGCTTCTGCAGCTGCGCGCGGGCCTGCGCGGCGCCGCTGCCCTGCGGCTGCAGTTCCAGGTAGGTGGCGTAGGCCTGCTTCGCCCGGGGCTTGTCGCCAGCGTGGAAATAGGCGTCGCCCAGGTTGAGATGGGCCACCGCGCGCGACGGGTCGATCTTCAGTGTGTTCTCCAGCCAGCGCGCCGCTTCGGCGTAGCGTTGCTGGCGGTAGTAGACGAAGCCGAGGTTGTTGGCGGCCTGGGCGAAATCCGGGCGCAGCTTGAGCGCTTCGGTGAACTGCGCCACCGCCTCGTCGTAGCGCTTTTCACGGTACAGCTGCAGGCCACGGTCGTTGGCCTGCTGGGCGCGCTGGCGGTCGGACGCCGGCACCGCCGCCGGCACTACCAGCGTGCTGCTGCCGCCCTGCAGGCTGGCCACCTTCACCGCGGCCTCGGCGCCACCCTGGGCCGCATCGACGCGGCTGTTGAGCGCGATGGCGTCGGCCGAGAGCTGGGTGGTGCCGGCGTTGAGGAATTCCTGGCTGTCCGGTACCTGGAACACGAACTCACCGCCCTGCGAGCCTGGCAGGCTGCCGAACGCCGGGGTCTGCCGCGATACCGCCGACACCGCCGGCGCGACGTAGGCGGCCAGTTCGGTGCCGGTGATCAGGCCGTCGCCGTTGAGGTCGCCCTTGCCGGACAGTGCCTGCAGCAGCACCCAGGTGAACACCGAGTGGCCATTGGGCCCGCTGTCGGCCACCTGCTGGTCGGCGCCACCGGCGGTGAGCATCTGCCGCGCGGCACGCCGCGCGTTCTCGCGCAGGAACGCGGAAGACGACGCGCCGCCGCGGGTCAGCCCCAGGCCGCTGTAGCAGGCGTCCATCACGAACAGTACGTGCTTGGCCTGCAGGCTCTCGGCGATGTTCTGCACGTCGGTCATCGCGATCGCGTCGGTGGCGAACTCACGCGGGTCCGAGTCCACCGGGATGATGTAGCCCAGGTCGCGCCCGGAGGCGAGCTGGCGGGTGGCGCCATGGCCGGCGAAGAACACGAACACGCGGTCGTTCTTCTGCGTGCGGCCATCGGCGAGGCGGTCGTGGAACGCCGCCAGGATGTTGTTGCGGGTGGCCTCGTGGTTCTTCAGCACGATCACCTGCGAGGAAGGGAAGCCGAACTGGCCGGTCAGGGTGTCGGCCACGGCCTGCGCGTCGCGGCTGGCGTACTCCAGCTTCGGCCACTTCGCGTAGTCGTCGATGCCGATCACGATCGCCCAGGACTTCTCGTAGCCGGTGGTGACGGTGGCTGGGTTGCCGGCATCGCGGCGCGCGCGGCTGACGGAGAAATCGCGGCCGTTCCAGCCGGCGAACTGGTAGCCGTCGGCGATCAGCCGGTCCAGGATCTGCGGCAGCGCTTTCACCGCGCGATCGTGGATGTCATGGAACAGGATGATGCCCTTCTGCTCCTTCTGCACCTGCTCGAGCACGCGCTGCACGATGGACTCCGGCACCGGGTCGGCCCAGTCCATCGAATCGATGTTCCACATGATCGACTTGAGCCCGGCCTCGCCGAGCAGCTGCAGGCCTTCGGCGTTGCGCGCGCCATAGGGGAAGCGGAACAGCGGCGCGCGCTCGCCACCGACCCGGCGCAGCAGCGTGTCGGTGCCCAGCACCTGCTCGCGCAGCGCGTCGCCGCTGGTGCGCGACAGCTGCGCGTGGGTCAGGCTGTGGTTGCCCACCGCATAGCCGTCGGCCATCAACTGGCGGCTGATGCCCGCCATCGCACCGAGCGTCACCGTGCCGTCGGCAGCGACGGTGCCGATGTTGCGGCCCACCTCGAAGAACACGCCGGGGACGTCGTAGCGCTTGAGGATGGCGCTGATCTCCTCGGTATGCGCCTTGTGCGGACCATCGTCGAAGGTCAGCACCACGGTTTTGGCCGGAAGGTCGCGGCCGAAGATCTCGCGCTCGCTGTCCTTCATCGACATCGGGTAGGGCTCGATCACCCCATGGTCGCGCAGGATCACCTCGCGCTCGTAACGGGTACGCAGGTGGGCCACGTAGTCCTCCCACTTCTCGCGCTTGAGCGCGATGGCGCGGGTGCGATCGAAGCGGCTGAAGATACGGGTCACTTCCTGGTTGTAGTTGCGCTCGATCTCGTCCAGCGCCTCCAGGTCCTCGCCGATGCGCTGGTGCAGCTTGACCGCCGGCAGCGAGGAATCGGCGCCGATGCGCGCGTGCAGGTCGCGCAGCACCTCGCGGAACGCCAGGCGGTCGGCATCGAACAGATCCGGCGCCGACTCGATGTAGTCCAGCACCACGCCGAGCGTGGCGAAGCGCTGCGGGCTGGCGGTGCGCAGCAGCGCATCGAACTGCGCGGCGATCGCCTCGCGCTGTTCAAGCCCCTGGTGGAACAACTGCTGGCCGATGCGGGTGGACGTGGCGCGGTCGCGCTCGCCCTGCGCGCCCTCGTCGGCCAGCAGCACGATGATGCGGCGGTGGCCGTCGAGTTGCTTCTGCAATGCCGCCAGCAGCGGCGCGGCGGCAGGGTCGGCGGCCGCGGCCTGTTCCGCTGCCGGGGCCGGCGGTACGTCCTGCTGCCCGCCACCGCACGCGCCCAGCAACGCGGCGATCGCCACGGGCAACAGGAAACCGCGCAGTGCTGGAAAACGGGACATGGCAGACGAAGACGGGCGGAGGCCGGACGATTCTAGTGGAGCGGCGCCTGCGCCGCTGGCCCCGTGGGCAGCACGACGGCGCGCACCCGCGCCGCGCATGCGAAAAGCCCGCCTGCGGCGGGCTTTCGCGTTTACTTGGCTTCGGCCTTGGCCGGCGGCGTCGGTGCGTCCTCGCCGTGCTTCTTGGTCATCCACCACTGCTGGGCCAGGCTCAGCCCGCCGTTGACCACCCAGTACAGCACCAGGCCGGACGGCATGAAGGCCATCATGACGCCGAACACCAGCGGCATGAACTGCATCATCTTCTGCTGCATCGGGTCCATGCCCGGTGCCGGGGTCAGCTTCTGGGTGAACCACATCACCGCCACGTTGATCACCGGCAGGATGAAGTAGGGGTCACGCGCGGTCAGGTCCTGGATCCACGCGAACCACGGTGCCTGGCGCAGTTCCACCGATTCCACCAGCACCCAGTACAGGGCGAAGAAGATCGGCATCTGGATCAGCAGCGGCAGGCAGCCGCCCATCGGGTTGATCTTTTCCTTCTTGTACAGCTCCATCATCGCGGTCTGGAACTTCTGGCGGTCGTCGCCATAGCGTTCCTTGAGCTGGGCGATGCGCGGCTGGAACTTGCGCATCTTGGCCTGCGACTTGTACTGCGCATTGGCCAGCGGGAACAACGCCAGCTTGAGCAGGATCACCAGGCCGATGATCGACCAGCCCCAGTTGCCGACCAGCTTGTGGACCTGGTTCATCACCCAGAACAGGCCCTGGCCGATGATCGCCATCAGCGAGAAGCGGCTGTAGTCGACCACGCGCTCCAGGCCGGGCACGTCTTCCTTGGCGATCTGGTTGACCAGCTTCGGGCCGACCCACAGGCGTGCCTGGGTGCTCACCTTCTGGCCCGGGGCCACGGTGAAGCCGGGGCCGCGCGCCTCGATGACATGGCGCGGGCCGTTCTGCGAAAGCAGGTACAGCGAGGCCTGGTCGGCCTGCGGGATCCACGCGGTGAAGAAATGGTGCTGCAGCATCGCCACCCAGCCACCGGTGATAGTCTGGTTGAGGTTGCCGTCCTCCAGGTAGTCGGCGAAGGGCCGGCGCTGGTACTTCTTGTCGTTGTCGTACCAGGTGGCGCCGTTGAAGCTGAAGGAATCGGGGTTGGTCATGCTGCGGCTGAGCACCGCCGGCACCCGGTCCAGCTTGCGGAACACATAGCCCTGCCACGGCGTGGTGCCTGCGTTGACCACTTCATCCTTGACGCCGATGGCGTAGTCGCCGCGCTTGAAGGTGTAGGTGCGATGGATGCTGACGCCGTTCGGGCCGTTCCAGACGAACGGCACCTGCAGCTCGCTCTGGCCATCGGCCAGGGTGTAGTCCTTCGCCGCCTGCACCGGCTGGAAGCCGTTGGCGCCCGGCGCGGCCGAGCCGCCCTGGCCGACCCAGCCGCTGGTGGCGCTGTACGGATGCGCCTTTTCCTCGGTCAGCAGCTGCACCGGCGGGCTGCCGGCAGCCTTGGTCTGCGGGAACTGCAGCAGGTCGGCGTCGAGCACGCTGCGGCCGTCGAGCACCAGCTTCAGCACGTCGGTGGTCACGTTCACGCGGGGTGCGGTGGTGACCGCTTCCAGCGCTGGCGACGGCGTGGCCGCGGCCTGCCCGGGAACGGCCGCCTGCGGCACGTTGCCGGCGGCCGGCGGTGCCAGGTCGGCATCGTTTGCCGCCGGTACCGCGGGCTGGGTCGCGGCGACGGTGGCCGGGTCCGGCGCGTTCTTCTCGCGGCCCCACTCCATCCACAGCAGCACCGCCACCATCAGCCAGGCGAAAATCAGGAATACACGGGTCTGGTTCATCAGCAGGCAGGCTCGGCTCGACCAGGCAGGGTGCCCGGCGCGTTCAAGGAAGAAGAGGGTTCGTTGCCCTCGCGCGGCGGCATTGTGCCGTCAGCGACCACGGCGGGCAATGCGCCGGCACGGCGCAGCAGGCGTTCGAACGCCTCGCGGATCTGCCGGTTGCTGGCAAGTCTGGCCGCCGAGCGGGCGACCACGACGTAGTCACCCCCGGCCATGCCTGCCCGGAGGTGGCGTGTGGCATCACGCAGCACACGCTTGATACGGTTGCGGCCCACCGCGTGCGTATCGACCTTGCGTGACACGGCCAAGCCCAGCCGGGCGGGGGAATCCCCTTTCAGCCAGTGCAGTGTCATCAGCGGGTCGGATACACGGCGGGCGCCGTTGAAGACCGTTGTATATTCGGCACGCGTACGAACCCGCGCAGAGCGAGGAAATCGCTTGCGCGGGTCGGTGCTGCTCACGATCGGAGTTGCATCTGCCGCACGGGGCGGCAACGCAATCAAGCGCTGAGGACTTTGCGGCCCTTGGCGCGGCGACGCGACAGGATCTTGCGGCCGTCAGCGGTCTTCATACGCGCGCGGAAGCCGTGATCGCGCTTGCGCTTGAGGTTGCTGGGTTGGAACGTGCGCTTGGTGGCCATGGGGGCACCTGTATGAATGGGACGGAAAGAACCGGAAATTCTATAGACCCCACCCCCACTGCGTCAAGCCTTGTCCGGCCTGCGCTGCAGGGGTTTCATCCACAGGCTGTGGATGATCCTGTGAACAAGTCAGGGACAAGCATTCCCGCCCCCGCCGCGCGGTGGTAGTCTGGGCCATCCACTTTCCCCTACTCCGGCACGTGGCCGGGCGGCTCGCTGCGCCCGTCCCGCGTGCCTTCTACGATTATTCCTGATGGATGCCTGGTCCCGTTGTATCGAACGTCTCGAAGCGGAGTTCCCGCCCGAAGATGTCCACACCTGGTTGAAGCCGTTGCAGGCCGACCACCGCGCCGACAGCATGGTGCTGTACGCCCCGAATGCCTTCATCGTCGACCAGGTGCGCGAGCGCTACCTGCCGCGCATCCAGGAGCTGTTGCGCTATTTCGCCGACGTCACCGACGTGCAGCTGGAGATCGGATCGCGCCCGCGCGCGGCCGAACCGGTGGTGGCGCCCGCGCCTGCGGCCATTGCCGCGGCCGCCACGCCGGCGGTGCCGTTCAACGGCAACCTGGACGCGCATTACACCTTCGCCAACTTCGTCGAAGGCCGCAGCAACCAGTTGGGCCTGGCCGCCGCCTTCCAGGCGGCGCAGAAGCCCGGCGACCGTGCGCACAACCCGCTGCTGCTGTACGGCGGCACCGGCCTGGGCAAGACCCACCTGATGCTGGCCGCCGGCAACGCCATGCGCCAGGCCAACCCGGCCGCGCGGGTGCTGTATCTGCGTTCGGAGCAGTTCTTCAGCGCCATGATCCGGGCGCTGCAGGAAAAGACCATGGACCAGTTCAAGCGCCAGTTCCAGCAGGTGGACGCGCTGCTGATCGACGACATCCAGTTCTTCGCCGGCAAGGACCGCACCCAGGAGGAGTTTTTCCACACCTTCAACGCGCTGTTCGACGGCAAGCAGCAGATCATCCTGACCTGCGACCGCTATCCGCGCGAAGTCGAGGGCCTGGAAGCGCGGCTGAAGTCGCGCCTGGCCTGGGGCCTGTCGGTGGCGATCGAACCGCCGGATTTCGAGACCCGCGCGGCCATCGTGCTGGCCAAGGCCCGCGAGCGCGGCGCCGAGATTCCCGATGACGTCGCGTTCCTGATCGCCAAGAAGATGCGCTCCAACGTGCGCGACCTGGAAGGCGCGCTCAACACGCTGACCGCGCGCGCCAATTTCACCGGACGCGCGATCACCACCGAGTTCGCCCAGGAAACCCTGCGCGACCTGCTGCGCGCGCAGCAGCAGGCGATCAGCATTCCCAACATCCAGAAGACCGTGGCCGACTATTACGGCCTGCAGATCAAGGACCTGTTGTCCAAGCGCCGCACCCGTTCGCTGGCGCGGCCGCGGCAGGTGGCAATGGCGCTGACCAAGGAACTGACCGAACACAGCCTGCCGGAAATCGGCGACGCCTTCGCCGGCCGCGACCACACCACGGTGCTGCATGCCTGCCGCCAGATCCGCACGCTGATGGAGACCGACGGCAAGCTGCGCGAAGACTGGGACAAGCTCATCCGCAAGTTGAGTGAGTAAACCATCGGGACACCGGCAACGACGTGGCAACAGGGCCAGCGAATGATGCATCGGCGCGAGACAGGCGTCATCGCACAAAACGGTGCATCATTCGGGGGCAGACGTTGGGGAATCTGTGGATAAAAATGCGCTGCCAGATCGGCGCCAGGTTATCCACAGCTTTCCCCACCCGTTCCGGGCCAGTGATACAGAGGGTTTCGATGCAATGAAATCCTTTAAAAACAAATACTTGGGTGTGTTTTAAACCAAATCTGGCTCTACCAGCACCACCAAGCTTTTGATTTAACCCACATCTTTAAAAGCATAGGGGCACGAAACCACATGCGTTTCACACTGCAGCGCGAAGCCTTCCTCAAGCCGTTGGCCCAGGTCGTCAACGTGGTTGAACGCCGTCAGACCCTTCCGGTTCTGGCCAACTTCCTGGTCCAGGTACAGGGCGGCCAGCTGTCGTTGACCGGTACCGACCTGGAAGTGGAAATGGTCTCCCGCATCGCGGTCGAGGATGCGCAGGACGGCGAAACCACGATTCCGGCACGCAAGCTGTTCGAGATCGTCCGCGCCCTGCCCGACGGCAGCCGCGTGACCGTGTCGCAGACCGGCGAGAAGATCACCGTGCAGGCCGGGCGTAGCCGCTTCACCCTGGCCACGCTGCCGGCAAACGATTTCCCATCCGTGGACGAGGTCGAGGCGACCGAGCGCGTAGCGGTGCCCGAATCGGCACTGAAGGAACTGATCGAGCGCACCGCGTTCGCGATGGCGCAGCAGGACGTGCGCTATTACCTCAATGGCCTGCTGTTCGACCTGCGCGACCAGCTGCTGCGCTGCGTGGCCACCGACGGCCACCGCCTGGCGCTGTGCGAAACGGCGCTGGAGAACAGCACCGGCTCCAAGCGCCAGATCATCGTGCCGCGCAAGGGCGTGACCGAGCTGCAGCGCCTGCTCGAGGGCGGCGACCGCGAAGTGGAGCTGGAAGTCGGCCGCAGCCACGTGCGGGTCAAGCGCGACGATGTCACCTTCACCTCGAAGCTGATCGATGGCCGTTTCCCGGATTACGAAGCGGTGATCCCGATCGGCGCCGACCGTGAAGTGAAGGTGGACCGCGAAACCCTGCGTGCGTCGCTGCAGCGTGCGGCCATCCTGTCCAACGAGAAGTACCGCGGCGTCCGCGTTGAAGTCACGCCGGGCCAGCTGAAGATCAGCGCGCATAACCCCGAGCAGGAAGAAGCGCAGGAAGAGATCGAGGCCGATACCCAGGTCAGCGACCTGGCCATTGGCTTCAACGTGAACTACCTGCTCGATGCGCTGTCGGCACTGCGCGATGAGCACATCGTCATCCAGTTGCGCGATTCCAACTCCTCCGCCCTGGTACGTGAAGCCAGCAGTGAGAAATCCCGGCATGTGGTCATGCCCTTGCGTCTCTGAGGCGCGCAGTTCCACGTGGAACACAAGCCCGGCAATGCCGGGCTTCTTTTCGCCTTGCAGTTCACGCAAGGTTTCACGTGGAACCCGGCAGCGACGAAGTTGCTATTTGCCCTGCCCGATGTGGAACGCCTGCCAGTCCAGGCCGACGAGGTGCCTGTTGAAGGCTCCCGTTCCGGGATGCGTCGGCACTCAGAAAAGATCCCCCTTGGGAACGTCTGCGTGAGGCCTGCAAAGCTTTAAATCTGGAAATAAATCAAAAGCTTTGTGGTGATGGTAGTGCTGGATTTCATGTAAAACTAGGTTATCTATTTGTTTTAAAAGGATATTTATAGGGCGAAACCCCTGCGGAAAAGGCGGGGATTGCCCTGTGGATAGCTGTGGGTAGCCAGATCCGGGGGGGAAATCGGCGGATTTATCCACAGGGTACGCAGGGAGGACCCACTGGCCCCCCACAGGGCTGGGCGGCGCCCGAAGGCGACGATCGGCGGCACCCCCTTCACCACGCGGTCCGGGGGATGGATGCTTTAAGCTGCGGATCTTTCCCCGGGGGGTAACCGCCGGGGCGTTGCATCTACCCCCGAGCATCAATGCACATCGTCCGTCTCTCGCTGAACCGGGTCCGCCGGTTCGATTCCGTGGAGCTCGCTCCCCGCCCGGGCCTCAACCTGATCACCGGCGACAACGGTGCGGGCAAGACCAGCCTGCTGGAGGCCCTGCATCTGATGGCGTACGGGCGGAGTTTCCGTGGCCGGGTCCGCGATGGACTGGTGCAGAAGGGCGCCGAGGCGCTGGAAGTCTTTGTCGAGTGGCAGGAACGCGTGGGAGCCGGCGGTGACGAACGGCTGCGCCGTGCTGGCCTGCGTCATGCCGGCCAGGCGTGGAAGGGCCGTCTTGATGGGGAGGATGTAGCGCAACTCGGAACGCTGTGCGCGGCTCTCGCGGTGGTGACTTTCGAGCCGGGCAGCCACGCCCTGGCCAGTGGCGGCAGCGAGCCGCGCCGGCGTTTCATCGATTGGGGTTTGTTCCACGTGGAACCTGACTTTCTTTCGCTGTGGCGTCGTTACACCCGGGCCCTCAAGCAGCGTAATGCCCTGCTGAAGGCGGGCGCCGCCCCGCGCCAGCTTGATGCTTGGGACCACGAACTGGCCGAGGCGGGGGCGCCGCTGACCTCGCGGCGCCAGCATTACCTCGACCGGCTGCAGGAACGCGCCGTGGCCATTGCGGCGGATCTGGCGCCTGGGCTGCAGTTGCAGCGCCTGGAACTGCAACCGGGCTGGCGCCGGCACGAGATGTCGCTGGCCGACGCGCTGTTGCTGTCCCGCGAGCGCGACCGCGCCATGGGCCACACCTCGGTGGGGCCACACCGGGCCGACTGGTCGGTCGGCTATGGGGAGATTCCTGGCCGCGATGCGTTGTCGCGCGGCCAGGCCAAGCTCACCGCCCTGGCCTGCCTGCTGGCCCAGGCGGATGATTACGCGGCCCAGCGCGGCGAGTGGCCGGTGATCGCCCTCGACGACCTCGGGGCGGAACTGGACCGGCACCACCAGCAACGCGTACTGCATCTGCTGGCCGCAACCCCCGCCCAAGTCTTCATTACCGCCACCGAGACCCCTGTCGCCCTGTCCGAACACCTGCATCCGTCCGCCGTGTTCCACGTGGAACACGGCGCCATCCAAGTCCGCCCATGACGGTTCCGGGTGCGCAAGGGCCCGGCTGGTATACTTTCGACGATCCCCTCTTTACTCACGCCCCGACCTCCGGGCCGGCGCGTGACCTGTGGAGCCAACGGCAAGCGCGATGAGCGAAGAACAGAACACTCCGGCCAGCAACGGCAATTACGACGCCAACAGCATCACCGCCCTTGAAGGCCTGGAGGCTGTCCGCAAGCGTCCCGGCATGTACATCGGCGATGTCCACGATGGCACCGGCCTGCACCACATGGTGTTCGAAGTCGTCGACAACTCCATCGACGAAGCGCTGGCCGGACACGCCGACAACGTGCTGGTGACGATCCATGCCGATGGCTCGGTGTCGGTGTCGGACAACGGCCGCGGCATCCCGGTGGGCAAGCACGAGCAGATGAGCGCCAAGCTCGGCCGCGAGGTATCCGCCGCCGAGGTGGTGATGACGGTCCTGCACGCCGGTGGCAAGTTTGACGACAACAGCTACAAGGTGTCCGGTGGCCTGCACGGCGTGGGCGTCAGCGTGGTCAACGCGCTGTCGGAGAAGCTGCTGCTGGACGTCTTCCAGGGCGGCTTCCATTACCAGCAGGAATTCAGCAACGGTGCCGCGGTCGGCCCGCTGAAGCAGCTGGGCACCACCAGCAAGCGCGGCACCACCGTGCGCTTCTGGCCCTCGACCGTCGCGTTCCATGGCAACGTCGAATTCCATTACGAAATCCTGGCGCGCCGGCTGCGCGAGCTGTCGTTCCTCAACTCCGGCGTCAAGGTCATCCTGGCCGACGAGCGTGGCGAAGGCCGTCGCGACGATTTCCACTACGAAGGCGGCATCAAGAGCTTCGTCGAGCATCTGGCGCAGCTGAAGACTCCGCTGCACCCGAACGTCATCGCGGTCAGCGGCGAGCACAACGGCATCACCGTGGAAGTGGCGCTGCAGTGGACCGATTCCTACCAGGAAACGATGTACTGCTTCACCAACAACATCCCGCAGAAGGATGGCGGCACCCACCTGGCCGGTTTCCGCGGCGCGCTGACCCGCGTGCTGAACAACTACATCGAGCAGAACGGCATCGCCAAGCAGGCCAAGATCAGCCTGACCGGCGACGACATGCGCGAAGGCATGATCGCGGTGCTGTCGGTGAAGGTGCCGGACCCGAGCTTCTCCAGCCAGACCAAGGAAAAGCTGGTCAGCTCCGACGTGCGCCCGGCCGTGGAAAACGCCTTCGGCGCGCGCCTGGAGGAGTTCCTGCAGGAGAACCCGAACGAGGCCAAGGCCATCGCCGGCAAGATCGTCGATGCCGCCCGCGCCCGCGAAGCCGCGCGCAAGGCCCGCGACCTGACCCGCCGCAAGGGCGCGCTGGACATCGCCGGCCTGCCCGGCAAGCTGGCCGACTGCCAGGAAAAGGATCCGGCGTTGTCCGAGCTGTTCATCGTCGAGGGTGACTCGGCGGGCGGCTCGGCCAAGCAGGGCCGCAACCGCAAGAACCAGGCGGTGCTGCCGCTGCGCGGCAAGATCCTCAACGTGGAACGCGCGCGTTTCGACCGCATGCTGTCCTCCGACCAGGTGGGTACGCTGATCACCGCGCTGGGTACCGGCATCGGCCGCGATGAGTACAACCCGGACAAGCTGCGCTACCACAAGATCATCATCATGACCGACGCCGACGTCGACGGCGCGCACATCCGCACCCTACTGCTGACGTTCTTCTACCGGCAGATGCCGGAGCTGATCGAGCGCGGCTACGTCTACATCGGCCTGCCGCCGCTGTACAAGATCAAGCAGGGCAAGACCGAGCTGTACCTGAAGGACGACCCGGCGCTGGACGCCTACCTGGCCAACAGCGCGGTGGAGAACGCCTCGCTGGTTCCGGCTGCCGGCGAACCGCCGATCGAGGGCGTGGCGCTGGAGAAGCTGCTGATGACCTACGCCAGCGCCCAGGACGCCATCGACCGCAACGCCCACCGCTACGATCGCAGCCTGCTCGAAGCCCTGGTCGATTTCACCCCGATGGACCTGGAGCACCTGCGCAACGCGCCGGCCGGCGAGGGCCTGGACGCGCTGGCCAGGCGCCTGAACCAGGGCAGTCTTGGCACCCCGCGTTTCAGCCTGGTCCTGCAGGAACCGACCGAACAGCGCCCGGCCGCAGTGCTGGTCACCCGCCGCCACATGGGCGAGGAGCACATCCAGGTGCTGCCGCTGGCGGCCTTCGAATCCGGCGACCTGCGCCCGCTGCACCAGGCCTCGCAGCTGCTGCATGGCCTGATCCGCGAAGGCGCGACCATCAACCGTGGCAACCGCTCGACCGAGGTCACCGGCTTTGCCCAGGCCCAGGCCTGGCTGATGGAGGAAGCCAAGAAGGGCCGCCAGATCCAGCGCTTCAAGGGCCTGGGCGAAATGAACCCGGAACAGTTGTGGGACACCACCGTGAACCCCGATACCCGCCGCCTGCTGCAGGTGCGGATCGAGGATGCGGTGGCCGCCGACCAGATCTTCAGCACCCTGATGGGCGACGTGGTCGAACCGCGCCGCGACTTCATCGAGGACAATGCGCTGAAGGTCACCAACCTGGATATCTGACACAATCCTGCAACACGGGCGGGTGCCGCACCCGGCCCCCGCCCGCCGCCTCTCCCGCTGCCGCAGGAACACGATGTCCGCCCCACCACCGGTTCCGTTGTCCGTCCCGCCCGCCACGCCGCCGGTATCGCGCCCGGGCTCGCCGCTGCTGGGCTTTGGCCTGGACATCCTGCTGGCAGCCAGCATCCTGCTGGGGCTGAGCCTGCTCTGCGGCCTGGCGTGGGGCCTGTGGCGCGGGTTCGAGGTCGGCATGGCGGTCGCGCGCGAAGGCGGCGGAGCGCCGGATGCGGCACAACTGGGCGCGCAACTCGGCCAGCCCGGTGCCCTGGCGCAGATGCTGATCGCACTGGTGTCCACCAGCCTTGCCGCCCTGGTGCTGTACTTCTGGCGCCGGCCGGCCTCGCCGGCCGAGCGTGCCGCTTCCCATGCCGCCGTCCGCCGTGCGTCCACCTGGGGCTGGACCCTGCTGGTGGCTGCCGGGGTATTCGCCGGCAGCAGCCTGATCTCTTGGCTCGGCAAGCAGCTCGGCATCGAGCCGGTGCCGACCAATCTGCCGCTGATGGAACAGGCCCTGGCCCACTACCCGGTGTTCCTGGTGGTATTCGCCGTGTTCCTGGCCCCGGCCTACGAGGAACTGCTGTTCCGCCGGGTGCTGTTCGGACGGCTGTGGGCGGCGGGACGGCCGTGGCTGGGCATGGCGCTCAGCGGCGCGGCCTTCGCCTTCATCCATGAGATCCCCGGGACCACCGCCAACGGACTGCCGGAAGTCCTGCAGCTGTGGCTGGTCTACGGTGGCATGGGCGTGGCCTTCGCCTGGCTCTATCGCCGCACCGGCACCTTGTGGGCGGCGATTGCCGCGCATACGCTCAACAACGCGATCGCACTGACCGCGCTGGTGTTTTTCGGGCTGCAGTAAGTGCGCAACAGGTTGACGGAAATTTAAGCCGGGCGCTCGCACACTGCGGGCATGAATGAAGGGAAATACGCCATGAAACCCCTGCTGTTCGGCGCCGCCATCGCCCTGCTGCTGGGCGCCTGCGCGACCACGACCTCACCCACCGGCCGCCGCCAGGTGGTGGGTGGGATCTCGCAGCAGCAGCTGGACCAGCTCGGCGCGCAGGCCTTCGCCGAAACCAAGGCCAAGCAGACCCTGAGCCGGGACGCCCGCCAGAACGCGTACGTACAGTGCGTGGTCAATGCGCTGGTCGCCGAGCTGCCCCAACAGTACCGGGGCGTACGTTGGGAGACCGCGCTGTTCGTCGAGAAGGAACCCAATGCGTTCGCCCTGCCCGGCGGCAAGGTCGGGGTCAACAGCGGCATCTTCACGGTGGCGAAGAACCAGGACCAGCTGGCGGCGGTGATCGGGCATGAGATCGGCCATGTGATCTCGCGGCACCACGAAGAGCGTCTGACCCGTCAGCAGGGCACGCAGCTGGGCCTGGGCATAATCGGCGCGCTGGCCGGCGCGGCCTATGGCGATACCGCGGCCAGCGCGGTCAACCAGTTCGGCGGCCTGGGCGCACAGGGACTGATCCTGCTGCCCGGCTCGCGCACCCAGGAAAGCGAGGCCGACGTGGTCGGCCAGCGGCTGATGGCGCAGGCCGGGTTCGACCCGGCCCAGGCCGTGGACCTGTGGCAGAACATGATGGCGGCCGGGGGCGGACGTCCCCCGCAGTGGCTTTCCACCCACCCCGATCCGACCAACCGCATTCGCGAGCTGCAGCGCGATGTGGCCGTGCTGGAACCCGTCTACCGCCAGGCGCGCCAGTCCGGAAGGACGCCGCGCTGCGGTTGACCCGTGGACACCACCATCCCGGGCCTTGGACATTGGTGCAATACAGCATCGGAAGTGATTTCTCCGTCAAAATTTTTCTGTTACGTTTGGCGGCTCTGTCTGCACAGACAGTCCGTCTACAGCCCCGCCCCCGCGGTTCCATCGAGGTGACCCATGATCTCCCGCAGCCATAAGCAGGCCCTGCTTTCCGTCCTCGTCGCCACCGTACTGGGTGGTGTCGTGGTTGCCGACGCCGCCGCCCAGGCGCGTTCGTCCGATCGCGGGAGCGAGCGCCGCAGCCGCGGTTCGGCCAAGGCCGAGGTGCTGTATCCGGAAGCGACCCGCCAGGAACCCAATGGCAAGTCGTCCTCGAAGATGGGCGGCAAGCTGCAGAAGCTGTTCGCCGCCTACAACAAGGACGACTACGAGCAGACCCGCACCCTGGCCGATGAGATCATCGCCGCCGAGGGCGCCAATGACTATGACAAGGCGGTCGCCAACCAGCTCGCCTCGCAGGCGGCCTACAACCTGGACGACACCGCCGCTGCCAAGCAGTACCTGCAGCAGGCCATCGCGCTGAACCAGCTGGACAACAACGGCCACCTCCAGGCGATGCTGATGCTGGCCCAGCTGCAGCTGCAGGACGAGCAGTACGCCGAAGGCCTGGCCAACCTGGACAAGTACTTCGCCGAGTCCAAGTCGCACAAGCCCGAGGAGCTGGTGATCAAGGGCCAAGCCCTGTACCAGACCGAAAAGTACGCCGAGGCCATCCCGGTGCTGAAGGCGGCCATCGCCGCCTCGCCCGAGCCGAAGGACAGCTGGAACCAGCTGCTGATGGCGGCCTACGCCGAAGCCGGCCAGACCGGCGAAGCGGTCAAGGAAGCCGAGGCCCTGGCCGCCAGGAACCCGGCCGACAAGAAGGCGCAACTGAACCTGGCCAGCATGTACATGCAGGCCGACCAGATGGACAAGGCCGCCGCGGTGATGGACAAGCTGCGCGCGGCCGGACAGCTCACCGAAGAGCGCGAGTACAAGCAGCTGTACTCGATCTATGCCAACACCGAGAACAAGGAAAAGGACGTCATTGCGGTGATCAACGAGGGCATGTCCAAGGGCATCCTCAAGCCGGACTACCAGGTCTACCTGGCGCTGGCGCAGTCGTACTACTACTCCGACCAGATCCCGCAGGCCATCGAGGCGTGGCAGAAGGCCGCCCCGCTTTCCAAGGATGGCGAGACCTACCTGAATCTGGCGCGTGTGCTGCACTCTGAAGGGCGGATTCCCGAAGCCAAGCAGGCGGCCCGGGATGCAAAGGCTAAAGGTGTGAAGAACCCGGCCGATGCAGACAAGATCATCAACCTGAAGTAAGCAGGAATAACGCCTGAACAGCTGCATTTGTGATGCGCAGCCGGTCAGGATTGGTATAAGCTTGGAGGTTCCTGCGGTGTCATGCACCGCTGAATCAGGGGCGTCGGAACAGCGCCGCCCCGGCCCCACTAATGAGCTCTTGGCGCATGACGGAACAACTGGTTTTCCACCACAGGTATGACGGCGAGAAAGAGACGGGTCTGAGCTGGCCCCGCATCGCCGGTATCGCCTTTGTAATCGCACTCCATCTGGCAGCCCTGATGATGCTCCTGATTCCCGCCGTGGCCCCGAAGGCCGCCAAGGAAAAGGAACGCAACGTCATGGTGACGCTGGTCGACGCCCCGCCGCCGCCACCGCCGCCGCCGCCGCCGCCGCCGCCGCAGGACACGCCGCCGCCGCCGGTCAAGAACCTGGCGCCGCCGAAGCCCTCGCCGCTGCCGCCGCCGCCGGAAGCGCCGGTGGTGGACGTGCCGGAACCGCGCCCGAACGACGTGGTGACGCCGCCGTCGCCGCCGTCGCCGCCGGCGCAGGTCACCGACATCCAGGCCAGCGTGGACATCTCGTCCAAGAACATGAACCCGCCGCGTTACCCGCCGGCCGCCTTCCGCGCCGGTATCCAGGGCGAGGTCATCCTCATCATTGATGTCGACGCCAGCGGCAACGTCACCAATGTGTCCGTCGAGAAGTCCAGCCGTAACCGTGATCTCGACCGCGCCGCCATGGATGCGGCACGCAAGTGGAAGTTCAATCCTTCCGTCATCAATGGACAAAAGGCGGCTGGTCGCGTCCGCGTCCCGGTCAACTTTGCGCTGAGCTGATCCCCCGGCGGCCAGCGGCCGCCCGCAGGGAACCGTTCGACTTTAGCTACACCCTTTAACACCACACACAACAAAGGTAAGCGTCATGCTGCAGGAAATCTTCATCGCCGCTGCTGCCGGGGGCAACGCAAACAACGCGCTCTCGCAGATGGGCTTCGAGCATCTGATTCACGAAATGACCTCCAAGCCGGGTGACTTCGCGGTTTCCTGGGTCGTGCTGCTGACCCTGGTCGCGATGTCGGCGATGTCGTGGTACTGGACCGTCATCAACATCTTCCGTTCCACCCGCCTGAAGTCGGCTTCCGACCGCGTGCCGGGCATGTTCTGGGACGCCGCCAATGCCCAGGACGCGATCCGCGCCATGGAAGAGCAGCCGGCTTCGGAGCCGTTCTCGAAGATCGCGCTGGACGCCGCCCAGGCCGCTGCGCACCACCAGCAGGCCGGCGCCGCCGAGACCCTGAGCCGTTCGGAGTTCGTCGACCGCGCCCTGCGCCAGGCCGTCACCCGCGAATCCAACAAGCTGCAGGGCGGCATGATCCTGCTGGCCACCGTCGGCGCGACCGCTCCGTTCGTGGGCCTGCTGGGTACCGTGTGGGGCATCTACGGCGCGCTGATCAAGATCGGTGCCACCGGTTCGGCCTCGATCGACGCCGTTGCCGGCCCGGTGGGTGAAGCGCTGATCATGACCGCGATCGGTCTGTTCGTCGCGATCCCGGCCGTGTTCGCCTTCAACTTCTTCAGCAAGATCAACAGCGCCACCGTCAGCAAGTTCGACACCTTCGCGCACGATCTGCACGACTTCTTCGCCACCGGCTCGCGCGTTCGCTGAGCCGGCAGCAGAGCAGTCCTCGCAACGATATAGACGGAGCCCGTTATGGCTTTCAGTAGTGGTAACAGCGGCGGCCCCATGGCCGACATCAACGTCACGCCCCTCGTGGACGTGATGCTGGTGCTGCTGATCATCTTCATCATCACGGCTCCCCTGATGTCCCACAAGGTCAAGGTCGAGCTGCCCGAGGCCAACCTGAACATCAATCCGGACGACGCTGAGAAGCGTTCGGGTCCGATCACGGTGGCGGTCAAGGAAGACGGTTCGCTCTACTGGAACGATGAGCCGGTGTCGAAGGAGACCCTGGAATCGCGTTTCGCCACTGCTGCCCAGCAGACGCCGCAGCCGCCGCTCAACCTGCGTGGTGACAAGACCACCAAGATGAGCGTGATCAATGAAGTGACCAAGATCGCGCAGAGCCAGGGCATGCTGGACGTCGGTTTCGTTGCCACCAAAGAAAAGGGGCAATAAGCGATGGCTTTCAGTAGTGGTGGAAACAGGGGCCCCATGGCCGACATCAACGTCACGCCCCTCGTGGACGTGATGCTGGTGCTGCTGATCATCTTCATCGTGACCGCGCCGATCATGACGTACCCGATCGCCGTGGACCTGCCGCAGCGGGTCATCAACCCGCCGCCGCAGCTGCGCGAGCCGCCGCCGCCGATCGATCTGCGCGTGGATGCGAGCAATCAGGTTTACTGGAACAACAGCCCGGTGAACGTGAACGAGCTGCAGCAGAAGATGGAAGAAGAAGTACAGAAGGATCCGACCAACCAGCCGGAACTTCGCATTGATGCCAATCCGGATTCCGAGTACGAGGTCATGGCCAAGATCCTGGCCCAGGCCAAGAACGCTCAGATGAAGAAGATCGGTTTCGTGCAGTAACGCAATACCAAGTCATGACGCGACTGGAAAACGCCCCCGCTAGCCGGGGGCGTTTTTTTGCCTGGAAGTTTGTTCCCTTGCCTACGGGTGATGCCCCAGGCCGCTGGCGGCCGTGATCGACCCCGGAGCTTTGGGTCAGGAGCTGATAAGGTCCGCAGACACGGAAGCCCAAAGGGAACCTGGGATGCTGAAGGGGAAGAAGCTGATATGGGTTGTGGTGGCGCTGGCCGTGGCTGTGATTGGCCTGGCAATGGGTGCCTTGATGGTGACCGCACCGATCATGACCTATCCAATCTCGGTGGATCTGCCGCAACGGGTGATCAATCCGTCACAGCAGCAGAGCGAGCTGCGGCCAATCGACCTGCGCGTGGATGCCCGTAACCAGATCTACTGGAAGGAAAGTCCGGTTGACGTCAATGAGCTCCAGCAAAGGATGGAGGACGAGGTCCGGAAGGATCCGACCCATATGCTGGAACTTCGCATCGATGCCGATCCGGACTCTGATTACGAGGTCATGGCCAAGATCCTGGCCCAGGCCAAGAACGCTCAGATCAAGAAGATAGGTTTCGTGCGGTAGCGCAATACCGAATCATGACGCGGTTTTAAAAGCGCCCCGCTCTCTTTTCTTCCGCCGCACTTGGCGTGCCCTGTCGGCGGCGATGTGCGGCGGAGCGAAGCGGGACACCGGCCCATGCGCGAGGGGGCCGTGCCGGGTGACAGGAAGAGACCCGGAATGCAGGGTTCCGAGACGGGCTGCGATAGCTCTTACCCTTCTTTCCGGTCATCGTCCGGCTGCATCTATCCCCTATGGCGTAGGGCCGTTCGCCCGAAGCCGCTGCGCTCTACCCCGCTACCCACCGATAGCGCTGGGCGGCGCGATCAGGGACGCTGCGCGATGACGCGCAGGTAGCCTTTCACCGTCGCATCCAGCCCGTCGTACAGGGCTTCGCCGATCAGCGCGTGGCCGATGGAAACTTCCAGCACCTGCGGTACGTGCGCGAGGAAGCGGCCCAGGTTGGATTGCGACAGGTCATGGCCCGCGTTGACCCCCAGCCCGGCAGCCTGGGCACGGCGCGCGGCATCGGCGAACAGTGCCAATGCGGCGTCCGGGGCGCCAGCGGCGAAGGCCTCGGCATAAGGACCGGTATAGAGCTCGATGCGGTCCGCGCCGAGTGCGGCGGCGGCGGCGATATCGGGGTTGCCGGCGTCGACGAACAGGCTGACCCGGCAACCGTAGCCCTTCAGGGCGGCGATCAGCGGGCGCAGGCGTTCGCCGTCGCGGGCGAAATCGAAGCCATGGTCCGATGTCAGCTGGCCATCGCTGTCCGGGACCAGGGTGGCCTGCGCCGGGCGGGTCTGCTCGCACAACGGCAGCAGCCCTGGATAGCCCGGGCGTGGTGGCGCGAAGGGATTGCCCTCGATGTTGAACTCGACGCCGCGCGCGCGGGTGAGCGTTGAAAGCACGTGCACGTCATCGGCGCGGATATGCCGCTGGTCCGGGCGCGGGTGCACGGTGATGCCGTGCGCGCCGGCGTCCAGGCAAGCGGTCGCCGCGCGCAGCACGTCCGGGTCGTTGCCACCGCGCGAATTGCGCAGCACGGCGATCTTGTTGACGTTGACGCTCAGGCGGGTCATGACGGCGGGTGTTCTTCGGGAGCAGGAGGGGAAGGCGGCGTCGCCGGCGGTACCGGGGGGCGCAGCTGGTTGCGCAGGGCCTGCAGCTCGGCCGGGTGCAGGGCGCGCGGCGCCTGCCGGCTGCTGCCGGCGAAACGGGCCACGTACAAGCCCCTTATCCACAACAGGAACAGGGCCAGCGCGGCCAGCAGCGACAGCAGCAGCAGCCCGGCATGCGTGGTCGTGAGGGAAACGGTGAAGGCGCCCAGCGCGAGCAGCAGGAACAGCCAGTACATGACGATCTCCCGGTGGAGGCGCACAGTGTAGCGGCCCGCCCGGTGCGGGTTCCACGCGTGCACACCGCCCTACAGCAGCGGCGAGGCGAGCCGGGCGAACGCCTCGGGCAGCCGCTGCCGCCACAGCGGGCGATGGCGGTCGGGCAGCACCGGCGTGGCGTGCTCGAACTCCTGCGCGAGGATGGCTTCCAGCTCCGCGGTCAGGCCGCGGTCGTGGTAAAGCATGGACAGTTCGAAGTTCAGGCGGAAGCTGCGGTGGTCGAAATTGGCGCTGCCGACGATGCAGGTGTCGTCGTCGGCGATGAACGCCTTGGTGTGCAGCATGCGCGGGCCGTACTCATAGATCCTGACCCCGGCCTGCAGCAGCTCGTCGTAGTACGAGCGGCCGGCCAGGGTGACGAACAGCGAATCGCTGCGCCGCGGCACCAGCAGGCGTGTGTCCAGGCCGCCGAGCGCGGCCGAGGTCAGCGCCATCCGCGCCGCCTCGCCGGGGACGAAGTAGGGCGTGACCAGCCATACCCGGCGCGACGCCTCGTGGATCGCTGCCACGTGCATGCGGTGGATCGCCTCCCAGGAAGAATCCGGGCCGGAGACCAGCACCTGTGCCTGCACCGCACCGTCCTCGCGCGCCGGGCCGGCCGACGGGAACAGGTCCTCGCGGTCGAAGTGCGCCATGCCCTGCCCGCTCGCGTAGATCCAGTCCTCCAGGAACACCAGCTGCAGGCTGCGCACCACGTGCCCGGTCAGGCGGGTGTGCAGGTCGCGGTACGCGTCCGGGTTGCGGCTGTCATCCTCGTCGTCGGTGATGTTGATGCCGCCGGTGAAGGCGACCGTGCCGTCGATCACCACCAGCTTGCGGTGGGTACGCAGGTTCAGCCACGGCCGCTTGAACGGCTTGAGCAGCTGCCGGGGGTGGAACCACTCCACTTCGGCGCCAGCATCCAGAAGCGGGCGCAGGAAGCTGCGCCTGACCCGCGACGACCCCACCGCGTCCAGCAGCAGGCGTACCTTCACCCCGGCCCGGGCGCGCTCCACCAGCGCGTCGCGCAGCGCGGTTCCGGCGTGGTCGGGCTCGAAAATGTAGTACTCCAGGTTCACGTGGCGCCGCGCCACGGCGACCGCCGCCAGGATCGCGGCGTATGTCGCGGCGCCGTCCACCAGCCAGTCCACGGCGGTGGCGGTGCTCGGCGGCAGCCCGGTGGTGGCCTGGCCGATGCGCGCCAGCTCGGTGCAATGCACGTCGGCCGGGCAGACCGTGTTGTACGCCTCCATGCCCTCGCGCGAGCGCCCGCGCCGCAACCGCTGGCGCACGATCTTCTGCGGGCCTATCAGGTAGAACACGAACAGGCCGATGTAGGGCAGCGCCGCCAGTGACAGGATCCAGCTGAGCGTGGCCACCGGCTCGCGCTTCTGCAGCACGATGTAACCGGCCAGCAGTACCAGGTAGACGATGTAGGCCGCCGCCAGGATCTGGGCCGCGTGCGGAATGGCGGACACGCTGGTCCAGAGGCTGTGCAAGGCTTCGCGCATGCGCCGATTCTAGCCATGGGCGGTGCAGGGCGCGCGATGGTTGCAGCGCCACGCCCTCCCGCATGAACGCCACGTCGCTGCATCTGCGACGCAGCCGCGCTAGCGTAAGCGGATGCCGACTCCGATCAAGGGCCGCGGTGCCACCTGCCACCTGCCCGGCCGTTTCGAAACCACCACCACCGATGCCGTGGACGACGGCTGGCTGGCCGACGCCACCGACGAGTTCGCCGCGCCGCGGCTGCGTACCGAGGTGCGCGCGGAAACCGCGCGCAGCATCATCAGCCGCAACAGCTCGCCGGACGTGGGTTTCGAGCAGTCGGTGAACCCCTACCGCGGCTGCGAGCATGGCTGCTCGTACTGCTTCGCGCGGCCCACCCACGCCTACCTGAACCTGTCGCCGGGGCTGGATTTCGAGACCAGGATCTTCGCCAAGACCAATGCCGCCGAGCTGTTGCGCAGGGAGCTGGGCAAACCCGGCTACGTGGTCAAGCCGATCGCGCTGGGCATCAACACCGACGCCTACCAGCCGATCGAGCGCCGGCTGGGCATCACCCGGCAGCTGATCGAGGTGATGCTCGAGACCCGCCACCCGTTCTCGCTGATCACCAAGAACGCGCTGGTGGAACGCGACATCGACCTGCTGGCGCCGCTGGCGGCGCAGCGCCTGGTCAGCGTGCATTTTTCGGTGACGTCGCTGGACCCGCACCTGTCGGCGAAGCTGGAACCGCGGGCCTCGGCACCGCATGCGCGGCTGCGGGCGATGCGCCGGCTGCACGAGGCGGGCATCCCGGTCGGGGTGATGGTGGCGCCGGTGATCCCGTGGATCAACGACGCCGAGCTGGAGGCGGTGCTGGAAGCGGCGCGCGATGCCGGCGCGCGCAGTGCCGGCTACGTGCTGCTGCGGCTGCCGCATGAAGTGGCGCCGTTGTTCCGCGACTGGCTGCAGGCACACCACCCGCAGCGCGCCGGACACGTGATGAGCACCCTCAACCAGTTGCGCGGCGGCAAGGACTACGACAGCCAGTTCGGCAAGCGCATGCGCGGCGAAGGCGTCTATGCGCAGCTGCTGTCGCGGCGCTTCGCGCTGGCCAGCAGGCGCCTGGGCTTCAATGCTTCGCGCGAGCAGTGGCCATGGCTGGACTGCAGCCGTTTCGTGGCGCCGACGCCGCCGAGGAAGGCTTCGCCACAGGGCGAGCTGTTCTGACCGGCCTTGGCGCCGACTTTCAGGGCCCGGTCGGCGCCCGGCGCGACGAATGCGAGGCGACCCTCTGCCAGCGGCCATCGCGCAACTCCCACACGCGCGTGACGCGCAAGCGCCCTTGCCACGGCTGGCCGTCGCTGACCGCGGCCTGCACGCTGGTGCCGGTGGCCACCGCGGTGTCGCCGTAACGGCGTATGCGCACGTCCTCGTTGTCGATGCGGGGGGTGCGGCGCGGGCGCGTGGCCAGCGCCTGCAGGTCGTCGGCCTTGTGCTGCATGCGGCCGTCGGAACGGGTGAGCAGCCGATCCTCGGCCAGCAGTGGTGCCAACGCCGCCGCCTCGCCCTGCTGGCGCAGGCGGTTCCAGGCATCGTCGGCCTGCGCCAATGAGGGGGGCTGTGCCCCGGCCCAGCCGGCAACCAGGCACAACCCCGGGGCGAGCCATGCGCGCATCGGCCTATCCTCCGGCGAAACCCCGAGGGTGGCGCGGACCCGGCTGCCGCGGTAGTGCCGGGTCACGCCCGGCAGCCGCCGCAGCGCGTGCCGGGCTGTGCGCAGGCGCGCGGATTCAGGCCTGCGCGTCGTGCTCGCGGTGGTAACGCGTGGCCTCGGCCACCTCGTTGCGCGAACCCAGGAACACCGGCACGCGCTGGTGCAGCTGTCCGGGCTGGATATCGAGGATGCGGCGGCGGCCATCGGTGGCGGCACCGCCGGCCTGCTCGACCAGCATCGCCATCGGGTTGGCCTCGTACATCAGCCGCAGCTTGCCCGGCTTGGACGGATCCTTGCGGTCCCACGGATAGATGAAGATGCCGCCGCGGGTAAGGATGCGGTGCACGTCGGCCACCATCGAGGCGATCCAGCGCATGTTGAAGTCCTTGCCGCGCACGCCTTCGCGGCCGGCCAGCAGGTCCGCGACATAACCCTGCATCGGCGCTTCCCAATGGCGCTGGTTGGACATGTTGATGGCGAATTCCTTCGTGTCGGCCGGCACCTGCATGCCGCGCTGGGTCAGCACGAACTCGCCGGTCTCGCGGTCCAGGGTGAAGGCATGGGTGCCGTGGCCGACGCTGAGCACCAGCATCGTGCTCGGCCCGTAGATGCAGTAGCCGGCCGCGACCTGCTGCACGCCCGGCTGCAGGAAGTGTTCGTCGCCGGGCTGTTCCACGCCGGCCGGCGCGCGCAGTACCGAGAAGATGGTGCCGACGGACACGTTCACGTCGATGTTGGAGCTGCCGTCCAGCGGATCGAACAGCAGCAGGAAGTCGCCCTGCGGGTACTCCGACGGCACCGGCTGGCTGTGGTCCATTTCCTCCGACGCGCAGGCGGCCAGGTGGCCCCCCCAGGCATTGGCCTCGAGCAGGATCTCGTTGGAGATCACGTCCAGCTTCTTCTGCGCCTCGCCCTGCACGTTGCCGGTGCCGGCATCGCCGAGCACGCCGCCCAGCGCGCCCTTGCTCACCGCGATCGAGATGCTGGTGCAGGCGCGGGCCACCACCGCCACCAGCTGGCGCAGGTCGGCGTTGATGCGCCGGGCATGCTGCTCTTCGATCAGGAAGCGGGTCAGCGACGTGCGGGACATGTTCGGGGGCTACCTTCAGACGAAAGGAGCGCTATTGTCGCGGGTTGTCCCGGCTTTTACGAGGTCATGGCCCGGTCTTGTCCCGGGGTGGGGCGCAAACGGCCACGCGATGACGCCTGTGGCCACCGGCGCGCGTCATCGGCGCCGGCCGGTGCTGGCTTAACATGCGCGTTCCGGAGGGAGAGAAATGGACTGGGACCAGGCAACGCAGAGTCTGCCCGCGGCGCTCGGCATCGGCCTGTTGATCGGCGCGGTGCGCGAGCGCCAGCATGGCGATGCCATCACGCTGCAGGCCGGGGTGCGCACCCACGCCCTGCTGGCGTTGATGGGCGCGGTCGGCATCGCCTTCGGACCGGCGGTGTTCCTGGTGCTGCTGCTGGCGGCTGCGCTGCTGGCATGGAGCAGCTACCGCATCACCGCCCGCGACGACCCCGGCCTCACCGGCGAGATCGCGCTGCTGATCACCGTGCTGCTCGGCGCGCTGGCATTCGACGCCCCCGAACTGGCGGCGGCACTCGGGGTGGTGGTGGCGATCCTGCTGTGGGCCAAGGCGCCGCTGGCACGGCTGAGCCGCGACCTGATCAGCGACCAGGAGATGCGCGACGCGTTGCTGCTGGCGGCGTGCGCGCTGGTGGTGCTGCCGTTGCTGCCGGATGAGGCGATCGACCCCTGGGGGGTACTGGTGCCGTCCAAGCTCTGGCAGATCGTGGTGCTGGTGATGGGCGTGGGCATGCTCGGTCACCTCGCATTGCGCGCGGTCGGCGCGCGCTGGGGGCTGCCGGTGGCGGGCTTCTTCTCGGGCTTCGCCTCGTCCACCGCGGCGGTGGCCGGCTTCGGCCGCGGCAGCAGGGCGGCGGCGGAACTGGTCGGCCCTTCGGCGGCGGCGGCGTTGTTGGCCAACCTGGCTTCGTTGCTGCTGTTCGCGGCGGTGATCGGCACCACGTCGCCGGCGCTGCTGCGCGCCAGCGCCTGGCCGTTGCTGGCCGCGGCGCTGGCGTTGCTGGCGCTCTCGCTGCTCGGGCTGCGCCACGTGAAGGAGGAAGCCGTGCCGCGCACCGCCACTGCCAAGGCGTTCCGCCTCGGGCACGCGCTGATGATCGCGCTGGTGATCGCCGCGGTGCTGCTGGTGTCCGAATGGCTGCGCCAGGTGTTCGGCCAGGCCGGGGCGCTGGTGGGCGCGACCATTGCCGCGCTTGGCGAACTGCACGCCGCGGCAGCCGGCATCGCCAGCCTGAATGCCGCCGGCGGCCTGCAGCTGGAACCGGCGCGCTGGGGCGTGGTGGCGTTGCTGGCGTCGGCCTCGCTGGCCAAGTCGGTGCTCGCGTTCGCCAGCGGCGGGCCGCGCTACGGTGCCGCGGTCAGCGCGGGGCTGGTGGCGATGGTGGCTGCGGCCGCCGCGGCCACCTGGCTGGTGCCGGCCTGAGACCACGCCGGCCGGCGTGGTCCAGGCATGAAAAAGCCCGGCGTCCGCCGGGCTTTTCCGGGTCATGGCGCCGGCCGTGGATCAACCGCGGCTGACGTCGTAGACCGCCTTGGCCACGTAGTCCAGGTTCTTCTGGCTGAGCGCGGCCACGCAGATGCGGCCGGTGCCGACGGCATAGATGCCGAACTCGTCGCGCAGCCGGTCCACCTGTGCCTTGCTCAGGCCCGAGTAGGAGAACATGCCGGCCTGCTGCTGGATGAAGCCGAACTCCGGCGCGCCCAGGGCGGCCAGCTTCTGCACCATGCCGGCGCGCAGGGCGTGGATGCGCTCGCGCATCGCGGTCAGCTCGGCGCCCCACATGCCGCGCAGCTCGGCGCTGCCCAGCACCCCGGCCACCAGCGCGGCGCCGTGGGTGGACGGGCTGGAGTAGATGGTGCGGATGATGCGCTTGACCTGCGACTGCACGGCCCTGGTCGAGGTCGCGTCCGGGCCCACCACCGACAGCGCGCCGACGCGCTCGCCGTACAGCGAGAACGACTTGGAGTACGAATTGGCGACGATGAAGCTGTCGATCCCGGCCTCGGCGATGATGCGCACCGCCTGGCCGTCCTGCTCGATGCCCTTGTCGAAGCCCTGGTAGGCCATGTCGATGAAGGGAAACAGCTGGCGCTCCTTGAGCAGCGCGGCGACCTGCTGCCACTGCGCGGTGTCCAGGTCGGCGCCGGTCGGGTTGTGGCAGCAGGCATGCAGCAGCACCACGGTGCCGGGCTGCAGCTTTTGCAGGTCGGCGATCATGCCGGCGAAATCCAGGCCGTGGCTGGCGTTGTCGAAGTAGGTGTAATCGACCACCTCGAAGCCGGCGGCGCCGAACACCGCACGGTGGTTTTCCCAGCTCGGGTTGCTGATGGCCACGGTGGCGTGCGGCAGCAGCTTGTGCAGCAGGTCCGCGCCCACCCGCAGCGCGCCGCTGCCGCCGATGGTCTGCGCAGTGGCGACGCGGCCGCTGGCGATCAGCTCCGAACCCTCGCCGAACACCAGCTTCTGCGTGGCCTGGGTGTAGGCCGGCAGGCCGTCGATCGGCAGGTAGCCGCGCGGCTTGGCTTCGGCGGCCAGCTGCTGTTCGATCAGCTGCACGGCGCGCAGCAACGGGATGCGGCCGTCTTCGTCGTAATAGATGCCGACGCCAAGATTGACCTTGGTCGGGCGCGGATCGGCGTTGTAGGCCTCGGTCAGACCCAGGATCGGGTCGCCAGGAACCTGTTCCACGTTTGCAAAGAAGGACACGGCGGTACTCGTCACGGTGGCGGGAGGGGGAACGTCGGGACGACCGCGCAGCGCGGTCAAACCGCCCCATCCTAACAGGGCCGGGGGCGCTTGGCCGCAGGGGGTTTCAGCCGGAACCGTCGCGCATGGTCCACCGCTTGCCGGTGATCGGCGATGATGCCGGCATGAAGCGACGCAGGCGGTGGTTCCCGGTGATGCAAGTGGCAGTGGCGTTGCCGGTGGTGGCGCTGGCGGCGCCGGCCCCGGCGACCCTGGACGCGGTGCAGGTACAGGCGGCGCGGGTGCATGCGGTGGACGATTTCGACCTGCCCGCGTCGATCACCACCCAGGCGGTGGACGCGTACGGCAATGGCCGTGGCGCGCTGGTGTCCGAAGCGCTGGGCGGGGTACCGGGCCTGCTGGCGCGCGAGCGGCAGAACCTGGCGCAGGACACGCAGCTGTCGATCCGCGGTTTCGGCGCGCGCTCCACCTTCGGCGTGCGCGGCGTACGCCTGCTGGTCGACGGGGTGCCGGCGACCATGCCCGACGGCCAGGGCCAGCTGTCGCACTTCAACCTGCTCGGTGCCGAACGCATCGAGGTGCTGCGCGGGCCGTTCTCGGCGCTGTACGGCAACTCCTCCGGCGGCGTGGTGCAGCTGTGGAGTGCCGATGGCCAGGCGGGCGACCCGTGGCGGCTGCGCGCCAGTGCCGGCAGCGACCACAGCCGCAGCCTGGGCGTGCAGCTGCGCGGCCAGGCCGGTGCCATGCGCTACAACGTCGCCGCCAGCGACTACCGCACCGACGGCTGGCGCCGGCACAGTGCGGCGCGGCGGCAATCGCTCAACACCCGGCTCGGGTTCGAGCTGGCCCCGGGCCAGCGCCTGGACCTGCTGTTCAACGTGCTCGATGCGCCGCGCGCGCAGGACCCGCTGGGCCTGGACCGCGAGCAGGTGCGCGAGGACCCGCGCCAGGCCACCGCCGTCGCCTCCGTGTACGACACCCGCAAGTCGGTGCGGCAGGCGCAGGCCGGCGCGGTGTACACGCTGCAGCGCAGCCAGCAGACCTGGCGGCTGATGGCCTATGCCGGGCAGCGCACGGTGGCGCAGTTCCTGGCCATTCCGTCCGCGGCGCAGGCCAACCCGCTGCATGCCGGCGGGGTGATCGGCCTGGACGGCGGCTACGGCGGCGTGGACGCGCGCTGGGCCTGGCACGGCAGCCTGGCCGCGCGCCCGCTGGAACTGGTGCTTGGAGCCAACGCCGACCGCCAGCGGCAGCACCGCACCGGCCACGAGAACTTCGTCGGCGAGATGCTGGGCGTGAGCGGCCGGCTGCGCCGCGACCAGCGCGACCGGGTCGGCAACGTCGACCAGTTCGCGCAGGCCTGGTGGCAGGTCGCGCCGCGCTGGTCGCTGCTGGCCGGCGCGCGCCACAGCCGGGTGCACTTCCGCTCCGATGACCGCTATATCACCGCCGGCAATCCGGACGACAGTGGCCGCCGCCAGTACGCCGCCACCACGCCGGTGGCCGGCGTGGTGTTCCGCGCCGGCCCGGACCTGCGCCTGTATGCCTCGGCCGGGCGCGGTTTCGAGACCCCGACCTTCAACGAGCTCGGCTACCGCGCCGATGGCGCTGCCGGGCTGGCACTGGATCTTGCGCCGGCCACCAGCCGCAACCTGGAGGTTGGCGCCAAATGGCGCACCCAGGCCGGCACCCGGCTGGACCTGGCCCTGTTCCACACTGATGCCGACGACGAACTGGCGGTCGCCGGCAACAGCGGTGGCCGCGCCAGCTACCGCAACATCGGCGCCACCCGCCGCCGCGGCATGGAACTGGGCTGGCGGCAGCCGCTGGGCGACACCCAGCAGCTGCAGCTGGCCTGGACCTGGCTGCAGGCCAGCGTGCGCGAGGGCTACCTGACCTGCACGGGCGTGCCGGCGCCCTGTACCGTGCCGCGCAACCCGGTGGCACCCGGCACCGCCCTGCCGGGGGTCCCGCGGCAACTGCTGCAGGCACGATGGGACTGGCAGCCGGGCCATTGGCAACTGGCCGCCGACGCGCTGGCCGCGGGCGCCACGACGAGCACCGACCTGGGCGACGGACGCGCGCCGGGTTACGCACTCCTGAACCTGGAAGCGGCCCGCCAGTGGCGCACCGCGAACGGCCCGCTGCGCCTGTTCGCGCGCGTGGACAACCTGCTGGACCGGCGCTACATCGGCTCGGTCATCGTCAACGACGGCAATCGTCGCTACTACGAACCCGGCCGCGGCCGCGGCTGGACCCTGGGCGTGGAATGGCAGTGGTGACCGCACTGAGGCGGCGATGCACGGCCGCCGCGCCCGCGGGAGGGGGAGCGGGCGACGGCGGCCATGCAGGGACGCTCAGGCGTTCAGGTCCAGGACCACGCGCCCTTCGATCTGGCCGGCGCGCATGCGCGCGAACACCGCGTTGATGTTTTCCAGCGCATCGGTGGAGACGGTCGCGGCGACCTTGCCGTCGGCCGCGAACTGCAGCGATTCCTGCAGGTCCAGGCGGGTGCCGACGATGGAGCCGCGCACGGTGATGCCGTTGAGCACCATGCCGAAGATGTCCAGCGGGAAGTCACCCGGCGGCAGGCCGTTGAGCGACACCGTGCCGCCGCGGCGGACCATGCCCAGTGCCTGGGCGAATGCCTTGGGCGATACCGCGGTCACCAATGCGCCGTGGGCGCCGCCGATCTCCTTCTTCAGGAAGGCCGCCGGGTCGGTGGCGCGGGCGTCTACGGTGACCGTCGCGCCCAGGCGGCGCGCCAGGGCGAGCTTGTCCTCGTCCACGTCCACTGCGGCCACGTTCAGCCCCATCGCCCGCGCGTACTGCACGGCCATGTGGCCGAGCCCGCCGATGCCGGAGATCACCACCCAGTCGCCGGGCTTGGTGTCGGTGACCTTCAGGCCCTTGTAGACGGTCACCCCGGCGCACAGCACCGGCGCGATCTCGACGAAGCCCACGCTGTCGGGCAGGTGGCCGACGTAGTCGGCGTTGGCCAGCGCGTACTGGGCGAACCCGCCATTGACCGAGTAGCCGGTGTTGCGCTGGCTTTCGCACAGCGTCTCCCAGCCGCCAAGGCAGTGTTCGCAATGGCCGCAGGCCGAGTACAGCCAGGGAATGCCGACGCGGTCGCCTTCGCGGACATGGTGGACGCCCGCGCCCACCGCGACCACGTGGCCGACGCCTTCGTGGCCGGGAATGAACGGCGGCTCCGGCTTCACCGGCCAGTCGCCTTCGGCGGCATGCAGGTCGGTGTGGCAGACGCCGCAGGCTTCGATCTTCACCAGAATGTCGCCGGCACCCGGGCGCGGCACCGGTACTTCCTCGATGACCAGCGGCTGGCCGAACGCACGCACCACCGCGGCCTTCATTGTCCTGTCCATGCGCGATCTCCGTGGGGGAACGCGCCTACTCTGGCGCCGTCCGCGGGCCGGCGCATTGATCGTGATCACGCCCTGGCGGCAAACGCGCGCGGCCCGACGGACGGCAGCCCGTTCAGCCGGCCAGCAGCGCCGCCTCGCGCGCCAGCCGTTCGATCCCGGCCCAGTCGCGCGCCGCCAGCAGATCGCGCGTGGTCAGCCACGAGCCACCGACGCACAGCACGTTGGGCAGGTGCAGGAACTGCGCGGCAGTCTGCACGCCGATGCCGCCGGTGGGACAGAAGCGCACGTCGCCGAACGGGCCGTTCCACGCCGCCAGCATCGCCGCGCCGCCGGCCTGCACCGCCGGGAAGAACTTGAACGTGTCCAGCCCCTGCTCCAGCCCGCGCATCAGCTCCGACGCAGTGGCCACGCCGGGCAGGAACGGCAGGTCGATGTCGCGCGCGGCGGCATACAGCCGGTCGGTGGCGCCGGGAGAGACCGCGAAGCGGCCACCGGCGTCCCTGACCTGCGCCATCTGCCGCGCATCGAGCACGGTGCCGGCACCGATCACCGCCTCGGGCACCGCGTCGGCCATCGCCCGGATCGCGTCCATCGCGGTGGCCGTGCGCAGGGTCACTTCGATCACCGGCAGGCCGCCGCGGAACAGCGCCTGTGCCACCTGCACCGCATCGTCGATGGCGTCGGGGGTGAACACCGGGATCACCGGGGCCAGTTTGAGCACGGCGCGTACGCGCGGATCAGCGCCGGACATCGAACTTTCCTTCGCCCAACAGGGCCATCACGTCGGCCACGCCGACCGGGTTGAAGTCGCCGGGAATGGAGTGCTTCAGGCAGCCGCAAGCCAGCCCGAAGCGGACCGTGGCATCGGCGTCGAAGCCTTCGATCAGGCCATGCAGCACCCCGGCGGCGAAGGCGTCGCCGCCACCGATGCGGTCGATGATGGCGGTCAACTCCATCGCCGGCGCGACCGCACGGGTGCCGTCACGGCCCAGCAGCATCGCGCCGATCGAATGGTGGCCGGCGCTGTGCGCGGTGCGCTGGGTGCAGGCCATGTACTGTAGCCGCGGGAACGCGGCGAACGCCATCGCCGCCGCCGCGTCCACGCGCGCATGCGCCTCGGCCTGCGCGAACTCCCCACCCAGCACCACGCCGATGTCGCGATAGTCGGCGAACACGATGTGCGCGCAGTCGAACAGGTCGCGCAGGATCGCTCTGGCGTCGCCGCCCCAGCGCTCCCACAGCTTCGGCCGGAAGTTGCCGTCGAACGACACCTTGATGCCCATGGCGTTGGCCGCGCGTGCCGCGGCCAGCGTGGCCTGTGCGGCCTCGGCGCCGAGCGCCGGGCTGACGCCGGACAGGTGCAGCCACTGCGCGCCGTGCAGCAGCGCCGGCCAGTCGTAGCTGTCGGCGCGCGCGCTGGCGAACGCCGAATCGGCGCGGTCGTAGACCACCTCGCTGGGCCGGTGGCCGGCACCGGTGGTCAGGAAATACAGGCCCATGCGGCCGTCGCCGCGCCGCACCCGCGTGGTATCCACCCCGTGCCGGCGCAGCTCGCCGGTGGCCGCCGCGCCCAGCGGGTTGTCGGCGACCACGCTGACCATCGCCACCGCATGGCCCAGATGCGCCAGGCAGACGCCGACGTTGGCCTCGGCACCGCCGCAATGCACCTCCAGCGCCGGGCTCTGCAGCAGCAACTGGTGGCCGGGGGCGCCGAGCCGCAACAGCAGCTCGCCGAAACAGACAACACGGGGGGAACTCATCGGGACTCCTGTCGCGGTCTACACGGGCGGGAATGATGGCACGATAGTTTGACCATCGGTGTCATCTACAGCCAAATGTCTCCTGTCCCTGTCGACATCGGCGCCGTAATGTCCCAAAGACAAGGGGTTGCAGGCGTTTCCTCGCCTGTTGCAGTGCAAGATGCTCGCTCCCGGAGCTCCTGCTACTTTCGGTTTTGACCAGCGGTGTCATATGCCTTTGGCACTACAGGAATCGCCGTTTCGCATGTAAACCTTTGGAGAGGGGGAAACACATGTATCCACACAGCAAGCAGAAAAAGACACCGGTTACCTTGCTCGCGCTGTCGATCGCGCTGGCGCTGCAGGCCGGCGCTGCCGCCGCCCAGGACGCGGGCGCCGCCGCCACCGAACTGGATACCGTGACCGTTACCGGCTACCGCGCCAGCGTGGAGAAGGCACTGGACATCAAGCGCGGCGAAGCCGGCATGGTCGACGCCGTGGTCGCCGAGGACATCGGCAAGTTCCCGGACAGCAACCTGGCCGAATCGCTGCAGCGCATCCCCGGCGTGGTCATCACCCGCGACGGCGGCGAAGGCCGCCAGATCACCGTGCGCGGCCTGGGCCCGGATTTCACCCGGGTGCGCATCAACGGCATGGAAGCGCTGAGCACCGTCGGCAGCAGCGACGGCCAGGGCGGCACCAACCGCAGCCGCGGTTTCGACTTCAACGTGTTCGCCTCGGATCTGTTCTCGCAGCTGATCGCGCGCAAGACCGCCTCGGCCGACGTCGAGGAAGGCTCGCTCGGCGCCACCGTGGACCTGCGCACCGCGCGGCCGTTCGACTACGACGGCTTCACCCTGGTGACCAACGTGCAGACCGCCTACAACGACGCCTCGCAGGCGGCGATGCCGCGTTTCGCCGGCCTGATCGCCAACAGCTGGGCCGACGGCAGGGTCGGTGCGCTGCTGTCGGTGGCGTACTCCGAGCGCGAGACCGTGGAAGAAGGCACCGGCACCGTGCGCTGGGCCAATGCACGGGCGAACACGCCGACCAACACGGCCAATCCGAAGGGCGTCGGCTTCGCGGGTTGCGCCGCCGGCACCGCGCCATTCCCGGGTGTCTGCAGTGACCAGGTCTACACGCCGCGCTTCCCGCGCTACACGTTGATGGAACATGACCAGAAGCGCCTGGGCGTGACCGGTTCGCTGCAGTTCAAGCCCAGCGACCGCACCACCTTCAGCCTGGACATGCTCTACTCGAAGATCGATGCCCAGCGTGACGAGAAGTACATCGAGGCCAACGGCCTGAGCAAGACCGGCGCCGACGGCAAGGCCCAGATCGTGGTCAGGGACGGCGTGATCGAAAACGGCGCCCTGGTCTACGCAAAGATGGACAACGTCGATATCCGTGCCGAGAACCGCCACGACGAATGGAGCACGGATTTCTACCAGGTCAGCCTCGACGGCGAGCACAGGCTGAGTGACAGCTTCACTCTCAGCGGCAGGGTCGGCACCTCGCGGTCCAAGCATGACAACCCGGTCCAGGCGACCATCATGATGGACAAGCTGGATGTGCAGGGCTACAGCTACGACTACCGTGGCAACGCCAACAAGCCGGTGTTCAACTACGGTGTCAGCCCGACCGATCCGAACGGCTGGACCCTGTCCACCATCCGCCTGCGCCAGAACTACGTGACCAATGAGTTCAACAACGGCGAGCTGGATTTCTCCTGGGTCATCGGCCCCTCGTTCACCCTGAGCGGCGGCGTGCAGGCCAAGAACTACGGCTTCGATTCGATGGAGCGCCGGCGCGTCGGCAACGAGACCACGGTGCCGAACTTCAGCACCGGCAACAGGATCGTGCCGGCCGACATGACCGAGCTGGCCAGCCTCGGCGGCCTGGCCGGCTCGCCCGGCACGTGGGTGGTGCCCAACTTCGGTGCCATCGCCAATATGTTCGGCGTCCTCAATGGCGAAGGAATCTACGCACTGGTCGACTACGCGGCCAGCATGCGCGGCGTCGAGGAGCAGGACCGCAGCGGCTGGCTGATGGGCAAGTTCTCCACCGAGATCGGTTCGATCCCGGTGTACGGCAACCTCGGCGTGCGTCACGTCCGTACCAAGCAGACCTCGTCGGGCATCGCTACTGCCAGCGGCACGCCCGTGGCCGCTACCGTGACCCGCGAGTACAACGACACCCTGCCCTCGCTGAACGTGGTGGCCGAACTCACCCCGGATTTCCTGCTGCGCTTCGCCGCGGCCAAGGTGATGTCGCGTCCCGGCCTGGGCAGCCTGACCCCGGGCGTCACCGTCAACGTCAGCGGCAGCGCCCGTACGGTCAGCGGCGGCAACCCGATGCTCGACCCGGTGCGCGCCAAGAGCTACGACCTGGGCCTGGAGTGGTATTTCGACGAAGGCGCGATGATCGGCGCCACCGTGTTCTACAAGGATATCGGCAGCTACATCCAGAGCACCAAGGAGACCCGGGTCTATGCCGACAGCGGCCTGCCGGCGAGCCTGCTGGACAACCTCAACGCCAGCCCCAGCGACGAGTTCACCTTCACCGTGCCGGTCAACACCCCGGGCGGCAAGCTGCAGGGCGTGGAGCTGAACTACGTGCAGCCGTTCACCTTCCTGCCGGGCAAGTGGTCCAACCTGGGCACGCAGCTGAACTACACCTACGTCGATTCGGACATCCAGTACCTGCTGTCCTCCGGCGCGACGGCGCAGAAGGCGGCGATGACCGGCCAGTCCAAGAATTCGTGGAACGCGACGCTGTTCTACGAAGGCGAGCGCTTCTCCGGGCGCGTCTCGGCGACCAACCGCAACGACTACCTGATCCAGGTGCCCGGCACCGAGGCCGGCTTCAACAGCGACGCCAACGGCGTGCACGGCCAGAGCGGCACCACCATCGTCGATGCGTCGATCCACTACCGCATCAGCGACCAGCTGGAACTGAGCCTGGAAGGCGCCAACCTGACCAACGAGGCGCAGGAATCGTGGGTGGCCAACCCGTCGGTGTCGCTGCCGCTGGAGTACAGCCAGACCGGGCGCACCTACACCCTGGGGCTGCGTTACCGGTTCTGATCCGGGCTGCGCTGCCGGCATGTCGCCGGGAGCCAGCCGATGGTGCGACGCAGGATGTGATGACGCGTTGGCGTCGCTAACTTGGCCCACCGCGCGCGGCGCAGGCACGCGCCGCGCGCTTCCAAGAGACGCCCGATGTCACCACGTTCCACCCGCCCGCTGTCGCGTACCCTGCTGCTGGCCTGCGCGCTGTCGTCCGCGCTCCCGGCGGCGGCGCTTTCTTCCCCGCCGAACCTGCTGTTCCGCGTATCGGCCGACCACGGCTTCGTCGCCGACCAGGCGCAGGGCGATGCCGTTCCCAACTTCCAGGACAAGGTGAGCCTGGTCGACGACGGTGCCCATGGCCGCGCGATTCGCTGGGAAGACGACGGCGTGCTGTCGTGGAACGCACCGGGCAACATCCGCGCCGAACGCGGCACCCTGTCGTTCTTCTGGCGCCCGCGCTACGCCGTGGGCGAGGCGCCGTTCGTGATCTTCCGCGTCGGCTACGCCGACCACAGCAGCTGGGACATGACCTGGCTGCGCATCGACTGGAACGGCCACGGTTTCGATGCCTTCGTCACCGATGCCAACCTGGCGCGGACCCGTGTCTCCTTCCGCCTGGACCGCAACCCGTCGCCCGACCAGTGGCAGCACATCGCCTTCGCCTGGGACGAGGACCAGGGCGTGCGCCTGTTCCTCGACGGCCGCGAAGTGGCACGCGTGGATACCACCGGCGACTACGACGCCGCGCTCGACCAGCTCGGCCTGGCCGGGCGGGTGATGGCGCCCTACCAGGTGCAGAGCCGTTACAACTTTCTGCGCGGCAGCGATTTCGACGAGATCCGCGTCTACGACCGCATGCTCGACGCCACCGGCGTGGCCGCACTGGCACGCAATGCGGCACCGGACGCGGGCCAGACCGCGGGCGCCACGCAGCGTGCGTGGTGGCACCGCTACGGCTGGGAGAGCGCGCCGCCGCCGCTCCTGGACGCGGCGGTGACGACGATCCGCAAGGTCGAGTTCGCCGACGTCAAGGACAAGAAACAATGGATGTGGAAGGGGACCGACGGCATCGCCGAGACCACCTGGCCCGGCGTCTACAACCGCTCGCGCCTGCCCGGCCGCAACGACTACTTCCAGCTGCCGGACTGGAACACCTATGTCGAAGGTGGCCAGCACCTGGACCTGACCGTGCCCGATGGCGAAGCCATCAACCGCATCGAGATCCGCGGTGCCGCCTTCGGCACGCTCGGCGGCGATGCCGGCACCCTGTTCACCCGGCCGCGGGGCGTGGTCCGCAGCGTCGATGAGTTCCCCGCCCAGACCGGCGGCACGCTGCGCTTTTCCAATGCCGAGCAGGAAACGCCGATCCAGGAGATCTGGGGCTACCACGTGAGCGATGCCGCCGAGCCGCAGGGCACGGTCAAGCAGCGCTACCTGATCGACAGCCGCGTGCTGCCGGACTACACCAACATCGCCGCGCTGCGCGACTACATCGATGGCCGCTTCGCAGCGGACGAGCGCAGCGTGGTGATGGCGCTGCCCAAGGGTGCCGGTTCGCGCAAGCGAAGCGCCGACACGCTTCCGGCGCAGCCGCGGCCCATCGTCCACATACTGGTGCCGTCCGGGGTCGGCGACGCCCCGGCGGCGCAGCCGCTGATCCGCAGCTGGGCGCACAGCTGGGAGAACATGCACGATGGCCTGGACGGCATCGCCATCGACCTGCCGGCGCTGGACCTGCCCGCCACCCACGACGGCCCCGGCGGCGGCGTGATCCCGCTGAACATCCGCATCAAGGACCCGATCTGGCCGGCGCGCGAGATGATCGACGTGTCGGTCTCGGTCCGCCCCGGGCAGCCGCGCACGCTGTGGCTGGACCTGCGCGACCGCATCCTTACCGCCGACAGCCTGTGGATCGCCATTGCCGCGGCCGCGCCCGGCTTCAACGCCGCCTCGCTGGACGGCGCCGAGGTGCGGCTGGTGTTCAAGGACCGCAGCGAGGCGCTGCGGGAGCATGTCGCCGACCGCTTCAACCAGGTGCGCGACAACTGGGGTTTCCTGGTGGAGGAACACACCACCTCCAAGCGCCAGCGCCTGTACGCGCGGGTATATGCCGACCTCAGCGACCTGCTGCGGGTGGACCCGGACCACGCGCTGGGCCGGCTGTACTGGAACTACATCAGCTACAACAGCCAGGGCCGGCCGCCGTTCCAGCAGCCGCAGCCGCCGAAGGGCGCGCCGCTGTGGGCGTTCCGGCAGCTGGAGGATCTCAGGCGCGTGCGCCGCTTCGTCGACTGGTGGATCGACCACCGCCAGGTCGAGTACGGCGACTTCGGCGGCGGCATTTCCGACGACACCGACCTGACCCAGCAGTGGCCGGGGCTGGCGTTGATGGGCGTGGAGCCGGACCGCCTCAATGCCTCGCTGACCGCACTGTCCGACGCGGTGTACCGCAACGGCATGTTCGCCAACGGCCTGAGCACCATCGAGACCGACGAACTGCACGCCTACGAGGAAGGCATCAATGCCAACAGCGCCATGCTCTACCTCAACTGGGGTGACCCGCTGACCGTCGAGCGGCTGATGGAAACGGTGCGCGCGTTCGACGAGCGCATCATCCTGCGCAACCCACAGGGCCACCTGCTGTTCTCCAGCAACTGGTTCGGTGGCAACAAGGTCTACCGCGAGCCGAACTGGCAGTGGCAGAAGCCCTACTCGTTCCCGGCGCTGCACCCGGCGTTCCTGCTGGGCGAGTACAACGCCGACCCGACCGGCCGCACCCTGGTCACCGGACTGGCCGACAGCTACCTCGCCCACGCCTATACCGACGACACCGGCCGCTGGACGCTGCCCAACGAGATCCACTGGGCCACCGGCAAGACCCGGGGTGGCGAACTGAACCAGGGTTCGGGCGCCGGCGACGTCATGCACACGTTCTGGGCGGCGTGGCGCTGGAGCGGCGACGACCGCTACCTGAAGGCGCTGGACTACCGCGTGCAGCGTGGCGGCCCCGGCGCGCTGTCCAACCTGGGCGAGAACATCATCGACGTGCTCGGCCGCCAGCAGGACTGGGGCCGGCAGCTGGTCGCCGCCGCCGACAAGGGCGACACCGGCTTCGCCGCCGTCACCGCGTGGCAGCTGAGCGGCGACAAATCGTATCTGGAAGCCCTGCATGCCGAAGGCATCCAGGCCAAGGCCCAGCGCGAGTACATGAACACCGAGGGCCACTGGTGGAGCGACCGCGTCGAGGCGCCCAGCGAGTTCCTGCAGCGCCTGCGCCTGGGCGGCATCGCGCTCAAGCGCAACCAGAGTTTCCCCGGGCACACCGTGAGCTGGCGCTTCGCCCGCCCCGGCGCGGCCGAGCAGGTGGCGCTGCTGGTGCACGCGCCCTCGCGCGAACGCTTCAAGGTGATCGCCTGGAACATGGCAGACGTGCCGCTGGAGGCGACGATGACCGGCTGGAACATCGCCGCCGGCACCTGGCGCATCCGCAGCGGCATCGACCGCGACGGCGACGACCGGATCGACGGCAAGCCGCAGGTGCGCGAGGTGGCGCTGGAGCGCAGCGCGTCCACCGCCCTGCGTTTCGCGCCGAAGCAGGCGCACGTGTTCGAGTTCGAACGGATCGCCGCGGGCACGCCGGTGGAAACCCGTGCCGACCTCGGCATCGGCCGCGGCGACCTGCAGGTCCTGGACGGACGCGTGCGCCTGACCGTGCACAGCCTGGGCCACGTCGCCACCCGGCCCGGCCACGCGCGGCTCGAGGATGCGCGCGGCCGCGAGGTGGCGCGCGTCGCGATCCCGGCACTGGAAGCGCCATCGGACCTGCAGCCGCGCACGCTCACCCTGGAACTGCCGCTGCCCGCCGGCCTCGACCGCCGTGGCGCCAGCGTCCGGGTGCTGCAGGACGGCGACGCCGAGGAAGTGACCCTGCTCAACAACCGCCTGCCGCTGCCGTAGGTGCCGGGCTCGCCCGGCACGGGGCATTACCGGGTGCGTTGCATGCGGGGCAAGCCCCGCATCTACGGGGATATCGGTATGCATCTGCGGCCTTCGCGCGCCGCTGCGAACACACCGTAGGTGCCGGGCTCGCCCGGCACGGGGCATTACCGGGAGCATTCATGCGGGGCAAGCCCCGCATCTACGGGGTGTCTGTCTGCATCTGACGGCTTTCGCGCCTGTACCAGTCCGCTTGCCCCGCTTCCGGAACGAACACCGTGCAGTGCTCCATCGGCCGCTGGTAGACATGTACCGAGATCGCGAGCTCAGTGTCGCTGGCGTTGCGCAGCACATGGAACTCATCCGGCGGGATCAGGTTGCCGGCGCTGCCGCGCGTACCGTCCACGCCGGGCAGGGGTTGCAGCCGGGCGATGTCGCCATGGTCTTCGCGCAACCGGTACGGGGTGATCCGCAGCGCGCCCTGCCACACGCCTTCCACGCACCACAGGCCATCATGGTCATGCAGCGGGGTGCCCTGGCCGGGCCCCCAGGTCATGGCGATGATGCTGTAGCCGTGGCGCGCGCTGCGGTACAGCTCGCGGCGCGCGTAGTGGTCGGTAATCGGCTCGTGCACGCATGCCGGCAGCACGATCGCCGGGTCGGCGATGGCCTCGCGCAGGGCGTGTTCGATCCGCGCCACCGTGCCGCCGACATCGGCCGCGCCCATGGCGGCATCGATCGCCGCCACCAGTCGTTCGCGGCCGGTGAAGCCGGGGTAGCCGTTTGCATCTGAAATCATGCCGCCAGTCTAGGGCAAACCGGTGAACGAACCGTTCGCTGCCGCCATGGCCGGGCGGCCTGTGCGGCTCATGACGTGCCGCGCTGCACGAACGGCACCTGTCCGTACAGCCGGCGCTCGCCGCCCCGCGGGTCGTCCTGCAGGCGGCTGTCGTCGTCGAACACCAGGGTCTGCCGGCGCTGCAGCGAGTACGGTTCCCAGCGCGGCAGCCCGCCGTGGTTGGGGTCGCCGTGGCGGGCGAACGCCAGCAGCGCATCGCTCATCGCGTCGGCCATGCGCGTGGCCGACGCGCGGGTGCCGGTGCGCGAACCGGGCTGGTGCGTGTTGTGGAACACCAGCGGGATGTCCAGGGTATGGAAAGCGCGCAGCCGGTTGGCGTCGCCGCCGCGGTCGTACCAGTCCAGCTGGTAGGCCCAGGTCGGCGCGCCCTGGCGTGCGCGCGCTTCCAGCTCCTCCACCGCGCCGCGCCAGGAGCGGCCGGCGGTGGTCGCGGCGAAGAACACCTCCGACGCCGTGTAGTGCGGGTACATCCGCCGGTACGCGGCGATCACCTCCGCGACCGGCAGGTCCACGAACTGCTCGCGCTCCAGCTTCGCCGGCAGTGCCTCCCAGTCGAGTGTGAAGTTGCGCGCATCGTTGCCGAGGAACGCGCGGGTTTCGTCGCGGGTATTGCCGATGACCATCGGGATAGCGGCCGACTGCAGCGGCGCCTGCGGCCAGAACGGGTGCACCGGCAGGTGCCGCGCGTCCAGTACCGGGCCGAAGTACAGGCCGGTGTCCTCGACCCACGACGGATCGCGCAGCTTGACCGCGTCCAGCAGCGCTTCCATCGGCAGCGTACGCAGCGCCTGCGGGTCGCGCAGGCCGAAGTGTTCCAGCACGCGCCGCGCGCGCTGCGTCGCCGCGCGTGGCCCGGCGGCGGTGACCTGCTGGCCGCTCATCGTCCAGGCGCGGTGGAACAGGCCCGCCGCCGCCGGCATCGCCATCAGCGTGGCGATCTTGGCGCCGCCGCCGGACTGGCCGAACACGGTGACGTTGCCGGGGTCGCCGCCGAACTCCACTGCATGCTGGCGCACCCACTGCAGCGCCTGCACCAGGTCCAGCTGGCCGACGTTGCCGGAATCGGCGAACGCCGGGCCGCCAAGGCCGCCCAGGTACAGGTAGCCGAACACGTTGAGCCGGTGGTTGACGCTGACCACCACCACGTCGCCGCGCCGGCACAGGTTGCCGCCGTCATACAGCGGATCACTGCCCGAGCCGTTGTTGTAAGCGCCGCCGTGCAGGTACACCAGCACCGGGCGGCGGCCGCCGTCGCGCAGGGCCGGCGTCCACACGTTGAGATACAGGCAATCCTCGCTGCCCGGGCCTTCGCCACTGGTCTGCGGCGCCGCCGGGCCATGGGCCAAGGCGTCGCGTATGCCGCGCCAGGGAGCTTCCTGTACTGCCGGCTGGAAGCGCCGAGGTGCGGTGTCCGCGCCGTAGGGAATGCCGCGGAACACATGGATGCCCCGCTCGATCTGCCCGGCGATACGGCCGCCGCGCACGCGTGCGAGCGGGCTCGCCTGCCCGCGCGCGGCGCCGGCCGGGACCGCAGCGGCCAGCCCCGCGCCGAGCGAACACAGTGCGCCGGCGCGCAGCAGCCGGCGCCGTTGCGGATCGTCGGGCCTGGCGTTCATGGCGTGCGCTCCGTTCCCTGCGCGGCGATCCAGTCCAGTGCCAGCCGCGGCCAGGCGGCGGTGGTCAGGCCGGCGATGCCACGGGTGCCGAAGCCATGGCCGCCGTGCGGGAACACGTGCAGCTCGGCCGGGACCCCGGCGCGGAGCAGGCCCGAATAGAACGCCAGGCTGTTGCCGACCGGCACTGCCGCATCGTCGCCGGCATGCACCAGGAAAGTGGGTGGCGTGTCGGCACGGACCTGGTCCTGCATCGAATAACGCCGCTGCAGCGCCGGCTCCGGTCGCGCGCCGAGCAGCCGTTCGCGCGAACCGGGGTGCGCGTCCGCGCCGGCCATGTCGATTACCGGATACACCAGCAGCTGGAAATCCGGGCGCGCGCTGGCGCGGTCGATGGCGTCGGTGGCCGGGTAGGCGGGCTGGTCGAAGCCGTTGCCGAGCCGCGCGGCCAGGTGCCCGCCGGCGGAGAAGCCGATCACGCCGATGCGCCGCGGGTCCAGCTGCCACTCGCCGGCGCGCGCGCGGATCAGGCGCAATGCGCGCTGCGCATCGGCCAGCGCCGCCTCGCGGTCGTCGCGCCCCTCGCCCGGCAGCCGGTAGCGCAGTACGAACAGGGTGATGCCGCCCTGCTCGACGAAGGCCGGCACCAGCGCCGAGCCCTCCTTGTCCAGCACCACGCGCTGATAGCCGCCACCGGGCGTCACCAGCAGTGCGGTGCCGTTGGGCCGGGCCGGCCGGTATATGACCAGGTAGGGCGCACTGACATGGGTGATGTAGCGGTCCGGGAGCGCCGGGTCGGTACTGCGTTCGACGATCCGCGCGGCCCGGGCGAGAGGTTTGTCCCCCGGTGCCACCCCGTTCGGCCACAGCGCGACCCGCCGCGCCGATCCCGCGACCGGTTCACCGTCCGGGCCGTCACCCGTGGCGGCGCTGGCTCCATCGCAATTCAGGCAAAAAGCCAATAACAACAAGGATCTGCCAAGCAGGGTCAGGGACATGGGGAGTCTCGCGATGCGGAACGGGGATGGCCGTGATGCGATGCGTATTGCCAGATGACACCGGTTTACCATATACAGCACCCACAGCACTGTCGATGGGCGGTGCAGCAACGCCACCAGGAGAGCCACTTGAGCATCGACCAAGGCCGACCGGCCCCGACCGCCGCGCTGGACGACATCGCCCGCCAGTTCGTGGACGCGCGCCGCGCCGGGCGTTCGCTCGATGATTTTCCCGGCGCGATCCCGGCCGACCTGGTCACCGCCTACCAGGTGCAGGACCTGGCGATCGGCCGCTGGGACGATGCGGTGGTCGGCTGGAAGGTCGGCTATATCGCGCCCGAGCGCCGCGACGCGTCCGGCGACGAGCGCCTGCTGGGCCCGGTGTTCGCGCGCCAGCTCTGGAATGCTACCGGTGACATCGTGGACATCCCGGTGTTCTCCGGCGCCGGCGGGTTCGCCGCGGTCGAGGCCGAGTACGTGCTGCGGCTCGACGCCGACGCACCGGCCAGCAAGCTCGACTGGACGCCAGCCGAGGCCGCCGCCCTGCCCGCGCGCCTGTTCACCGGGGTGGAAGTAGCCAGCAGCCCGCTGGCGACGATCAACGTGCTGGGGCCGCGGGTGGTGGTGTCCGACTTCGGCAACAACAATGGCCTGGTGCTGGGCACGGAAATCGTGGACTGGACGCGGCTGGACGAAGCGCGGCTGCTGGCGCGCACCGAGATCGACGGGGGGGTCGTGGGCACCGGCGGCGCCGGCAACCTGCCCGGCGGCCTGCGCGCGGCCTATGCGTTCGCGCTGGCGCGCTCGGCGCGCCGCGGCCGGCCGCTGCGCCGCGGCGACCTGATCGCCACCGGCAACGCCACCGGCATCCACGACATTGCGGTCGGCCAGCAGGCCGTGATCCGCTTCGAGGGCCATGGCGAGATTGCCTGCAGAGCGGTGGCCGCCGGCTGAGCGGCGGCCACGATGGATGCACGTGGAGGGGGTTCGATGATCAATCGCAGAAATTTTCTTGCCACCGGGCTGGGCGCGCTTGCCGCGCCGGCGCTGGTGGCCTGTGCGGGCGGTGGCCGCGGGGCTGCCGGCGAGGGCCGCCTGCTCACCGCCTCCGACGTCCACGTGGCGGACTACCCCACCGTCACCGCGGTCCGATGGATCGGGCAGCAGCTCGAGCGCGAAACCGGCGGCCGGCTGCGGCTGGCGCAGTACCACTCCGGCCAGCTTGGCCGCGAGTCGGAAGCGATCGACATGGCGCGCTTCGGCGCCATCGACATCACCCGGGTCTACTCGGGGGCATTGAACAACGCGTTCCCGCTGACCCGCGCGCTGTGCCTGCCCTACGTGTTCGATTCGGTCGCGCACATGCGCCGCGCGCTGGACGGCGGCATTGCCGACGCGGTGCTGGCCGGCTTCGAGCAGCGCGGCCTGGTCGGCCTGGCGATCTACGATTCCGGCGCGCGCTGCTTCTACAACACCAAGCATCCGATCGTGGCCCCGCGCGACCTGCACGGCCTGAAGCTGCGCGTGGCCAGCTCGGACATCTTCCTGCAGCTGATGCGCCTGTTCGGCGCCAACCCGACGCCGATGTCGCTGGGCGACACGTTCTCCGGCATGGAGACGCACATGATCGACGGCGCCGAGAACAACATGCGCAGTTTCCACTCCAGCCGCCACTTCGAGGCCGCGCACTACTGGTCGGAAAGCCAGCATTCGTACGCGCCGGACGTGCTGCTGATGTCGCGGCGCAGCTTCGACGCGCTGGCCTCCGGCGACCGTCGCCTGCTGCTGGAGCTGGCGCGGCAGTCGGTGCAGGTGATGCGTGGCGAATGGGATGCGTCCGAGGACAAGGCGCGGCAGGCGGTGCTGGCGCATGGCGTGAAGGCCAACGCGGTGGACATCGCCGCGTTCCGCGAGGCCGCCGCGCCGCTGCTGCGCGACTACCTGCAGCAGCCGGAGATCGCCGCCCTGCACCGCCGCATCCGCGATTTCGCCTGAGGATCCGCCGCGATGACCGAAGCCACTTTCCGCAGTACCCAGGCCGGCCCGCAGCGCGCGCTGGAAGCCCTGGCCACCGTCGTCATCCACGTTGCCGTCGTCGCCCTGCTGGGGCTGGTGGTGGTGCAGGGCTGGCAGGTGTTCGCCCGCTACGTGATCAACGACTCGCCCAGCTGGACCGAGCCGGTGACGCTGCTGCTGCTGAGCACCGCGATGAGCATGGGCGCGGCCGCGGGCGTGCATACCCACCGCCACTTCGGCTTCTTCCTGCTGGCCGAGCACCTCAACCCGCTGGCGCGGCGCGTGGTCGATGCGCTGGTGCCGCTGGTGGTGGCCAGCATCGGCGCGGTGATCGCCTGGTGGGGCTGGGTGCTGTGGATCGACGGCCTGCACATCAAGGCCGCCGGCGCCCACCTGCCGCAGAGCGTGAACTACCTGCCGCTGAGCTTGGGCGGCGCGCTGATGGTGGTGTTCGCGTTGAACCGGCTGTGGCTGGCGCTGCGGCCGGCCGCCATCGAAGGAGACCGCTGAACCATGGGTATCGCAATCCTGTTCGCGGTGTTCGCCGCGCTGCTGCTGATCGGCGTGCCGGTCGCCTATGCGCTGGCCGCCGCCGCGCTGGTCACCCTGCTCTACCTGGACCTGCCCAGCGTGGTGCTGGTGCAGCAGATCTCGGCCGGCACCGGTTCGGCCTCGCTGATCGCCATCCCGCTGTTCATCTTCGCCGGCGAGATCATGATGCGCGGCGGCATCTCCGAGCGCCTGATCGCGCTGGCCGCGTCGCTGGTCGGGCGCCTGCGCGGCGGCCTCGGCCAGGTTTCGATCCTGTCCTCGCTGTTCTTCGGCGGCGTCTCCGGCTCGGCCATCGCCGATGTCTCGGCGGTCGGCGGCACGATGATCCCGCAGATGGTGCAGCGCGGCTACGACCGCGACTTCGCGGTCAACGTCAGCATCACCGCGGCGCTGGTGGCGTTGCTGGTGCCGCCGTCGCACAACCTGATCCTGTTCTCGGCCGCGGCCGGCGGCGGCCTGTCCATCGCCGACCTGTTCGCCGCCGGCGTGGTGCCGGCGCTGCTGATGACGGTGGTGCTGATGCTCACCGGCTACGCCGTGGCGCGGCGCCGCGGCTATGGCGTGGAAGCCTTTCCTGGCCTGCGCGCGGTGCTGCTGCGGCTGGTCGCCGCGCTGCCCGGGCTGGGGCTGGTGGCGCTGATCTTCGTCGGCATCCGCGCCGGCATCTTCACCGCGGTCGAGTCGGCGGCCATCGCCGTGGTCTACGCGCTGCTGGTCACCACCGTGCTGTACCGGCAGCTGCGCTGGCGCGCGTTCCTGGACACGGTGACCCATGCCGCGCGCAGTACCGGCGTGATCCTGTTCGTGATCGCCACCGCGGCGGTGTTCGGCTGGCTGCTGGCCTACCTGCAGGTACCGGCGGCGGCGGTGGCGTTCCTGCAGTCGTTCGCGCACAGCAAGTTCATGGTGCTGCTGATGATCGTGGTGATGCTGCTGTTGCTGGGCACGTTCATGGACCTGGCGCCGATGATCCTGATCTGCACCCCGATCTTCCTGCCGGTGGCCAAAGCCTATGGCATCGACCCGATCCACTTCGGCCTGGTGCTGGTGCTGACCGGCGGCCTGGGCCTGGTGACGCCGCCGGTGGGCTCGGTGCTGTTCATCGGCACCGCCATCGGCAAGATCACCGTCGGCCAGAGCATGAAGACGATCTGGCCGTTCTGGCTGGCCGGGCTGGCGGTGCTGCTGGTGGTGACGTTCTTCCCGCAGCTGTCGCTGTGGCTGCCGGCGCTGCTGCGCGGCTGAGCCGGGCCGGCCGCAACGGGCCGGCGTCGTTTCCGGCCCGCGGCGGCGTCTCGGGCTAACATCACTGCCTGGCGCGGGTTCCCTGCCCTGCCGCCGGCGGATGCCGCCGGCAGCGACAGGAAGCCGCCGCGCCGCTCACATCGCCGTGCCCCACGGGGGCGCGGCGCCGCCAGAACCCCGTTCCGCTGGATGGTTTGCAAGGACATGTCATTGCGCAAGAAGGCCGATTCCGACGCCACGACCCGGCCGCTGGGCAGGGCCGCGACCATCAACGACATCGCGCGCCTGTCCGGTGTGTCCAAGAAGACGGTGTCGCGGATCATCAACAACTCGCCGCTGGTGCGCAAAGACACCCGCGAGAAGGTCGAGGCGCTGATGCGCGAGGTCGGCTACGCACCGGATCCGCTGGCGCGCGGGCTGGCGTTCCGGCGCTCGTTCCTGATCGGCATGGTCTACGACAACCCCACCGCGCAGTACGTGGTGGACATGCAGTACGGTGCGCTCGACGCGCTGCGCGGCTCCAGCTTCGAGCTGGTGGTGCACCCCTGCGACACCCGCAGCCCCGGCTACATCGAGGGCGTGAAGCGCTTCGTGCAGCAGCAGAAGCTGCACGGCGTGATCCTGGTGCCGCGCGCGTCCGAGGACCAGGCGCTGGCCGACATGCTGGAGGAGATCGGCTGCCGCTACACCCGCATCGCCTCGCTGCCGCTGGACGACACCTCGCAGATGGTCATCACCCATGACCGCGACGGCGCCGCCGAGGCCGCCGATTACCTGCTTTCGCTCGGCCACCGCGACATCGCCCTGATCACCGGCCCGTCGGCCTACCGCTCGGCCCACGAGCGCACCGCCGGCTTCATCGACGCGCTGCAGCGGCGTGGCATCGAACTGCCGCCGGCGCGCATCATCGAAGCCGGCTACACCTTCGAATCGGGCGTGGCCGCGGCCGAGAAGCTGCTGCTCGGCAAGCAGCGCCCGACCGCGATCTTCACCGGCAACGACGAGATGGCCGCCGGCGTCTACAAGGTCGCCATGCGCGCCGGCATCAACATCCCGCGCGAGCTGTCGGTGGTCGGCTACGACGACAGCCCGCTGGCCTCGCGGCTGTGGCCGTCGCTGACCTCGGTGCGGCGCAATACCCGCGATACCGGCCGCACCGCCGCGGCGATGCTGATCCAGCCCGAGGGCCAGGCCGCACTGCAGATCGCCAGCGTGCGCCCGCACCTGATCGTGCGCGATTCCTGCCAACCGCCCCTGGATTGACCCCAAGCCATTGTTCCGGAAAGGAAAGCCAGTATTCCGCGGCGCGGAATGACACCGGTTACCAAACTGGCTATGATGGCTCCGCAGCGCAGCCGGCGGGACCGACCAGGACCGCCACGCGCACCCACCGCGCCGCATCGCCCACCGGGCCGGACGCGGCACTGCAACCCACCCCCGTACCACCGCTCAGGGAGAGGAACACCATGACGAATCCATTCAGCCTCGAAGGCAAGGTCGCGCTGGTAACCGGTGCCAATACCGGCCTGGGCCAGGGCATCGCGCTGGCGCTGGCCGCCGCCGGGGCCGACATCGCTGGCGCCGGCATCGTCCCGGCCGAGGAGACCGCCGGGAAGGTGCGTGCGCTGGGCCGCCGCTTCGTCAACATCGAGGCCAACCTGATCAGCATCGAACCGGTCGAGCGCGTGGTGCGCGAAGCCGTCGAGGGCCTGGGCGGGCTGGACATCCTGGTCAACAACGCCGGGTTGATCCGCCGCGCCGACGCGGTGGAGTTCAGCGAAAAGGACTGGGACGACGTGATGAACGTCAACATCAAGTCCGCGTTCTTCATGTGCCAGGCCGCCGGCAGGCATTTCATCGCCCAGGGCCGCGGCAAGATCATCAACATCGCCTCGATGCTGTCCTTCCAGGGCGGCATCCGGGTGCCGTCCTACACCGCGTCCAAGAGCGGCATCGCCGGCATCACCCGGCTGCTGGCCAACGAGTGGGCGCAGCAGGGGGTGAACATCAACGCCATCGCCCCCGGTTACATGGCCACCGACAACACCGCCCAGCTGCGCGCCGACGAGGACCGCAACAAGGCGATCCTGGACCGCATCCCGGCCGGCCGCTGGGGCAGGCCGGAAGACCTCGGCGGCACGGCCGTGTTCCTCGCCTCCAGCGCCTCGGACTACGTCAACGGCGCGGTCATCCCGGTCGACGGCGGCTGGCTGGCGCGCTGATCCGGCATCCCCGGTGCGCGGCCACGGCCGCGCGCCACGCATTTCCCCATCGAACAGAGAGTGACGCAATGAAGATCGCCTTGATGCAGGAGTTCAGCCAGGCCGCCAAGAACCCGGTGGTGCTGGAACAGCTCCAGACCGTGGCCGCCGCGCAGGGCCACCAGGTGTTCAACGTCGGCATGGACGGCGACAACGACCACCGCCTGACCTATATCCACCTGGGCATCTGCGCCGCGCTGCTGCTCAACGCCCGGGCCGTGGACTTCGTGGTCGCCGGCTGCGGCACCGGGCAGGGCGCGCTGATGTCGCTCAACGCCTGGCCGGGCGTGTACTGCGGTTACTGCATCGAGCCGACCGATGCCTTCCTGTTCGCCCAGGTCAACAACGGCAACGCGCTGTCGCTGCCGTTCGCCAAGGGCTACGGCTGGGGCGCGGAGATCAACATCCGCTACATCTTCGAGAAGGCCTTCGCCGGCGAGCGTGGCCAGGGCTACCCGGCCGAGCGCCGGGAGTCGCAGATGACCAACGCCGGCATCCTGGCGCAGGTCAAGCAGGGTGCCTCCAAGGACTTCATCGCCGGCCTGAAGTCGATCGACCCGGCGCTGGTGAAGCAGGCCGTGGGCGGCGCGCGTTTCCAGCAGGCGTTCTTCGACAACGCGCAGGACGCGGAGATCGTGGCCTACGTGAAGGGCGTGCTCGGCCAGTAACCGCAGCGCGTCGACGCCGAGGACGAAGGCGCCCGTGGGCGCCTTCGTCGTTTCCGGGCGCCGCCCGCGATGCCCCGGCGGCACCCGGCTGGTAGCATGTCCACCCCCGCAATCCAGGCGCCGTCACCCATGGCCGACTCCAACAACCCGTCCGTCACCCAGGCCCAGGCCGAGGAGGCCGTGCGCACCCTGCTGCGCTGGGCCGGCGAAGACCCCGCCCGCGAGGGCCTGCTGGACACCCCGCGGCGGGTGGCCGAGGCCTATGGCGACTGGTTCAAGGGCTACCAGGACGATCCGCGTGAATACCTGGCGCGTACCTTCGAGGAAGTGGCCGGCTACGACGAGATGATCGTGCTGCGCGACATCGAGTACGAAAGCCACTGCGAGCACCACATGGCGCCGATCATCGGCCGCGTGCACGTGGGCTACGTGCCCAACGGCCGCGTGGTCGGCATCTCCAAGCTGGCGCGCGTGGTCGAGGCCTATGCACGCCGCTTCCAGGTGCAGGAAAAGATGACCGCGCAGATCGCCGACGTCATCCAGGACGTGCTGCAGCCGTTGGGCGTGGGCGTGGTGGTGGAGGGCTCGCACGAGTGCATGACCACCCGCGGCATCCACAAGCGCGGCGTCAGCATGGTCACCTCGCGCATGCGCGGCAGCTTCCACGACGATGCCCGCACCCGCGCCGAGTTCCTGCGCTTCATCGAAGTGGGCCACGCGCGGCGCTGAGCCGCGCGCCAGGCGACCGGCAGGCGCGGAGCCCGCGCCCCGCATTCCCGCGAACATCCCGGAGAAACCATGCATTACGTAGAGTTGGTGGCATTGCTGGCAGTGGCCCAGTACCTGTTCTTCGGCGCGATGGTCGGGCGCGCGCGCGGCCGCTACGGGGTCAAGGCGCCGGCGGTCAGTGGCCACGAGGGCTTCGAGCGCGCCTACCGGGTGCAGATGAACACCCTGGAGCTGCTGGTCGCGTTGCTGCCGGCACTGTTCGTCGCCGCGCGCTTCTGGCCGGCGGCCTGGGTCGCCGGCATCGGCGCGGTGTACCTGGTCGGCCGTTTCATCTATTGGCGCGCCTACGTGAGCGCCCCGTCCAGCCGCGGGCTGGGCTTCGTATTGTCGATGCTGCCGGTGACGCTGCTGGTGCTGATGGGGCTGGCCGGCGCGCTGCTGCGCTAGGGCCGGGGGCCGCCCGGAGCCGCGTTGCGCGGCTCCGGGGCTGCGTTTCACGATGGATGCGTTGACGACAGGAGGTTGCGATGACGATGCGCGCGTTGTTCCGCCGCCATTGGCCCTGGCTGGCATTGCTGCTGCTGGCCGGTCTGTGGGAAATCCGCGCCGACCTGCTGGACGTGCATGACGCCACCGCTCGCCGGCTGGCCCAGCTGGACGCGGCGCACCAGCACCGCCGGTAAGCGGCGGCCGTCGCGGAGCGGAGCAGAGCAGAGCAGCAAAAGACAAAGGGAGCCTGGCGGCTCCCTTTGTCGTCCTGTCGGCGTTGCCGGTGCCGCGGCTCAGAAATCCAGGCTGAGCCGGGCGTAGCTGTAGCGGCCGGGCAGGTCGTACGTGCCCGGGTCGTAGCCGTTGAGCGTGCAGCTCAGGCAGATCGGCGGGTTCTTGTCGAACACGTTGTTGACGCCCACGGTGATCTTCAGCCCCTTCATCCACGCATCGGTGCGCCAGCTGACCTGCGCATCGTGCAGGGTGGTGGCGCCCAGCCAGTGCAGGTCGGCCGCGCTGTCGGTGCAGATCGGGAAGCCGTTGGCGCCGGCGCAGCTTTCGCGCAGGCGGTCAACGTAGCGCAGCGACCAGCTCGCGTTCCAGTTGCGGTAGTCCCAGTTGGCGGTCAGGTTGGAGGTCCATTCCGGGATCGAGCTGTCGTTGACCTCCACCCCGGGACGCTTGGGTTCGGCCTGCCCGGACTCGTTGACCAGCTCGTAGCGGGTGACCCAGGTGGCCTTCCAGTCCAGGCCCAGCTGCCCCCAGCCGGTTTCCGGCAGCAGCCAGTGCGCGCTGAAGTCCCAGCCGCTGGTGTTGATCGTGCCCAGGTTGGCGAGGATGTCCTCGAAACGCACGATCTGCCCGCGTTCGTTGCGGGTGTAGCTGGCGCAGGCCACCGCGTCGCGGCTGTCGATGCAGCGGTTGAGGATCGCCTGTGCGTCCGGTGCCTGGATCGCGCCGTCGATGGTGTGGCGGTAGAAGGTCACGCCCAGGTCCAGCTTGCTGGCCCAGCCGCTGTCCTCGGCCCAGCCCGGGCTCCACACTGCGCCGGCCATGAACGAACGGCTCTTCTCCGGCTGCAGGTCGCGGTTGCCGGAGGTGACCACCGAGATCTGCGGGTTGACCTGCTCGTAACCGGGCGGCACGCCATCGGCCACGCACTTGGGGGTGGTGGACGCGGCGTTGTTGCACGGGTCCACCAGGGTGGCGTCGAAGCGGCTCAGGGTGCCGTACAACTCGCCGATGGACGGTGCGCGGAAGCCCTGCGCGAAGGACATGCGCAGCAGCAGTTCATCGGCCGGCTGCCAGCGCAGCCCGATCTTGCCGGTGCCGGTGCCGCCGAAGGTGGAATAGTCCGAATAACGGCCGGCCACGCTCAGGTCCACGCTCTTGCCCCAGAAGCCACCGCGCGCCAGCGGTACGTCGAACTCGGCATAGGCTTCCTTCACCGAATAGCTGCCGATGGTGACGCCCGACGGTACGCCGTTGTATTCGCCGGCCACGGTGATCGGGTCGGGGTAATACTCGCCCTTGTAGCGGCGCCATTCGGCACCGGCGGCGAAGGACAGCGGCCCGGCCCACAGGTCGGCCAGTTCGCCGGTGATGTTGGCCGAGGCCAGGCTCAGGGTGTTCTTGCTGCGGTCGCGCACCACCGGCGAGATCCACGCCAGCATGTCCGCGGTGATGGTGCCGGGGCCGCCGAAGATGTTCAGCGGCACGCAGCCGGCGATGGCCGCGCACGCCGCCGGGTCGCCCAGCGCCTGGTTGATGTGCTTGATGTTGTAGCTGCCGGTGTTGGTCTGGGTGGCCTTGCTCTGGCTGGACATGGCGTTGATGTCCCAGCTCCACGGCCGGCCGTTGACCTCGAAGCTGCCGTCCAGCCCACCGGCGGCGTACCAGGTCTTGACGTCCTGCTCGTAGCGGCGCGGCCCGCCTTCGACCGGGCGGCGCCCGATCAGGAACAGGTTGGCGTCCGGGCCGATGGTGGTCAGGTCGAAGCCGAACGGGTTGTAGCGCTGGTTGGCGGGAATCACCAGCCGGGTCTCGGCCCATTCGTTGTACACGCCGGCATCGGTGCCCAGGAAGATCGGCTCCGGCGCCGCCTGGTTGGCCGACGTGCGCTCGCTGTACAGGCCGCGGAACCAGCCGCTGACCGCCGGGGTGAAGTCGAAGCGCACCTGGCCGAACACCGATTTGCGCTCGTTCGGGGTCAGCAGCAGGTTGTACGGCGCGAAGTTGAAGCGGTTCGCGGTGGTGAACGGAATGAAATTTCCGGGAAAACCGTTTCCGGCATAGTTGGCGCCATTGGGCAGAGTGATGTTGCAGGTGGCCGAGCCGGGAATCGGATTGCCGTTGTCGTCCTTGGCCAACGGGCACAGCCCGCCGTAGGTGTTGTTGCCATCGGCTGGCGCGAATACCGACCGCCCTCCGGGCGTGGCCGAGCTGCCGTTGGCCAGCCCGGTGCCCGGCACCGGCTCGCGTGCCCACAGGTACTCGGCCGAGGAGATTTCCTTCTGCTTGAAATACGACGCGCCGACCACCCACTGCGCGCGGTCGCCGCTGCCGCCGAAGCTGAAGTCCACGCCGGTGGTGCCGCCGCCCTTGAGGTTGTAGTCGCCGTACTGGACCTCGACGTGGCCGCCGTCGACATTCTTGCGGGTGATGATGTTGACCACGCCGGCGATGGCATCGGAACCGTAGATCGACGAGGCGCCGTCCTCCAGCACTTCGATGCGCTCGACCAGCGCCAGCGGAATCGTGTTCAGGTCCACCGACGCGCCCACGCCCGAGCCGGAGGATTCATTGACCCAGCGGATGCCGTCCACCAGCACCAGCACGCGCTTGGGGCCGAGGTGGCGCAGGTCCACCGTCGCCGCGCCGGCACCGACGCCGCCGCCATCGGGCGGGAAGCCGAAGTTGCCGCTGGAATTGAGCTTGGTACTCAACGAGGCGCCGCTGGCGGTGAGGTGCTGCACCACGTCCGCCACCGAGGTGTAGCCGGTACGGTCGATGGTCTCGCGGGTGAGCACCTGCACCGGCACCTGGGTTTCCAGTTCGGCCTTCTTGATGCGGGTGCCGGTGACCTGGATCGTGTCCAGGGTGCGGGCGCTGGTGGCTTCCTGTGCGGTGGCGACGGCAGGCAACAGGCACAACAGGGAAAGCTGTATGGCTCTGGTCAGGCGGTGCGGATGCAGCGATAACGACGTCATCGGGAAGCTCCTTGGATTGCCGGACTACCTCGCCCGCCACCATGACGGGCGTGGGCGATATGTAAGCAATTCGTTAGGAGCGGACAAGTGAAGACGCCGTTGGACCCGACGGACGGCAACCGCCGGGCCCCGCGCATGCGGCCACCACCGGCCGCGGCGGTTCAGCGCGCCGAGTAGCCGCCGTCGACCAGGTGGTAGCTGCCGGTGATGAACGACGCCTGCTCGGAAAGCAGGAAGCAGGTCAGCGCCGCCACCTCTTCGGCCTTGCCCAGGCGCCCGGCGGGGTGCAGCGCGACCAGGCCGTCGTAGGCCGCGCGGTCCATGCCGGCCAGCAGCGGCGTGTCGATGAACCCGGGGCCGACCGCGTTGATGCGCAGCCCGCGCGCCGAGTACTCCAGCGCCGCGGTCTTGGTCATGCCCACCAGCGCGTGCTTGGCCGCCACGTAGGCGGTGGAACCGGCCCAGCCGTTGCTGCCCAGGATCGAGGCCATGTTGACGATCGCCCCGCCGCCGCCGGCCAGCATCGCGGCGATCTCGTACTTCATCGAATAGAACACCCCGTGCAGGTTCACTCCCAGCACGCGGTGCCATTCCTCCAGCGGGTAGTCGGCGGTGGCCTGGCTGGCGCCGCCGATCCCGGCGTTGTTGACCGCCAGGTGCAGCCCGCCGTACTCGGCCACGGTGGCGTCCACCAGTTGCCGCACCGCGTCGGCGTCGCTGATGTCCAGCTGGCGCGCACGGGCCTGGGCGCCGATGCTCGCGGCCACCCGCTCGGCGGCGTCGCGGTGGAGGTCGGCGACGACGACCTGCGCGCCGCCGGCGGCCAGCTGCCGGGCGACGGCCTCGCCGATGCCCGAGGCGGCGCCGGTGACCAGCGCGACCTTGCCGGAAAAATCCAGTTGCATGGGGGTCTCCGGGCGGCCGGGGAGGGCCGCCATCACCCCATCATCCACATCCGCCCGTGGTGGTGGCGTCGGCTGCGGTCCGGCCGTTCTGCTGCGTTCAGCCGGCGAACGTGTCCCACGCCATGCGCGCGATCAGCACCACCACCAGCAGCAGGAACAGTTTGCGGATCAGCGGCGTGCCACCGCGCAGCGCCAGCCGGGTGCCGGTCACCGAACCGGCGACGTTGGCCGCCGCCATCGGCACCGCGAAGGCCAGCAGCACGTTGCCGCTGGGCACGAAGAACGACAGCGCGGCCACGTTGGTGGCCAGGTTGACCACCTTGGAGGCGGCCGACGCACGCAGGAAATCCAGGCCGAAGAAGCGGATGAACAGGAAGATCAGGAAACTGCCGGTGCCCGGACCGAAAAAGCCGTCGTAAAAGCCGATCACCGCGCCCATCGCCAGCGCGATGCCCAGTTCGCGGCGGCCGACCTCGCGCGGGCGGTGCAGGGCGCCGAAGTCCTTCTTCGCCAGCGTGTAGCCGAGCATCACGATCAGCAGCGCCAGCACCAGCGGGCGCACCGCGTCCTTGGCCAGCAGGCTGACCGCGGTGGCGCCGAGGAAGGCGAACACGAACGCGGTCGCCGCGGCCAGCAGCACCGGCCGCCACGGGAACCGCACCGAACGTGCGTAGCGCCAGGTCGCCGCACCGGTGCCGAACACCGAGCTGAACTTGTTGGTGCCCAGCAGTGCGGCCGGCGTGTGCTGTGGCAGCACCGTGAACAGGCCCGGCAGCTGGATCAACCCGCCGCCGCCGACCGCGGCGTCCACCAGCCCGGCGACGAAGGCGATGGCGAGCAGCCAGGGCAGCTCGGCGGGCAGGAGTTCCAGCATGGTCGGACCTGAACGGGGGGCGCGACAGCATACGCCGGTGCCGGCTGGCCGCGGCGCTGGCGGGGAGGGAAAATACGCGCATGCCGATCACCCCGAGCTCCCCTTGTCCCTGCGGCTCCGGCCGCCCCCACGGCCACTGCTGCGCGCGCTGGCATGCCGGCGAGCCCGCGCCGGATGCCGAGGCGCTGATGCGTTCGCGCTACTGCGCCTACGTCAGCGGAAACCGCGACTACCTGCTGGCCACCTGGCATGCCGATACGCGGCCGCAGGTGCTGTCGCTGGAGGATGCGCCGGGCCAGCGCACGCAATGGCTGGGCCTGGACGTGAAGCGGCACCGGGTCACCGGCACCGACACCGCCGAGGTGGAGTTCGTCGCCCGCTACCGCATCGGCGGCGGCAGTGCCGTGCGCCTGGCCGAACACAGCCGCTTCGTGCGCCAGGACGGCCGCTGGTACTACCTGGACGCGCTTGCCTGAACCCCGCCCGGCGCCGATGACGCCGCGCTAACCGGGCATCGCTAAGCTCGGGGGCATGCAGATTTCCAGTGCCGCATTGCTGAAGGCGTCCAGCGCTGCGACAACGCCGCCCACGCTGGCCGAGCGCTACCGCGCCGTGCGTCAGGCCAGCCTGGACCTGGCCGCGCCGCTGTCGGCCGAGGACGCCATGGTGCAGAGCATGGCCGACGCCAGCCCCGCCAAATGGCACCTGGCGCACACCAGCTGGTTCTTCGAGCAGTTCGTGCTCGCCCGCCAGCCCGGTTACCGGCCGCTGCACCCGCAGTGGCAGGTCCTGTTCAACAGCTACTACCAGAGCGTGGGCCCGGCGCATGCGCGCGCGCAACGCGGGCTGCTGTCGCGGCCGGCGCTGGCGCAGGTGCTGGCCTACCGCGCCCGGGTCGACGAGCGCATCGGCCAGTGCCTGCGCGCCGGCAGCCTGGATGACCAGGCGCAACGGCTGCTGTTGCTGGGCCTGCAACACGAGCAGCAGCACCAGGAACTGCTGCTGACCGACATCAAGCACGCGCTGTGGAGCAACCCGCTGCAGCCGGCCTACCGCGACGACCTGCCGGCGCCGCGCGCCGCGCCGGCAGGCGGGCCCGCGCTGTGGATCGAACGCCCCGAACGCCTCGTCGAGATCGGCGCCCCCGCCTGGCCGGCGCACGCCACCTTCGCCTACGACAACGAGTCGCCGCGGCACCGCGTGCTGGTCCCGGCGCACGCGCTGGCCGACCGTCCGCTGAGCAACGCCGAATACCGCGCCTTCATCGACGACGGCGGCTACCGCGACCCGCTGCTGTGGATGAGCGACGGCTGGGCGCAGCTGCAGGCCGGGCAATGGTGCCGCCCGCTGTACTGGGACCCGGCGCTGGAGCGCGAATACACCCTGGGCGGCTGGCGCGCGCTGGATCCGGATGCGCCGGTCTGCCACCTCAGCTGGTTCGAAGCCGACGCCTGCGCGCGCTGGGCCGGCGCGCGCCTGCCCACCGAGTTCGAGTGGGAATCCGCGGCTGCGGCAGCGCCGCTGGCCGGCAACTTCGCCGACGCCGGCCTGCTGCACCCGGCAGCCGCCGCGGCCATTGAACCCGGCATGCCGCGGCAGCTGTTCGGTGATGTCTGGGAATGGACCGGCAGCGCGTATGCCGCCTATCCCGGCTTCCGCGCGCTGCCCGGCAGTGCGGGCGAGTACAACGGCAAGTTCATGTGCGGCCAGTTCGTGCTGCGCGGCGGCAGCTGCGCCACGCCGGCCGGACACGTGCGTGCCAGTTACCGCAACTTCTTCCCGCCGTCGGCACGCTGGCAGTTCGCCGGCCTGCGCCTGGCCAGGGACCTCTGAGATGGGCAGTGCCGATCCGTTGCTGGAGGGGTTGCTGGACCACCGTCCCGACCGGGCCACCATCACCGCCGACGTGCTCGCCGGGCTGTCGGCGCGGCCGCGCGCGCTGCCCTCCAAGTATTTCTACGATGCGCGCGGCTCGGCGCTGTTCGAGTGCATCACCCGGCAGCCCGAGTACTACCTCACCCGGGCCGAGCTGGACCTGCTGCCGCGGGCACTGCCGCAGATCGCCGCGCATGCGGGGCCGCGGGTGCGGGTGGTGGAGTACGGCAGCGGCAGCGGCCGCAAGACCCGGCTGCTGCTGCAGGCACTGGAAGACGTGGTGGCCTATACCCCGGTGGAGATCTCGCGCACCGCGCTGCTGGACAGCGTCCGCGCGCTGGCGGTGGACTTTCCCGCCATCGAGATGCTGCCGGTCTGCGCCGACTTCACCGCGCTGCCCGCGCTGCCGCCCCCACGCCGCGCGGCGCGGCGCACGCTGCTGTTCTTCCCCGGCTCGACCCTGGGCAATTTCACCGAAGCGGCGGCGGTGTCGATCCTGCATGGCATGCGCCAGGCGATGGGGCCGGATGGGCTGGCATTGATCGGCATCGACCTGGACAAGGACCCTGCGCTCATCGAGGCCGCCTACAACGATGCCGCCGGGGTCACCGCCGACTTCACCCTCAACCTGCTGGTGCGGCTGAACCGCGAGATCGGCAGCGACTTCGACCTGGCCGGCTTTGCCCATCGCGCGCGCTACGTGGTGCCATGGCGCCGCATCGAAACCTCGCTGGTCAGCCGCCGCGCGCAGGTGGTGCACGTGGCCGGGCAGGCCTTCGCTTTTGCGCGCGACGAAGCCATGCACGTGGAATACAGCCACAAGTACGACGACGCGCAGTTCGCGGCGATGGCCGCGGCGGCCGGACTGCGGGTAGCCGCGGCCTGGGACGCGCCCGCGCGCATGTTCGGCCTGCGCCTGCTGCGGCCGGCCTGAACCCCACGGCAGGCGCGGTGCCTCTTATCATCGGGGTCCGTTCCGCGCTGGCAGGGAGCCGTTGCATGAAATCGTTGCGGGGATTGCCGGCACTGGGCCTGGCCGCCGTGCTTGCCGTGGCGCCGCAGGCGCATGCCGCCATCGCCGACTTCGACAGCTGCGGCGCGGGCCTGCGTGCCGCGGCGCAGGCCCAGGGCATGGCCGGCGAACGCTTCGACGCGCTGTTTGCCGAAGTCACGCCGGACCTGGGCGTGCTGGCGCTGCTTGATGCCCAGCCCGAATTCACCACCCCGATCTGGGACTACCTCGCCGCGCTGGTGGATGCCCAGCGCGTGGCCGACGGCCGCGCCATGCTCGACACGCATCGCGCACTGCTGGAGCGGATCGCCACCGGGTACGGCGTCGATCCGGCCACCGTGGTCGCGGTATGGGGCGTGGAGAGCGACTACGGCCGGGTTGCCGGCAAGCGCCCGCTGCTGCAGTCGCTGGCGACCCTGTCCTGCAACGGGCGCCGCCAGGCGTTCTTCCGCAGCGAACTGCTGGCGCTGCTCCGGCTGATCGACCAGGGCGACCTGGTCGCCGATGGCCTCACCGGCTCCTGGGCCGGCGCCTTCGGGCAGACCCAGTTCATGCCATCCACCTACGCGCGCATCGCGGTCGACGGCGACGGCGATGGCCGCCGTGACCTGGTCGCCAGCATCCCCGATGCGCTGGCCTCCACCGCCAACTACCTCAAGCAGTCGGGGTGGCGCAGCGGCCAGCCCTGGGGCATCGAAGTACGCATTCCCGCCGGTTTCGACGCCAGCGTGGCCGGGCGCGGCAAGCGCAGGCCGCTGGCGGCGTGGCGCGCGCTGGGCATCACCGGGGTCGACGGGGGCGCATTGCAGGCCACCGCAATAGCCGACGACAGCCCCGCCGCGCTGCTGCTGCCGGCGGGCAGCGCGGGGCCGGCGCTGCTGGTGTTCCGCAACTACGACGCGATCTATTCCTACAACGCGGCCGAGAGCTACGCACTGGCCATCGCCACCCTGGCCGACCGCCTGCGCGGCGGCACGGGACTGCTGGCCGCCTGGCCCACCGATGACCCCGGCCTGGGCCGCGCCGAGCGCCGTGAACTGCAGGGCCTGCTGCTCGCGCGTGGCCACGACATCGGCAGCGCCGACGGCATGGTCGGCGACGCCACCCGCCGTGCGATCCGCCTCGAACAACAGCGGCTGGGCTGGCAGGATGCCGATGGCCGTGCCGGCAGCCGCATCCTGCAGGCGTTGCGCGAGGCCACGCAGGCAACCCCCACCGTGTTCCGGCTGCCCGCCGACCATTCGCGGTTCGTCCACTCAGCAATCGTACGGAGCAAGGTTCCGATGAAGGATGTGCAGGGCCTGGCCACAGGCGATTTCAACGGCTTCACCGCCTGGAAGGTGGAAACCCCGTTCTCCACCGCGGCGATCAGCGTATTCGGCGGCCAGCTGCTGTCATTCGTGCCCGCGGGCGGCCGCGACGTCCTCTGGCTTTCGCCTGCCGCGAAGCAGCCGCCCACCCCGATCCGTGGCGGCAGCCCGGTGTGCTGGCCGTACTTCGCCAGGCAGGGGCAGGGCAGCGACGTGCCCTCGCACGGTTTCGTGCGCACCGTGCCATGGGAACTGCGCGATGCCCGGCGCGAGGCCGACGGCACCGTGCTGCTGACCCTGGCACCGCCGGCGCTGGAAGGCCTGGCGCTGCGCCTGACCATGAACCTGCGCATCGGCCGCACGCTGGAACAGGAACTCATCACCGAGAACACCGGCAGCCAGCCGGCGGTCTTCACCCAGGCGCTGCACAACTACTTCAACGTCAGCGATGCGCTCAAGGTCGACGTCGCCGGGTTGGATGGCCTGACCTACCTGGACAAGCTCGACGGCGGCAACGCCCATGTCCAGCAGGGCGACTGGAACCTGCGCGACCCGCGCGATCCCGGCCGCAGCGACCGCATCTACACCCAGGCGCGTGGTCACTACGTGCTGCGCGACCCGGGTTTCGGCCGCAGCATCGACATCACCACCCAAGGCAGCCGTTCCGCCGTTGTCTGGAACGCCGGCGAAGCGGCCGCCGCGAAGATGGACGACATCGGCGCCGGCTGGCGCAACTATGTGTGCGTCGAAGCCGGCAACGTCGGCCCGGACGTGATCGAACTGGCGCCGGGCGGCCGCCACACGCTGAAACAGGTATTCGAGGTCCGGCCGCTATAACGCCCTTGCCTTTGAAGCCCCTCTCCACCGGAGAGGGGTGGGCGAGAGGGCCGGAACGTCAGCGCGCCGGCCGCCGCAACACCAGCAACGCGACCACGCCCGCCACCAGCCCCCAGAACGCCGACCCGATCCCGGCCATCGACAGCCCCGAGGCCGTCACCAGGAACGTCACCAGCGCCGGTTCGCGCTCGCCCGCATCCTTCAGCGCCACCGCCAGGCTGTTGCCGATGGTCCCGAGCAGCGCAATGCCGGCCAGGGTGGCGACCAGCTCCCTGGGGAAGGCGGCGAACACCGCCGCCACCGTCGCCCCGAACAGCCCGATCACGATATAGAACACGCCCGCGCTCACCGCCGCCGGGTAGCGCCGCGCCCGGTTCTCGTGCACGTCGCGGCCCATGCAGATCGCCGCGGTGATCGCCGCCAGGTTCAGTGCGTACCCGCCGAATGGCGCCAGCAGCGTATTGACCACGCCGATCCAGCCCACCACCGGCGATATCGGCGCGTCGTAGCCGGAAGCCTTCAACACCGCCACGCCGGGGACGTTCTGCGAGGCCATGGTGACGATGAACAGCGGCAACGCGATGCCGAACACCGCCGCCCACGACAGCGTCGGCATCGTGAACAGCGGCCGCGCCCACTGCAGCTGCACCTGGTCCATGTGCATCAGCCCCTGGCTGCCGGCGATGGCCACGCCCACCAGCAGGGTGGCGATCACCGCGTAGCGCGGCGCCAGCCGGCGTCCGCCCAGGTAGGTGGCGAACATCGCCAGGACCAGCAACGGCTGGGTGCCCACCGAGACGAATACGTCCAGCCCGAAGCGCAGCAGCACGCCGGCCAGCATGCCCGAGGCCAGCGACACCGGGATGCGCCGCATCGCTTTCTCGAATACGCCGGAGAAGCCGGCCAGCGCGCCCATCAACGCGGCCAGCACGAACGCGCCGATCGCGTCGGACAGCGGCAGCCCCGTGGCGCCGACCACCAGCATCGCCGCGCCGGGCGTGGACCAGGCCGTCACCACCGGCATGCGGTAGCGCAGCGACAGGCCGATGCAGGTCACGCCCATGCCGATGCCCAGCGCCCACATCCACGAGGCGATCTCCGCCTGACCGGCGCCGACCGCCTGCGCCGCCTGGAACACGATCACCGCCGAACTGGCGAAGCCCACCAGAACCGTGATGAAGCCGGCCACCACCGCCGGGAGCGAAAGATCACGTAACAGCGAGCGCGGTGTGGAATCGGCCATCGTGCGGTGCAGGGAAGGAAAGACCCCCATTGTGGCCCAGCGGCGCGGCCGGCCACCCGGCCGCGCCGCAAGCATGGCCCCACATGCATATAAGGGACGCCAGCACCGCGACCCCTGCCGCAGCGCTGCCAGAGGGCCGTGGCGGCGGGCGACCTTGCCGAGTCTGGCGTCAACGCACTTCCGGCGCCGCAGACGCAGAAAGTGATTGCACATTTCACAAACATGTCTAGAATTCGCTCCCTCGCTTCACGGCGCCAGTCACTCCGGTGACGGCAACCACGAAGCGGCGGCAACTTCCTCGAAACAG
>NZ_JBWJPA010000008.1:0-175261 GCF_056393075.1 Stenotrophomonas sp. Steno-Z10-HUANG
TCGCTCCAACCGCAAACCCGAGGGCTTTTCGTCGAAGCGAGCCGCCTATTATGGCAGCCTTTTCGTTGCCGTCAACACCTGCGTGAGGGTGACTTCAACTTCCTGCCTTCGCTGCCAACCACTGGCCGGCGGCGAAGGAGCGGAAGTATGCAACCTGTTTCAGGTTTTGGGAAGAGGCAAATACACATCACCTGCACATCCCGCACCCCGCGGACGGGTACGCCGCCACGGGGCCATGAACTGCGGGGTCAGGCAGCAACCAACAACACCCGCGCGAACGTGCGCTTGCCCACCTGCAGCAGGCCTTCGAAGCCCGGCTGCAGGACCGTCTGCGCATCCTCGACCACCTGGCCGTCCACCTTGACCGCGCGCTCCTTGAGCTTGCGCGAGGCTTCCGAGTTGCTGGGCGTCAGGCCGGCGGCGGTCAGCAGCGCGCCGATGCGCAGGCCGTCGGCCGGCACCTTCACTTCCTGCAACGGCAGCTGGGTGATGTCGCCCTGCCCGGTCACCGCCGCATTCCAGCCGGCAATCGCCTGCTCGGCGGCGGCCGCATCGTGGAAGCGCGTGGCCAGTTCGCGCGCCAGGCGCAGCTTGATCTCGCGCGGGTTGATCGCGCCGGCGTCAACATCGGCGCGCAGCTGACTGGCCTCGGCAATGGAGATGTCGAAGCTGAGCAGGTCGATCCAGCGCCACATGAGGGTGTCGTCGATCTTCATGGTCTTGGTGACGATGTCGATCGCCGGTTCGCTGATACCAATGTAGTTGCCCAGCGACTTGGACATCTTGTTGACCCCATCCAGGCCCTCCAGCAGCGGCATGGTCAACACGATCTGCGGCTTCTGGCCGTAGTGCTCCTGCAGGCCGCGGCCCATCAGCAGGTTGAACTTCTGGTCGGTGCCGCCGAGCTCGACGTCCGCTTCCAGCGCCACCGAGTCGTAGCCCTGCACCAGCGGGTAGAGGAATTCGTGGATGGCGATCGACTGCTGGGCGGCGTAGCGCTTGGCGAAGTCGTCGCGCTCGAGCATGCGCGCCACCGTGTGCTGGCCGGCCAGGCGGATCATGTCGGCCGCGCCCATCTTGCCGAACCATTCGGAATTGAAGCGGACCTCGGTACGCGCGCGGTCGAGCACCTTGAACACCTGCTCCTCGTAGGTGCGGGCATTGGCCAGTACGTCTTCGCGGGACAGCGGCTTGCGGGTGACGTTCTTGCCCGAGGGGTCGCCGATCATGCCGGTGAAGTCGCCGATCAGGAAGATCACCTGGTGCCCGAGATCCTGGAACTGGCGCAGCTTGTTGAGCAGCACGGTGTGGCCCAGATGCAGGTCCGGGGCGGTGGGGTCGAAGCCGGCCTTGACCCGCAGCGGACGGCCGCTTTCCAGACGCTGGCGCAGTTCATCCACCTTGAGGATTTCATCGGCACCGCGGCCGATCAGGGCAAGGGCTTCATCAATCGAGGACACGCTAGAACTCCCGGCTTCGCCGTCAGACATGAATGTGTTAAGTGCAGGTTAACCGCCCAATTCATCAAAAAGCCATGCGGCTCAATGGTTTGACGCGGTATTGAAGGGTGACTATGTTACCCGCGTTTGGGCCCGCGATCCGGGCCGTCCAGAGAACCCAGCGATGTCCCAACCCGATCACGGCCAGGCGCGCAAACAGCGCTTTCAGGAACGACTCCACGTCCTCCACGACACCGCCCTGCATCGGAAGTTGAAGCAACACCTCCCGGCCGCGTTCAACGAACGCTGGACCCGGCGCCACTGGATCCACGCCAGCCTGTTCGCGACCATCGGCGCGCTGGCGGCGACCATCGTGCCGGGCTTCTCCAATGCCATCGACGCGCCCCTGCCGTCGGCGCACGCGACCCTGGCCCTGCCACTGCCGCCGCTGTCGCTGGCCCGGCGCAGCGAAACCCCGGGCGACAGCTGGCAGATCCTGCGGGTGGAACGCGGCCAGACCCTGAGCGACCTGTTCGAGATCGCCGGGGTGCCGGCGACGGTGATGCACCGGCTGCTGAACCACCCGGGTACCCGCGAGGCGCTGACCCGGCTGCGGCCGGGGGCCGAGATCGCCTTCGACCTGCCGGTCAACGGCCAGCTGCGCACGATCCGCTTCGACCGCGACCCCAGCCACCGCGTGGAGTTGACCCTGCAGGGCGACCAGATCCGCGAGAAGGTGCTGGAGCGCGCGACCACCACCCGCACCGTGGTCGCCAGCGGCGAGATCCGCAGCTCGCTCTATGCCTCGGCCCTGAAGGCCGGGCTGTCGCCCTCGGCCATCAACACGATGACCGACGAGATCTTCAAGTACGACATCGACTTCTCCAAGGACGTGCAGCCGGGCGACCGCTTCAGCGTGGTCATGGACGAGACCTGGCGCGAGGGCGAGCGCATCGACACCAGCAAGATCCTGGCCGCCACCTTCAGCACCGGCGGCAAGACCTATACCGGGTTCCGATTCGAGCGCGGCGGCAAGTCCGAGTACTTCGACCTCAACGGCCGGCCGCTGAAGAAGAGCTTCATCCGCATGCCGATTCCGTTCGCGCGGCTGAGCTCCACCTTCGGCTCGCGCCGCCATCCGATCCTCGGCACCATGCGCATGCACAAGGGCGTGGACTATGCCGCCGGCACCGGCACCCCGATCATGGCCGCCGGCGACGCCCGCGTGCAGTTCGCCGGTACCCAACGCGGCTATGGCAACGTGGTGATCCTCGACCACGGCCGCGGCTACACCACGCTGTACGGGCACATGTCGCGCTTCGGCAAGATCCGCACCGGCCAGCGCGTGAACCAGGGCACGGTGATCGGTTATGTCGGCTCCACCGGCATGGCGACCGGCCCGCACCTGCACTACGAATTCCGGGTCAACGGCCAGCACCGCAACCCGCTGTCGGTGACCATGCCGCCGCCGGAGCCGCTGAAGGGCGCCGAGCTGGCCGCGTTCCGCGCCCAGACCGCGCCGGCGATGGCGCGCATCCAGGGCATGGAAGAGCTGATGTACGCCGATGCCGGCAAGGACAAGCCCACGGTCACGGCCAGTGCCGCGACCCCCGTGGCGGCCGGCAACAAACGCGGCTGAGCCGCGCCGCCGCGTTGACGACAGGGGCAGGGAGCCTTGAAGCTTCCCTGCCCTTTTCGTTTCCGGCCCCGGCATGACCTCCATCGATCCACAGCTGCCGTTGTTCCTCGGCCTGATGTCCGGCACCAGTGCCGACGGCATCGACGCCGCGCTGGTGCAGTTCCCGGCTGAAGGCGGCTGCCGGTTCGTGCACGGGCATACCTGCGACTGGCCGGCGCGGACCCGCGAGGCACTGGTGGCGTTGGGACAGGGCGCCGAGCCGGCATCGCTGGATGCGCTCGGGCAACTGGACGCCGAAGTCGGCATCGCCTTCGCCGCCGCCGCCAATGGCCTGCTGGAGCGGGCCGGGATCAGCCGCGCGCAGGTGCGGGCGATCGGGTCGCACGGGCAGACCATCCGCCATCGCCCCACGGCGCTGCCTGCCTTCACCTGGCAGATCGGCGACGCCCACCGCATCGCCGAGCTGACCGGGATCACCACGGTGGCCGATTTCCGCCGCCGCGACGTGGCCGCCGGCGGCCACGGCGCGCCGCTGATGCCGGCCTTCCACCTGGCAATGCTCGGCAACAGCGGCGAGGACCGGGCGGTCCTCAACCTGGGCGGCATCGCCAACCTGAGCCTGCTCGCGCGCGACGGCAGCCTGCGCGGGTTCGACACCGGCCCGGCCAATGCGCTGCTGGATGGCTGGTGCCAGCGCCACCTCGGCGCCGCGTTCGATGCCGATGGCGCCTTCGCCGCCACTGGTCGGGTGGACGAGGCGCTGCTGGCGCGGTTGCTGGACGATGCCTGGTTCGCGCTGCCACCGCCCAAGAGCACCGGCCGTGAACAGTTCCACCTGGACTGGGTGGACGCGCGGATCGGCGACGCGCCGCTGGCGCCGGCCGATGTGCAGGCCACCCTGGCCGAACTCACCGCCGCCACCGTCACCGATGCACTGCGGGCGCACCTGCCCGGCGCACGCCGGCTGCTGGTATGCGGCGGCGGCGTCCATAATCCCCACCTGCTGCGGCGCATCGCCGCGCGGCTGCCGGGAGTGGAGGTGGTCTCCAGCGCCGCGCATGGGCTCGACCCGGACTACATGGAAGCGATGGGCTTCGCCTGGCTGGCACGCGAAGCCCTGGCCGGACGCCCGGGCAACCTGCCCAGCGTCAGCGGCGCGCGCGGGCCGCGGATCCTGGGCGCGATCCACCCGGCGTGAAACCTTGGGGCGCGGCCCCGAAAATCGCCCGCACGGATGCTGGGGTGCCGGGCGTCCCCCTGCCCTGCCCGTTGTCGTAGCTGCCGGGCTCGCCCGGCACGGTTTGCCCGGCATGTCGCATGCGGGGCAAGCCCGCATCTACGGCGAGCCGCGTTTGCCTGAAGCCGGGGCATCGGGGCGCGCCCTGGCCCGTGCCGGGCATGCACTCAACCGAATTCGGCGCCGGCGGGCAACGCCTGCAGGGCATGGATGGCCTCGGACAGCACGTCCACCTCCGGGTTCTCGAAGCCGTGGCTCATCTCGTGCTCGCCGGCGAACAGGCCCTGTTCGAGCAGCACCAGGCAGGTATGTTCGCGGGTCCAGCCACGCGCCACCGCAAGGCGGCGGATGCGTTCAAGCAGCAGCGGGTCGACATCCCGCAAGATCACGTCGGCCATGTCATTCCGCCAGCAGTCCGGCGGATCCCCCCGCGGGCATCATCGACGACGCGGCGCCCGGTTTCAACGGCGGGCGGAACGCGGCTCGCGCGATCCACCCGCGCGCGGCGCATTCAGCCGGACGTGGTGGCCTTGCGCGCCTGCATCGCCGCGAGCGCCACGCACAGCAGCAGCACCGGTATCGCCAGCAGCGCGGTGCCGACGAAGAACAGCGCGTAGCCCTCCAGCAGGGTGCGGCCCTGCGCCAGGTATTGCACGGTCATGCCCGACAGGCCCTTGAGCGCCTTGCCCGGCATCGCGTAGAACGAGCTGAGCAACGCATATTGGGTCGCGGTGTAGCCGATGCTGGTCAGGCTGGACATGTAGGCGATCAGGGCGGTGCCGGCGAAGCCGCTGGACAGGTTGTCCACCGCCATGGCGATGGCGAACTCCAGCTTGCCCGGGCCGACGTAGGCCATCCATGCGAACGCCAGGTTCGAGCAGGGGCCAAGCACCGCGCCGACCAGCAGCGCCGCCATCACCCCCCAGCGCACCGAGATCACCCCGGCCAGGGCGATGCCGAAGAATGTGGCCACCAGGCCGACCGAGCCGCGCACCGCGCCCACCGTGTCCTCGTCCAGGCCGAGGTCGACGTAGAACGGGTTGGCCATGGGGCCCATCACGAAGTCGGCCATGCGGTAGATGCTGATCGCCGCCAGGATCAGCAGCGCGCCGCTGCGGTACTCGCGGAAGAACATCACGAACGGGCCGATCACCGCGTCGAACAGGCCGCGCGGGGTCCACAGCCGGGCGGCCTGGTCGTGCACGGCGAGCACCGCCCGCGCCGGTTCGCGCGCCAGCAGCACCGCGGCCACGCCCAGGCCCATCAGCGCCGCCATGATCTCGTAGGACACCTGCCAGCCCACGCGCGCGGCGATGATCAGGATCAGCGCGTCGGTGACCAGCAGCGCGGTGCGGTAGCCCAGCGCCGAGGAGGCGGTCAGCAGGCCGAGCTGCTCGCTGCTGCTGGCGCTCTCGATGCGCCAGGCGTCGATGACGATGTCCTGGGTGGCCGAGGCGAACGCCACCACGGTGGCCAGCACCCCGAACACGAGCAGGTGCTCCACCGACAGGCCCAGCACCAGTATGTTGCCGCCCTTGGGCTGCACCAGCGCCATGCCGACCAGGGCCAGGCCGGCGAACAGCTGCGACAGCAGCATCCAGCCGCGGCGGCGCCCGAACACCCGCCCCAGCACCGGCACGTCGGTCTTGTCGACGATCGGCGCCCACAGGAACTTCATCGAGTACGCCAGGCCCACCCAGGACAGGAAGCCGATGGTGTCCAGCTCGATGCCTTCCTTGCGCATCCAGAAGCCGAGCGTATTGCCGACCAGGTAGATCGGCAGGCCGGAACTGAAGCCCAGCAGCAGCATCGCCAGCACCTTGCGCTGGCGCAGGTTGCCCATCACCTCCCGCCAGCCCTGGCGGCGCTTCGGCGCGGCCTCGCTCACAGGTCGTAGTCCACGCTGAACGGGGCGTGGTCGGAGAAGCGCTCGTCGCGGTAGATCGAGCAGCCGCGCAGGCGCCCGCGCAGGCCGGGGGTGACCAGCTGGTAGTCGATGCGCCAACCGACGTTGTTGGCGCGCGCCGCGCCCCGGTTGCTCCACCACGTGTAGTCCTGCCCCTGCGGGTGCAGCACGCGATAGGCGTCCACCCAGCCGCGGCCGGCGCCCGGGTCATGCTCCCCGGGCAGGTCGGCGCACAGGCCGTTGAGCCAGTCGCGCTCCTCGGGCAGGCAGCCCGAATTCTTCTGGTTGGACTTCCAGTTCCTGATGTCCAGGGCGGTGCGCACGATGTTCCAGTCCCCGCACAGCACGTAGTCGCGGCCGCTGGCCAGCCACTGGTCGAGGATCGGCCGCAGCCATTCCATCACCTCGAACTTGAAGCCCTGGCGCAGCTCGCCCGACGAGCCGGACGGGATATAGAAGGAGACCACGCTCAGGTTGCCGAAGCGGGCCTCGATGTAGCGGCCCTCGTCGTCGAACGGGGCCCAGCCCAGCTCGGTGCGGACCTCGTCCGGCTCGCGCCGGCTCCAGATCGCCACCCCGCTGTAGCCTTTCTTGGTGATGGCGTCACGGTAGAAACAGTGGTGGCCATCGGGGCGGAACAGCGGGTCGGACAGCTGCGACTCCTGCGCCTTGGTCTCCTGGATGCACAGCACGTCGGCCTGCTGGCCGGCGAACCAGGCGCCGAAGCCCTTGGTGGTGGCCGAACGGATGCCGTTGGCGTTGAAACTGATGATGCGCATGGGAAACCGCTGACAGGCCCGGGACGGCACAGCATACCGCCCGCGCCAGCATTCCCCGAAGCCATGCTTTACCCTAGGCGCCTTCAATAGACGACAGAAAAGCGCATTACATGAGTGACCATCGTTCCCGCTTCCTGCAGCTGGCGCTGAACGCCGATGCCCTGCGCTTCGGCCAGTTCACCCTCAAGTCCGGCCGGGTAAGCCCCTATTTCTTCAATGCCGGCCGTTTCGACACCGGCCTGGCGCTGGCCCAGCTGGGCAACTGCTACGCCGACGCGGTCGAATCCTCCGGCGTCGCCTTCGACCAGCTGTTCGGGCCGGCCTACAAGGGCATCCCGCTGGCCACCGCCATCGCCTGCGAGTTCTCGCACCGCGGCCGCAACCTGCCGCTGACCTTCAACCGCAAGGAAGCCAAGGACCACGGCGAGGGCGGCACCCTGATCGGCGCCGACATGGCCGGCAAGCGCATCCTGATCGTCGACGACGTGATCACCGCCGGTACCGCCATCCGCGAGGCGCTGGCCATCATCCGCGCCGCCAACGGCATCCCCGCCGGCATCGTGGTCGCGCTGGACCGCCAGGAGATCGCCTCGGAGGAGGACCGCCGCTCGGCCGCCCAGGCTGTGGCCGCCGAGACCGGCATCCCGGTGATCGCCGTGGCCAACCTGGCCGACCTGCTTGCATTCGCGTCCGGGAACCCGGAACTTGTCGGCTACCGCGAACCGTTGCTGGCCTACCGGGCCCGTTACGGAAGCAATCCAACGGGCTGACCGCAGGGGGCTGTCATGAGGCCGAATCCGTCCATCACCGGCGCCGGCATGCTGCTGGTGCTGGCTGCGCTGACACTGCCGGTACCGGTGCCGGCACAGGACAAGCCGGCCGACCCCGGCAAGAAGCTCTACTGCTGGGACACCGCCCGGGGTGAGCGGATCTGCTCGGACACCCTGCCGCCGGAGGCGGTCAACAACGCACGCCAGGAATTCAGCGCGCGCAGCGGCCTGCGCAGCGCCGACGTGCAGCGCGCGCTCACCGCCGAGGAACGCGCCGACGCCGAGCTCGCCGCGGCGCAGGCGCAGGTGGATGCGGCGGCGGCCGAGACCCGCAGGCGCACCGAGCAGGCCATGCTGTCCACCTATGGCAGCGAGGACGCACTGCGCCGCGTGTTCAACGAGCGCGCGGCCATCGTCGACAACAACATCAAGACCGCCATCTACAACGTCGGCAGCCTGCGCGAGGCGCTTGCCACCCAGTTGTCGATCGCCGGCGACCGCGAACTGGCCGGGCAGAAGGTGACCGACAAGCAGGCCCAGGACATCCGCCAGCGGCATACCGAACTGCTGGCCCAGCTGCGGCTGCAGGCCGCCTTCGAGCAGCAGCGCAAGGCGCTGGACGTGGAGATCGCCGAAACCCTGGCCCGCTACCGCGAGCTCAAGGGCACCGCCGCGGCGGCCGACGCGGCCGATACCCCGGCATCGCCGCCGGGCTGAGCGCGCCCACCGGCGGAACCCCGCAAGCGGCCCCCGGGCCGCTTTTTCGTTGCCTTCAGCCCCCGCCAGCCCGGCACCGCACCGGCGGCCAAACCATGGCCACCCACTTTTTTATGGCGTTTTTACGCCGCGACCGGGCACGCGGCATCGAACGTTTACGGCCCCCGGAAGCACCATGGCGCTCCTGGCACGGGCGGCCATGCTGGCAATGCGCCGCCACTTTCCCATCCACACGGTACGTCCGCCGCGCAGGCGGTCGCGCCACCGAACCGAGGTTCCCAATGCCCGGCTGGCTTTTCTTCCTGTGCGGACTGGTGGCGCTGGTCGCTGCCGCCTACCTGCTGTACGCGGTCCTGCGTCCCGAGTCGTTCTGAGGAGCACGCCATGACCGAAGCCCTTGTCATCCTGCTGGCCGGCATCGCCCTGGCGTGGCCGCTGGGCCTGTACCTGGCGCGGCTGATGCGCGGCACGCCCATGCGCATCGACCCGCTGTTCCGGTGGATCGAGACCCCGCTTTACCGGCTGCTGGGCGTCGACCCGGGGCGTGCCATGTCCTGGCGCGGCTATGCCCTCGCCTTCCTCGCCAGCAACCTGGTGCTGGCCGTGCCGACACTGGCGGTGTTCATGACCCAGGCCTGGCTGCCACTCAACCCGGACCATGTTCCCAACCTGCGCTGGGACACCGCGCTGCACACGATGGTGTCGTTCCTGACCAACACCAACCAGCAGCACTACAGCGGCCAGGCGCAGCTGTCCTACCTGTCGCAGATGACCGCCATCACCGGCCTGCAGGTGATCACCCCGATGATGGGCCTGGCGCTGGCGGTGGCCACGCTGCGGGCGCTGTTCGCCCGGGCGCCGGGCCAGCAGTCCGGTGCCGGGGCGGCGGCCGCGCCGGTCACGGTCGGCAACTACTACGTCGACGTGGTGCGCCTGTGCCTGCGCTTCCTGCTGCCACTGTGCCTGGTATGGACCCTGCTGCTGACCTGGCAGGGCGTGCCCTCGACGCTGGCCGCGGGCCCGCAGGCCACGCCGATCGATGCCGGCGCCGGCATGGCGACGCAGAAGGTTCCGCTGGGCCCGGTGGCGGCGATGGTCGCGGCCAAGCAGCTCGGCGCCAATGGCGGCGGCTGGTACGGGCCGAACAGCAGCTTTCCGCTGGAGAACCCCACTCCGCTGTCCAACGCGCTGGAGCTGGTGGGCATCGTGCTGGTACCGATGGCGGTGGTGTTCATGATCGGCGCCTTCACCGGCCGCCGCCGCTTCGGCGCGCTGGTGTTCGGCTGCATGCTCGGCATGTCGCTGCTGTCCACCTTCGGCACGGTGTGGCTGGAAGGGCACGGCGCCAGCGCTGCCAGCCCGTTGCTGATGGAGGGCAAGGAAGTCCGCTTCGGCGCCGACGGCACCGCGCTGTGGGCCACGCTCACCACGCAGGTGCAGAACGGGTCGGTCAACGGCATGCAGGATTCGATGAGTCCGCTGGCCGGCATGGCGTCGCTGGTCAACATGCTGGTCGGCGCCATCTGGGGCGGCATCGGCTGCGGCCTGCAGCAGTTCCTGGTGTACCTGATGCTGGCGGTGTTCCTGGCCGGGCTGATGACCGGGCGCACGCCCGAGCTGTTCGGCCGCAAGCTGGAAACGCCCCAGGTACGGCTGCTCGCCCTGCTGGTGCTGCTGCAGCCGATCACCCTGCTTGGCATGACCGCGCTGACCCTGGCCATTCCCGGCCTGGCCGGTATCTCCAACCCCGGCTTCCATGGCATCACCCAGGTGTTCTACGAGTTCACCTCGGCCTATGCCAACAACGGCTCGGGCCTTGAAGGACTGGCCGACAACACCGTCTGGTGGAACCTCAGCTGCGCGCTGGTGCTGGCGCTGGGCCGGTTCCCGGTGCTGATCGTGCCGCTGGCCATCGCCGCGCAGCTGGCCGGCAAGCGGCAGGCGCCGCAGGGCGCCGGCAGCCTGCAGATAGAAACCCCGACCTTCGCCCTGACCCTGGTCTGCGTGATCGTCGTCCTCACCGTGCTGCAGTTCATGCCGGCACTGGTGCTCGGCCCGGTGGCCGACCACCTGGGCCTGGCGCTGCAGGGAGCCTGACATCCATGAGCGCTTCGATGAACTCCCCTGTTTCCCGCCCGGCCACGCGCCGCCCACCGCTGCTGGACGCCGCCGGCTGGCGCCAGGCGCTGCGCGAATCCGTGCGCAAGCTCGCGCCCGCGCACCTGCTGCACAACCCGGTGATGGCCGTGGTCATGGCCGGCACCGTGCTGGCGCTGCTGCTCACCCTCGGCGGCCAGGCGCCGCTGGGCTTCGGCCTGGCGGTCACCGCGATCCTGCTGCTGACGGTGCTGTTCGGCAACTTCGCCGAAGCCGTGGCCGAGGCGCGTGGGCGCGGCCAGGCATCGGCGCTCCGGCGCGCGCGCCAGGACCTGGTGGCACGCCGCCTGGCGGCACCGCGGTTCGGTGCGGCCGAAAGCGCGGTTGCCGCCGCGGCGCTGCGCCCGGGCGACCACGTGATCGTCGGCGCCGGCGAGTTCGTGCCGGCCGACGGCGAGATCGTGCAGGGCCTGGCCACCATCAACGAGGCCGCCGTCACCGGCGAGTCGGCACCGGTGCTGCGCGAGGCCGGTACCGACCGCTCCGGCGTGATCGGCGGCACCAAGGTGCTGTCCGACCAGATCGTGGTGCGCGTCACCGCCGAGCCCGGACACAGCTTCCTGGACCGCATGATCGCGCTGGTGGAAGGCGCCAACCGGCAGAAGACGCCGAACGAGATCGCGCTGACCCTGCTGCTGGCGGCGATGTCGCTGACCTTCCTGGTGGTGGTGGCGACGCTGCCGGCGATCGCCGCCGCCGTCGGCGTGCGGCTCGATCCGCTGCTGCTGATCGCGCTGCTGGTGTGCCTGATCCCGACCACCATCGGCGGGCTGCTGCCGGCCATCGGCATCGCCGGCATGAACCGCGCGCTGCAGGCCAACGTGCTGGCCAAGTCGGGCAAGGCGGTGGAAGTGGCCGGCGACGTGGACGTGCTGCTGCTCGACAAGACCGGCACCATCACCTACGGCGACCGCCAGGCCAGCGCCTTCCACCCGCTGGCGGGCATCGAGGCCGGGCACCTGCGCGAGGCCGCGCTGCTGTCCTCGCTGGCCGACCCGACCCCGGAGGGCAGGTCGATCGTGCGCCTGGCGCGCGAGCAGGGCTGCACCACCGGCGAGCCGGACCGGGCCGACTACCTGGCGTTCAGCGCGCAGACGCGCATGTCGGGCGTGGACCTGGCCGACGGACGGCGCATCCGCAAGGGCGCGGCCGACGCCATCACCGCGCACGTGTCGGCACTGGGCGGCAACGTCCCCAACGAACTGCAGGCGCGCGTGGACCAGGTCGCGCGCGGCGGCGCCACGCCGCTGGTGGTATGCGAAGGCCGGCACGTGCTGGGCGTGGTCGAGCTGGCCGACGTGGTCAAGCACGGCATGCGCGAGAAGTTCGCACAGCTGCGGGCGATGGGCATCCGCACGGTGATGATCACCGGCGACAACCCGCTGACCGCCGCGGCCATCGCCGCCGAAGCCGGCGTGGACGACTACATCGCCCAGGCCCGGCCCGAGGACAAGCTGGCGCGGATCCGCAGCGAACAGGCGGGCGGGCGGCTGGTGGCGATGGTCGGCGACGGCACCAACGACGCCCCGGCGCTGGCCCAGGCCGACATCGGCCTGGCGATGAACTCCGGCACCCAGGCCGCCAAGGAGGCCGGCAACATGGTCGACCTAGACTCGGATCCGGCCAAGCTGCTGGCGGTGGTCGAGGTGGGCAAGCAGCAGCTGATCACCCGCGGCGCGCTGACCACCTTTTCGCTGGCCAACGACGTATCCAAGTACTTCGCGATCCTGCCGGCGCTGTTCGCCGCGGCGATCCCGTCGATGGCGGCGTTGAACGTGATGCAGCTGTCCAGCCCGCGCAACGCGGTGCTGGCGGCGCTGGTGTTCAACGCGCTGGTGATTCCGGCGCTGATCCCGCTGGCATTGCGCGGCGTGCGCTTCCGCCCGGCCACCGCCACCGCGCTGCTGCGCCGGAACATGCTGGTCTACGGCCTGGGCGGGGTGCTGCTGCCGTTCGCGGCGATCAAGGCCATCGATCTTCTCCTCGTCCTGGTACTCGGCGCATGACCCCCAAGACCTCCATTGCCCTGTGGCGCCCGGCCATCGGCCTGACCCTGTTCGCCCTGCTCGGCACCGGCCTGGCCTATGCCACGCTCGCCACCGGCATCGCCGGCACCCTGTTCCCGGCCCAGGCCGACGGCAGCCTGGTCCGCGATGCGGACGGCCGCGTGCGCGGTTCGCTGCTGCTGGCGCAGCCGTTCGCCGGCGACGGCTACTTCCAGGCACGGCCATCGGCCAGCGGCTACGACCCGATGGCCGCCGCCGGCAGCAACCTGGCGCGCGGCAACCCGCAACTGGCGCAGCGCGTGGCCGCTGAAACCGCCGCGGTGGCGGCGCGCGAAGGGGTCGCGGCAGCGCAGGTGCCCGGCGACCTGGTCACCGCCTCCGCCAGCGGACTCGACCCGGAGCTGTCGCCGGCCGCCGCAAGGCTGCAGGTGGCCCGCGTGGCGCGGGCGCGTGGCTGGCCGCAACAGCGCGTGCAGGCCCTGCTGGAGCGCCACGTGCAGGCGCCCGGGTGGGGCGTGCTGGGACAGCCGCGGGTGAATGTGATCGCGCTGAACCTGGCCCTGGATGCGGCCGCGCATGCGCCCTGATTCCGCCGCTGCCGGCGGCGGCGCACAATCGCGGCCATGAACGATACCCGCAGCCGCCAGGCCGATGCGCTGGCCGGAAGCCTGCAACGCGAAGCCGGCGGCAAGCTGACGGTCTTCCTCGGCGCCGCGCCCGGCGTCGGCAAGACCTTCGCCATGCTCACCCGCGCGCAGGAACAACTGCGCCGCGGCGTGGACTTGGTCGCGGCGGTGGTGGAAACCCACGGCCGCGACGACACCGCCGCGCTGCTGCACGGCCTGCCGGTGATCGCGCTGCGCGAGGTCGAGTACCGCGACCATCGCCTGCAGGAGATGGACCTGGACGCGGTGCTGGCGCGGCACCCGGCCCTGGTGCTGGTGGACGAACTGGCCCACCGCAACGCCCCCGGCAGCCGCCACGAACGGCGCTGGCAGGACGTGATGGAACTGCTCGACGCCGGCATCGACGTGTGGACGACCATCAATATCCAGCACCTGGAAAGCCTCAACGACGTGGTGATGCGCATCACCGGCGTGCGCGTGGCCGAAACCGTGCCCGATGCGGTGTTAGACCGTCTGCACGACATCGTGCTGGTCGACCTGCCGCCGCGCGAACTGGTCGAGCGCCTGCGCCAGGGCAAGGTGTACGTGCCCGAACAGGCGGCGCAGGCGCTGCAGGCGTTCTTCTCGCCCGCCAACCTCACCGCGCTGCGCGAGCTGGCCATGCAGGAAGCGGCCGACCGCGTCGACAGCAGCCTGCGCGAGACCCGCGCGGCGCGCGGCGAGGGCAACCTGCCGCTGCGGCGCCGGGTGCTGGTGGCGATCGACGGCGGCGGCCAGAGCGAATACCTGGTGCGCGTGGCCCGGCGCATCGCCGAGCGCCGCGACGCCCCGTGGACCGTGGTCACGGTGCAGCATGGCCGCCAGGACGAGGCGACCCGCCGCGAGATCGACGCCGCCTTCGCGCTGGCGCGCCGGCTCGGCGGCGACGCTGAACTGCTGCACGGGCCGGGCATCGCCGACGTGCTGCTGGACCATGCCGCGCACAACGCCGTCTCCACCCTGGTGCTGGGCCGCACCCGCGAACGGCCGCTGGCGCGGCTGTTCAACCAGACCCTGACCCAGCAGCTGATCCAGCGCGGCGCGCACTACGAGATCACCATCATCAGCACGCCGCAGGCGCGCGCCAGCGCGCGCCGGGCGCGGTTGTCGCTGGATCCGGAGAACTGGCGCCGGGATGCCGGGCTGGCGCTGCTGGCCACCGCCGTGGCCTGCGGGGCGGCATGGCTGGGCGAACGCTGGATCGGGCTGAGCGACCTGGCGATGGTGTTCATCGTCGCGGTGGTGCTGGTGGCCGCGCGCACGCGCATGGGCGCGGCGGTGCTGGCGGCCACGCTGTGTTTCCTGGCCTACAACTTCTTCTTCATCGCGCCGCGCTTCACCTTCGCCATCAATGCGCGCCAGGGCGTGATCACCGTGTTCCTGTTCCTGGCCGCGGCGCTGGTGGCCGGGCGGCTGGCGTCGCGGCTGCGCATGCAGGTGGTGGCGCTGCGCGCGGCCAACCGCCATGCCAACGTGCGCCAGGCGCTGGGCCGGCAGCTGGCCAGCGCGGTGGACAACGCGCAGGTGGCGCATGCCGGCCGGGTCGCGCTGGAGCAGGCGCTGGACGCGCCGGCCTGGGTGCGGGTGGCGCACGACACCAGCACCGGCGGCAGCGCCGCGCCCGGCGACACAGACCTGGCCGCGGCCGACTGGGCGCTGCGCCACGGTCAGCCGTCGGGCCGCTTCACCGACACCCTGGCCGGCGCCGACTGGTGGTTCCTGCCCCTGCTCGACGGCGAAGGGCATGGCATCGGCGTGGCCGGCCTGCGCTTCGACCGCCAGCATCCGCGGCTGGCCCCGGAGCAGCGCCAGCTGGCCGAGGCGATGGTCGACGACATCGCCCAGGCGGCACTGCGCACGCGGCTGGTCGCCGACCTGGAAACCGCCCACCTGCACAACGAGACCGAACGCCTGCGTTCGGCGCTGCTGTCGTCGGTATCGCACGACCTGCGCTCGCCGCTGGCGGCGATGATCGGCTCGGCCGACAGCCTGTCCAGCTATGCCGAGGCGATGGATGCCGGCGACCGCCGCGCCCTGCTCGACACCATCGTGGTCGAGGGCGAGCGCCTGGACCGCTACATCCAGAACCTGCTTGACATGACCCGGCTGGGGCACGACGGGCTCAAGCTCAGCCGCGACTGGATCGGCGTCGACGAACTGATCGGCTCGGCGGCGCGGCGGCTGCAGCGCTACCAGCCCGAAGCGCTGCTGAAGCTGGACATCCCGCACGACCTGCCGCCGATCTGGGTGCACCCGGCGCTGGTCGAACAGGCGCTGTTCAACGTGATGGAGAACGCGGCCAAGTTCTCGCCGCCGGGGGTGGCGGTGGAAGTACGCGCGCGCGTGCGCGACGGCGAACTGTGCATCGAGGTGATCGACGAGGGACCGGGCATTCCCGACGCCGAGCGCCTGCGCATCTTCGACATGTTCTACAGCGTCGAGCGCGGCGACCGCGGCCGCCAGGGCACCGGCCTGGGCCTGACCATCTGCCAGGGCATGATCGGCGCGCATGGCGGCCATGTCGAAGCGCTGCCCGGCCGCGATGGACGCGGTACGCTGGTGCGCATGACCCTGCCCCTGCTCCAGCCCCACCCGGAAGGCCCGCGCGACGATGCCTGACACCCCGGCCATACCGCCAGCGCGGGTGCTGGTGATCGACGACGAGGTGCAGATCCGCCGCTTCCTCGATATCTCGCTGCGCGCCCAGGGCTATGCCACCGCGCAGGCCGCCAGCGGCGGCGAGGGGCTGCGTGCGCTGGCCGGCGAAGGCGCCGACCTGGTGATCCTGGACATCGGCCTGCCCGACATGGAAGGCCACGAGGTGCTGGCCGAACTGCGCCAGTGGAGCCAGGTGCCGGTGATCATGCTCAGCGTGCGCGGTGGCGAGGCGGAGAAAGTGCGGGCACTGGACAACGGCGCCAACGACTACGTGACCAAGCCGTTCGGCACGCAGGAACTGATGGCGCGGGTGCGGGCGCTGCTGCGCGGCCGCAGTACCGACGGCGACGGCCAGGTGCCGCTGTTCGACGATGGCCACCTGCGCATCGACCTGGCCCGCCGCGAGGTCCGCGTGGATGGTGCGGCGGTGGCGCTGACCCGCAAGGAATATGCATTGCTGGCGCTGCTGCTGCGCAACGCCGGGCGGGTGGTCACCCAGCCGCAGATCCTGCAGGAAGTCTGGGGCCCGAGCCATCGCCACGACACCCACTACCTGCGCATCCTGGTGGGCCGGCTGCGGCACAAGCTCGGCGACTCGGCGCTGCAGTCGCGCTACCTGTTCACCGAACCGGGCGTCGGCCTGCGCTTCCAGGCGCCCTAGGGCCACGCGCCACTGGGCGCGGGCGCGGGCCCTGTCCCTGCCTGCAACGGCGGAGCACCCCTGCGCGGCGCGGATGCGCCGGCTCAGAAATTCAGTTCGGTTCCCGCCGGCAGCACCCGCTGCAGCTGCTCGCGGAACAGGCCCTTGATCCGCTCCAGCGCCTCCGCGTCGTCCGCCTCGAACCGCAGCACCAGCACCGGGGTGGTGTTGGATGCGCGCACCAGTCCCCAGCCATCGCTGAAATCGGCGCGCAGGCCGTCGATGGTGGAGATGCGCGCGGCAGCGAACGGCGAATCCTCGGCCTGCGCGGCGGCCACCACCAGTGCCACCTGCGCATGCTGGGTGCCTTCGGCCACCGCCACTTTCAGCTCCGGCGTGGAGACCGCATCGGGCAGTTCGTCGAACACCGCCGACGGATCCTCCTCGCGCTGGGCCAGGATCTCCAGCAGGCGCGCGGCGGCATACAGGCCGTCGTCGAAGCCGTACCAGCGCTCCTTGAAGAAGAAATGCCCGCTCATCTCGCCGGCCAGCTCGGCGTCGGTCTCGCGCATGCGCGCCTTGATCAGCGAATGCCCGGTCTTCCACATCATCGGGCTGCCGCCGTTGCGCAGGATGTAGTCGGCCAGGCGCCCGGTGCACTTGACGTCGTAGATCACCATCGCGCCGGGGTTGCGCGCCAGCACATCGGCGGCGAACAGCATCAGCAGGCGGTCGGCGAACACGATGCGGCCCTCGCGGGTGACCACGCCCAGGCGGTCGCCGTCGCCGTCGAAGGCGATGCCGAGGTCGGCGTCGAAACGCTGGACCATCTGCACCAGGTCCTCGAGGTTGTGCGGTTCGCTCGGGTCCGGGTGGTGGTTGGGGAACTGCCCGTCGACCTCGCAGTACAGCGGGATCACGTCGGCGCCGATGGCTTCCAGCAGCTGCGGCGCGACCGCGCCGGCGACGCCGTTGCCGGCGTCGGCCACCACCTTGAGCGGGCGGTCCAGCTGCACGTCGTCGGCGATGCGCTGCACGTAGTCGGCGATGACCTCGCGCTGCTGCAGGCCGCCCGGGGTGTCGGCCCGCTGCAGGCGGCCTTCGACGATGCGCCGGTACAGCTCGGTGATCGCCTCGCCGGACAGGGTTTCGCCGCCGATCACGATCTTGAAGCCGTTGTAGTCCGGCGGGTTGTGGCTGCCGGTCACCGCCACGCAGCTGCCGGCGCGCAGGTGGTACGCGGCGAAGTACACCACCGGGGTCGGTGCCATGCCGATGTCGATGACGTCGCAGCCGGCGCGGCGCAGGCCCTCGACCAGCCCGGCCACCAGCTCGGGGCCGGACAGGCGGCCGTCGCGCCCCACCACCACCTCGCGCAGGCCCTGGGCCTGCATCTGGCTGCCGATGGCCTGGCCGATCAGCGTGGCCACCGCCGGCGTCAGCTCGCTGCCGACCACCCCGCGGATGTCATAGGCGCGGAAAATGCCGGCGGCCACGGTACCGATATCCGTCCCCGGCGACGGCGCATCGCCGGCCTCATCGGCCTCGCGCGCGCGCGCCGCCGCCACCGGCAGCGGTTCCTGCGCCAGCGCCTCGCTGAGGGTGACGCCATCGTCGGCATCCAGCGGCTCGCCACCGCGCCGCAGCACCGGCAGGCGCAGGCGCTTGCGGCCAACCAGCAACAGCACCGCCGTCGCCAGCATCAGCAGCGCCACCGTCGCACAGGCCAGGGCACCCAGGCCCAGCGGGCCTTCGCCCAGGTCGGGCATCTCCGCCACCACGCGCAGGCCGGCGTCGGCCACTGGCCGCGCCAGCGCATCGGCACCGCCGCCCAGCGCGGTATCGCCGCGCCGCACGATGGTGAATCCCCCCTGGCGCAGGCCGAGGAAGGCCGAATCCGGCGCGTCCAGCGCGTCGAACACGGTGGTCAGGCGGTTCAGTGGCTGGCGGACGTAGATCACCGCCGGCCGCTCCTGCAGGCGGACCGGCGCGGCCAGGCCCAGCCGCGGCGCATTGCCGTCGCGCACCACGCGCGCGACCGGCTTGCCTTCGCTCATCGCCAGCTCCAGCAGCGCCAGCCGCGAGTAGCCGAACGCGGCCGGGTCGGCGTAGGCATCGGCCAGCGCGCCATCGAATACCTGCGCGTCGTCCACCCCGCTCCACTTTTCGCGCACCGCCGCGGCGGCGGCGGCGGCGTCGCCATTGGCCAGGGCGGCCTTGACCGGCGCCAGTTCCAGCTGGCGCGCGAACTGGGTGGTCTGCGCGGCCAGGGTCGCGTGCAGTTGCTCCACCGCCTGGTCGCGCGCCTGTTCCAGCCGTGCGCCGGTACCGGCCTGCCGCCATTGCTCGAAGGCCCCCCAGCCGAACCAGCCGGCCAGCAGCACCAGCAGCGCCGCCAGCAGCGGCGTCGAACGGCCGAGCGCCGGGCGCGGGCGCCGGCTTTGGTTCCCTTGGCTCATCGTGCGTTCCCCTGTCAGCGCACTCCGGTGTGGCCGAATCCACCCGTTCCACGCGCACTGTCGATGAAAGTATCCACCACCTGCAAGCTCACGCGGGCGATGGGCATGACCACCAACTGGGCGATGCGGTCGCCCGGCTCGATGGTGAACGGCTCGCGGCCCCGGTTCCACACGCTGATCAGCAGCGGCCCCTGGTAATCGGCATCGATCAGCCCGGTGCCGTTGCCCAGCACGATACCGTGGCGGTGGCCCAGTCCCGAGCGCGGCAGCACCACCGCGCACAGGCCCGGGTCGGCGATGTGGATGGCGATGCCGCTGGGCAGCAGCGCCGCGTCGCCGGGTTCCAGCGCCATCGGCGCCTCGATCGCGGCGCGCAGGTCCATGCCGGCGCTGGCCTCGGTGGCATAGGCCGGCAGCGGCCACGCGTCGCCGAAGCGGGGGTCCAGCAGCTTCACCTGCAGGGGGTGCGGGGTGGCGTTCGTGTTCATGCGTCCAGTCGCTCCGCGATCAGGTCCAGCAGTTGTTCGGCCAGCTGGGTCTTGGCGGTGCCCGGGAATGCGCGCTGGCCATCGCTCCAGTAGGCGGTCGCCGCGTTCTGGTCGCTCTCGAAGCCGCCGCCGGCGATGCCCACCTGGTTGGCGATGATCAGGTCCAGGTGCTTGTCGGCGAGCTTGCCGCGCGCGTACTTCTCCACGTCGTGGGTCTCGGCGGCAAAGCCGACCACCAGCTTCAGCGCCTGCTCCTGGGTGGCCACCTCGGCCAGGATGTCGGGGGTGCGCACCAGTTCCAGGGTCAGCGTCTGGCTGCCCGCGGTCTTCTTCAGCTTCTGCTGCGCCACCTGGCGCGGGGTGTAGTCGGCCACGGCCGCGGCGCCGATGTAGATATCGGCGGGCAGGGCGGCCAGCACCGCCTCGCGCATCTGCGCGGCCGAACGCACATCCACCCGCTGCACGCCGGGCGGCGTCGGCAGTTGCACCGGGCCGCTGACCAGCACCACCCGCGCGCCACGGCGCGCGGCCGCGGCCGCCAGCGCGTAGCCCATCTTGCCGCTGGAGCGGTTGCCGACATAGCGCACCGGGTCCAGGTCTTCATACGTCGGCCCGGCGCTGATCAGCACCTGCATGCCCTGCAGCCGGTCCGGCGTGGCCGCCGCGGCGGGCGCGGCGTGGCCGGCGCCGGCAAGCGCGGCGACGATGGCCTCCGGTTCGCTCAGCCGCCCGGGGCCGGATTCGCCCTCGGCCAGCGGGCCGTCCTCGGGCCCGACCACCTGCGCGCCGCGCTCGCGCAGCAGCGCGATGTTGGCCTGGGTGGCCGGGTGCAGCCACATCCGGTGGTTCATCGCCGGGCACACCGTCAGTGGCGCGGTCGTGGCCAGGCACAGCGTGGTGACCAGGTCGTCGGCATGGCCATGCGCCAGCCGCGCCAGCAGGTCGGCGGTGGCCGGCGCGATGACGATGCGGTCGGCCCAGCGCGCCAGTTCGATATGGCCCATCGCCTGTTCGGCGGCACTGTCCCACAGGGTGGTACGCACCGGCTGCCCGGACAGGGCCTGGAAACTGAGCGGGGTGACGAACTGCTGGGCACCGTCGGTCATGGCCACCTGCACGCGGGCGCCGGCGTCGCGCAGCCGGCGCACCAGTTCCAGCGCTTTGTAGGCGGCGATGCCGCCGCCGACGCACAGCAGCAGCTTGTGTCCGTCCAGCGGCCGGGCGGGCGCATGGACACTGTGGGGAAAGCCGGTCACTTGAGGAAATCCTACCTACGCAAGAATCTTTAGCTTACCCGAAGGGTCCGTGACGACTTATTACCGTGCACGCCCCTGACACCCACCCTGTGGGCATGCACATCCGCCATTGGCCCGACACCGAACGCCCCCGCGAAAAGCTGCTGGCACACGGAGCCAGCATCCTGTCCGATGCGGAGCTGCTGGCCATCTTCCTGGGCTCGGGCCTGCCGGGCCAGGACGCGATACGCACCGCGCGCGAGATGCTGCAGGCGCATGGCACGCTGCGGGAGTTGATGGACCGCGGCGCGCGCGAGCTGATGCGGGTACCGGGCCTGGGCCCGGCCCGCGCCTGCCGGCTGGTGGCGGCACTGGAACTGGGCCAGCGCCACCTGGCCACGGACCTGGAGCGCGGCACCAGCCTGACCGACCCCGACTCCGCCGGCCGCTACTTCGTGCAGCGGCTGCGGCCGCGGCCGCACGAGGTCTTCGCCGCCCTGTTCCTGGACAACCGGCACCGGGCACTGGCCTTCGAGGAGCTGTTCCGCGGCAGCATCGACGGCGCCGAGGTGCACCCGCGCGAACTGGTGCGCCGGGCGCTGGCGCACAACGCCGCGGCGGTGATCGTGGGCCACAACCATCCTTCGGGCAACGCCGAACCCTCCACGGCCGACCGTGCGGTCACCCTGCGCCTGCGCGACGCGCTGGCCCTGGTACAGATACGGCTGCTGGACCACTTCGTCATCGGCGATGGCCCGCCGGTGTCGCTGGCCGCCCGCGGCTGGATGTAACCGATGGCGCGCGCCCCACCCTGGCGGCCCTGTCCGTCCCGCCGGCGCCGGCACCCCGGCGCCGGCCGCCGGACATGGCCAGGCCCGCCGCCACCCTCCGGGCCACGGCCTGCACCTGGCGTTGACGTCGCTGACCGTCCGCGCCGCCGCGGCAGCAGCGGTCCCGCCGCTCGGGTAAAATGCGCAGTTCCGCGCTCCAAGCAGACAGTCACGTGAAATCCCTACTCCGCGCCCTGATCGGCCAAGGCATCGAAGCCTTGCGCGCCAACGGTACCCTGCCTGCCGACACCCTGCCGCCGGATTTCGTGGTCGAACGACCCAAGACCCGCGAGCATGGCGATTTCGCCACCAACGCCGCCATGCTGCTGGCCAAGGCCGCGCGCAGCAACCCGCGGGCCGTGGCGCAGGCGCTGGTCGCCGCGCTGCCGCCCAGCGACGACGTCGCCAGCGTCGAGATCGCCGGCCCGGGCTTCATCAACTTCAAGCTGGCGCCGGTGGCGTTCCAGCGCGAGGTGGCGAGCGTGCTGCGCGAAGGCGCCGATTACGGGCGCAACCTGGGCGGCAACGGCCGCAACGTCGGCGTCGAGTACGTCTCGGCCAACCCGACCGGCCCGCTGCACGTCGGCCATGGCCGCGCCGGCGCCATCGGCGACTGCATCGCCCGCGTGCTGGAAGCCAACGGCTGGAACGCCAAGCGCGAGTTCTACTACAACGACGCCGGCGTGCAGATCGAGAACCTGGCCCGCTCGGTGCAGGCGCGCGCGCGCGGCTTCAAGCCGGGCGACGAACAGTGGCCGGCCGACGCGTACAACGGCGAATACATCGCCGACGTCGCCAAGGCCTACCTGCTCGGCCAGACCGTCGAACTGGAAGGCAGCCAGGTGGTCGGTGCCGGCGATGCCGAGGACATCGAAGCCATCCGCCGCTTCGCCGTGGCCTACCTGCGCAACGAGCAGAACCAGGACCTGGCCGCGTTCGGGGTGGATTTCGACATCTACTTCCTGGAGAGCTCGCTGTACAAGGACGGCAAGGTCGCCGAGACGGTGGACCAGCTGGTTGCCTCCGGCCACACCTACGAGGAAGGCGGCGCGCTGTGGCTGCGCTCGACCGATTTCGGTGACGACAAGGACCGCGTGATGCGCAAGTCCGACGGCACCTACACCTACTTCCTGCCGGACGTGGCCTACCACCTGAGCAAGTGGCAGCGCGGCTACGAACGCGCCATCACCGAACTGGGCGCCGACCACCACGGCTCGCTGGCGCGCGTGCGCGCCGGCCTGCAGGCACTGGGCGTGGGCATTCCGCAGGGCTGGCCGGAGTACGTGCTGCACCAGATGGTGACGGTGATGCGCGGCGGCGAGGAAGTGAAACTGTCCAAGCGCGCCGGCAGCTACCTGACCCTGCGCGACCTGATCGACGAGGTCGGCAGCGATGCGGTGCGCTGGTTCCTGATCGCGCGCAAGCCCGACTCCCAGCTCACCTTCGACATCGACCTGGCACGCCAGCAGAGCAACGACAACCCGGTGTTCTACGTGCAGTACGCGCATGCCCGGGTCTGCTCGCTGCTGCGCCAGGCGCAGGAGAAGGGCCTGGACTACGACCAGGCGCAGGGCCTGGCCGCGCTGGCGCAGCTGGACGACGCCGCGTCGCTGGAGCTGATGAACGAAATCTCACGTTACCCGGAAGTGGTCGAGGCCGCCGGCCTGGCGCTGGAGCCGCACCTGGTCGCGCAGTACCTGCGTGAATTGGCGCACGCCTTCCACACGTGGTATCACGGGACGCCGGTGCTGGTGGACGATGCCGCCCTCCGCAATGCCCGCCTCGCGCTCGCCGGCGCGGCGCGGCAGACGCTCGCCAACGGCCTGGGCCTGTTGGGCGTGAGCGCACCGGAAAAGATGTAAGCAAGGAGACGTTGCAGAAATGGCAGCACGACGCGGCAAGAGCCAGGCCCGGCGCAACAGCGGCAACGGGACGCCCGGCTGGGTATGGCTGGTCGCCGGCGCGGCGATCGCGGCCGTGGTGTTCCTGGCCGCCCCGAACCTGTTCAAGAAGGAAGGCGACGGCTTCCTGCGGGTGGGCCCGCAACCCAACCCGGACGCGCAGCCGGCGCCGGTCGCCGACGCCGACATCGACGCCGGCGCGGACCTGCCGCGTCCGGCCGCGCACGATGGCGCGCAGCCGGCGGAAAAGCCGGCCGCCACCCAGTACGACTTCTACACCCTGCTGCCTGGCAAGGAAGTGCAGATGTCCGACGCCGAACTGGCGGCCAGCGCGCGCGCCGAGGAGCAGCGCCGGGCGCAGGCCGCACGCACGGCGGAGGCCAGCGAGGCCCAGCGCGCGCAGGCGGCCCTGGAAGGGCGCCCGGTACCGGCGGCCGCCGCACCGTTGCCGGCGCCGATCAGCGAGGCGCCGCGCCCGGCCGTGGCCACGGCCAGCACCGCGCCCGGCACCGCGGCCCCCACCGTGGCCGTGGCGGACAGCGCGGCGAAGCGCGCGGAACCGGCGACGCCGGCCGCGGCGGCAGGCAGCGACAACGTCCGCTACATCCTCCAGGCCGGCGCGTTCGGCGCGTCGGGCGACGCCGAGGCGACCAAGGCCAAGCTGGCGATGATGGGCCTGGCCGCCCGCGTCGAATCGGCGCAGATCAACGGCAACACGGTCTACCGCGTGCGCATGGGCCCCTATGGCAGCGCCAGTGAACTGGCCGAAGCCAAGGCCAAGCTCAACGGCAGCGGCCTGCAGGCGATGGCCATCAAGGCGCAGTAACACCGCCTTGGCGGTGTTACCCCAAGGTTTGCGCGGCAAACCTTGGGCCCCGTGCCCTTTTTCTCCATAACCCCGCGCCTGTCGGCGCGCCCCGGTAGCACCGCCACGGCGGTGTTACCCCAATGTCTGCTACGCAGACATCGGGCCCCACGCCCGCTTTTCCCACAACCCCGCGCCTGTCGGCGCGCCCCCTTGACTCAAGGGGGCTGCGGCTCCGGTGGGAACGTTGTAGGTGCGGGCTTGCCCCGCACCGGATCCGGCGGGGCGCGCCATTCGCGGCAGGCTCCGCGTCTACGGGCCCGTATTCTGCGAGGTGCGGAAATCGCGGGCGCAGCGGCGTCGCTACGTAGACTTCCCACCAACGTTCTTGACACAGGGCCCAATGCGGGGCAAGCCCCGCATCTACGGGCGTCCGCTTCCCAAGGTGCGGGGATCGAAGGTGCAGCTGAATCGCCTGTGGTGGCTTCACCCCAATGTTTGTGAAACAAACTTTGGGCCCCGTACCCGCTTTTTCCACAACCCCGCGCCTGTCGGCGCGCCCCCTTGACTCAAGGGGGCTGTGGCATCCGGTGGGAACGTCGTAGGTGCGGGGCTTGCCCCGCACCGGATCTGGCGGCGTGCGCCATTCGCGGCAGGCTCCGCGTCTACGGGCCCGTGTTACTTCATGTCTGCGCAGCGGAACATCGAGCCCCACAACGCTTTCTTCCACAGGCCCGCGCCTGGCGGCGCCCCCCGTTACTCAAATGGACTGGATCTCCGCCGGGTGGGCGCTGTCGGCATGCGGGTTGGCGCGATCGACTGCCCGGGAGGCCGCGCCGCGCCAGCGCCGGTACGCCGCGAAGGTGCGAAAATCGAGGACCCTTCCCCCTGGAAAGCCCGCCATGTCCAAGACCGTCCTGATCACCGGCGCCACGTCCGGTTTCGGTGCCGCCGCCGCCCGTCGCTTCGCCGCCGCTGGCTGGAAGGTGATCGCCACCGGCCGCCGTGCCGAGCGCCTGCAGCCGCTGGTGGACGCGTTCGGGGCGGACACGGTGCACGCGGCGGCGTTCGACATCCGCGACGCGGCGGCCATGGAGGCGGCGCTGGCGGCGTTGCCCGCGCCGTTCCGTGGCATCGACCTGCTGGTCAACAACGCCGGCCTGGCGCAGGGCACCGCCGCCGCCCAGCACGCCAGCCTGGAAGACTGGCGCACGATGATCGACACCAACGTCACCGCGCTGGTCACCCTCACCCACCACCTGCTGCCGCGGCTGATCGAACGCCGCGGGGCGATCATCAACATCAGCTCCACCGCCGCGATCTATCCGTATCCGGGCGGCAATGCCTATGGCGGCACCAAGGCGTTCGTCAGCCAGTTCTCGCTGGGCCTGCGCGCCGACCTGCACGGCACCGGCGTGCGCGTGACCGCGATCGAGCCGGGCATGGCCGAGACCGAGTTCACCCTGGTGCGCACCCATGGCAACCAGGCCGCCTCGGACCAGCTCTACAAGGGCGCCAACCCGATGACCGCGCAGGACATCGCCGAGCAGATCTTCTGGGTCGCCAGCCTGCCGCCGCACCTGAACGTCAACCGCCTGGAGCTGATGCCGGTGAGCCAGTCGTTCGCCGGTTTCCAGGTGGCGCGCGAAGGCTGACGCCGGCGCGGGCGGCGGTGACCCGCGGCGGTCGCGGTGCCACGCACGGGCCCCGCGCCCACCGCCGGTGAAGCCCCGCTGCCGGGCAGGGCCGGGAAACGAAACGGGGGCGGACCTGGCCCGCCCCCGGTGTCACCCCGGCAATGCCGCGGGCGGGTGCCCCGCTCAGCCCAGCGGCTCGTCCGACAGGTAGGTGTAACCGGTCAGGCCCGCTTCCAGCGCGGCGTCCAGCTCGGCCGCGCGCGCGGCCGGCAGGTTGGCCGCCGCCACGCGCTGCCGGTAGGCCGCGCGCAGGTCGTCCAGGCGGTAGCCGACGTAGTCGAGCATCACGTCGGTGGTGTCGCCGCGGCGCTGCTGGGCGATGCGGTAGCCGCTGCCATCGACCGTGACCTCCACCGCGTCGGTGTCGCCGAACAGGTTGTGGATGTCGCCGAGGATTTCCTGGTAGGCGCCGACCAGGAAGAAGCCGATGCGGTAGCGCTCGCCATGGCCCACCGAATGCAGCGGCAGCGAGCTGTCCAGGCTCTCGTTCTCGACGTAGGTCTTGACCATGCCGTCCGAATCGCAGGTCATGTCGGCGATCACGCCGCGGCGGTCCGGGCGCTCGTTCAGGCGCTCGATCGGCACGATCGGGAACACCTGGTCGATGGCCCAGGCATCGGGGATCGACTCGAACACGCTGAAATTGACGAAGTACTTGTCGACCAGGCGGTCGTTCAGCTCGTCCAGTGCGGGGCGATGGCTCTTCTCGTCGTAGCTCAGGCGCGCGCGCACGCCGTTGGCGATGGCGTAGAACAGGTCGTCGATGCGCGCACGCTGCGGCAGGTCGATCTGGCCCAGCGCGTAGGCGCTCAGGCCTTCGGCGTGGAAGTGCTGCGCTTCCTGGAACAGTTCCACCGCCGGGCGCTGGTCCAGTTCGTCGTGGATCTCGCGCAGGTGGCGGATCGCGGCCGGCTCGTCGTCATGCGCCTCGGGAATGCGGCCATCGGCGGCCTGCTCCACTTCGGACACGTTGGCGATCAGCACCGCATGGTGCGCGGTCATCGCGCGGCCGCACTCGGTGACGATGCGCGGCGGCGGCAGCGCGTGCGCTTCGCAGGCCTCGGCCAGCGGCTGCACGATGTTGCTGGCGTAGGCATTCAGGCCGTAGTTGATCGAGCAGTAGCTGCGCGAGCGGGTGCCTTCGTAGTCGATGCCCAGGCCGCCGCCGACGTCGACGTGGCTGATCTTCGCGCCCAGGCGCGAGAGCTCGACGAAGTAGCGGGTGGCCTCGCGCATGCCGTTGGCGATGTCGCGCACGTTGCTGATCTGGCTGCCCATGTGGAAGTGCAGCAGGTTCAGGCAGTCGGCGTACTCGGTGTCGCGCAGCGACTTCCACAGGTCCAGCAGCTGCCGTGGCGACAGCCCGAACTTGGCCTTGTCGCCGCCGCTGTTCTGCCACTTGCCGGCACCCAGCGACGCCAGGCGCATGCGCACGCCCAGGCCCGGCTTCACCTCCAGCGCCCTGGATTCCTCCAGCACCAGCTTCAGCTCGGACGGCTTCTCGATGACGATGTAGGTCTGCAGGCCGAGCTTGCGGCCGATCAGCGCCAGGCGGATGTACTCGCGGTCCTTGTAGCCGTTGCAGACGATCAGCCCGCCCGGCCGGCTCAGCGCCAGCACCGCCATCAGCTCCGGCTTGGAGCCGGCCTCCAGGCCGAAGCCCTCGCCGTGGTGGCTGGCCAGGGTGCCGGCCACGCCACGGTGCTGGTTGACCTTGATCGGATACACGGCGGTGTAGCCGCCGTGGTAGTCCCAGTCGCGCTGGGCCTGGGCGAACGCCGCCTGCAGCTTGCCCAGGCGCTCGCCGAGGATGTCCGGGAAGCGCACCAGCAGCGGCAGCTTGGCGCCGGCGGCCCGTGCCGAATCGACGATTTCAGGCAGCGATACGGCCGGGCCCTGCGCGCCGGTGGGGCGCACCACGACATGCCCGGCGGCATCGACGTCGAAGTAACCGTCGGACCAGTGCGGGATCGAATAGGTCTTGCGGGCCTGGTCGAGGGACCAATCGCTCATCGGCGTAGCAACTCTCGGCTGTGGATAAAAAGGACGCGCATTCTAACGCCAGCGGGGCAGCGGTCCGTTACAATCCGCGCCCGCGCCTCCCCCCCTGCCCCCGCGGAGCCGGGTCCAGGGGCGGAAATACGGCGGAATCCCCGCCGTGCCGGGGCTCGCCGCCCCCTCATCCGCCCCTCCGGGGCCCCTTCTCCCGGCGGCGGGGGAAGGGAAATGTCCATCGCACCCAGGAATCCCCATGACCACCCACGACAACTGGTTCATCGAACACTTCCAGCCGACCGGCTCGGCCATCGGTTTCCGCGTCACCGGCAAGCTGGACGAAGTGCAGTCGCCGTTCCAGAAGATCGAGATCTACGACAGCACCGACTGGGGCAAGCTGATGGTCATCGACGGCGCCATGATGCTGACCAGCAAGGACAACTTCTTCTACCACGAGATGATCAGCCACCCGGTGCTGTTCACCCACCCGGCGCCCAAGCGCGTGGTGATCATCGGCGGTGGCGACTGCGGCACCCTGCGCGAGGTGCTCAAGCACCCGGGCGTTGAAAGCGCCACCCAGTGCGACATCGACGAGCAGGTCACGCGCATGGCCGAGAAGTACTTCCCGGAACTGTGCGAATCCAACGGCGACGCCCGTGCCGAGCTGCTGTTCGACGACGGCGTGGCCTACATGGCCAACTGCGCGCCGGGCAGCGTCGACGTGGTGATCGTGGACTCCACCGACCCGGTCGGCCCGGCCGAGGGCCTGTTCAACAAGGCGTTCTTCGAAAGCTGCTTCCGCGCGTTGAAGGACGACGGCCTGCTGGTGCAGCAGAGCGAATCGCCGCTGGCGCTGCTGGACCTGATCAAGGACATGCGCGCGGAAATGGGCAAGGCCGGCTTCCAGTCGTTCAAGACCCTGCCGTTCCCACAGCCGTGCTACCCGACCGGCTGGTGGTCGGTGACCGTGGCCAGCAAGCAGGCCGGCTTCGGCTTCGGCTTCCGCGAAGAAGACGCCGCCGCCAAGCCGTTCGACACGCTGTACTACACCGCCCCGCTGCACACCGGGGTGCTGGTCAGCCCGCCGTTCGTGGCCAAGGCGCTGGGCGAGTAAGCCCGCGCCACACCGCAGCGACGTACCCCAACCCCGCGCCGGCCACCGGCGCGGGGTTTTCGTTGGTTCTCCAGGCGCCGCGCAGCACCCGGTCCACCCGGCTGCCGGATGCAGCCATCGCGTTGCCTGGCGCCCGAAGGGCGCTGGAACCATGCCGGACGACCCATTGACTACAACTGTAGTCAAACGCTAGCTTCGGGTGGATTCTCCAACGCAGGCCAGTCGATGCGTCCCTTTGCCCGGGTATGTGGTTTCGTCCTGCTGATGTACAGCGCAGTCGCGTTGGCACAGCAGCCTCCCACGGCCGATGAACTGCGCCGCCTGGTCGACAGCTACGCCGATCACCGTGGCTTCAACGGCACCGTGCTGGTGGCGCGGGGAGACCGGGTGCTGCTGCGCGCCGCTTACGGCCAGGCCAATGTTGAATGGGCAACGCCCAACCGGGTGGAAGGGCGCTATCGGGTCGGCTCGCTGAGCAAGCCGCTGGTCGCCACGCTCACCATGCAGCTGGTCCAGCAGGGCACGCTGCGGTTGGACGGGACACTGGGCGAATACCTGCCGGCGCTCTACGCCGGGACGCCTGCGGCGAAGGTGACGGTGGCCCAGCTGCTCAGCCACACCTCGGGGCTTGCCGACGTCCCCGGGCGCTACACCGACCCGTGGTGGCAGACCGCCGCGCGCCGCAGCTATGCGCCGATGGACTTCGCGCGCGAGTGGATCAAGCCGGCGCTGCTGGAGAGCCCGGGCCAGCAGTGGCGGTGCAACAACAATGGCTTCTTCCTGCTCGGTCTGCTGATCGAACAGGCCACCGGGCGGCCTCTTGCGGACAACCTGCAGGAGCGGATCTTCGCCCCGGCAGGCATGGCCGCCAGTGGCGTTTTCAACGGCAGGTCGGTGCTGGAACGGCTCGCCGCAGGCTACACCCGCACCGCGGACGGCAGCCTGGTGCAGCCGCAGTGGATCGACCCGAGCGTGTCGTTCGCGGCCGCGGGCATCTACACCACGGTCGATGACCTCTACCGCTTCGACCGGGCGCTGTATGGCGAGCGCCTGCTGAGCCACGACACGCGGCGCCAGATGCTGACAGCGCAGGCGTCGCATTATGGGTTCGGGTGGAATGTCGATGACTGGACACTGCCCGATGGCGCCCGCCTGCGGGTCGTTTCCCACACCGGCAGCGTACCGGGCTACCAGAGCTATTACCTGCGCTCCGAGTCGCACGAGGACTGCGTCATCATCCTCGACAATTTCTGGCAGGGCGCGCTTGTGCTGACAATGGGCCAGGACCTCATGGAGGTGCTCAACGGCAAGCCGATGCAACCGGCAAAGCGGAGCCTGGACGACCTGCTGACCCCGATCGCCTATCACCAGGGACTCAAGGCCATGACGGCGGCCTATGAAGGGCTGGGGGTGCGCCGCGACGACTACGACCACAGCGAGAGGGCGCTGAACGCGCTGGGCTACAAGTTCCTCCGCGCGGGCCGCAAGGACGAGGCGGTCAGCGTATTTGAATGGGGCGTGGCGGCGTATCCCGGTTCGGCCAACACCCACGACAGTCTCGGGGAGGCGTATCGCGCGGCCGGGCGGCTGGATGCAGCGCGCGAAAGCTACCGCACCGCCTTGAAGCTCGATCCGGCCAGCCGCAGCGCCCGCGCGGCGCTGGAGGCAATGGGGGCGGGCAAGCAACCCGGGGACAGCGGCGATTGAGGCATCGGTGCCGCCCTGTCCTCGCCTGGGCCGGGCGCTCTCCTTTCCCGCGCGGGCCCTGTCCCGCTGGATCGCCTTCGTGGCCCGGGCATCGGCGGAGCGCCCGGGGCTTCCGTCCGGAACGACCCCGCGTTGCGTCTTTCGCTTATCGCGCCCCGCGGCGCCCGCAGGCCCACCGGACCCAGCGGCTTCAGCGCCGGAGACGAGCGCGCGGATGCGCAGCGCTTGGTTCAGGACGGGGATCGGTCACCCGGTTGTCGCCTGGGAGCCCGCTGCACAGCGGTACCGACCAGTGCCCGGCCTGCCCGGGCACGCACGCCATGGTTCGCGGCTCGCGCGCCGCGATGGGCAACACCGGTTGCGGCCCGCCAGCCGCGCTCAGCCCTGGAAATCGCGCCAGAGCGGAATGCCGCGCCGGCGTGCATTCCAGCGCCCGTACAACCCCATCGACAGGCCGAACAGCACGCCGGCCAGCACCGCGGCCAGCAGCACCATGCCCACCGGCATCTGCGAACGGCGCCACAGCATCAACCACATCATCAGGCCCCACACCGGCCCGAAGAAGGCGCCGGTCACAAGGGCGGTGGAAGCGAACCCCGCCATCGGCGGTGGTGCCATGCGCCAGCCCAGCTTCCACAACCAGCGGTACAGCAACGGCGCGGACGTGCCGCGCGGCAGGCCCTTGCAGTCCAGCATCGCCAGCGCCCGCTGCAGGCGCTGGCCGAACTCCCCGTCCAGGCTCGCCATGGCTCAGAGCGCGTCGGCGTCGAGCTCGCCGGTGCGGATGCGCACCACGCTGCCCAGGTCGTACACGAACACCTTGCCGTCGCCGATCTTGCCGGTGCCGGCGGCCTTGACGATGGCCTCCACCACCTCGTCGGCCTGGGCGTCGGTCACAGCGACCTCGATCTTCACCTTGGGTAGGAAATCGACCACGTACTCGGCGCCGCGGTACAGCTCGGTGTGGCCCTTCTGCCGGCCGAAGCCCTTGACCTCGGTGACGGTGATGCCGGCCACGCCGCGCTCGGCGAGCGCCTCGCGCACGTCGTCCAGCTTGAACGGCTTGACGATGGCCATGATCATTTTCATCGGTCGTTTCCCTGTCTGTGTGCCGGGGAAAGCATAGCCTGCCCGGCGCTGACCCGGCAGGCGCGGGACGTGCCGCGCGGACGGCAAGGGATTATCCTGATGCCCCCACGCAACAGAGCCCGATGGCCGTGGTTGCCGGCGGCGCCTAACCTGCCAGCCTGCCCCGCGGAGACGCCCCCATGATCGACCTCAACCACATCGATGCGCTGGCCCGTCGCCTGAGCGAGCTGGTGCCGCCGGGCCTGCGCGAATCGCGCGAGGAACTGCAGGCCACCTTCAAGAGTGCGCTGCAGGCCGGCCTGGCCAAACTGGACCTGGTCACCCGCGAGGAGTTCGAAGTGCAGCGCGCCGTGCTGCTGCGCACCCGCGAGAAGCTGGACGCCCTGGAACAGGCCGTCGCCGCACTGGAAAAGCGCCCCGCCGGCGACGCCTGAGCCACGCCCATGAGCCTGGCGCTGGTGCACAGCCGTGCCCGCGCCGGGGTGGATGCGCCGCCGGTACGGGTCGAAGTGCACCTGTCCGGCGGGCTGCCCTGCACCCAGATCGTGGGCCTGCCCGAAGCGGCGGTACGCGAATCGCGCGACCGGGTGCGCGCGGCCATTCTCTGCGCACAGTTCGAGTTCCCGGCCCGGCGCATCACCATCAACCTGGCCCCGGCCGACCTGCCCAAGGACGGCGGCCGTTTCGACCTGCCCATCGCACTGGGCATTCTCGCCGCCAGCGGCCAGATCGACCGCCAGGCGCTGGCCGCGCATGAGTTCATCGGCGAGCTGGCGCTGACCGGCGAGCTGCGTGGTGTGGACGGCGCGCTGCCGGCAGCCATCGCCGCGGCGCGTGAACGGCGCACGCTGGTGGTGGCGCCGGACAACGCCGACGAGGCCGCGCTGGCGCGGCAGGCGACGGTCAAGGTCGCGCGTACCCTGCTGGAGGTCTGCGCCGGCCTGGCTGGCGAGAAGACCCTGCCCGACGCGCAGGTCAGCACCTGCGACCCCGCGCCGCTGCCGGACCTGGCCGACGTGCGCGGCCATGCGCAGGCCCGCCGCGCACTGGAGATCGCCGCCGCCGGCGGCCACCATTTGCTGCTGGTCGGTTCGCCCGGCTGCGGCAAGACCCTGCTGGCCTCGCGGCTGCCCGGCATCCTGCCCGAGGCCAGCGAGGCCGAAGCGCTGGAAACGGCGGCCATCGCCTCGGCCGGGCGCCACGGCGTGGACCCGACACGCTGGCGGCAACGGCCCTACCGCGCCCCGCACCACACCGCCAGCGCGGTCGCCCTGGTCGGCGGCGGCGCACTGCCGCGGCCCGGCGAGATCTCGCGGGCGCACAACGGCGTGTTGTTCCTGGATGAATTGCCCGAATGGAAGCGGCAGACGCTCGAAGTGCTGCGCGAGCCGCTGGAATCGGGCGTGGTCACCATCGCGCGGGCCGCGCGCAGCACCGAGTTCCCGGCCCGCTTCCAGCTGGTGGCGGCGATGAACCCGTGCCCGTGCGGCTGGGCCGGCGACCGCAGCGGCCGTTGCCGCTGCTCGGCCGACGCGATCGCCCGCTACCGCGCGCGCATTTCCGGCCCGCTGCTGGACCGCATCGACCTGCAGCTGCAGGTGCCACGGCTGCCACCGACCGAACTGCGCGGCGATGCTCCGCCCACCGAAACCAGCGCCGCCGTGCAGGCCCGCGTAGCGCAGGCACGTACCCGCCAGCTGCAACGTGCCGGTACCCCCAACGCCCGCCTCGACCCGGGACAGACCTCGCACCACTGCATGCTGACCGCCGCCGACCAGGCCATGCTCGAACAGGCGATGGAACGCCTGCAACTGTCCGCGCGCTCGATGCACCGCATCCTGCGCGTGGCCCGCACCATCGCCGACCTGGCCGGTGGCGGCCCCATCGAACGCACGCACCTGGCCGAAGCCATCGGCTACCGCCAGCTGGATCGCGCCGCCGGCGATTGAGCGCGGCGCATTCGCGCCCGGCCCGGTACGTCGGCGCGGCCGCAGCTGGCGGCGCGCACGCCATTCAGCGACGCGATGCCCACGGGCGCCACGAAGCGTCGGATGCGCACCCGGCCCACGGCTGCACGCGGCAGGCCGTGCGCGCGTTCGCGTTCCAGTCGCCACGTATGCGACGACAATGGCCGACTATGGACCTTCCCTCGCGTGGAGCCGGACATGGACAGGATTCAGCGCCCTTTCTTCCCGATCATCTACGTGCGCGGCTATGCCATGACCCGCGCGGAGATCGTCGAGACCACCTCCACGCCGTTCATGGGGCTGGAGGCCGGTTCCACCAAGATCCGCCAGGCCCAGGACGGCTCGGTGGTGAAGTTCGTGTTCGAGTCGCCGCTGGTGCGGCTGATGAAGGACTACGGCTACCGCGACGTCTATGACGGCGGTGCCGAGCTGCGCAGTGGCATTTCGCCACGCAGCATCGTGATCCACCGGTATTACGATGTGGCCGACCCGGCGTTCGGCGACGGCAAGGCGCCGTCGATCACCGAGGCCGCGGCCAGTCTGGGCCGGCGCATCCTGGAGCTGCGCGACAGCGTGTGCGGCAACAACGCCAGCCAGCGTCGCGACTTCCGCGTGTACCTGGTGGCGCACTCGATGGGCGGGCTGATCTGCCGCTGCCTGCTGCAGAACCCGGAGGTGGCCAGCGCCGAGGCACGCACGCTGGTGGACAAGGTGTTCACCTACGCCACCCCGCACAACGGCATCGACATCGCCGGCATCAACGTGCCCGACCTGCTGTCGATCAACGACATGAACAACTTCAACCGCGGCAACATGGCGCGCTACCTGAAGGTGCCCCGGGACAAGGTCAACACGCTGGGCGATTCCGGCTTCCCGCCCGAGCGCATGTTCTGCCTGATCGGCACCAACAGCCGCGACTACGCGGTGGCGCGCGGGCTGTCCTCGTTCGCGGTCGGCGCGCTTAGCGATGGCCTGGTGCGCATCGCCAATGCGTACGTCGAGGGCGCGCCGCGCGCCTTCGTCAACCGCAGCCACAGCGGCTACTTCGGCATCGTCAATTCCGAGGAGGGCTACCAGAATCTGTCGCGCTTCCTGTTCGGCGATATCTGCGCCACCGCGCAGCTGGACATCACCGCGCTGGCCCTGCCACCGGAGGTCGAGGCCGCGCGCAGGCGTGGCAGGCGGGTGCGTTCGTCGTATTACATCGAGGCCACGGTGGCGCCGCGCGGCGCCTATACCTACCAGCTCACCGCGCGCACCCAGGCCAACGAATCGGCGGTGCGCCGCGAGTACGACGACATCTTCGACGCCGACGGCAACGTGCGCCGCGACGCGCGCGCGCCGGTGCTGTTTTCTGTGTTCCTGGACAGCCGCCGCATCACCGCCGGCAGCGAGGTCGCCTTCTCCATCGAGCTGGCGGTGTGCAACGCCGGCTACGAGGTCGATGGCGCGCTGTTCCTGAAGAACCACATTCCCGGCGAGTACCTGTTCCGCAACACGCTGGTGCTGTTCGCCCGGCCCGAAGGCGACCGCTGGCGGCTGCGCTATGTCTGGGCTGACGACCACTGGGCCGGTGGCCCGAAGACCCAGGCCGAACTGGACGAAGCCAGCACGCGGGCCATCGGCATCGCCCAGCAGGCGCCGGACGTGTTCACGGTGCCGGTGGCCTCGGCCAAGGGCTTCGCCGCGGAACTGAAGATCGCGCTGTCGCAGTGGGTGTGAGGCGGTAACGGGTCGCTTGCGGCGGTGTTCTCCGGTTGCCGCTGCAACGCAGGCGGGCCCACGCCAGCGTCACGGCGGCCTGCGCGGCACCGGCACGCATGACCACGCCGCGCCCGACCTGCAACGGTTTGAAGTGATTGCGGCGCCCTGTCGCCGATCTTCGCGCGCCAGGGCTTGGGCTTGCGCAAGCACACCCAGGCCAGCGCGGTGCGGCGCGCACGGGATCCGGGCGGCACCCGGCGCCGGCTCTGCCGGGCCCAGCGCGAAGGCACACCCCCGCGCCTGCCTCGTCGGGGCGCGCCGTCGCGCTAGTGGAAATCCCGCGATTGGGTGCGCAGGTCGCCGAGCAGGTGGCTGAGGTCGTGCAGGTCGCGCGCGACCAGATGCTGCACGCCATCGACCTGCTCCCAGCGGCCGCGCACCGCCATCAGCCGCGCACCCAGCAGCACCTTGCGCCGGCGCGCGGCCAGGGCCTGCCAGACCACCACATTGAGCGGGCCATGCTCGTCCTCGAGGGTGACGAACACCGTGCCCTTGGCCGTGCCCGGGCGCTGCCGCTGCACCACGATGCCGGCCACATGGGCGCCGCGCCCGTGCGGCAGTTGCCGGACCTGGGCGATGTCGAGCACGCGCTCGCGCTGCAGCCGCGCGCGCAGCAGCGACAGCGGGTGTTCGCCGAGGGTGAGGCCAAGCACCCGGTAATCGGCCAGCGCCTCCTCGCCGGCCGAAGGCGCCGGCAGCGACACCGCGTCCTCGTCGGGGCTGCCGGGCAACAGCGGGCGCTGCCGCTCGATGCCGGCCACTTCCCAGCGTGCGGCGTGGCGGTGCCCGGCCAGCGCCTGCAGCGCGCCGGACTCGGCCAGCGCGCGCCGCGCCCGCTCGTCCAGGCCGGCGCGCAGGCACAGGTCGCGCACGTCGGTGAACGGGCGCCTGGCCCGCGCGGCGACGATCGCCAGCGCCGCGCCTTGCGGCAACCCGGCCACCTGGCGCAGGCCCAGGCGGATGCCGGGCTGGCCGTCGTCATCGCCCGGGCCACGGCGTACGCGCCCGCCTTCCAGGGTGTTGTCCCAGTCGCTGCGGGTCACGTCCACCGGCAGCACCTCCACCGCGCGGCGTCCGCCGCGGCCGGCGCGGCGCGCGTCCTGGACGATCTCGCTGGGCGAATAGAAGCCCATCGGCTGCGCGTTGAGCAGCGCGCAGGCGAAGGCCGCCGGTTCATGCCGCTTGAGCCAGCTGCTGATGTAGACCAGCTTGGCGAACGAGGCGGCGTGGCTCTGCGGGAAGCCGTAGGAGCCGAACCCTTTTATCTGCTCGAAGATCTGCTCGATGAATGCGTCCGAGTAGTGCTTCTGCTTCATCAACGCGCGGATCTTCTCGCGGTGCGGCTCCATATCGCCACCGCGGCCCCAGGCCGCCATCGAGCGCCGCAGGTGGTCCGCTTCGTGCTCCTGGTAGCCGGCATGGATCACCAGCTCCATCACCTGTTCCTGGAACAGGGGAATGCCCAGCGTGGGCTTCAAAATGTCCCGGATGCCATCGGAGGGGTAGGTCACCTCCTCGCGGCCCTGCCGCCGCCGCAGGTACGGATGCACCATGTCGCCCTGGATCGGCCCCGGACGCACGATCGCCACCTCGATCACCAGGTCGTAGAAGCACGCCGGCTTCAGCCGCGGCAGCATGCTCATCTGCGCGCGCGATTCGATCTGGAACACGCCCACGGTGTCGGCGGCCTGGATCATGGCGTAGGTCGGTTCGTCGCCGGCCGGCAACCGCGCCAGGTCGATGCGCTGGCCGCGGTGGCGCTCCACCAGCTCCAGTGCCTTGCGGATGCAGGTGAGCATGCCCAGCGCCAGGCAGTCGACCTTGAGCAGCTTCATCGTCTCCAGGTCGTCCTTGTCCCACTGGATGATGGTGCGCCCGTCCATGGCCGCGTTCTCCACCGGCACCACGGTGGACAGCGGCGCATCGCTGATCACGAAACCGCCCACGTGCTGCGACAGGTGGCGCGGGTGGCCGTTCAACTGCGCGGTGATCGCCATCAGCCGCCGGATCAGCGGGTTGTCCGGGTCGAAGCCGGTCTCGCGCAGGCGCTGCGCCATCGGCACCTCGCCATTGCCCCAGCCGTGGCACCCGGCCAGCAGCGCGATCTGGTCCGGCGGCAGGCCGAAGGCGCGGGCCACGTCGCGCACCGCGCTCCTGCCGCGGTAGCGGATCACCGTGGCCGCCAGCGCGGCGCGGTGGCGGCCGTACTTGGCGTAGACGTACTGCAGCACTTCCTCGCGCCGCTCGTGCTCGAAGTCCACGTCGATGTCCGGCGGCTCGTCGCGCTCGCGCGACAGGAAACGCGCCATCAGCAACCGGCTCTCGGCCGGGTCCACCACGGTGATGCCCAGCGCGAAGCACACCGCGGAATTGGCCGAGGAACCGCGCCCCTGGCACAGGATGCCGTTCTCCTTCGCGAAACGGACGATGTCCTGCACGGTCAGGAAGAACGCCTCGTACTGCTTGTAGGCGATCAGTTCCAGTTCGCTTTCGATCTGCCGGACCACATCGGGCGGCACGCCTTCCGGCCAGCGCTCGCGCATGCCGCGTTCGGTCAGTTCGCGCAGCCAGCTGCCGGGCGTGTGCCCGTCGGGCACCAGCTCGGTCGGGTAGCGGTACTGCAGCTGGCCCAGGTCGAAGCGGCAACGGCGCGCCAGCCGCACCGCGTTCTGCAGCAGCGCAGGCGGATGGATGTTGCCCAGCGCGCGGCGGGTGCGCAGGTGGCGCTCGCCATTGCGGAACAGGTGCGCGCCGCATTCGGCCAGCGGCAGGTTGTGGCGGATGGCGGTCATCGTGTCCTGCAGCATGCGCCGGCGGCGCACGTCCATGTGCACGTCGCCGCTGGCCAGTGGCGTCATCGCCAGCGCATCGGCCAGCGCCAGCAGCTGCTGCAGGCGCGCGGCGTCGTCCTGCTCGCGGTGCAGTTCCACCGCCAGGTGCGCGCGTGCGCCGAACAGCGCCCGCAGCCAGCGCCCCTGTTCCGCCTGCGGCTCGGCGCCCGGCAACCACAACGCGAACAGGCCCGAGGCCTCCGCATCGGCGCCGCCCAGCACCGCTTCCACGTCCGCCCGTGCCAGCCGGTACGTACCCTTGCCGGCCGCCAGGCGGCCGCGGCTGATCAGCTCGCACAGGCGCGTGTAGCCGTCGGCGGTTTCCACCAGCAGCACGCAGCGCAGGCCGCAGGCCAGGGCGAACTCGCTGCCGACCACCAGCTTGACGCCGCTGGCGCGCGCCGCCTCCCAGGCGCGCACGATGCCGGCCAGCGAGCATTCGTCGGTGATCGCCAGCGCTTCGTAACCACAGTCGCGCGCACGCGTGAACAGTTCCTCGGCGCTGGCCGCGCCGCGCAGGAACGAGAAATCCGACAGGCAATGCAGTTCGGCATAGGCCGGCAGGGCGTCCTCGCCGGGCGCGCCGTCGTTGGCGGCCACGCGCCCCAGGCGCTGCGCCACTTCCCAGGCGCGCGGCACGCGGGTGCCGGCATGCGAATCGCGGGCTTCGCGGCGGCTCATGCGAACCACCCGTGCAGCATCCAGCCGCCCTGCTCGCCCGGCGGCGCGAACGCCCAGGCGCGCTGGCCCTGCGAGGTTTCCAGCACGTAGTAGTCGCGGCGCGCGTCGTCGCCGTCCCACCAGCCGCTTTCCAGCCGTTCCGGGCCGGACACGATGCGCAGGCGCGGATCGCGCAGCGGCACCGGCTGCGGCAGCAGCCAGCCCGGGCGCGGCGGCAGCCCCGGCGCGGCATCGCCGATGCGCGCCTCGTCGCCCTGCAGCGGCCGCCAGGCACGCTCCGGGCGCGGATCGCAGGTTGGCGTGATGCGATGCACCGCGCTGTCGCCCAGGCGCGCGCGCAGCCGCTCGCGCAGCTGCGGCCACGGTTGCTGCTGGCGCGTGCGCGGATCGAACAGGTCGCGCGCGGCCGGCACGAACGGCGGCAGTTCGCGGGCCAGCAGGCGCAGCGCCACCACCGGCCGCTCGAGCCGCACCTGCTCCAGGCGGCTGCGCACCAGTTCGAACAGCAGCGCCGGCTCGCGCTCGGCGGCCAGCAGCCCCACCGTCACGTCGCTGTGGCCTTGCTCGTGTTCCAGCCGCAGCACGAAACGCTGCACGCCGCCGTCGCGCACCGACAGGTAAGTGCACAGGTCGCCGACCAGGCGGCGCAGCGGGAACAGCAGCGCGGTGTGGCTCTCGACCTCGTAGCCCAGCTCCAGCCGCGCGTCGAAATGGTCCGGCGGCGCGTAGTACGCCAGCGGGTCGTCGGCCTGGCCATACAGGCGCTCCAGGTGTTCGAGCAGCGGCAGGCCGAAGCGGCGGCGCAGCGCATCGCGCGGCAGCGCGCGCAGCGTGCGCAGGTCGCCGATGCCCATGTGCCGCAGGCGCTCGCCGGTGTCCCCGGGCAACCGCGCGTGCGCCACCGGCACCCGGTCCAGCAGCGCCGTCATCGCCGCCGGCTGGGTGACCGCCAGGCCATCGCCCAGGCCGGCCAGCACCTGCGCCGCGCGCGGCGTCGGCGCCAGCCCGATGCGGTGGCTGAAACCCAGCAGCGCCAGTTCCTCGCGCAGCCGCGCCTCGATGCGCGGCCACGGACCGAGCAGGGCGAAGCTGGCACGCACTTCCAGCACGATGCAGCCGGGCCACTGCGCGCTGACCAGCGAACTGTGGCGGTAGGCCCAGGCAGCCAGGAAGCGCTGCCAGCGCGCCTCGGCCTGCGGATCGTGTTCGACCAGGGCCAGCCCGGGCAGCAGCGCATGCGCCGCGGTCAGGCGCATGCCGGCCTGGACCCCGGCGGCGGCCGCGGCGGCGTTGACCGCCTGCAGGGTGCGCAGCTGCGCCGGGCCGCCGACCAGCGCCAGCGGCGCCTGCGGGTCAGGACAACGGCGCAGGACGGCGTCCAGCGCCAGCTGCGGCAGCAGTACACAGGCCCAGAGCATGGCCGCGCCTCACCGCGTGGCCAGGGCGAAGGCGCGCGCCGGCGCCGGGCCGCCACGGCACTTGCGCACCTGCCAGGCGCTGCCGCCGTGCGCGTCGCGCACCGCTTCCAGGCGCAACGCGGCCGGCGAGGGATTGGCCGCATGGCGGCGGTCGCGCAGGGCGAACCCCAGGCACTGGCCGCTGTCGGCCGCCACCTGCAGCCGCCGCAGCGCCGGGGTGTCGGCCTGCCGCGGCCAGCCCAGCACCGCGGCGCAGGCGCCGCTGCGCAGGCATTGCTCGAACGCCCACAGCGCATCGCGCGGCGTGGCCTGCACGATCTCCAGCCGCTCCAGCGCCACGCCCGCGGCCTGCCAGGCCGGGGCGTAGGGCACATACGGTGGCGCCACCACCGCCACCGTGGCACCGGCCTGGCTCAGCCGCGCCAGCGTGGGCAGCAGCAGCGCCAGCTCGCCCACGCCATCGGCCGGCAACAGCAGTTCGGTCAGTGCGTGCCGCGGCCAGCCGCCCTGCGGCAACAGCGCATCGAGCGCGGCATGGCCGGTGGGCTCGCCCAGCGCCGCGGCCGAGGCACGCCCGGCGTGCCACAGCGTCTGCGCCGCCAGCAGGCTGTCGAGGGCGACCACGGTGCCCATTCAACCCGGGCGTACCAGCCCGCAGTAGACGCCTTCGATGGCGAAATCCTGGCCCGGCCGCACCTCGATCGGCGCATGCGCGCGGTTGCGCGGCAGCAGGTGGATGCGCCGCGGCCCGCGCTGCAGGCGCTTGATGGTCAGCTCGCCATCCACGCGCGCCACCACGGTCTGGCCGTCGCGCGCCTCGGGCGTGCGCTGCACCCCGACCAGGTCGCCGTCGAGGATGCCGTCGTCGATCATCGAATCACCCTGCACCCGCAGCAGGTAATCCGGGCGCAGCGCGAACAGCCGCCGGTCCAGCCAGAACTGCTGGTCCAGGCCGATGTCGGCGCCGATCGGCTGGCCCGCCGCCACCCGCCCCAGTACCGGCAAGGGCAGCAGGTCGGCGTCGCCACCGGGCAGGCGCAGGCCGCGCTTGCGCCCCGGCAGCTGCTCCAGCAGGCCATCGGCCAGCAGCGCCTGCACGTGCTTCTGCGCGGCGTTGCGCGAGGCAAAGCCGAAGGCATCGGCGATCTCGGCCAGGCTGGGCGCGCGCCCGGCCGCCAGCTCCCCGCGCAGGAAGGCGAGGACGGCGGCGCGCTGCGGTGGCAGGTCGGCGGGGATCATGGGTGTACATTTGTACACCCAAGCGAGCGCCGTAGCCAGTGCTGCCCCGCTGCCGCCGCAAAGTGCCGGGGCTGCCCGCCGCCCGCGGGTGGTGCGGGTACTTCCCGGCGCCGCGGCCGATCCCCGGCGCGCCCGCGCCGGAGGCACGGCCCGCGCCGCTAACGCAGGTTTTCGCCGAAGAAACGCAGGGCTTCGTCCACCGCCGCCGCGTGCGTGGCGGCCTTGGGGACCCGGGTGTGGCATAGCGCCTGCAACCGGCTCGCCCCCAGCGGCGTGCATTCGGACAGGAAATCGTAGTGGGCCACGCCGGGGAGGTGGCGGAGCACGGCATTGCCGGCCAGCACCGCGGCCACGTCGCTGTTGCTGGCGGGGGCGGCCACCGCGTCGTCCGTGCCCACCATGATCGACAGCGGGAGCGGCAGCGCCTGCAGTTCCGCCGGGTCGAACGCCTGCACGATCGCCGGCGCCAGCAGGAAAGCCGCGCGCACCCCGGGCAGCGCGCGGGACTGGCCCGCCTGGCGCACATGCGGCGCCAGTTCCGGGGAGGCCGCCGCGGCCAGACGGGCGGCCTGGGTGTGGGTGGGCGACTCGTCCTGCGGCCGGCATACGCCATCGTCGGGGTGCGCGGCGCAGAAACGCGCCAGGCGCGGCATGTCCGGGCGCGCCCCGGCCGCGACCAGCGCGGTGAAGCCACCGGCCGAATACCCGACCAGGCCGAGCCGCGTGGCATCCACATGCGCGCCAAGCACCGGATCCGCCTGCACCGCCGCCAGCGCCGTCGCCAGGTCATCGGCGCGCAGCCAGGGGAGCACGCTGCCGGCCAGGGTCATCGGGTCGATGCCGTTGTTGCCCGGGTGGTCGACCGCAATCACCAGGTAGCCCGCGCGGGCCAGCGCCGTTCCCAGCCACCCCATCATCCGCGCCGTTCCGCCGTTGCCGTGGGACAGCAGCAGGGTGGGAAGCCGCCCGCCGCTGACCGGTGCGCCCTCGACCCGCCCCGCTTCCTGGAACAGCGGGGCGCCGGGCGGGCCGATCGCCAGCGGCGTTTCCGCGGTTGCCGTGTGCGTCGGATACCACACCGTGAAGCGCAGGGCATCGCGCTGCCCGGCATCGCGGATGGCAGCGGTCGCCGAGGTGGCCACGCCGGTCCGTTCGCCCGCCTTGGGCGGCGGCGGGGTGGAAACGAGTTGCAGGGCGCCAAGGGCCAGCGCCAGGGCCGGGTACAGGAAGGGCATCGGTCAATCCGGTTGCGGGGTTTCGGCCAGGGGCAGCCATAGCTCCACGCCGCCATCGCCACTGCGGTCGTCGAAGCGCGGGTCATAGCGCTCGAACGCCGGTGCGTCGGCCAGCGCGATCCGCGCCGCGGGCAGGTAGTGCTCGCGCAGCCAGCGCCAGGTCGAACGGATGGACGACACGTGCCCGGCATGCCAGGCCACCAGGTAGCGCATCGCCGGCAGGTCCACACGCTGCCAGTGGCGGGGCGGTGGCAGCGCCGGGTCCAGCGGCACCGCGGCGATGTAGTCGAATCCGCCGTCGTCGTCGCGGTTCATGCAGACGCCGTAGCTGACTGGCGCCGGGCGCGTCCACTGGCGGCCGAGCTGTTGCCATTGGCCGGGGATTTCGCCGTTGCTGAAGCGGCTATGGCGGCGGCCGATGCCGGCGACCGAGAACGCCGGCAGCGCGGCCCGTCGCAGCGCGATCCCGTCGCCCGCGGCCGCCTCGTCCATCTTCAGCGCATCCACCAGGGCGAGGGACGCCAGCCCGCGGTCGCGCACCTGCATGGGTGTGCTGCCGAACTGGCCGCAGAACGCGCGGGTAAAGGCGGCATGCGTGGAATAGCCGCTGTCCAGGGCGAGCTGCAGCATGTCATCGCCGCCCTGGGCCAGGCGCCGCGCGGCCAGCGTCAACCGCCGGCCACGCAGGTAACGCATCAACGGGGTACCGGTGCGGCCATGGAACACACGGGAAAGATGGAACGGCGACAGCCCCACCGCGGCGGCGATATCCGCCAGCGCCAGCGCGCCATCGTCATGGCATTCGATGTGCCACAACACTTTTGCCGTTGCGTTCATGCTGCGTCCTGCGGGTGAACACGGGCAAGGATAGCGGAGCCGGAAACGCGGCGTTTAGCAGTTCTTGCGGCACGCGGGGGCACTTCCAGCAGGGACGCCAGCATGGGATGACGCGAGCCGCACGCCACCGGCGTGCACGGCATCGAACGCCTTGGCGCGCCGCGCGAAGGCCGGCAATCGCGACGAAGCGACATCGAAGATGGCGCGCCCGGAGGGGTGAGAGGCCGTGCCTGCACGCCACCGGCGTGCGCGGCATCGAACGCCTTGGCGCGCTGCGCGAAGGCCGGCAATCACGACGAAGCGATATCGAAAGATGGCGCGCCCGGAGGGGTGAGAGGCCGCGCCTGCACGCCACCGGCGTGCGCGGCATCGAACGCCTTCGCGCGCCGCGCGAAGGCCGGCAATCGCGACGAAGCGCCATCGAAAGATGGCGCGCCCGGAGGGGTGAGAGGCCGCGCCTGCACGCCACCGGCGTGCGCGGCATCGAACGCCTTGGCGCCCTGCGCGAAGGCCGGCAATCACGACGAAGCGCCATCGAAGATGGCGCGCCCGGAGGGGTGAGAGGCCGCGCCTGCACGCCACTGGCGTGCGCGGCATCGAACGCCTTCGCGCTCTGCGCGAAGGGCGGCAATCACGACGAAGCGCCATCGAAGATGGCGCGCCCGGAGGGATTCGAACCCCCGACCAATGGCTTCGGAAGCCACTACTCTATCCGGCTGAGCTACGGGCGCGTTGTGTGTCGCTGCGGGAGCCAAGTGGCTCCCCACCGTCCGGCGCTGCCGGGCGGACGCGCATTCTAACGGTAAATGCATGCGCAGGTCTGCCCCCATCGCACCCACCCGGGGCAACGGACCGCCGGGCCCGGCTGGTAACCTGTGCGCATGGGTTACGAACGCTACCAACAACAGCCGGCGCCGGTGCCGTCGCGGCTGGCCAGCTACTGGAAACTGATGCGCGCCGACCGCCCGATCGGCACCCTGCTGCTGCTGTGGCCGACGTGGTGGGCGCTGTGGCTGGCGTCCGGTGGCATGCCGGCACCGTGGACGCTGTTCGTGTTCACCGCCGGCGTGTGGCTGACCCGCTCGGCCGGCTGCGTGATCAACGATTACGCCGACCGCTGGCTGGACCCGCACGTCAAGCGCACCAAGGACCGCCCGCTGGCCACCGGCGCGGTGTCCGGGCGCCAGGCGCTGGCGCTGTTCGCCGGGCTGATGCTGGTCGCATTCGCGCTGGTGCTGACCCTCAACGCGTTGACCATCGGGCTGAGTTTCGTCGGCGTGTTCCTGGCCGCCACCTACCCCTACCTCAAGCGTTACACCCACCTGCCGCAGGTCTACCTGGGCATGGCCTTCGGCTGGGGCATCCCCATGGCCTTCGCCGCGGTGCAGGGCGAAGTGCCGCCGCTGGGCTGGGTGCTGTACGCGGCCAACATCCTGTGGTCCACCGCCTACGACACCTGGTATGCGATGGTCGACCGCGACGACGACCTCAAGGTCGGCTCGCACTCCACCGCCATCCTGTTCGGCGACCTGGACCTGGTGATCCAGGGCATCCTCTACGCGCTGTTCTTCGCAGCCATGGCACTGGCCGGCCAGCGTGCCGGGCTGGGCATGGCGTACTGGGCCGGCCTCGGCGTGGCGGTGGCGCTGGTGGCCTGGGAGTTCTGGATCTGCCGCACGCGCGAGCGCCAGGCCTGCTTCCGCGCGTTCCTGCACAACAACTGGGTCGGGGCCGTGCTGTTCGCCGGCATCGTCGCCAGCCAGTACCTGGACTGACCGGGCAGCGGCCCGCCACCGGACGGGCTGCTGCCGTCGCGGCGGTGCCTCAGGCCGCCATCCTGCCAAGCCGGCGCAGGCGGAACGCCGCCACCACCTGCAGCACGCCGTAGACCAGCGCCATCGCGCCGATCCACAGCGACGTGACCATCAGCCCGCTCAGCGGGTTGAGCGCGAACAGCACGCCCAGCACCACCGCCAGCAGGCCGCTGAGGACCAGCAGCCATTCGCCACGGATGTGCTTGCGCACGCGGATGGCGAAGACGATGCGGTAGATGCCGCCGACCACCAGCCACGCCGCCAGGAACAGCAGCAACACGCTCGCCGTGGCCAGCGGGTTGAGGATCGCCAGCACGCCGAAGGCAATGGACACCAGCGCGTAGAACACCGCCCAGCCCCGCGATACCGGCGCCGAACCGGCGATCGCCGCGGCCAGCGCCACCACGCCCTCGACGATCGCCACCACCCCCAGCCACAGCGCCAGCACCGCGGCGGTGCGTACCGGTGCCATCACCGCCAGCACGCCGAAAGCCACCGCGAACAGGCCGAACAGCAGGACCACCCACCAGTGGCGCGACATCGCGCCAAGCAGCGTGTCGGAAGGGAAATTCGGGTTGCCATTCATGTCATCGCTCCTTGCAGTCAGGGAATGCGTTGCAGGACAAGCATAGGCCGGGCGTGTCGCCCTGCCGTGTTCAGGGTACCCGCGCGCACACCCAGGCATCGACCCGCACCACCCCGGCCCGGCGCAGCGCGCGCGCGGCGGCCTGCACGGTGGCACCGGTGGTCATCACGTCGTCGACCAGCGCCACGTGCGCCGGCAGGCGCCCGCGGGCGGCGAAGGCCTGGCGCAGATTGCGCCGGCGCGCGGCCGCATCCAGCGCGGACTGCGGCGGGGTGGCGCGGGTGCGGTGCAGGCCGGCCAGCACGGGCAGCTGCAGCGCGCGGCCCAGCGGCCGCGCCAGCTCCAGCGCCTGGTCGTAGCCGCGCCGGCGCAGGCGCGACAGGTGCAGCGGCACCGGCACCAGCGCCTGCGGCCGCGCCACCGGCGCCAGCCGGGCGTGCATCAGCTGCGCCAGCAGGCGCCCGGCGGCCAGGTCACCATGGAACTTGAAACGCCGCAGCAGCCCGTCCGCCGGCGCCGCGTACAGCAGCGCGGCATGCACCGCCGCCAGCGGCGAACGCGCGCCCTGGCAGGCGCCGCACAGCGCCCCGTCCGGCTCGGTGACCGGCAGTGGCAGGGCGCAGCCACGGCAGGCGCATTCCAGCCAGGGCAGCGCGGCCGCACAGGCGGCGCACAGGTCGCGGCCGGGCGTGCCCGGCTCGCCACAGACCAGGCACAGCGGCGGGAACACCAGCCCGGACAGCGCCGCGCCCACCCTGTAAACCAAAGCGCCGAGTGATTTGTTGACAGCGGACTGCATGCTCACCAGACTGCCCCGCTTCCGTTGCCCGATCTGTCAGGAAACACCGATGCCCGCCGTCATCCGCCACGACTGGAGCCGCGAGGAACTGCTGGCGCTGTTCGACCTGCCGTTCCCCGAACTGCTGTTCCGCGCCGCCAGCGTGCACCGCGAACATTTCGACCCGGCGCAGGTGCAGGTCTCCACCCTGCTGTCGGTCAAAACCGGCGGCTGCCCGGAAGACTGCGCCTACTGCCCGCAGGCGCAGCGCTATGACACCGGGGTGGACGCGCAGAAGCTGATGGACACCGACAGCGTGGTCGCCCGCGCCCGCGCCGCCAGGCAGGCCGGCGCCTCGCGCTTCTGCATGGGCGCGGCCTGGCGTTCGCCCAAGGACCGCGACATCCCCAAGGTGGCGGCGATGATCCGCGAAGTGAAGGCGCTGGGGCTGGAAACCTGCGCCACCCTGGGCATGCTCGAAGGCCACCAGGCGCAGGCGCTCAAGGACGCCGGGCTGGACTACTACAACCACAACCTCGACACCGCGCCGGACTATTACGACTCGATCATCCACACCCGCCAGTACCAGGACCGGCTGGACACGCTCGAACACGTGCGCAACGCCGGGCTGAAGACCTGCTGCGGCGGCATCGTCGGCATGGGCGAGACCCGCGAACACCGCGCCGGCCTGCTGCTGGCGCTGGCCAACCTGCCGGCGCACCCGGACTCGGTGCCGATCAACCGCCTGGTGCAGGTCGCCGGCACGCCGCTGCATGGCAGCGCCGAGCTGGATCCGTTCGAGTTCGTGCGCATGATCGCGGTGGCGCGCATCACCATGCCGCGCTCGATGGTGCGGCTGTCGGCCGGGCGCGAGAGCATGAGCGACGAACTGCAGGCGCTGTGCTTCGCCGCCGGCGCCAACTCCATCTTCTACGGCGAAAAGCTGCTGACCACCGGCAACCCGGACACCGCGCGCGACCAGGCGCTGTTCGCGCGGCTGGGCATTTCGCCGATGCAGGTCAACGTGGATGCCGACGACCACGACCACCCCGGCACCGTGCACCTGGACATCGCCCCGGCCTGCGCGGCGACCGCCTGAACCGGCCGCGGCAGGCAGCGGCGGCGGTGCCCGGCATCGCCGCTTCCCCCACGCCGCGCAGCCTGCCGCCGGGCCGCGCCGCAAGCGGCTGCAGCGGCGACCGGTTACGCTAGCCGCCCACCCGTCCATGAACTGACGCCATGGCCCGCCCCGACCTCCTCGCCCGCCTGCAGGACCAGCGCAAGCTCCGCCAAGCGCAGGGGCGCGTCCGCGTGCGCCGCAGCGTCGGCCGCCGCGACGGCGTGCGCCTGGAAGTCGGCGGCAGGTGGCTCACCGGCTTCTGCAGCAACGATTACCTGGGCCTGTCGCAGCAGTTCGAAGTGGTCGCCGCGCTGCAGGACGCCGCCGGCCGCGAAGGCGCCGGCAGCACCGCCTCGCACCTGGTCTGCGGCCACCACGCGCTGCACGAGCAGCTGGAACGCGAAATGGCCGACTGGCTCGGCTATCCGCGCGCGCTGCTGTTCGACAGCGGCTTCATGGCCAACCTCGCCGTGCAACAGGCACTGCTGTCCGAAGAGAGCGACGTCTGCGTGCAGGACCGCCTCAACCACGCCAGCCTGCTCGACGCCACCCGCCTGGCCGGCTGCCGCCTGCGCCGCTACCCGCACCTGGACAGCGAAGGCGCCATGCGCCAGCTGAAGAACGCTGCCGACGGCGCCGCCATGCTCGCCACCGACGGCGTGTTCAGCATGGACGGCGACATCGCCCCGCTGCGCTCGCTGTCGCTGGTGGCGCGCATGCAGGAGGCGCTGTTCTACGTGGACGACGCGCACGGTATCGGCGTGGTCGGCGAACACGGCCGCGGCTGCGTGGCCGACGCCGGGCTCGGGGTCAACGAAGTACCGCTGCAGCTGGCCACCCTGGGCAAGGCGCTGGGCGGCCACGGCGCGGTGGTGCTGGGCGAGGAAAGCCTGATCCAGCACCTGGCCGAAACCGCGCGCCCGTACATCTACACCACCGCGCTGCCGCCGGCGCAGGCCGCCGCCTCGCTGGCCGCGGTGAAGCTGGCGCGGCGCGACCACTGGCGCCGCGAGAAGCTGGTCGAACTGATCGCCGCGTTCCGCGACGGCGCGCGCCGCAACGGCCTGGAACTGATGCCCTCGGAAACGCCGATCCAGCCGCTGCTGTGCGGCGACGAGGCCACGGTGATGGCGCTGGGCGCGGCATTGGAGCAGTCCGGGTTCATGGTCGGGGCGATCCGCCCGCCCACCGTGCCCGAAGGCAAGGCGCGGCTGCGCATCACCCTGTCGGCGCTGCACACCCTGGAACAGGTCAAGGCGCTGGTCGAAGCCACCGCCCGCGCCCGCGACCTGCTCGCCTACGAGCAGTCGCTGAACACCGCCAGCGCCTGAAGCACACCGTATACGCATGCATATCGACGTCACCGGCAGCGGCCCGGCACTGGTCCTGATCCACGGCTGGGCACTGCACGGCGGCATCTTCGCGCCGCTGGTGCAGCGCCTGTCGCCACACTTCCAGCTGCACGTGGTGGACCTGCCCGGCCACGGCTTCAGCCGCGACGACGACACCCCGCTGCGCCTGCCCTACCTGGTCAACGCCATTGCCGCGGCCACCCCGCCGGCGGTCTGGTGCGGCTGGTCGCTGGGCGGGCTGGTGGCGCTGCACGGCGCGGCCACCCTGCCGCAGGTGCGCGGGCTGGCGATGCTGGCCGCCACACCGCGCTTCGTGCGCGACGCCGACTGGCCCGACGCGGTGGAGCGCAGCGTGTTCGAACAGTTCGGCCAGGACCTGGAACAGGACTACCGCGGCACCCTGGAACGCTTCCTGGCGCTGGACGTGATGGGCTCGCAGCACGCGCGCAGCGAACTGCGCACCCTGCGCGAGGCGCTGGTCGCGCGCGGCGAACCGGCACCGCGCGCACTGCACGAAGGCCTGGCCCTGCTGGACCGCAGCGACCTGCGCGGCGCCCTGCCCGGGCTGCGCGTGCCCGGCCTGTGGATCGGCGGCCAGCGCGACCGGCTGGTGCCCGCCAACGCCATGCACGGCGCCGCGGCGCTGGCCCCGGCCGGGCTGCACACCGCGCACACCATCGACGGCGGCGGCCACGCGCCGTTCCTGGGCCACGCCGACGACGTCGCCGGGCGGCTGCAACGCTTCGTTGCGGCCTGCGCGTGAGCCGCCAGCTGCGCGCATCGCCGATCATGTGCGGCCACGGGACACACCGGGAGTAACACGATGGATCTGGGCATCGCCGGGCGCTGGGCACTGGTCTGCGGCGCCAGCAGGGGGCTGGGGCTGGGCTGCGCGCGTGCGCTGGCCGGCGAAGGCGCCAACGTGGTCATCGTCGCCCGCGGCGCCGACGCGCTGGAAGCGGCCGCGGCGCAACTGCGCGCGCTGCCCGGCGCCGGGCAGATCATCGCCGTCGCCACCGACATCACCACCGCCGCCGGCCGCGCGGCCGCGCTGTCCGCCTGCCCGCAGGTGGACATCCTGGTCACCAACGCCGGCGGCCCGCCGCCGGGCGACTTCCGCGACTGGGAGCGCGAACAGTGGCTGGCCGCGCTGGACGCCAACATGCTGACCCCGATCGAGCTGATCCGCGCCACCGTCGACGGCATGGCCGCGCGCGGCTTCGGCCGCGTGGTCAACATCACCTCCAGCGCGGTAAAGGCGCCGATCGACATCCTCGGCCTGTCCAACGGCGCGCGCTCGGGGCTCACCGGCTTCGTCGCCGGCGTCGCCCGCACCCACCTGGCGCGCAACGTCACCCTCAACAACCTGCTGCCCGGCGCGTTCGACACCGACCGCCTGCGCGGCACCCTGGACGCCAGCGCGCGCCGCCAGCAGCTGCCGCTGGACGAGGTGGCCGCGCGCCGCCGCGCCGGCATTCCCGCCGGCCGCTTCGGCACGCCGGACGAATTCGGCGCCGCCTGCGCCTTCCTGTGCAGCGTGCACGCCGGTTACATCACCGGGCAGAACCTGCTGATCGACGGCGGCGCCTACCCCGGTACCTTCTGACCCCGTAGCAACCACGTATTCCCATGCCTGCCCTGTTCGACTCCAAGCACGTCCGCCGCGCCTTCTCGCGCGCCGCCACCAGCTACCACGCCGCCGCCGTGCTGCAGCAGGAGGTCGGCAAACGCCTGCTGGAATCGCTGGATTACCTGGAAGCGCGGCAGCCGCAGGTGGTGCTGGACGTGGGCAGCGGCCCGGCGCATGCCACCGCGGCGATGAAAAAACGCTGGCCCAAGGCGCAGGTGATCGCGCTGGACCTGGCCCTGCCGATGCTGGCCGAGGCCAGGAAGCAGGCCGGCTGGTGGCGCCCGTTTTCGCGCGTGTGCGCCGACGCGCGGGCGCTGCCGCTGGCCGACAACAGCGTGGACGTGATCTTCAGCAACCTGTGCCTGCAGTGGGTGGAAGACCTGCCGTCGGTGTTCGCCGGCTTCCGCCGCGTGCTCAAGCCCGGCGGCCTGCTGGTGTGCTCCACCTTCGGCCCGGAGACGCTGGTGGAACTGCGCGAGGCGTTCGCCCAGGCCGACGACACCCCGCACGTGAGCCGCTTCGTGCAGATCGCGCAGTTCGGCGACGCGCTGATGATGGCCGGCTTCCGCGACCCGGTGCTGGACCGCGACCTGTTCACCCTCACCTACGACGACCTGCCGGCGCTGATGCGCGAGCTCAAGGCCATCGGCGCCACCAACGCGCTGAGCGGGCGCCGCCACACCCTCACCGGGCGCAGCCGCTTCAACGCCGCGCAGGCGGCCTACGAACCGCTGCGCCGCGCCGACGGCAAGCTGCCCAGCAGTTGGGAAGTCATCTACGCCCACGCCTGGGCGCCGGAACCGGGCGCGCCGATCCGCGAACACGGCCACGACGTCGCCGCGGTGCCGCTGTCGGCCATTCCGATCCGGCGCCGGCCGCAGAACCCGTAGCCGCGGGGCCTGCCGCGCACGCCGCCACGGCCGGGAAGCGTGCGCGGCGCAGGCGCCGCGCTGCGTTCAACCGCCGACCTGGGCGATCCAGTCCTGCAGGTTGTAGTAATTGCTGACCCGCGCGATGCGCCCGCCGCGGATATCAAAGAACGCGCCGCCCGGCAGCACGTAGCGCTGGCCGTTGGCCGGCGGCAGGCCTTCGTCGGTGTGGTGGTACTCGCCATGCACCACGTACTCGGCCGCGGCGCGGGTGCCGTCGGCGCTGGCCATCACCACCACCTCGCGCAGCTGCTCGCGGTAGCTGGCCTCCATGCGCCGCAGGAACGCGGCGAACGCCTCGCGGCCGCTTTCGCGCGCGCCCTGGTTGAGGTCATGCGCCACATCGTCGCCCAGCCGCTCCAGCATGCCGGCCCAGTCGCCGCGGTTGAAGGCATCGTAGTAACCGCGCACTAGGTCGATGGCCTGTTGCTGCGCGGGGGAAAGGTCGTGGCTCATGGGGTTCTCGCGGAAGGAACGGCGGCGCTCAGGCGCCGCGGGCGAACAGGTCGCGGTGGAAGAAATAGATTTCCTGCGCCAGGAAGCGCCAGCTGGTGTGGAAGCTGCGGAAGCGCGTGCTCGGCGTGGACGAGGCCAGCGCGTCGATGCCCAGCTCCTGGGACAGGCGCAGCGCGCGCGCCATGTGCAGCGGGTCGCTGACCAGGATGGCGCGGCGCATGCCGTGCGCGTCCATCAGCCGCTTGGCCTCGACCAGGTTCTGGCGGGTGGTGCGCGACTGGCTTTCGATCAGGATGTCCTTGGCCGGAATCTGCTGTTTCAGCGCGTAGCGGCGCGCCACCTGCGATTCGGAAAAACGCGCGCCGGCGCCACCGAAACCGCCGGTGAAGATCAGCTTCGGCGCGAACCCCTGGCGGTACAGGTCCAGGCCGTGGCGGATGCGCTCCTCGAACACCGGCGACGGCTTGGCGTCGTAGGCCGCCGCGCCCAGCACGATGATCGCGTCGGCCGGCGCGGCCTGGTCGCGGTCGCCCACCCAGATGATCCAGGCCGCCACGCCCAGCAGCCACAGCAGCAGCAGCACGCACAGGCGCCACAGCCAGTCGAACAGACGCGCGCGCCGGCGGCTCATGCGCCCCTCCACGGCAGCGCGTCCAGGTCGACGTTGCCGCCGGACAACACCAGGCCCACGTTGCGCCCGGCAAAGCGCTGCGGCTGCGCCAGCACCGCCGCCAGCACCGTCGCCGAGGACGGCTCCAGCACCTGCTTGAGCACCTGCCACAGCAGCCGCATCGCCGCCACGGTGGCGTCGTCGTCCACGGTCACGACCGTGGCGTTGCCGTGCAGCAGCGCGAAATTGGGTTCGCCCAGCGCGCCGCGCAGGCCGTCGCAGACGGTATCGGGCACAAAATCCACCTGCCGCCGGCCGGCCTCCAGCGACCGCGCGGTGTCCGCCGCCCCGGCCGGCTCGGCCAGCACCAGCTCGCAGCCCGGCGCCGCCTGCTGCAGCGCCAGCAGGGTGCCGCAGGCCAGCCCGCCACCGCCGACCGGCACCACCACCACGTCCAGCGCGGTGCCGGCCTGGCGCAGCAGTTCCAGCGCCGCCGTGCCCTGGCCGGCAATCACCTGCGCGTCGGCATACGGGTGCACCAGCACCGCGCCGGTGTCGCGCTGCACCCGCGCGCACTCGGCCTCGCGCGCGGCCTGGGTGGGCGCGCAGCGCCACAGGGTGGCGCCATGGCGGGCGATGTTGGCCAGCTTGGCCGCCACCGCGCCCTCGGGCACCACCACGTGGCAGGGAATGCCGCGCGAACGCGCCGCCAGCGCCAGCGCCGCGCCGTGGTTGCCGGACGAATGCGTCACCACGCCCTGCTGCGCGGTGTCCGCATCCAGCGCCCACACCGCGTTGCAGGCACCGCGGAACTTGAAAGCGCCGCCGCGCTGCAGGTGCTCGGCCTTGAAATGCAGGCGGGCGCCGGCCAGCGCATCCAGTTCGCGCGACCGCAGCACCGGGGTGACCGTGGCGTGGGCCGCGATGCGGGCCGCGGCGGCCAGCACGTCGGCCGGCCCTGGCAGGGTGAGTTCAACCATGGGGAAAGGTTAACGTAGGCCCCCGGTGCCGGACCATCTCATGCCATCACTGCACCTGCGTTCAGCCCTGCCGGCAGGGTTAAGGACCGATTCAATGCGCGGGCCCGAAGCTGGCCGCGCACCCAACGGGGGACTGTCATGAAAAAGCGCCTGATCCTTTCGGCCGGCCTGCTGCTCGGCCTGTCCGGCTGCGCCACCTACGACTACGTCGACGGCGGCGCGGGCGGCTATTACCGCGGCGCGACGTCGGTGCAGCGCACCTACCCGTACGGCTATCCCTACGGCGCCTATGGCTACGGCCCTTACGGCTATGGCAGCTACGGCTATTACGACTACCGCTACCCGTACCCGGTGTACCGCCCGCCGTACCGGCCGCGACCGCCGCACGGCCATGACGGTGGCCACCGCCCGCCGCCGGGGCATGGCAACGGCGATGGCGGCCACCGCCCGCCGCGGCCCGGTGATGGCGACGGACGCCCGCCGCGCCCCCGCCCGCCGGTGGACGGCGGCGGCAAATCGCCCTGGCGCGACATGGACCGCCTGCAGCGCCCGCAACCGCGCCCGCAGGCGCAGGTGCCGCGGGCCATGCCCTCGCCCCAGGCCAACGGCGCACCCCGGCCGATGATGCACCGCCCCGCGCCACCCCGACCGCCGTCACAGTCCCGGCGCATGGAATCGGCACAGCAGCAGGAACCCTGAAACCGCTTGCATTTGTTGAAAAACCAGGCAATCTTGTCGGGCCGAGTGACCGAAAGCGTCCATAACTGACGCGAACCGGCTTTCACACTCGACCGCTTCCATGTCGATGTCCGCACAGGAAATCTGGATCCCCCCTGTTCCGGCCCTGTCGGGCATCGGCGCCTACACATGACAAGCCCCGGCCATGCCGGGGCTTTGTCTTTTGTGGCTTCAGCGCATCGCGGCATGCGCCCGCCGTCACCGCGCGGCGGCAACCAGCGGCACCAGCGCCGGGCACCACCGCAACCTGCGGGCGGCAACGCAGGGCGCCGCCTCGCGGCCGGGCCGCCGGCCGCGCACGCCGTGCAGGCCCTGGAAAGAACAAGGGCCGGCAGTCCCCCGACTGCCGGCCCCATGCTTCCCCGGTATGCGCTTCGGCTGGCCCCTGTTCCAATTCCAGCCACTGCGCCCATGTCGCATGCCACACCGGGTGCAATGACGTTAACTGCAGTTTGCGTGCCAACTTTAGGCCGCCGCCGGTACCCGCCGGGCATTGGCGGTAAAATCACCAGCCCGCCGCCGCGGCCGCAACCCGGCCCCCGGCGATGGATTTCACATTTCAGGCACACCGCTTCCCATGACCGACTCCTTCCATCGTTACGACGTCATCGTCATCGGCGGCGGCCACGCCGGCACCGAGGCCGCCCTGGCCGCGGCGCGCGGCGGCGCCCGCACCCTGCTGCTGACCCACAACGTGGAAACCGTGGGCGCGATGAGCTGCAACCCGGCCATCGGCGGCATCGGCAAGGGCCACCTGGTCAAGGAGATCGACGCGCTGGGCGGGGCCATGGCCCATGCCGCCGACCTGGCCGGCATCCAATGGCGCACGCTCAACGCGTCCAAGGGCCCGGCGGTGCGCGCCACCCGCTGCCAGGCCGACCGCAACCTGTACCGCATGGCGATCCGCCGCATCGTCGAATCGCAGCCCAACCTGAGCGTGTTCCAGGCCGCGGTGGACGACCTCATCATCGAAGGCGACGCCGTGCGCGGCGCCATCACCCAGACCGGGCTGGCCTTCCATGCGCCGGCCGTGGTGCTCACCGCCGGCACCTTCCTGGCCGGCAAGATCCACATCGGCGAAACCCAGTACACCGCCGGGCGCATGGGCGACCCGCCGGCCACCACCCTGGCCGCGCGCCTGCGCGAGCGCCCGTTCGTGATCGACCGGCTCAAGACCGGCACCCCGCCGCGCATCGACGGCCGTTCGCTCGACTACAGCGTCATGGAAGAACAGCCCGGCGACGACCCGCTGCCGGTGATGTCCTACCTGGGCCACGTGGCCGAACACCCGCGCCAGGTGAGCTGCTGGATCACCCACACCAGCGAACGCACCCACGAGGTGATCCGCAACGCGCTGCACCGCTCGCCGCTGTACAGCGGCCAGATCGAAGGCATCGGCCCGCGCTACTGCCCGTCCATCGAGGACAAGGTGGTGCGCTTCGCCGAAAAGGACAGCCACCAGATCTTCGTCGAACCCGAAGGCCTGGACGTGGTGGAGATCTACCCCAACGGCATTTCCACCTCGCTGCCGTTCGACGTGCAGCTGGAACTGGTGCGCAGCATCCGCGGCTTCGAGCACGCGCACATCACCCGCCCCGGCTACGCCATCGAATACGACTTCTTCGACCCGCGCGGGCTCAAGAACACGCTGGAAACCCGCCAGGTGGCCGGCCTGTTCTTCGCCGGCCAGATCAACGGCACCACCGGCTACGAGGAAGCCGGCGCGCAGGGCCTGCTGGCCGGCATCAACGCCGCGCGGTTCGTGCAGGGCCGCGAAGGCTGGTGCCCGCGCCGCGACGAGGCCTACATCGGCGTGCTGGTGGACGACCTGATCACCCACGGCACCAGCGAGCCCTACCGCATGTTCACCAGCCGCGCCGAATACCGGCTGCAGCTGCGCGAGGACAACGCCGACGCGCGCCTGACCCCCACCGGCCGCGAGCTGGGCCTGGTCGACGACCGCCGCTGGCGTGCCTTCGAAACCAAACAGGCCGCCGTGGCCAGCGAAAGCGCGCGCCTGCGCGGCCTGTGGGCCACCCCCGCCAACGCGCTGGGCCGCGAAGTGCAGGAAACCACCGGCGTGGCGGTGAGCCGCGAAACCAACGTGCTCGACCTGATCAAACGCCCGGAACTGGACTACGCCAAGCTCATGCAGGTGCCCTCGCTCGGCCCCGGCGTGGACGATGCGCGCGTGGCCGAACAGGTGGAAATCAGCGTCAAGTACGCCGGCTACCTGGACCGCCAGCGCGAAGAGATCGAACGCCAGCAGCGCCACGAGAACACCGCCATTGCCGAAGGCTTCGACTTCGCCGCCGTGCGCGGCCTCTCCGCCGAAGTGCTGCAGAAACTCGAACGCGTGCGCCCGCAGACCATCGGCCAGGCCCAGCGCATTCCCGGCATGACCCCGGCCGCGATCTCGCTGCTGCTGGTGCACCTGGAGCGGGCGCGGCGCGGGAAGGTGGCGTGAGTGCACTCACGATGCAGGACGTTGTTCGAGCAGAAGACTTTTAATCTCCTGCGCAACGCCTTCGCGTCATGCACCTGACTGCGTTACCCAAGAAGAAGCCCGCGCAAGCGGGCTTCTTCTTTTCATGACTGCGGAAAGCGCGCCGCGGCGGCCATCAACCGTTGAACAACCGCAGCGCGGCGCCGCTCAGTCGTCGTTCGTGCTGCGGCTGATCAACAACAACCCGTTCCCCACCGTCACCTGCAACGCATCGCCCACGGCAAAGCCGCAACGTTCCAGCCAACGGCCGGACAGGCGCAGCTTGGGCACGGCCCGGCCCACGACCTGCTGGCCCCGGCGCTCGTCGTAATACAGGTAACCCATCGTGCAGCGCCTGGGCATGCGCGCCCAGCCGCTGGAAGCGGACGGCATGGGCAACGGGGGCGAGAACGACTCCGGGACCGGCGCGGAATCGATCATCCGCGGCGTGGGTGCCTCGTGCCCGGATGGGCTGCGGTTGGACGCAAGGGTGGAAACGCGCGTGATTTTCTTGGAACGGCTCATCTCGGACTCCTTGTGCGATAGGGAATCCTTGTGTTTTCGAGCTGCCAAACTCGGCTGCGGATTTTCTCTCCGCAACGTATTGATGATGCTATCTGGTCTTCGAGACCGTCAATCAGACTTGTCCGCTATCGGCCAAAAGCGAACATACTCGCCCGCGCTACAACTCGAACAGTAGTTAGCGCACTATTGCTTGCGGATCGACCCGAAGTCCTGTCCCGCCGTGTATGGGTTCAGAGGCCCGGATCGGACAGATGCGCCAGGCCCGAGTGGACAGCGCATCGCAGGTCACATGGCAGCAAGAGTACCGGTTCCAGCAAATTTCTAATCTCTACTTTACGCAGCGTCTTGAGAGGACGGGAATAGTTCACCCACCGCGCCCAAGGCTAGTCGCGGGCTTTGAGACCACACGGCAACACCATCTTCCCGCAGGTCTCATCTGCTACCCTGCGACCCATGGAACGAGGGGAGGATACCGATGGAAATCGTCCGAGCGGCCGTGCACTACGTCACGAAGACGATGCACAGCGATGAGGTCGAAGTGGCGCCGGCCGACACACTACTTGAACAGTCTCCCCAACTAGTCGCCCTAGTGAGGGAAATTCTCGAGACCTACAACGCCCGATGTGCTCAGCAGGCGGGCGTATTCCAAGGAGACGAGGTCAACTATCCGTTTGCGGCGCTATTCCGGGCCTACCAAGAAGTCGGCTCGGACTTCTTGACCGCTACCGTTACTGCGACGAACCGGCTGGCGATTCTCATGCGCCGCCAACTCCTTTCCACCGGCGGTCACATTCTCTTTGTCCACTACACGCGTGCCGGTGAAAACTTCCTCCTAGTGGTAAAACTGAACAGCACCAAGGGGAGCATGTTTGAGGGGTTGGCGCGTGTCGCAGACGCGATCCACTTGAACGTTCACACGTTGCAGGTGGCGGCTCGAATCAACCTGACGTCGTGGTTAGCCGACCTGCCCGATGTTCGGTACTTGACGTTCGTGTGTAAGCGCGAACTGGGCCATCCATCAACTTATTTTCGTGACTTCATCGGCTGCGACATGATGGCGGACTCCAAGGTCGAGTCTGGAAAATTGGCTGCTGTGGTCGACGAGTTCTGCAAGCAGAGCATCGCGACCCAATTGATTTCGGCCGACGATGCGGTCGCTGTCATGCGCCGCGTGTTCGACTACGCGATCGGGCAAACCAAGGCTCGCGAACCAATAAGTCTTCAGGCGGTGGCTGCGGTCGTGACCCCAGATAACGCCGAAGTGTTCATGGAGTACTTGAATAATCATCCTAATCGGCCAACCGACGAATTTATTGCAGATCGCGGCTCGCTTCGGAAACTTGCGGACTACGTGTTCAGCAGCAAGGAACTCAAGATCTCCATGTCACATCAGTTTAAGACTGATCATCGCGTTCGGGTCGAGAACAACAATCTGATCATTGAAAACCCTCCCGTCGAACTGGTAGAGACTTTGGCCAACTAGCCATGAGCGCCGACTTCGAAGCCATCGTTAAGCTGTGTCGCCTTGCACTCCGTCGAGAGCTGCAGGGGGCGACGCTGCGCGTTTGGCTTCTGAATAGCGTGGAGGTTGATGGCCTTGTGACCGCGGCGCAGGCCTTTCGTCAGCCTGAAATCTTCTTGGCTGGGCAGCAGCAACATCGGTCGTTGTCAGCGATAGAAGAAGGGGCCGAGATCGAACTCAAGTTCGATGGGCTTTCGTCGAATTCGAAAGTGTTCAGTGAAAGCCTTCAGACTCTTGTCGCCAGTCAACAGGGACTTTTCCTGTACAACGCTCCTCCTGAGTACTTCCTTCTCGAAGAAGACTATGCTACGGGCGATGAGGTCATCCCCCCCCTAGTTGGCGCTTACCAGCGGGTGCCACGCCTTTTCGAGCTGGTCAGGAGCGTTGCAGACGTAGTGCTGGCAGACGGGACGAGCAGCCCGACTTTTGTGATCTTAGCAGGCAAGCGGATGGACATTTCCGCTGCGTATAGCTTCGATGCTCTGGATGACATGCCAAGTGGCGACGCTATAGACGCGGTCTCGGTGGAGCTTCAGAGCCAGCCGTACTCCGATGCGAAGAAAGCTATCTACAAGAAAGTTCTTCTTAGGCAGCTCGAAGCTACACCGCAGAGCAAGCGATTCTCTGAGCTCGCAACCCGATTCGACGCGATACGTGAAGCATTCGCTTCCGATTTTGATCTCTACACAACGGAGTTCAACTTCGCCAAGGTTCGTGACGAGCTAGAACAGAAGCGCCTTTCTTTCATGCTCCAGCTGAATGCTTCGACGACTGACCTTATGGGAAAGATGCTGGCGATTCCGGTGGGACAAGGACTGATAGTCAGTCAGCTAAAGAACGACCCCTCTGCCGTGATCAGCAACATAGCTCTACTCATTGGCTCGCTCGTTTTCGCAGCATTTGCGGGGTTGTTAATTGCCAATCAGCAGCACTCGTTAAGGCAAATTAAGCACGAAATTGATATTGAGTCGAATACGCTAAAGGAACGGTTTCCTCTGTTGCATGACCGCGTGTCTGGCATGTTGTCCGCGCTTCGTTCCCGCGCCAAGCTGCACACGTATGCTTTTCCCATTGTCGTCAGCCTTCTGGCTGCGTTGACCACAGCGTACAGCGTCTTTGCTTTTATGAAGGTGCCGCCAATGACAGCGCCAGTTACGACCGCTCCGGCACCCAGGTCGATTCCGGCAGCGCCGCCTGCACACCCCCCGTTACCGCCGGCCTCTGCGGCGCCGCAAAAGGCCATTCCCCCGGCTTATACGGGTGCCAAGCCATAACCGCACTCCCAATGTCCGCAGTCGCCCTAGAGAAAATCAAAGCCGCATCGGAATTGGCGTGGATAGCAAACGCGTTCGCGGAGGGCGCCATTCGGTTGGTGGAGACCCGGGAAAATGAGCCTCTAAAGGACTATTACGCGTCTAGGGTGCCGATGTTCCTTTCTCACCACGCGATTGAACTCACGCTTAAGGCAGCTATCTTGGCGACGGGCGTCGAACCACCCAAGACCCATAGTCTCAAAGTCTTGACGGAGCTGTGCTCAACGGTCTGCCCGATCGTCTCGATTCAGATCCCCGAATTCCTATCATTTGGCCTGACGTTCGAAGATGACCTTTTCGGGTCGCAGTTCGCTAGGAAATTCTTCAGCGAGCTCAACCTGCACTTCAGGTATCCCACTAGCGAGGCAATGGAGAGCCACATCGAGATGGCTATGACGCGGGAAGACTTCTTAGGCCAACTCCAGACATCCAGGCGTCAGCTGTTTCAGGTGTTAGTTCCTTTGTTCCGGAACTCGAACGACTTTCGCGCCAACAGATTTTGATTAGTGGCGTCAGGTGCAAATTCGTTAAGACGCCCAATCGCTAGGCATCCATGACCGTCCGCTTCGGATCGAGAGCAGACAGACCAACAGCATTACTTGGCACCGTATCATTCGGCTCCGTCTGAATCCTCGAATCGCTCCCATGCCCTCCCTCCGCCCCTTCCTCGACAAATCCCCCACCCTAGGCCAACGCGTCTACATCGACCCCGCCTGCACCATCATCGGCGACGTGGTGCTGGGCGATGACGTGTCGGTGTGGCCGGGCACGGTGATCCGGGGCGATGTGAACCATGTACGCATCGGGGCGCGCACCAATGTGCAGGACGGCACCATCATCCATGTCAGCCACGAAAGCCCGTACAACAAGGGCGGCTACCCCACGCTGATCGGCGAGGGCGTGACCGTTGGGCATGGCTGCATCATCCATGCGTGCAGCATTGGCGATTACTGCCTGATCGGCATGGGCGCGTGCGTGCTGGATGGCGCGGTGATCGAGGACGAGGCGTTCATCGGCGCCGGGGCGGTGGTGGGGCCGGGCAAGCGGGTGGCGCGCGGCGAGTTGTGGGTGGGCAACCCGGCGCGGCCGGTGCGCACGTTGAGTGCGAAGGACATCGAAGGGCTGCGCTATTCGGCGGACCACTACGTGCGGTTGAAGGACCAGTACCTGGGGATGGCGGGCTGAAGGAGCCTGCGGGGCAAGCCCCGCAGCTACAGGGCATCGGCGGCGCTGGCCGTTGCCCGCAGAGCGGGCTTGGCCCACACTGCCGGCCTCGGGCGTGGGGACGCCCTTTTTCCAGGGAAAGGAATATTTCATGTCGATCAGAACCATGGCGCTGGCCCTGCTGGCCGGTGCAACGCTGCTCTGCGCCGCTGCGCCGGCCGCCCACGCACAGGATGAGCAGGACGCTCCGGACCCGGCGGCGTTCGTGCAGTCGCTGCATTTCCGCTCCGGCACCATCGAAGTGCCCGCGGCCAAGGCGCGCTTCAACCTGGGCCCGGAGTTCCAGTACCTGGACCAGGCCGATGCGCGGCGCGTGCTGGAAGACCTGTGGGGCAACCCGCCCGACGCCGACGTACTGGGGCTGGTGGTGCCGCGTTCGCCCAGCCTGGCCGATGACGACAGCTGGGCGGTGGTGGTGACCTACTCGGACGACGGCTACGTGTCCGACGAGGACGCGTCGAAGATGAATTACGCCAAGCTGCTGCGCGAAATGCAGGAGCAGACCGAAGCGGCCAACCCGGAGCGCGAGAAGGCCGGCTACGGCACGCTGCAGCTGGTGGGCTGGGCGGTGCCGCCGCGCTACGACGCCGGCAACAACAAGCTGTACTGGGCCAAGGAGCTGGCGTTCAACGGCCAGCCCAACCACGTGCTCAATTACGACATCCGCGTGCTGGGCCGCCACGGCTACCTGAGCCTCAATGCGGTGTCGGGCATGGGCGAGCTGGGGCTGGTGCGCGCCGGCATGGAGAAGCTGCTGCCGATGGCCGAGTTCGAGCCGGGCGCGCGCTATGCCGACCACAACCCCAAGACCGACAAGATCGCCGCCTACGGCGTGGCCACGCTGATCGGCGGCGGGCTGGCGGCCAAGGCCGGGCTGTTCGCCAAGCTGGGCCTGGTTTTCGCCAAGTTCTGGAAGCTGCTGCTGATCGGCGCCATCGCGCTGGGCGGGGTGGCGCGCAAGTTCTTCGGCGAGCGCAACAAGGGCACGGTGCGCTGACCTGCGCACGCCGCCACGGTGCCCGGCGCAGGCTGGGCATCGGCGGCGGCGGCGGGTAAAGTCAGCCGCTGACAGGACGCCACCGAGACACGCATGCCCGCGGCAGCCGCCCGGTTTGGATACCGGGTTTGCGACAACCCACGCCCCTGCGCGCGACCGGCGGCGCCCGGCCGTTGAGCACCGCGCCGCCCATGCTCGATACCTACCGCGAGGTGATCACGCCCGAAGGCGTGCCGCTGCAGTTGCCGGCGGCCGGCCCGGTGCCGCGCGCGCTGGCGTGGCTGATCGACCTGATGGTGCGGTTTGGCGTGCTGGGGTTGATGAGCCCGCTGCTGATGGCGCTGGGCGGGCTGGGACAGGGCCTGTACCTGGGGCTGATGTTCCTGCTGTTCTGGGGCTACCCCATCGTGCTGGAGGTGTGGTTCGGGCAGACCCTGGGCAAGCGCGCGCTGGGCCTGCGGGTGGTGGCGCGCGACGGCGCGCCGCTGGGCTGGGTGCCGGCGATCGTGCGCAACCTGCTGCGCACCGTGGACATGCTGCCGTTCGGCTACGCGCTGGGCCTGCTGGCCTGCCTGTGGGATCCGCACGGGCGGCGGCTGGGTGACCTGGTGGCCGGCAGCCTGGTGGTGCACGTGCCGGCGCCGGCACCGGTGCCACCGGCGCGCATCGACAGCGTGCTGGCGCCGCCGCTGCCGCTGCAACCGGCCGAGCAGCAGGCGGTGATCGCCTTTGCCGACCGCGCACCGGCACTGTCCGGCCCGCGCCAGAACGAGCTCGCCGACATCGCCAGCGGCCTGAGCGGGGCACGCGGGCAGACCGGCGTGCTGCGCCTGTATGCGATGGCCAACTGGCTGCTGGGGCGGCGATGAGGCAGGAACAGTTCGTCACCCGCCACGAACACGAATGGCGCCAGTTCGAGGACTGGCTGCAGCAGCGCGGCGGCAGTGCGCGCAAGGCGCGCAACACGCCGGCGCCGGACCTGCCCGGCGACGAGACCATTCCCGAACGCTACCGGCGCCTGTGCCAGCAGCTGGCGCTGGCGCGCCGCCGCGGCTACAGCCCGCAGCTGGTCGAACGCCTGCAGCAGCTGATGCAGCGTGGCCACAACCTGCTGTACCGCGCGCCGCCGCCGCGCTGGCAGCGCGCGCTCGAATTCCTGTTCGCCGGGTTCCCACAGCTGGTGCGCAGCCAGGCCGCGGCCATGTGGGTGGCGTGCGCGCTGTTCGTGCTGCCGCTGGTGGGCGTGTTCGTGCTGCTGCAGTACAAGCCGGAACTGGTGCACCTGCTGCTGGACCCGCAGCAGATCGCGCACATGGAGAAGTCGTACGACCCGTCCGCCGAGCACCTGGGCCGCACCCGCGACAGCGGCACCGACTGGGCGATGTTCGGCCACTACATCATGAACAACATCAGCATCGGCCTGCGCACCTTCGCCAGCGGGCTGCTGGCCGGCGTCGGCACGGTGCTGGTGCTGCTGTACAACGGGCTGGCCATCGGCGCGGTCGCCGGCCACCTGCAGCACATGGGCTACGGCGACCCGTTCTGGCGTTTCGTCGCCGGGCACGCGCCGCTGGAGCTGACCGCCATTGTCATTGCCGGTGGCGCCGGCCTGCAGCTGGGGCTGCGGCTGGTCGCGCCGGGCCGCAAGCGGCGCATCGACGCGCTGGTGGAAGGCGGGGTGATCGGCGCGCGGCTGTGCCTGGGGGTGGCGTTCATGCTGCTGCTGGCGGCGTTCGTCGAGGCGTTCTGGTCGTCCATCGCCACGGTGCCGGCGTGGGGCAAGTTCACCGTCTCCGGCGTGCTGTGGGCGCTGGTGTTCGGCTGGCTGTGGCGCGGCGGCCACGGGGGGCGCGATGCGCATTGACCAGCTCGACGTGGTGCTGCGCGCCCGCTCGCAGTGGGAGGCGATGGAGCTGGGCACCGCGCTGGTGCGGCGCCATGCCGCGGCCATCTGGACGCCGTGGCTGCTGCTCACCGTGCCGGTGTTCGCGCTGCTCAACCTGGGCGGGTGGTGGCTGGATGCCTTCTGGCTGCCGGCGTTGCTGCTGTGGTGGCTGAAGCCGGTGTTTGAGCGCATCCCGCTGTACGTCATCTCGCGCGGCGCGTTCGGCGCGGTGCCCGGCACCGCCGACACGCTGCGCGCGCAGTGGCACTGGGGGGTGCGCGCGCTGCCCGGTTACCTGCTGTGGCGGCGGCTGGGCCCGGCACGCGCGCTGCTGATGCCGGTGGACCTGCTCGAAGGCGGCGACGCCGCGCAGCGGCGGCTGCGCCGGCGCGTGCTGGGCGGCGCGGCCTATGGCCATGCCGCGCTGCTGACGCTGGTGTGCTGGCATTTCGAAGTGATGCTGCAGGTGGCCGGCATCGCGCTGGTGTTCCTGTTCGTACCGCTGGATTCCCTGCCCGAGTCGCTGCGCGTGGCGGTGTCGCTGATCGGCAGCGACACCCCGGCGTGGGTGTGGCTGGGCTTCAACCTGCTGGCATGGGCGGCGATGACGCTGATCGGCCCGTTCTACAGCGGCGCCGGCTTCGGCCTGTACCTCAACCGCCGCACCCAGCTGGAAGCCTGGGACGTGGAAATCGCCTTCCGCCGCCTGCGCGCACGGCTGGCGCAGGCGGCGCCGCTGGTGCTGGTAATGGTGATGGGGCTGGCCATGCTGCCGCTGGCGGCGCCGGTGCATGCCCAGGATGCCGCCGCTCAGGCCCCGGCGGCACACGACAACCACAAGGCGGGTGGGTCGCAGGCCACGGCCGCCGCCACGCCCGCGGGCGTGTTCGGCGCCGCACCGGCCGATACCGCCGGTTTCCGCCAGGCGGCCGCACGCGCCTATGACGACCCGCAGCTGGGCGCCCGGCATACCGTCTGCCGCTGGGAGCGCCGCGACGCGGAGGTGGAGAAGCCGGACCGCGACTGGAATTTCCCGGGGGGCTCGCTGTTCGCCGCGGCGGCCAGGCTGCTGGCGCTGCTCAGCGAAGCCGCCTTGTGGATCCTGGTCGGTGCGCTGTTACTGGCGCTGGCGCTGACCGCGCGCTGGTGGCTGCCGTGGCTGCGGGGCAGCGGGCGCCGCCGCCGGCGCGGGGCCGAATCGGAGGTCACCGCGCACGCGCTGCAGCTGCCCGACACCTTGCCGCCGGACATCCTCGCCAGCGCGCGCCGCCTGTGGCAGGACGGCAGGCCGCGGCATGCGCTGGCGCTGCTGTACCGCGCCAGCCTGGACGAACTGGCGCAGCGCGCCGACATCGTGCTGCCGCCGGGCAGCACCGAGGCACAGTGCCTGCGCGCATCCAGGCGCATGCCGCAGGACGCGGACCGGCGCCTGTTCGCGCGCATGGTGCGCACCTGGCAGTACGCCGCCTATGCCGGCCGGCTGCCGTCGGATGCCGAATTCCAGGCCCTGCTTGACGACCTGCGCCAGCAGTACGGGTGGGCCGCATGAGCGCACGCGTGCGCAATGCGCTGATCGCCCTGGCGGTGCTGCTGCTGGCCGCGCTGGCGGTGACGTGGTTCCTGCGCACCCACCAGCGTACATGCGAACCGGCCACGCTGCCGGCCTACGGCGAGCCCACCTTCAACCCGCTGTTCGCGCTGCGCGAAGCGCTGCGCCGCGACGGCGTGGACGCCGACACCCGGCGCACGCTCGACCTGGCCGGCATGCAGCTGCAGCCGCGCGACACCGTGCTGCTGCTGGACGACCCGCGCCAGCTCACGCCCGCGCAGGTGGCGCAGCTGGTGGACTGGGTGGAGTACGGCGGCCACCTGCTGCTGCGCATGCCCGCGGCCGACGAGGCGCTGGATGGCGAGCAGACGCTGCTTGGCCGTTTCGGCATCGCACCGGGCAAGGTGGCGCCGCGCTGCCAGCCCTGGCATGTGCCGGGGCAGGAACAACACCAGGAATTCTGCGCCGGCCCGCGCTTCACCGTGGGCGAGCACGCCCGCGTCGAACGCCGCTGGGGCGATGCCACCGACACCACCCTGGCCTACGCACGGCTGCGCTACGGCAGCGGCCGGGTGGACGTGCTGGCCGACATGGATTTCCTGCGCAACGGCCAGGGCGAACAGGACACCGGCCTGCGCGACCTGCCGCACCGCGACCTGGCGCGGCTGGTGCTGGCGCCCAACTACGGCAAGGGCCGCATGCACCTGGTCTACGCCGCCGAAGCGCCGTCGCTGTGGCGTACCGCGCTGCAACGCGGCTGGCCGATCTGGCTGCCGCTGCTGCTGGCGCTGCTGGCGTGGCTGTGGATGCGCGCCCAGCGCTTCGGCCCGCTGCAGCCATCGCCGCGGCAGGAGCGCCGCTCGCTGTTGGAACACGTGCGCGCCAGCGGCGAACACCTGCACCGCTACGGCAAGGCGCCGCTGCTGTACGACGCGGTGCGCCAGTCGTTCCTGGCGCGCCTGCGGCGGCGCGCGCCGCTGGCCGCCGCGCTTGCCGGCGACGCCCAGCTGCAGGCCATCGCCGACCACCTGCGCTGGCCCACCGAACGGGTGCGGCTGGCGCTGCAACTGCCCCCGTCACGCGACGACGCCGCGCTGCGCGAACGCATCGCCCTGCTCATCCAGATGAGAAACCAGCTATGACCGACCTGCCCGCTCCGCCCGCCCTGCCCGGCGATGCCCCGACCCCGGCGCCCGCCCCTGGCAACGTCGAACTGATCGAACGCGTCGAACGCCTGCGCGACGCCGTCGGCCAGGCTTTCATTGGCCAGGCCGAGGTGCTGGACCAGATTCTGGTGGCGCTGCTGGCCGGCGGCCACGTGCTGATCGAAGGCGTGCCCGGCCTCGGCAAGACCCTGCTGGTGCGCGCGCTGGCGCAGGCGCTGGAGCTGGACTACGCGCGCGTGCAGTTCACCCCCGACCTGATGCCCAGCGACGTCAGTGGCCACGCGGTGTACGACCCCAAGACCGAGAGCTTCAAGATCCGCCGCGGCCCGGTGTTCACCCACCTGCTGCTGGCCGACGAGATCAACCGCGCCCCGGCCAAGACCCAGTCGGCGCTGCTGGAGGTGATGCAGGAAGGCCAGGTCACCATCGAGGGCCGCGCGTTCCCGCTCAACCCGCCGTTCCTGACCCTGGCCACGCAGAACCCGGTGGAGCAGGAAGGCACCTACCCGCTGCCGGAAGCGCAGCTGGACCGGTTCCTGCTCAAGGTGCTGATCGACTACCCGCAGCTGGAAGACGAGAAGCGCATGGTCGCGGCGATCACCGCCGGCCGCAGCGCCAGCGACTTCGACCTGTCGCAGGTGCCGCGGGTGATGAACGGCGCCGACGTGGTGGCCCTGCAGCAGGCGGTGGCGGCGATCACCGTGGACCCGCAGGTGATCGACTACGCGGTGCGGATCGTCGCCGCTACCCGCAAATGGCCGGGCATCGCGCTGGGTGCCGGCCCGCGTGGCAGCCTGGCGCTGGTACGCGCGGCGCGCGCGCAGGCGGTGCTGGCCGGGCGCGATTTCGTCACCCCCGACGACGTGCGCGAGATCGCCAGGCCGGCGCTGCGGCACCGTATCGCGCTGGCGCCGGAGCTGCAGATCGAAGGCCAGTCGGCGGACGATGCGCTGACCGCGTTGCTGGCCAAGGTGGAGGCACCGCGCAAATGAGCCCGCGTGGCGGCCAGGCGGCTTCGGTTCGCGCTTCTTCGCACGTGGTGCGAGGGGTGGGGTTGGGGTGGGCCGCTGTTGCCGTCATTGCGCTGCATGCGCCCGTTGCGGCGGCTGCACCGGCAGGAATTGCTGTTGCTGTTGCTGTTGCTGTTGCTGTTGCGGTTGCGGTTGCGGTTGCGGTTGCGGTTGCCCGTGATTTTGCTTTCCGGCTTTTGACCCACACCGCCGTAGAGCAGGCCGAGCACCGCAGCGGGCCGAGGGGCGAAGAGGCGCACGTGTCTGAGCGAAGCGAGTTGTGCGCCGTCCCCTCGGCACGCGAGGAGCGCAGGGGACCGATGCGGCGTAGCCGCGTCGGATCGCGTCCGGCGCGTGTTTCTTTTGGCTATCTTTTCTTTGCACGAGCAAAGAAAAGTAGCTCGCGCCCCAAAGGGGAGCGAAAGCCTTTGCTCTTGCCTGTGCCGTTGCCTGGGCTTTCCAGAAAGCAACAGCCAAAGCAGCCGCTTGAAAGCAGAGCTTTCACTCCTGCTTCGCAGGAGCGAGCCACCTTTCTTTGCTCGTGCAAAGAAACGTGGCCCAAAGAAAGCACGCCCTGCGTGCTACGCACTCCGGGTCCACTCCGCCGGCGGGATTTTTCTACGCGACATCCCTGTCGCGTAGAAAAACGACGCACATCCATGTGCGTCGCCCTTCGGGTTTTTCCCGCCGGCTCCGTCGCTGCGGAAGGGGACCCGAAAATCAAAAACAGGCGGCAACAGCAAAGTCACAGGCAACCGCAACCGCAACCGCAACCGCAACCGCAACCGCAACCGCAAAGGATTCTGTGCTTTCGCACTCGTCCGCAGGCATCGCATCCGGCATGAGGGCCACCGCATGAGGCCCGCACCGCTGTTGATCGCACTGCTCACCCTGTGGGGCCTGCTCGGCATCCCCGTTGCCCTGCGCCTGCTGCCCGTCGAAATCTGGACGGCAACCGCCTGCGCGATCGCCCTGCCCGCCCTGGCCGACGCGCTGTGGCTGTGGCGCCGCCCCACGCCCACGGTGCGGCGCGAGCTGCCCGAAACCCTGGCGCTGGGCGTGGAGCGCGAGACCTGGCTGCAGCTGGACGCTGCCGTCCGGCAGCGGGTGGACGTGTTCGACCTGGTGCCCGGCGGCTGGGCGCTGCGTGGCCTGCCACGCACGCTGCGCCTCGCGCGCGCCAGCGAGTCGCGCTTCAGTTACCACTTCACGCCCGGCGCGCGCGGCTCCTTCGTCTTTGACGGCGTGCAGTTGCGCCTGCACTCGCCGCTGCGGCTGTGGCGGCAATCGCGCGTCGCCGGGCCGGTGCAGAACGTGCGGGTCTACCCGAACTTCGTGCCGCTCACCCGGCTGGCGCTGCTCAGCGCGGAGATGGCCTCGCGCCTGGTCGGCGCGCACCTGAAGCGGCGCCGTGGCGAAGGCACGGATTTCCACCAGATGCGCGAGTACCGGGTCGGCGACAGCCTGCGCCAGATCGACTGGAAGGCCACGTCGCGCGCGCGCAAGCTGATCTCGCGCGAGTACCAGGACGAGAAGAACCAGCAGCTGGTGATGATGATCGATACCGGCCGGCGGATGCTGGCCGACGAGGGCGGGCTGTCGCATTTCGACCACGTGCTCAACGCGTCGCTGGTGGTGTCCTACCTGGCCCTGCGCCAGGGCGACGGCGTGGGCCTGTTCGCCAGTGGCGGCGAAAGCCGCTGGGTGGCGCCGCAGCGCGGGCTGGGCGCGATCGACACGCTGCTGCGCGCCAGTTTCGACCTGCAGCCGCAGCCGGTGGCCACCGACTACCTGGCCGCCGCCACCGGGCTGTCGCTGCGGCAGTCGCGGCGCTGCCTGGTGATGCTGGTGACCAACGTGCGCGACGAGGACATCGAGGACCTGCTGGCCGCCGTGCGCCTGCTGCAGAAGCGCCACCTGGTGTGCGTGGCCAGCCTGCGCGAGCGTGAGCTGGACGATGCCCTGGCGCGCGGCGCCGATACCCTGCCCGACGCGGTGCAGGCCGGCGCCATCGCGCGCTACCTGCAGCAGCGCGCCGCCGCGCACGAGGCGCTGCGCAGCCACCGGGTGATGGTGCTGGACGTCACCGCCGAGGAGCTGCCCGGCGCGCTGGTGGAACGCTACCTGGCGGTCAAGCGCGACGGCCTGCTGTAAGCGCGCGCGGGCAGCGCTGGCAGGTCCTGGTGGACCCGCCAGCCGCGGCAATCACTCGTGGATCGTGTAGGAGCCGAGCTTGCACAGGTCCTGGGTGTCTTCGGTGATGTCCAGCCCCGAATCCTCGTCGAACTCGAAACGCATGTCGTACACGCACTGGCTGCGGCCATCGGCGATGGTGACCCGGACCGACTCGCCGGGGCCCAGGACATCGGAGCCGAGCACGTCTTCTTCCCAGTCGTCCACGCCGGCCGGCGAGGTATGGAAGTAGGTCATCACCGCCGAGGTGCCGTTCTTCAGGGTGAAGACCAGGTCCTGGGCGTGGGCCGCCGGCGCAAACGCGAGGGCCGCCAGCAGCGCGCCGGCGAAAAGCTTCTTGTCGAACATCAGGGTTCCTTCATGCAGAGAGGGATGGGTGCCCTGGCACGCGGCGCCGTTCTCCCCAACGGCACCGGTGTATTCATGAATTGGCAGCTGGATTTGAGCTTCGCGGGGACGCGAAGTCAATCAATATATTTTTCGTGGATCCGCGTTTTTCATGAGGTTTTCCGCAGCTGGAATACGGTTGTACGCCGCCCTGCCCGCGGCACCTGGCAGGGCACCGCGGCGCGTACGCGCGACACCCGGCCCCGCGCGGGCGGGACCGGGCCAGGCACTGGCTTTGGGCTCAGACGTAGATGCGGGTGCTGCCGGCCGGGGCGTCGTCGATGATGGCGTGCGGCAGGAAACGCGCGCTGTCGCGGGTGATGCGGCTGTCGTCCTCGCGCACGCCGATGCCGCAGGCACGGTCGCCCACCACCCAGCTGCCGACCAGCGGGTAGTTGCCGTCGAATGCCGGCAGCGGATGGAACGCCTGCACGATGCACGGCCCCGTATACGGGCCTTCGCTCTCCTGCCAGCGGCCATCGCTCATGTGCATGGCGATGTTGGCGCCTTCGCGCGAGTGCAGCGGCTTGCGCACCCAGCCCGCCGGCAGCGCGCTGCCGTCGTCGAAGTGCGCTTCCAGCAGGTTGGGGTGGCCGCGGTGGCGCTGCCACAGCAGCGGCAGGATGCCCTTGTTGCTCAGTACCGCCTTCCACGCCGGTTCCAGCAGGCGCACGCCGGAGCCGGGCAGCGCCGCGCCGAATTCCTCGCGCATCAGGTCTTCCAGCGGATACAGCTTGAACAGGCTGCCGATCACCACGTCGTCCAGGTCGGTGAAGCGGCCGTCGGCCGACAGGCCGATGTCCTCGATGGCGATGGCCGCGCCGTGCAGGCCGGCCTGCGCCGCGCAGTCGCGCAGGTAGGCCACCGTGCCCTGGTCCTCCTCCGAGGCGCCCACCGCGCTGAAATACAGCGGCGGCGGCAGCTGCGCCGACAGCTCGGCGAAGCGCTCGACCAGGGCCTCGTGCAGCGAGTTGAACTGGTCGGCCTGCTGCGGCAGCGCGCCGCGGTTGCGCTGGTCTTCCAGCCATTGCCACTGGAAGAACGACGCCTCGTACAGCGAGGTCGGGGTGTCGTAGTTCAGTTCGTAAAGCCTGGCCGGGCCATTGCCGTCGTAGGCGAAGTCCAGGCGGCCGTACAGGTGCGGGTCGCGGCGCCGCCAGCTCTCGGCGATCCAGTCGCGGAACGGCGCCGGGATCGCCAGCCGCTCCATCAGTTCCTCGCTGGCGACCACGTCGCCGACCAGGTCCAGCGCCATCGCGTGCAGCTCGGCGCTGGGGTCTTCCAGGTCGTTCTCGATCTGGCGCAGGGTGAAGGCGTAGTACGCGGTTTCGTCCCAGTACGGCGCGCCGTCGATGGTGTGGAAACGGAACCCCGCCTCGGCCGCGCGCGCGCGCCAGTTGGAGCGTTCGGCAATGGCAACCCGCTTCACTGCATCAACCGCCGACGGTGGTGCGGCTGCCGCTGCGCGCGCCGAAGCCACCGCGGCTGGCGGTGACGGCACGGTTGGGCTCGCTGCTGACCGGCGCCAGCCCGGCCTTGCCGGCGCCGATGCCGCTGGCGGTGTTCATGCCGCCGGTGCCGGCCGGCTTGGCCCAGCCATTGGCGTTGTCCTTGAACGCCGGCTGCGCGGCCGGCGGTGCGGCCACCGCCCCGGCGCGGCCGCCGTTGAGCATCTGCGACATGAAGAAGCCCATCATCATCGGCCCGATGAACGAGGTGCCGGCGCTGGTGTGCTGCTGCACGCACTGCTCGGCCGGGTACTCCTTGGCGCACTCTTCCTTGCTGGCGTACTTGGGCGCGGCGTCGGCGGCCTGCTGCTGCGCGGCGGCGAACGCGGTGCGGCAGGCGGACGGATCACCGGTGGCTTCGCTGCAGGCTTCCACCGAGGTGTACAGCCCTTCCTGCACCTGCACGGATTGCTCCTTCTGGCAGGCGGTGAACAGCAGCGGCGCGGTGCTCATCAGCAGCAGCGCGGTGGTCCTGGATCGCTTCATCGTCGTAGCCCCATGAAAGTCGTCCCCGAATGATGCCCGATCCGCGCGCGCGGGCGGAAATCGGCCGCGCCACCAACCTGAACGTCGTTTCAGGTAACCCCCCGGTTCCGCGGCCCCTGCGCCGGGCATCGGCCAGGCAGCCACGGCCCCGGCGGACGGCTTTTCCGCCGCGGCGTGGCGAGCGCGATGGTTGCAACAGCAACCGGGTTCTTCATGCAGAATCGATGGCACTGCGTTCCGTTGCCTTCCCCATGCCCGACTACCGCTCGAAAACCTCCACCGCCGGCCGCAACATGGCCGGCGCCCGCGCCCTGTGGCGCGCCACCGGCATGACCGATGGCGACTTCCACAAGCCGATCATCGCCGTGGCCAACTCCTTCACCCAGTTCGTGCCCGGGCACGTGCACCTGAAGGACCTTGGCCAGCTGGTGGCGCGCGAGATCGAGGCGGCTGGCGGCGTGGCCAAGGAATTCGACACCATCGCCGTGGACGACGGCATCGCGATGGGCCACGACGGCATGCTGTACTCGCTGCCCAGCCGCGAGATCATCGCCGACTCGGTCGAGTACATGGTCAACGCGCACTGCGCCGACGCGCTGGTGTGCATCTCCAACTGCGACAAGATCACCCCCGGCATGCTGATGGCCGCGCTGCGGCTGAACATCCCGGTGGTGTTCGTCTCCGGCGGGCCGATGGAAGCCGGCAAGACCCGGCTGGCCGAGCACAAGCTGGACCTGATCGACGCGATGGTCGCCGCCGGCAACGACGCGGTGAGCGATGAACAGGTGGCTGCCATCGAGCGCAGCGCCTGCCCGACCTGCGGCTCGTGCAGCGGCATGTTCACCGCCAATTCGATGAACTGCCTGACCGAAGCGCTGGGCCTGTCGCTGCCGGGCAACGGCACCGTGGTGGCCACCCACAGCGACCGCGAGGCGCTGTTCAAGCGCGCCGGGCGGCTGGTGGTGGAGCTGTGCCACCGCTGGTACGGCGGCGAGGACGCCAGCGCGCTGCCGCGCGGCATCGCCACGTTCGAGGCGTTCGAGAACGCGATGACCTTGGACATCGCCATGGGCGGCTCGACCAACACCATCCTGCACCTGCTCGCCGCCGCGCAGGAAGCGGAAGTGGCGTTCGACCTGCGCGACATCGACCGCCTGTCGCGGCGCGTGCCGCAGCTGTGCAAGGTGGCGCCGAACACGCAGAAGTACCACATCGAGGACGTGCACCGCGCCGGCGGCATCATGGCCATCCTCGGCGAACTCGCGCGCGGCGGGCTGCTGCACACCGACGTGCCGACCGTGCACAGCCGCACCCTGGGCGACGCCATCGCGCGCTGGGACGTGACCCAGGTGCAGGACGCGGCGGTCCACCAGTTCTACAAGGCCGGCCCGGCGGGCATTCCCTCCCAGGTGGCCTTCAGCCAGAGCACGCGCTGGCCGTCGCTGGACACCGACCGTGCCGACGGCTGCATCCGCGACGTCGCCCATGCCTTCTCCAGCGAAGGCGGGCTGGCGGTGCTGTACGGCAACCTCGCCGCCGATGGCTGCGTGGTCAAGACCGCCGGCGTGGACGAATCCATCCACGTGTTCGAAGGAAGCGCCCGCGTCTACGAAAGCCAGGACGCCGCGGTGAAGGGCATCCTCGGCAACGAGGTGCAGGCTGGCGACGTGGTGGTGATCCGTTACGAAGGCCCCAAGGGCGGCCCCGGCATGCAGGAAATGCTCTACCCCACCAGCTACCTGAAGTCCAAAGGGCTGGGCAAGGCCTGCGCGCTGCTCACCGACGGCCGCTTCTCCGGCGGCACCTCCGGCCTGAGCATCGGCCACTGCTCGCCGGAAGCCGCCGCCGGCGGCACCATCGGCCTGGTCCGCGACGGCGACCGCATCCGCATCGACATTCCGCAGCGTGGCATCCACCTGCGGGTGGACGACGCCGAACTCGCCCGCCGCCGCGACGAGCAGGCCGCGCGCGGCTGGAAGCCGGCACAGCCACGCCCGCGCAAGGTCAGCACCGCGTTGAAGGCGTACGCGCTGCTGGCGACCAGCGCGGACAAGGGCGCCGTGCGCGACAAGGCATTGCTGGACGGCTGAACACGCCCCGGGGCCGCCCCTCCGCGGCCCGCACACTTCCTGCAGGTGCCGGGCCCGCCCGCACTTGATCACCGACATGATGGCGCCCGGCCCGGCCAGTGTGCGGATCGACGGACACGCGCCTGAAGGGAAACAGGTGCGGCCGACCCGGCTCGTCATCGGCACCGGGATACTTGCGTGTCCATTGCCGCCAGCCAGATCCTAACCATGCAACGCCAGCACCCACCCGCGCTGCCGCAGCAGGATCTGCTGGCACATGATGATGTTCGGCCCATCCGGTGATAAGCAATGGGAAGGCGGCATGGCCATTTTCCATCTGGTCGCCACCACTTATCCTCTATCCATATTGCTCCTGGCGGCATCGTCATGCACATCCGCTGGCGGCGAGCCCGTCCCTATCGGTTATCGGCCCGCATGCATTGTTGCGGGCCAGCAAATCATTCAAGCCGAATCTGCTTCGCGGGTACGCTTGACTCAGGTATTAGGCCTCATGGGAAAGTGTCACTTCCCTATTGAGATCTTCGCCCTTCGCGGCCCTACCGATATCGAGCCCTACCTTGCTTCGTGCAAGATGTCGCCCGAGCCGTGGGCATCTGGCTTCAAAAGGTCTCTCTCGCGAATCGCGCATGGGACCTGACGGTTCATTCAAACCGAAGGCGCTTCGTTGCTCGAATTGATTGAGGTGCTAGCTTCCATATGACAGATCGCATGAGCCATCAGGATTACGTGCTCTCTTGCCGCGCGAGAGCAGCGGAGATCGCCAGGCGCGTGATTGCAGGCTCTATGCCAGTGCTTGAAGGCTGCCATCTCCTCGATGGCTTAAGCGCAGCAGTTGACATTCCAGACAACGATCCAGATTTCCTGGCCTTCAATGTGATCCGGGTCTGAAACGGAAGGTCTGCCGATCGGTCGTGTTCGTGAACATTGGGCACCAAACGCCCTTGCAGCACTTGAGCAGGAACTGCGCTCTGCCACAGACTGGGCTCGCCCCGTGGCATTGCCGGCATGTAAGTCCATAGTGGATCGCTTTGGGGCCTGATAATTCACTCAAGTCGACGCTACTGCGCGGCGCGGCTTAGTTCAGGCAGCAGGCGACAGCATGTAACTCCTCGTAGGCCAACCGCAGCGCGGCCCAGGTGCCAGGGATATCGACAGGAGCGTGCCGCATGCCCGCCAGAACCCCGCCGACCATGTTTTCCAGCCCGGTTTTCGTTGCCGCGGGCCGGGCGTTCTCGTTCGCCCGGGTTCCGCCCGAAGTGAGCAGGTCCCATCTCCGGCGCGGCAGGATGACGGCCCGCGTGTCCGTCGGCAAAAGTCATTTCGATGCGCTGATGGAGCCCGATGGCAAGCTCGGGCATTGGTTCGTTGTTCCGCCCGGCGTCATCGGCACGGACGCGCTGGCGGCCGAGGGGAATGTGCTGTTCACCCTGGCCAGCCTGGATGAGCAGCCCGATCCGGCGCTTCCCGATTACTTCCAGACGCTCCTGGCCGGAAGTCCATCGGCACGGGCGACCTGGGCGGATACGACCACGCTGGCCAGGATCGACTGGGTTCATTGGATGGAGTCCGCCAAGCAGGAAGCGACCCGGCGCGAGCGGGCCGCCAATGCGATCGACATGCTGGAGAAGGGAAAAAAGCGCGTGTGCTGCTTTGATCCATCGGGCTTCTACAGCAAGGCGCTGGCCTGCCCTGCGGAAGAGAAGCGGTAGGCGGCCGCGCCGAGGCCGGCAGGTCGGCCCACGCGCGCGCCGCGTGCCATGGGCCGCCGCGGGCACTACGCGGTGCAGGAAAGCCATGCGGGGTGCCGGCCATCGCCCGGGCAGGCGTTTCTCGTGCTGTCTGTGCCCGGCAGCCCGATCGCATACGCGGTCCGTGCCCGTGAGCAGCCGTCCACGGCGCCCGGTATCAGCGCAGCGCTGCTGCTCGTCGGCCTGCATCGCGTTGCCAGGCCCGGCTGTCCTTCCTCCGCCGCTGCGCGTGGCCGCCACCGTGGCGGGGTTACCATGCGCGGCCGTGGCATGGCATGCGCACCTGGGTTGCCCAGCATCCATGACGCGGCCTCACGCTGGCCGGGCAAGGCGTGCATTACAGGCAGTCCTTCATGACCAACTACTTCGACAGCCCGTTCAAGGGCAAGCTGCTCTCCGAGCAGGTGACGAACCCGAACATCAAGGTCGGGCGATACAGCTATTACTCTGGCTACTACCACGGCCATTCGTTCGACGATTGCGCGCGCTATCTCCTGCCGGACCGGGATGATGTCGACCAGCTGGTCATCGGCAGTTTCTGCTCCATTGGCTCGGGTGCCAGCTTCATCATGGCCGGCAACCAGGGCCACCGGCACGACTGGGTGTCTTCCTTTCCGTTTTTCTACATGCAGGAAGAGCCCGCTTTCGCCAGCGCGCAGGATGCGTTCCAGCGCGCCGGCGACACGGTGCTGGGCAGCGACGTATGGGTCTGGTCCGAGGCGATGATCATGCCTGGCGTGCGGATCGGGCATGGCGCGGTGATCGGCAGCCGCGCCCTGGTCACGCGGGATGTGGAGCCGTATGCGATCGTGGGCGGCAACCCCGGCAGGCCGATCAGGAAGCGCTTCTACGATGCGCAGATCGCGTTGCTGCTGGAGATGGCGTGGTGGGATTGGCCGATCGACTGGATCGAGGCCGCCATGCCGCTGTTGTGCACGTCCGACATTGCCGGACTGCACGCGTACTGGCGCGGGCGTGCCGCCTGAGTCCCAGGCCGGTGCGGGTTGGTTGAGCCCGGGTATCCGCGGACGACTGCGGACGTGCTGCGGCCTGTACATCCGGTGCGGGGTGATCCAGGCGCACCACCCGGTGGATGAGCGGGTGCGGCAACGCCATGCAGCACAGGCGCGGGCGCGGGATTTTCCCGATTCACAAGGCGTTTGCCAGCGGCCATACTCGCCTGATTGCCGCGGGCCCGCGGCGCGACACCCGTTGCACACCCGAGGATCGACATGGCCAGACCCGAGAACCGCTCGCAGCTGATGGACCGGCTGGGTGCCGTGCAGTTGAACACCGTGTGGAGCTGGTGCGCGGTCAACGATTCCGAGCGCAGGGTGTATTTCAGCATCTGGACCGACAACAGCTGCACGCACGATGGCGCGAAGGCGTACATCGTCCAGGGACCGGAGTGGGGCATCAACGAGAACGGCAGCAAGTCGCCGGCCAGGAACGACCAGGATGCGAAGCTGGCGCTGGTGTTCGAGCAGGGCTACGAGCCGTGGTGCTACTTCATCGAGGCCAAGGACCGCACGGCGCATCCGCGTGAGATCGGCAGCACGCTGACCTCGTTCGTGCTGCTGCTCAAGCTGGACCGGCGTGCGGACGGAAGCATCGTCGGCACCCCGCTCAAGCGGGTCGAAATCCGCTAGCGCACAGCACGCCTGCATGCGGCGCGCCTTTCCGCGCCTGCTACCCAAGGAGAAACACGCAATGGCAGAAACCGCCGCAATCCTGGCATGGACCCTGGTGTCCGAATGCCCGGTCCCGAATGACGTGCATGAGCTGTTGGTCGCCGGCGAAACCGCAATCGCCGCATACAAGACCTTCCGCGACGCGGCCATCTTCACCAACAAGCGCCTGATCGTCAGGGATGCCCAGGGCTTCACCGGCAAGAAGGTGGAGATCTATTCGCTGCCGTATTCGTCCATCTACATGTGGTCGTCCGAGAACGGGCACGGCATCTTCAACTTCAACTCGGAGATCGAGCTGTGGACCAAGGCCGGCCACATCAAGGTCAACCTCAACAAGGGCATCGACGTGCGCCGGCTCGACCGGCTGATCGCCGAGGCCGTGCTCCTGGCCTGACAGCGCTGATGCGCCACGCTGGCCGGTGCCGTTGTCCACGCCACCGGCGCCGCCATCCGACCCTACGGACTGCCCGCCATGTCGATCCTCGTCCGCCCCGATGACCTGTCCTCGCCGCAGGTCCAGGCGCTGGTCGGCGAGCACCTTGCCGGCATGCACGGCAATACCCCCGCAGGCCATGTCCATGCGCTGGCGCTTGATGGCCTGCGCGCACCGGGGGTCAGCTTCTGGTCGGCGTGGCTGGACGGCCAGCTGTGTGGCTGCGGTGCGCTGAAGGCGCTGGGCGACGGTGCCGGCGAGATCAAATCCATGCGCACGCGGCCGCCGTTCCTGCGCCGCGGCGTCGGCCAGGCGGTGCTGGACGAGATCGTGCGCGCAGCGCGCGACAGCGGCTACACCCGGCTGTATCTGGAGACCGGAACCGGGGCGCCGTTCGCCGCCGCGCACGCGCTGTACCTGCGCAATGGCTTTGCCTGGTGTGGGCCGTTCGGCGGGTACACGGCCACGGCGTTCAATGTCTTCATGACCAAGCGCCTGCCGGCGCGGGACAACGCCGGCTGACGCTCCGCCGGCCACGCCACGGCGGCCCGGCGCGGGCGGCCTTCGTTGCACCCACCGGCAATGTCGATGCGCACGGCCCGCACTCGATCGACTGGCAACCAACGCCATCCTGCGCGGGCAGGACGCCGGCGGCACGGCCGTGCGCGAGGCCGCAGATCGTCCGCACGCACGGCTCACCTGCGGGCCACCGGACCGGCGGCGCGCCGCTGCGCACCGGCAACGGCATCCACTGGCTCCAAGGCGCCCCCCGTGCCGGAACGGCGTCACGCCGCCGTGCGATGCCGATATCATGCAGGTGCACCCGGCCACCACGGCGCCCCACAGGAGACACGCATGAGCGTATCGAAAGCGTTTGCCCTGTTCATGCGCGAGGCGCCCGCCGTCGCCGGCGCCTGGGGCCAGGTGGCGGATGCACTGGGGCGTGGCGCGCTGGACGGGAAGACCGCCGAGCTGGCCTATATCGCGGTGCTGGCCGCCACCGGCAACAATGCCGGCGTCCCGTTCCACGTGCTGTCGGCAAAGGCGCACGGTGCGTCGCGCGAGGAAGTGCTCGGCGCCGTGCTTGTCGGCCTGCCCGCCGCCGGCGCGGTCGTGATCGGCGCGCTTCCGGCCGCCCTGGAGGCATACGATGGGAACGACCAACAAAGCCTGGCATGAGCACAACCGCATGCCGCGCAATCCCACGTTCCAGCAACGCGTGGCCTGGCACGTGGCGCACGCCGCGGCCTGCGGCTGCCGCCCGATGCCACCGGCAATCGTCGAGTTGCTGAAGCAGCACGGGCCACGCGACGGCGCCTGACCCACCCCCCCGGCCCTGCGGCAGCGGCGGCGGCCACCGGCGCGGGTGCCCGTGGATTGGAACATCGCCGCCGGGTCGGTGAAAATGGGCCTTCAGCCCGCCGCCACGCCGTCGCCGGCCCCAGCCAAGAGTCCCCGCATGAATATTGAAGCCTCCTCCGCCCTCCCGCCGCGCGAAGCGATGGAATTCGACGTGGTGATCGTCGGCGCCGGCCCCGCCGGGCTGGCCACGGCCATCCGCCTGCGCCAGCTGGCGGTGGAAAAGGGCCAGGAGCTGTCGGTGTGCGTGCTGGAGAAGGGCTCCGAGCCGGGCGCGCACATCCTGTCCGGCGCGGTGATGGACCCGCGTGCGCTGAGCGAGCTGTTCCCGGACTGGAAGGACATGGGCGCGCCGCTGAAGCAGGCGGTGACCCGCGACGAGTTCCTGTTCCTGGATGCCACCGGCGCCAAGGCCACGCCCAACTGGCTGCTGCCGGAGTGCTTCCAGAACCACGGCAACTACATCGTCAGCCTGGGCGAGGTGACCCGCTGGCTGGCGCAGCAGGCCGAGGCGCTGGAAGTGGCGATCTTCCCGGGCTTCGCCGCCGCCGAGGTGCTGTACGACGACAACGGCGCGGTGATGGGCGTGGCCACCGGCGACATGGGCATCCACAAGGACGGCACCCCGGGCCCGAACTTCGAGCGCGGCATGGAGCTGCATGCGCGCTACACGATCTTCGCCGAAGGCGCGCGCGGCCACCTCGGCCGCCAGCTGATCAGCCGCTTCAAGCTCGATGCGGGCAAGGACCCGCAGAGCTATGGCATCGGCATCAAGGAACTGTGGCAGATCGACCCGGCCAGGCACGAGCCGGGCCTGGTGGTGCATGCGGCCGGCTGGCCGCTGGACGACGACACCTACGGCGGCGCGTTCCTGTACCACGCCGACGGCGGCAAGGTCTCGATCGGCTACGTGGTCGGGCTGGACTACCGCAACCCGTGGCTGAGCCCGTTCGAGGAATTCCAGCGCTTCAAGACCCACCCGGCGATCCGCAAGCACCTGGAAGGCGGCAAGCGCATCGCCTACGGCGCGCGCGCGATCACCGCCGGCGGCATCCTGTCGCTGCCGAAGACGGTGTTCCCGGGCGGTGCGCTGGTCGGCTGCGAGGCCGGCTATCTCAACGTCAGCCGCATCAAGGGCAGCCACGCCGCGATCAAGACCGGCATGCTGGCCGCCGAGGCGGCGTTCGAGGCGCTGGCGGCCGGGCGTTCGCGCGACGAGCTGGCCGCCTACCCGGAGGCGTTCGAGAACAGCTGGCTCAAGACCGAGCTGCTGCAGTCCAAGAACTTCAAGCAGTGGTTCAAGAAGGGCCGCACCCTGGCCACGCTGATGACCGGCATCGAGCAGTGGCTGCTGCCCAGGCTGGGCGTGCGCAACGCGCCGTGGACGATCCACCGCACCAAGGCCGACCACGAATGCCTGGAGCCGGCGGCCAGGCACACGAAGATCGAGTACCCGAAGCCGGACAACGTGCTGACCTTCGACCGCCTGAGCTCGGTGTTCCTGTCCTCGACCAACCACGAGGAAGACCAGCCCAGCCACCTGACCCTGAAGGACCCGACGGTGCCGGTGCGCATCAACCTGGCCGAGTACGCCGGGCCGGAAGCGCGCTACTGCCCGGCGGGCGTGTACGAGTTCGTCGGCGAAGGCGCCGACACGCGCCTGCAGATCAACGCGCAGAACTGCGTGCACTGCAAGACCTGCGACATCAAGGACCCGACCCAGAACATCGTGTGGGTGACCCCGCAGGGCGGCGGCGGGCCCAACTACCCGGCGATGTGATGGCCCGACCGCGCGTGTTTGCCGGCAGGGGAATGGAAACCGCGCCGCTTTCTGCCGGGCAGGCCCGGCCGCTACGGGAGCAGTGCCGGGGGAACGCCGTGCGGCGCTGCCTGTTGCTGCTCGGGGTAGCGGCAGCACTATGCGCCTGCGGCCAGCGCGACGTGTTCAACCATGCCAGCGACGCCACCCCGCACCAGCGCGAGCTGGAGCGGGCGTTCGCCATCTGCGCCGGCTGCCACGACACCCGCGCCGACCTGGGCCACCGCGTCGGCCCCAACCTGCACGGCGTGATCGGCCGCCGGGCCGGCACCGCGCCGGGCTATGCCTATTCCGAGGCGATGCGCGACAGCGGCATCGTGTGGGACGCGCGGACCCTGGATGCGTTCCTGGCCTCGCCGCAGAAACAGGTGCCGGGCACCCGCATGCCCAACGCGACGTCCGACCCGCAACGCCGCAGGGCGGTGATCGAGTACCTGGCGGCACCCCCGCGCTAGCCGGGCCGGCGCGGCCACGCCGGAGGCGGACGGCCGCGGTCGCGACCGCGCTCAGCTCCCGATGTGCTCGCGCAGGAACGCTTCCAGCGCGCGGTAGAACGCGATGCTGTTGTCGTCGTTGTAGAAGCCGTGGCCCTCGCCCGCGACCGCCATCCAGCGTGGCGCGTTGCCCGCCGCGACCAGCGCGGCACGCATGGCGTTGGCCTGCGCGATCGGCGTGCGCTCATCGCGTTCGCCATGCACCAGCAGCACCGGCGCCTTGATGCGGGCCGCCAGGTTCGCCGGCGAGTTCGCCAGCAGCTCGTCGTCGCTGCGGCCGATCACCCGCTCAAGGTAGTTGCGCCCGTAGGCGCTGTCCTTGATGTCGCCCTTCCTGTACATCATCTTCAGGTCGTAGACGCCGGCCAGGCCCACCGCGCAACGGATCCGCTCCGGCGCGCGCGCGGCCAGCATCATCGCCGAGTAGGCGCCGAAGCTCGCGCCGTACGCGCAGACCCGCTGCGGATCGGCCAGCCCGGCGGCCACCGCGTGGTCCAGCCCGTCCAGCAGATCCTGCTGGATGCGCGTGCCCCACTGCAGGTAGCCCAGGCGCTCGAACGCGCGCCCGCGCCCACCGCTGCCGCGGTAGTTGACCTGGACCACCAGGTAGCCGCGGTTGGCCAGGAACTGCGCGTCGGTGTCGTAGAACCAGTCGTCGCTGACCCCGTGCGGGCCGCCGTGCGGCAGCACCACGACCGGATGACGGCGCCCGTCGCCGCCGCGCGGGATCGTGAGCACCGCTTCCAGCTCGACCCCGTCGCTGGCCTTGAAGCGCAGCGGGCGCCGCTCGGCCATCAGCGCCGGGTCGATCCCCTCGCGCGCGACGAGTACTTTCTCCAGCTTGTTGGTCGAGCGCTTCAACACATACCAGCTGCCGGGGTCGCGATCGCTGGCGATGTGCACCAACACCACCTGGCCGTTGCGGCTGACATCGACGAAGCTGACGTGCTGCTGCGGCAGCAGGCCCGCCAGCGTCCGGTGCAGCTCGGCCTCCGGGCGGCCCGGGTCGAAGTAGACCAGCTGCGGGCGGCCGCCCTGCGGTGCCGCCGCGAACGGCACCGAGGGGTAGCCGGTCCACTGCGTCAGGCCGACGCTCGAAAAGCCGTCGCCGACCAGCACTTCGGCATTGCCGCCATCCAGGTCGCTCAACACCAGCTGCGATGGGCCTTCGGCCCGGCTGAGCGCGCCGTATACGTGGGTGTTGTCGGCCGAGAACGACAGCGGCGTCCACACGTTCCCGGCCTGCGGCGGCGGCAACGGCTGCCAGCGCCTGCCATCATCGGACCGGTACAGCAGATGGGCGTCGGCCTCGTCGCGCCCCCATGCGTAGCGCGCGACACCGTTGCGGTCGATCACGAACTCCAGCTGCGGCACGTTGATATCGGCGATGAGCTTGAACGTCGGTCGCTGCGTGTCGACCACGTAGAGCATGGACGAGGTCGGATCGCGCTTGAGCTGGCGCATGTAGAAGCGGCCATCGTTGCTCTCGGCCACGCCTTCGATGTAGCCGAAGCCACGATCCAGGCCGGCCGCGGCGTTCTGCTGCTCGTAGCCGTAGATGTAGCGCTGGTTCTGGCCATCGAAATCGCTGGCGATGATCTCGCCGGTGGGCAGCGGCTTCTCCAGCGAGCCGTACTTGCGACCCTTGGCCACGACCAGGCGCCCGTCGCCCACCCACACGATCTGGAACGGGCTCTCGTAACGCGGCAGGCGCAGTACCGCCATCCGCTTCATGTCCGACAGGCGCAGCACCTGCACGGCGTGGTTGCCCTGGCCGAAGTCGGTGGAAAGCGCCAGGTAGTCGCCGCCCGGCGACAGCCGCGGCATCGAGAACGGGCTGGCCTTGGCGAACGCCTCCACCGGCAATGCCTGGGCCTGTGTCGACGGCACCGCCGCCATGCCTGCCAACGTCCCTGCCAACAGCAACACGAGCCCGCGCCATCCCCTTCCCATGACAACACTCCAGAAGCCACGTAGTGCGCGCAGCGTAGGGTATCGACCGGTTCCCGGGAAGGGCACGCCGCCGCTCAGGGCGGCGGCATGTCGCCGGTGCCGTAGGTGGCCTGGCAACGAGCGCAGAAGAACGTGCGGCGCCGCGTCCTGCCCAGGTAGAGCTTGCTGACCGGTCCACCACAGGCCGGGCAGGTGCGGCGCGTATGTACCTGCCAGTGCTTCTTGAGCACGAACGCGCGCTTCCAGGCCAGGAACTCGAAGCTGTACCCGCGTGCCTGCGCGATCAGCTGGCCCAGCTTGCGGGGCGGCAGGTCGCCGACGCGGGTGGCCGGATGCACGCGGATGCGGAACAGCACCTCGTTCTTGATGATGTTGCCCACGCCCGCGAAGATCTGCTGGTCCAGCAAGGCATCGCAGGCCAGCATGCCGGGCGAGGCCTTGAGCTTGCGGCGCGCCAGGGCCGGATCCCAGCAATCGCTCATCACGTCCGCGCGCCAGTCGTACACCTGGTCCAGCGGCTGCTCGATGAACATTACCGAGCAGGCGTAGAAGTTGAGCTCGCCGTTGTCGAAGCGCAACGCCACCCGCGGGGTGGCCGGCTTGCGCTGGTCGATCAGCCAGCTGCCGAACATCATCAGGTGGATGCGCAGGCTGAAGTCGTCGAATTCCAGCAGGAAGTGCTTGCCCCAGCTGCGCACCGCCCGCACCTGGCGACCGTGCATGCGCGCCAGCGGCTGGCGGGAGTTGCCGCCGACCTCGCGCACGCTGCGGCCGGCGAAGCGCCCGGCCGCCTCGCGCAGCAGCACGATCGACGGCCCCTCAGGCATGGCGCCCAGCGCGTGCGCCGGCCGCGGCGCCGGGCGCGGACGCGAAGCACCCGCGACGGTGGGACAGCAACAGACGGCGACAAGTGCGTGGCGACATGGGCGCTCCCGATGCGGAGCGGCCACCGTCCCATCGCGTTCGTCATGCGCCGGTGAACCGGCGTAGGCGCGGGCGTGAAGCCGGTCCCTCCGACCACGGCCAGCAGCGCCGGGTGCGTGGGCAGCGGATGCCGGCCGCGGGCCGGCGCGCGCCGCGGCGTGGGACTCAGCTGTGCTTGACCAGCCGGCGCCGGCCGGTGGCCGCCTGCGCCTTGGGGGTCAGCCGGGCCACGCCCGGGATCAGGAAGTCGGCCACGCTGCGGCCATGCTTCGTCTTCGCCGCAAGCCAGCGCGGCATGCGGCCACGGCCGGTCCAGGTGTTGCGGCGGTTCTCCGGGTCGCGGTACTTCGGCTCGACCTTGCCGCGCTTGCGCCTGGCGCGCCCCTTGGGTTCCGGCGGCACCATGGCGGCGTCGGTCCCGAAGATTTCCTCGATCGTATAACCGGCAGTGCGTGCCTGGGCCGCCAGCAGGCGCCTGACCTGGGCCGCGGGCGGGCGCTCGGTGAGGGTCGTGTGCCGCGCGCGGGCAGCACGGATCAGCGCGTCCAGCTCGCGGACGCTCAGCGGGGTCAGGTCGATAGGCATGGCGTTAGCGTCAGTTCGCACCATCGCGCTGTCAAGGAATGATTCCGGCGGCATGCAGGACTCCGCCGGGTTCGCGCACGCGGTGCCCCCGGCCGGGCCAGCATCGGCCCGGGCGTCGCCTCCCCATGAGGCGGCGCGCGCCGCGGATGCCTTGCCGCAATCCCTTCCGCCAGGCAGCGGACGCCCCCCGGATGGCCAGCGCCCGGCGGCGCGCGGCGGCAGGGGCGCGATCCACTCCCCGTGACCGCTGCCGGGGGCGATCCGCGCCGGCAGCCGCGCGGCTTCAATCCAGGGTCTGCACGCCGCCGCCGTTGACGAACAGGATCTGCCCGCTGACCCAGCTGGAGATCGGCGCGGCGAAGTACAGCACCGCCCCGGCGATGTCGTCCGGCTCGCCCAGGCGCCTGATCGGCGTGTGCGAGAGCATCCGCTGCTCGATCTCCGGGGTCAGCACCGTGGCCAGCGCGGCGGTGCGCACCGCGCCGGGGCCCACGGCGTTGATGCGGATGTTGTCCGGGCCGTAGTCATGGGCCAGGTTGGCGGTCATGTGGTTGATCGCGGCCTTGGACGCCGCATACGCGCTGATGGCCGGGCTCTTGTTGATCGAACTCATCGAGGACATGTTGATGATCGAGCCGTAGCCGCCCTTCTTCATGTGCGGGGCGCACAGCTGGGCCAGCCGCCACGCACTGAACACATTGATCTGGAACGGCCGCTCGAACTGCTGCACGGTGATCTCGAACGGGCTCTCGCGCCCGGCGCCACCGCCGCCGGCGTTGTTGACCAGGATGTGGATGCCGCCCAGCTCGGCGGCGGTGCGCTCCACGGTGCGCACCAGGTGCTCGTCCTTGAGTACGTTGCATTCCAGCGCCAGCGCCCGGCCACCGTTGGCGGTGATCTCCGCGGCCACGGCGTCGGCATCGGCCAGCTTCAGGTCGGCGATCGCCACCGCCGCGCCGTGGGCGGCCAGCATCAACGCACTCGCGCGGCCGATGCCGTTGCCGCCGCCGGTGACGATGGCGACCTTTCCACTGAGATCGAAAAGCGGGTTCGGGTTCATGGGCGTCTCCTTCCGGGTGAGGGCACGCGCCCGGTCATGCCGGGCACGCCCCGGTCGGCCGACGCGGTGCCCGGCCCGGGACGATTGCCGGGCGTGAAGCCGCACTGTGCCGGTGGCGGGGGAAATCAGGGGTGAAAGCACCCCGGAAAGCGTGGGCGGGGCCATTGCCACCCGCCCCCGCCGCGCGCGGACGACCGCGCTGGCCCAGGGGAATCGGCAGTGTGACGCTGCGCCAGTCCGTTGCGGCGGCAACCGCGGCAGTGCCCGTCGGCAGCCCACGCGGAAGTTCCCGTGGACGCCACCTAATTTATGTACTGGTCAGTTTTATATTCAGGGGCGATTCCGCTGGCTAACGGATAATTCACACCTGTCGACCGGCAAGCCGCATCCGCCGGGTCGATCAAACCAAAATAAAAAAGGTAATCCGTAATGAAGACTTCCCTGATCGCTCTGGGCCTGCTGGCCGCCCTGCCGTTCGCTGCATCGGCGACCGATGGCCTGTCCTACAACTACGTGGAAGGTGGTTACGTGAACACCGATGCCAAGGGCGGCGACGCCGATGGCTGGAAGGTGAAGGGTTCGGTGGCGGTGCACCCGAACTTCCATGTCTTCGGCGACTACAGCGCCCAGGAGACCGACAAGTTCAAGAATGACGTCGACCAGTGGCGCGTCGGCGTGGGCTACAACTACGGCGTGGCCCCGAACACCGACCTGCTGGCCCGCGTGGCCTACCAGCGCTTCGACCGCCAGCACCTGCCGACCTACAACGGCTACAGCGCCGAAGTCGGCGTGCGTACCGCCTTCACCCCGATGATCGAGGGCTATGCCCTGGCCGGTTACGAGGACTACAGCAAGAAGGCCGGCTACAACCCGGACGGCGAGTTCTACGGCCGCGTCGGCGCCGCCGCCAAGTTCAACGCCAACTGGGGCGTGAGCGGCGAAGTGAAGCTGGGCAAGGGCGGCGACAAGGAGTGGTTCGTCGGCCCGCGCTTCACCTGGTAAGCGCCCGCTACCTCGTTTCAAAGGCGCGCGCTCTCTCTCCCCCGCGCCTCCGGAGCCCGGTCTTCCCCGACCGGGCTCTTTCTTTTGCGCCCCCGCCAGCCAGCGCGCCGCCAACCCGGCGAGGCCCACGGCAACACGGCCCGCGGCCGCGCCGGGGCAGCGGAGCGCACGGTGCAGGGCAACAAAAAAAAGCCCGGCATCGCCGGGCTTTTTCATTCATCTTCGCCGATTACTACTTGAACAGCGTTTCCGGATACTCCGGCTTCTGTTCGCGTGCCAGCAGCTGCTTGAGGCCCTCGGAAGGACTCAGTTCACCGTGCAGCACCGACTGCACCGCCTTGGAAATCGGCAGGTCGATGCCGTGGCGGCCTGCCTGGCGCATGACCTCGTCGGCGGTCTGCACCGACTCGACCACCTGGCCGATCTCCTTCACCGCCTCGGCCAGGCTCTGCCCGCGGCCCAGCGCCAGCCCCAGCCGCCGGTTGCGCGACAGGTCGCCGGTGCTGGTCAGCACCAGGTCGCCCAGCCCGGCCAGGCCCATCAGGGTCTCGGGCTTGCCGCCGATGGCCGCGGCCAGCCGCAGCATCTCGTTCAGGCCACGGGTGATCAGGCCGGCGCGGGCATTCAGGCCCAGCTGCATGCCGTCGGCCACGCCGGTGGCCACCGCCAGCACGTTCTTCATGGCCCCGCCCAGTTCGGCGCCGACCATGTCCTCGCCGGTGTAGGCACGGAACGCCGGGCCGTGCATGGCATCGGCCACCTGCTGGGTGAACCCGGCATCGTCGCCATGGACGGTGATCGCCGTGGGCAGGCCCAGGGTCACTTCCTTGGCGAAGGACGGGCCGGTGACCACCGCCAGCGGCACGTCCGGGCCCAGCACCTCGCGCGCGACCTCGTGCAGGAAACGGCCGGAACCGGGTTCGAAGCCCTTGGTCGCCCAGGCCACGCCGGCACCGGCGGGCAGCAGCGGCGCCAGCGCGCGCACGGTTTCGCCGAAGGCGTGCGACGGCACCACCACCAGGATCCAGCGGGCACCGGCGACGGTACCGGCCAGGTCGGTGCTGGCACGCAGGGAATCAGGCAGCGGAATCCCCGGCAGGTACCGGGGATTCTCGTGACGACGGTCGATCGCCTCGACCACGTTCGCGTCGCGTCCCCACAGCACGGTCGGGTGACCATGCCGTGCCAGCAGGCTGGCCAGCGCGGTGCCCCAGGAGCCCGCGCCGAGGACGGCGATCTTTTCCGCGTCGTTGGTACTCATCCGCAGGGATGGGCGCCGGTCAGGCGTTGCCGGCCGGCTCGGAGTCGGCCAGCGACGCGCCGTCGGCCTGCTGCTGGCGCTGGCGCAGGGTTTCGGCGTACAGGCCTTCGAAGTTGATCGGCTGCAGGTAGAACGGCGGGAAGCCGCCGGCCTGGATCAGGTCCGACACCATCGAGCGCACGTACGGGAACAGGATGTTCGGGCACTGGGTGCCGAGCAGCACGTCGATCGCCTGCGGCTCCAGGCCGATCAGGCCGAACACGCCGGCCTGCTCCACTTCGGCCACGTAGGCGGTCTTGTCGCCGGCCTTGCAGGTCAGGGTCACGCCCAGCACCACCTCGAAGGCGTTCTCGGACAGGCGCTGCACCTTCTGGTTCAGGTTCAGCTGCAGGTCCGGCTGCACGTTCTCGTTGAAGATGGTCGGCGAATTCGGGGATTCGAAGGAAACGTCCTTGACGTAGATCTTCTCGACGGTGAACGCCGGGCCGTTGTTGGCTTCGGCGGCGACGGCGTTGTTGTGCTCTTCGGACATTTCTCTAGGACTCCAGAACGGTTCGTTCGTTGAATGGGATTGTTACCAGACCTGCGATGGGGGCACTGCGGCCCCCATACAAGGGCTTAACCTCAAATGAAGGCTCAGCCGCGGCCCTTGACCAGCGGCAGGTCCGCCGCCTGCCAGGCCGGCAGGCCGCCGTCGAGCACGAACACCTGCTCGAAACCGGCCTTCTTCAGCACCTTGGCGGCATTGGACGAGGCGTTGCCGGTGCGGCACACCAGCACCACCGGCGACTGCCTGGCCGCGGCGAGCAGCTTGTGCGCGGGGGTCAGCTGGGCCGGCTGCACGTTGCGGCTGCCGGTGATGTGGCCCTTTTCGAAGTCGCTGCCCGCCGACAGATCAATGACCACCGCGTTGCCGGCGTTGATCAGGCGGGTCAGTTCGGCCGGCTTGATCGATTTGAAGCCGCGGAACAGCCGTGCGATCTCGGTGACGATGATGGCGATGGTCAGGCCGGCGAAGGCCAGCGACAGCATCGGGTTTCGGCCAGCGAAGGCCAGCAGCTCTTCGTAATTCACTCGGGTCACGGGTAGACAAGCGGGCGGCGATTGTCGCACAAGCCGGCCGCCCGACGGCCAGCCCCTATTGGCCCTGCCACAGGTCCGGCAGCCCCTGGACCTGCCACCAGCGCTTGGCTTCCGGGTCCCAGCGCCAGCGCTCGGTGACCATCAGCGTGCGTTCGGCCAGGGTGTTGCGGTTGATCACGCCCATCTCCACCCGGCGCTCGATGGCGCCGTCCGCTGCCACGCTGGTGGAGCGCTCCCGGTAATTGGAGACCTGCACCTGGCGGTAACGCTCGCGCTGCAGGTCGGTCAGCGGGTGCGCCTGCCAGTAGGCCGGGTCGATGAACCGCTCGGCGCCTTCGAAATCGCTCCAGCGCACCGCCGCGACATAGGCTTCCTGGGTCTGGGTGAGCTTGTTGCGCTGGCTGCGGCCGGGGCCGGCGGCCTGGGCGGTCACGGCCATGCCCAGCAGCGCGGCGATGGCGGTCAGGATCAGTCGTCGTTGCATGGCACCTCCCCGGGACCGGCCCATCCTACCCTTTGGCCAGGGCCACGAAGCGCCCCTCCAGCGCGGCCGCGCCGTCCTCGACCTGCGCGCAGACCGTGATGCGCGCCCGGCCGCGCTTGCCGAACAGGGCCAGGAAGCCGTCCCAGTCCTGGTCCGGGGCCGCGCATGCACTGGCGTCCAGGTCGGCGTACACCGGCGCGCGGTAGCGGATGCTGCTGTCGGCCACGTACACCTCGGCGTCGTGGCCGGCCTGCGACAGGCGCAGGCTCACCAGCGCCCAGCCGGCCAGGGTCATCACCGAGGCCAGGCTGCCGCCGAAGGCGTTGCCCTTGTCGTTGACGTTGGCGGCCAGTGGCGCGCGCAGGCGCAGGGTGCCATCGGCATAGCCGGCGATGCGGATGCCCATGGCCGCGACCGGCGGCATTGCATCGAGGGTGGCCTGCAGGCGGAGCAGCAGGGCGTCGCGGTCGGGGGTATCGGGCATGGGGCGTGCGGGAACGGGAAACGGAAAGCGCCCGCATAATGCATGGAATGAACAGCCGCGCCTATGTGCCGGCCGACACGGCCTGGTACCTGATCTCCCTGCGTCCTTCCGGGCAGCACGATGGGCTGCGCCGCGCCGCCGCGCGCCACGGCGCACGCACCGTGGCGGTATCGCCGTGGCGGCTGCAGCCGCGCCACGACGCCAGCACCCGCGACCAGCTGCGGCAGGCGCAGGCCTGCGACCTACTGGTGTTCACCAGCCCGGCCGCGGCCGCAGCCGCGGCGCGGTTGCTGCCGCTGGGGCAATTGAAGGCCGGCAGCCTGGTCGCGGTCGGCCAGGGCACCGCCCGCGCGCTGCGCCGCCATGGCGCCGGCGTCGTGGCGGCGCCCACGCGCATGGACAGCGAAGGCCTGCTGGCGCTGCCGGCCATGGCCGACCTGCATGGCAAGCGGGTGGCGCTGGTCACCGCCCCCGGCGGCCGCGGCATGATCGCCGCGCAGGTGCAGGCACGCGGCGCACAGCTGCTGCGCGTGGATGTGTACGAACGCGTACCGCTGCAGGTCCCGGCCGCGCAGTGGGCGCGCCTGCAGGCGCTCGATGCCCCCGCGGTGCTGGTGGTCAGCAGCGGTGAGGCGCTGGAACGGGTGCTGCCGCAGGTGCCGCCGGGCTTGCGCCGCCGCTGGCAGCAACAGCCGCTGGTCGCCGCCAGCGAGCGGCTGGCGGCGCTGGCGACGACGCTCGGTTTCGCCCATGCAGGCGTGGCCGCGGGCCCGCTGCCGGGCCAGCTCGCCGCCGCCGCGCGCGACGCCCTGTTCCCGCCCGGCGCGCCCTGAACGCCTGCGCGGCTTGCAGCCGCGCTGCATCGCGGGTGATGCTTGAAGCGCACCGCCGCTGCCCACTGGGCGGCCTGCCAAGGATGCCGTACCCCAATGAACGACGATTCCTCACCTTCTTCGCGGCGCCGGCTGGCGCGCTGGATCATCGCCCTCCTGCTGTTGCTCGCGCTGGCCGCGGCCGCCGGGTTCGGCTGGCGCAGCTGGCAGGCCGGCCAGCGCGCGGCCGCGCACGCACGGGCCGCCGCCAGCCAGCAGGTGGAGGCGCTGCAGCAGATGGTGGACGCACTGCGCCGCGACCAGCGCGCCAATGCGCGCGGCCTGCAGGACGTGGCCGCCACCAACCGCGTCCTGCGCGACGAAGTGCTCGGCCTGGGCCAGCGCAACGCGCTGCTGGAGGAGAACGTGGCACGCCTGGCCGACCATTCGCACCAGGGCGCGCAGGCCGCGCGCCGCGAGGACGCCGAACTGCTGCTCAGCCAGGCGCAGCAGCGGCTGGTGTACGCCGGCGACCTGGACGGCGCCCGCCGCCTGTATGCGCTGGCCGCCGGCGTGCTGGAAAGCATGGACAGCCCGGGCTACCTGAACCTGCGCCAGGCACTGGTGCAGGAACGCGCTGCGGTCGATGCGCTCGGCCCCGGCGTGCGGGTGCGCGCCGCCGGCCAGCTCGCGCAGTGGACCACGGCCCTGGACGCGCTGCCGGAGCAGAGCGCGGAGGTGGCCGACGCCGAACCCGCATGGTGGCAGCAGATGCTCTCGCCGCTGGTGCAGATCCGCCCGGCCGACCCGCAGGTACTGATGGCACGCTCCGAGCGTGTGGTCGCCACCGACGCACTGCAGATCGAACTGAGCCTGGCGCGCGCGGCGCTGGAACGCGGCGACACCCAGGGCTGGCAGCTGGCGCTGCAGCGGGTTGACGGCTGGCTGCTGCGGCTGTGGCCGGATTCACCGCAACGGCGCAGCCAGCGCCACGCACTGGCCGAACTGCGCGGCATCGACCTGCGCATCGCGCTGCCCGAACTGGGCAGCACCCTGCAACAACTGCGCGCCATGCGCGAGGGGAAGGTGGCGCCATGAATGCATTCCGTTCGTTGTTGGTCCTGCTGCTGGTGGCCGCCATCGGCATCCTCGGTGCGCAATGGCTGGGGCAGGAATCGGTACGCGGGATCGGCGAGGTGATCGTGCGCGCCGGCGGCAACGATTACATCGCCACGCTGCCGCAGGCGCTGCTGGCGCTGCTGATCGCCGGCCTGCTGCTGTGGCTGCTGTGGACGCTGCTCAGTGCGCCGTTCCGCAGCTGGGCGCGCTACCGCCGCCGGCAGGGACGCGCACGCCTGATCGACGGCCTGCAGGCGCTGGACGGCGGCCAGTGGCAGCGTGCCGAGAAGCTGCTGGCCAGCGCCGCCAGCGAGAAGGAAGTGCGCGCGGTCGCGCTGGCGGCGGCGATGCGAGCGGCCGAGGCGCGCGGCGACAGCGCCAGCGCCGGCCAGTACCTGCAGCAGTTGGGCGTGCAGGACGCCACCCTGCACGCGTTGCACAGCGCCGAGCGCTGGCTGCAGCGCGACAACCCGCAGCAGGCCATCGAAGCGCTGGACCTGGCGGCGATCCAGCCGCTGCCGCCGCGCGGGCTTTGGCTGCGCACCGATGCGCTGGCGCGCGCCGGCCGTGCCGAGGAGGCCTACGGCCAGCTTGGCGCGCTGCGCCAACAGCAGGCGCTGCCCGCCGACGCGCTGGCCGCGCTGGAAACCCGCCTGGCCCTGCAGATGCTCGACGAAGCCGACAACGTCAACGCACTGGCCGCCCGCTGGGAAGTGCTGCCCAAGGCGCTGCGCGCCACCCCCGAGGCGGTGGCGCGCTACGCCCGGCGTGCGGTGGCGCTGAACTGGAACGACACCGCCCTGCACAGCATCGAGCAGGCCCTGGACAACCACTGGGACGACGGCCTGATCCTGCTCTACGGCGAACTGCCGGTGGACAAGCTCGACTCGCGCCGCGCCAGTGCGCAGCGCTGGCTGCAGTCGCATGCGGCGAGCCCGGCGCTGCTGCTGACCCTGGGGCGGCTGGCACGCGGCCAGGGGCAATGGACCCAGGCCGAGGAGTTCCTGCACCGCGCCATCGCCCAGGGCGCCGGCGCCGACGCCTGGGAGGAACTGGGCGAAGGCTTCGCCGCCGCCGGCGATGACGTGCTGGCGCGGCAGTGCCTGCTCAATGCGGTGCAGCACCGCCACGGCCGCGCGGCGCAGCCGCTGCAGCGGCGCGACCTGCGCCAGCGGATCCAGGACCAGGCCGTGGCCGAGGCCCGCGACGCGCATGGCTTCCCGCGGCTGCCGGACTGACACGGGTAGAATCCGCCGCCCGCCCCGCGCCGCCCGGTTGCAATGAACATTCCTGCCGATATCCACGCCCGCGTCGTGGAACTGACCGACCGCATCATCGACGCCGGCCAGTCCGGCGCGACCGACGCCGCCGAACTCGCCTACGCCGAACTGCGCGGTTACTGCGAATCGCTGGCCGCCGCCGGCCGCGACCATCCGTTCCTGTGGGAAACCCTGGGCGATTTCACCGGCGATGACCGCCTGGCCATCGCCCTGTACCTGCGCGCGCTGCCACTGGCCACCGCCGCCGGGGCCGCCGGCTACGCCGCCTCGATCTGCCTGGCGCTGGCCGAACGCCATTCCAACCTGGACCAAGCGGATGCGGCGCGCGACCACGCGCTCCAGGCCGATGGCTTCGCCCGCACCACCGACGACCTGCCGCTGCGGCGGCAGATCAGCCAGTTCCTGCTCGACCACTCGCCGGCGGCGGACACGCCCTGAGCGGCCGCGACGGGCGCGTTCAGTCGCGCCGGTACGGGTAGCGCGGCAGCCGTGCCAGCAGCCGCGGCGAGACGCCGCCATAGACCGCCAGCTCGCGGGTGATCCGCCGCGGCTTGAGGATGCGCATTCCGATCAGGCCCCAGAACAGCATCACGAAGAACGCCAGGCTGCCCAGCAGCACCGTGGTGCCGGTTTCCAGCACGAAACCGGCGATCAGCGGCAGCGGCGACAGCCAGGCCATCAGCATGAAATGCCGGCGCTGGCGCTGGTGCGCGGCGCACAGCCCGACCTGGTGCTGGCCCTGCCTGCGTACGATCAACGCGACGATCAGGTAGATGATCATCTGCAGCAGGATCAGCAGGTACAGCCAGGGCGAATGCCAGTAGAAGCTGCGTTTGCGGTAATCCACGGCCGGCTCGCCGCATTTGACGCAGTAGCGTGGCAGGTCGGCCTGCGGCCGCGCCAGCAGGTCGGGTCCGTCACGCCAGCAGTTTTCCGTGCCGCCGCTGCGCTCCAGTGCTGGCGGCAGCACCGCGCTTTGCGGTGCCGCGTACGGGTTGAACGCGTTCGTTTCAGGCATATTCCCTCTCTCCATGATGGATCAGGGCGCAGGCACGCCCCGCCCGAACGCTCAGCGATCGCCTTCCCCGGCGCGCGCATCGGCATCGGCCTCGCGGGCCGCTTCGGCAGCCGCGGCGGCCGCCATCGCCGCCACATCCGCAGTGGTTGCGGCCGCCATTCCCACCGGCGCTGCGGAAGCATCGGCCGCCGAGGCCGCGTCTTCCACGGAACCGGGCGCCGGGCCGGCCGCGGCAGCCGCCGGCGCATTGGCATCCACCGCCATCGTCGACCGGCTGTCGCCGGCGTCGATGAGCTGCAGCTGTTGCGCGATCTCGGCGGCGAACTGCCTGGCCACCCGCTCGCGGTCCGGCCCGGTCACCAGGGCTTGCACCTGCGGCAGCAGGCCGTTGAAGCGCGCCCGCGCCGGTTCGAACCGTGACAAGCGCCGCTCCCATTCGCCCAGCAGCATCTGGCAGTACAGCCACTGGCCATCGCGCGCGGCCTGGCCATCCGGGCATTGCCGGGCGAACGCGGCCGACGCGGCGGCCACGTAGCGCGGGTACTGCGCCGGTGAGGCCTGCCAGCTGGCCCGCTGCAGCGCACCGGCCTGCTCGGCGGCCGGCGCACCGATCACCCGCAGCAGCTGCGCCAGCCGCCAGTAACTGGTTTCCGTGCCGCGCAGGCGCTGGTAGTCGGCGCTCTGCACGTAGGTGCCCAGCGCCTCAAGCTCGGTCTTGTCGAAGGCCTCGCGGAACAGCAGGAAGCCGTTGCCCGGGCACTCCACCAGCGGCCACGGCGACTGGATGGCGCCATGCGCGCGCCCGTCCAGGAAATGGCCGAACGAGGTGCCCGAGCCCATGGTGCTGGCGCTGAAGCGCTCGCCACCAATCGGGCACACATAGTCCACCGTCATGAACGTCATCGCCGCCGCCGGCGCGGCCAGCGCCGCCAACAGCACGCCCAGCCCCATCGTGATGCGTTTCATGTCCCGTCCCTGGTCTCCGCCGAAGCGCCGACGATAGCAGTCGGTCAGGGAACCCGGCAGGGGGGCAGTGGGCGCGGATCAGCGGCGCGCGGCGGCGCGGCCGGACACGCCGGTGCGTCCCCGGTGAGGCGCGCCTGGCCACCAGTTCCGGTCACGCGCTGGACTGGCGGCGCCCCGCCGCCCGGGGGGGGATTGCCCGGCTCCCGGCGCACCCGGGCGACGACAACGCCACCGGCCGGTCGCGGCGGCCGGCGTGGAACGGATCGGTACAGGCCATGGCCGCGGCACGCAGCGCGCGGAAACCGGAGCGGTCGCCGGCGCGGCATGGGGGCTTCCCGGGCGAGCAGCGCTTCGACCGCGTCGCCGTGGAGCGCCGGCGGCGGATCAGCGCTCGATGATCGCCACCACGCCCATGCCGCCGGCGGTGCAGATCGACACCAGCGCGCGGCCGCCGCCACGTTCGGCCAGCTCCTTGGACACGGTGGCGACGATGCGCGCGCCGGTGGCGGCGAACGGGTGGCCGGTGGCCAGCGACGAGCCCAGCGGATTGATCTTCTCCGGGTCGATGCGGCCCAGCGGCGCGTCCAGGCCCAGGCGGTTGCGGCAGTAGTCCTCGCTCTCCCACGCACGCAGCGTGCACAGCACCTGCGCGGCGAAGGCCTCGTGGATTTCGTAGATGTCGAAGTCCTGCAGGGTCAGGCCGTTGCGGCGGAGCATCTCCGGCACGGCGATGGTCGGCGCCATCAGCAGGCCCTCGCCATGCACGAAATCCACCGCCGCCACCTGCGCGTCGCGCAGGTACGCCAGCGGTTCGTGGCCGTGGGCGCGCGCCCATTCCTCGCTGGCCAGCAGCACCGCGGCGGCGCCGTCGGTCAGCGGCGTGGAGTTGGCCGCGGTCAGGGTGCCGCGGCCGGAAGTCTTGTCGAACGCCGGCTTCAGCGTGGCCAGTTTCTCCAGCGAGGTGTCCTGGCGCAGGATGTTGTCGCGCTCGACCCCACGGAACGGGGCGATCAGGTCGCCGAAGAAGCCGCGCTCGTAGGCGGCGGCGAGCTTGCGGTGCGAAGCCACCGCCCACTCGTCCTGCGAATCGCGCGAGATGTTCCACTCCTTGGCCATGTCCTCGCAGTGGTCGCCCATGCTCTTGCCGGTGCGCGGCTCGGCCACGCCGGGGAACTCGGGCTTGAGCTCGGACAGGCGGAACCCTGACAGCAGCGCCTTGACCTTGTCGCCGGTCGATTTGGCGCGGTTGGCGGCCAGCAGGCGCCCGCGCAGCTTCTTGCCGTAGACGATCGGCACGTCGGAGGTGGTGTCCGAACCGCCGCCGATGCCGGAGTCGATCTGGCCCAGGGCGATCTTGTTGGCCACGGTGATGATGCTGTCCAGCGAGGTGCCGCAGGCGCGCTGCAGGGTGATGCCCGGGGTCAGCGGCGACAGTCCGGAGGACAGCGCGGCCTCGCGGCCGAGGTTCCAGTCGCTGGGATGCTTGATCACCGCACCCATCGCCACTTCGCCCAGCTGCTGCCCGTGCAGGCCGAAGCGCTCGACCAGCGCGCCGAGGGTGCGCACCGACATGCCGAGATTGCCGACGTCCGCATAGGCGGTGTTCTGGCGGCAGAACGGGATGCGGACACCACCGAGAATGGCGACGGGACGGGCGCTGGACATGCGGTTACCTGGGCTGGTGGGGGAAGGCGGCGCGGACCTGCCTGCGGCAGCAGGCATAATGGACATTGAGTGTAGCTTCGAGCCTGTGACGGGCCAACCGCGAACCATGAGCAATCCCAACCCCGACATGAACGCACTGGGCGTGATGGCGCTGGAGCTGGCCGGTGGCCAGCAACCGCGGCTCGCCGCGCTGCCCTCCAGCCAGGCCGGCGAACTGGCCGCGCTGGTCGGCCGCGACCTGCAGAAGCTGGTGCCGCAGGCCAGCGGGCTGGACCTGGTGCTGGCCGCGGCGCATTTCGATCCGGCCGAGGTGCTGCGCCCGGGCTGGCCGGTGCACCGGCGCCTGGAGGAACTGCAGATGCGCGCGCCCGGGCGCAACCAGGGCCCGCGCCTGCTGGCGTTCGGCGCCGATGCGTCCGGCGACGTGCCGCTGCCGCTGCAGGCCGACCCGGCGCTGACCGGTGGCGGCCTGCGGGTACTGCCGTTCGTGCTGACCGGCAGCGACGCCACCCTGCTGGCCGAGACCCGCGACGCACTGGAAGACGTGCTGCTGGCCAACGGCATGGCCCAGGCCGATACCGCCCTGCTGGCGCAGGACGCCTTCGGCGCGCAGATCGAGCACGCGCGCTATTTCACCGTCAACGACCTGGCCGCGATGATGGCCATGCAGTACGACAACCAGGGCCTGGCCGGATTGTGGCCGCTGCTGGAGACGGCGATGTTCTCGCCGCAACGGGAGCAGTGGCTGGACGCCGCGCCCGAGCCGCTGCTGCGTTATACCGGCAGCGAGGTACGCATGGCGCTGTTCGACCCGGCCGGCTGGTGCGCGCACTATGCGCAGGACAAGAACGACTGCGACCGCCTGCAGCGCATCTACGAGCAGTACCTGATGCGCCAGCGGCAGATGGCCGCGGTGCTCGAGGCGCACGGGCTGGACGTGCTGTACGTGCACGTCGAAGCCGGCCAGGACGCACGCGCGGTGATGGCGCACTGACGCCGGCAACCCATGGCCTGCAACGCAGAACGCCGGCATCCGCCGGCGTTCTGCATTCGTGCGGCCGGGGCGTTACTGGGCCTTGGCGATCACCGCGCAGGCCAGGCGCGCGCCGGCGTTGCCGGTGGGCTGGCTGTGGTAGTCGTCCGGGTCGGCATGGACGATCAGGCCGCGGCCGATGATGTCGAAGCCGTCGCCCTTGCCGGCGTTGACGTTGCTCGACACCGGGCCATCGACATGCGCATTGCCCTGCGCGTCGGCGACGATGTTGGGCATGTCGCCGCCATGGTGCGCCGGCGCGTCGATGCTGCCGTGTTCGGCATTGCCCGGGTTGAAGTGGCCGCCGGCACTGCTGCCGTCCGGCGCACTGCAGTCGCCCTTCTCGTGGATGTGGAAGCCGTGCTCGCTGCCCGGCTTGAGCCCGCTGATGTCGCCACTGGCGTGCAGCCTGCCGTCGACCACGGTGAAGCGGATGCTGCCCTTGACCGTGCTGTCCTTGGTCGGCTGCAGCTCGGCGGTGGCGACGGCCGCGGCGGCGGGCGCCATCGGCGGCGGCGCGGCCGGATCGGCGGCGGGCGCCGGCGCCGGGGTTGCGGTATCGGCCGGGGTGGCGGCCGGCTCGGCGTCCTGCTTGCAGGCGCTCAGCACCAGGGCGCTGGCAAGGAACAGGCTGGTGTGGATCAAACGCATCGTCGTACTCCCTTGAGTGAACTGGATCGGCCGGACCACCGCATTCAGCGGGTGACGCGGACCACGCCGCAGGCGACCCGGGCGCCGGCGTTGCCCGCCGGCTGGCTGTGGTAGTCGTCGGCGTTGGCATGGACCACCAGGGCACGGCCGGCGATGTCGTTGGCCGCGCCGCCACCAAGGGTAACCCCGCGCAGGCGTACGTCCACGTGTACGACGCCTTCGGCATTGGCCTGCAGGTTGTCCATGTCGCCGGCATGGTGCGCGCCGCCACCGGCACGCCCGTGCGGCTGTGCGGCGGGATTGAAGTGGCCGCCGGCGCTGCTGGCATCGACCGCGCTGCAGTCGCCCTTTTCGTGCACGTGGAACCCGGCCTGGCCGCCACGCGGCAGGCCGCCGATCACGCCGCTGATGTGCACGCCACCGGGCTCGGGGACCAGCGCGACGCGGCCGCTGACCAGGCTGGCCGATGCCGGTGCGAGGTTGGCCTCGGCCAGCTGCGCGGTGCCCATGGCCGGCGGGGCCGGTGGCGCTTCCGGGCGCGCCGGCGGGCGCGTGCCGCAGGCGGCGAGCAGGGCGGTGGCGGTGATGGCGGGAAGACGAAGACGCATGTGTCACTCCTTGCAGGGTGCGGGCCGGGCGGCCTGCGCATGCCCGCGCAGGCATGCCGGCGTGGCCCGGGGTATGCAACGGGGCAAAGATGCCCGTTCGCCGCGCCCGGGTCGAGCGGGGCCGGCGCGGGCGGCGGTCACCGCGCGGCCGCTTCCGCCAGCGCGGCCGCCTCGACCTTGGCCAGGGTGTCGCGCACGTCGCGCAGCACCGCCTGGTTCTGGTCGCCGTAGACCTTGCGCATGGCCCGCAGCGACTCGTTGGCATGGACGCGGGCGGCCTGGGTCCGGCCCTGCGCCAGCTCCGCTTCGGCCAGCCCGCGCAGGATTTCCGCGGTGACGTGGTTGTCGCGCCCCAGGGTGCGCCCGGCGATCTCCAGCAGCGCGCGCTGTTCCCGTTCCGACGCCTCCGCCTGGCCGTCGGCCAGCAGCCAGTTGGCGTGGTTGTGGCGGGTGATCACCGCGGAAAAGGAATCGGTGCCGTAGCGCGCGGCATTCCACTCCATGGTCGCGCGGTAGTAGGGGCCGGCCTCCCTCACCTTGCCCTGCTCGCGCAGGGCGCTGCCGAGCATGCCCAGGGTGCTGACGGTAAAGCCGTTGTCGGCGCCGTACAGGCGCTCGTAGATGGCGGCCAGCTGCCGCAGTTCCGGCTCGGCGCCGGCGAAATCGCGCTGCTGCAGGCGCGCGACCGCCAGGTCACGGCGTGCCGCCAGGGTCTGGGGGTGTTCGCGGCCATGGACCCGGGTCCGCTGCCGGATCACCTCATCCAGCAGCGCCATCGCGCGCGCGTAGTCACCGCTGGTGGACAGGATCTCGGCATAGCGCTTGGCAGCATCGAGCCGCTGCGGGTCATCGGCCGGCCGCTGCCGCGAGAGCCCGTCGAACGCCTCGCGCGCCAGCCGCGTCGCCGCGTCCGCCTGGCCCTGCACGAACAGCACCCAGGCCCGGCGCGACTGCATGTCCAGCGCCAGCCATCGATGCGCGGCGGGGCCACGCTGGGCCCGGGCGATGCCCTCGACGAATGTCGCGTCCGCCTGCTTGAGCCGGTCCGACAACAGGTAGGCCTGGCCCAGCACCTGCATCGCGCGCAGCTCCTGGAACTGCAGCCGGCCGGGGTGGGCCGCGGCCAGCGAGCGGATCGACTGCAGGTGCGCGATGGCGCGGTCGTACTCTTCCAGGCCGACCTGGTTGACCGCGATGATCAGTTCCACGTCGGCCAGGATGTCCGGATAGGCCGCCAGCTCCCGCACCGCACGCTGCGAGGCGTCGTCGAGCACCCGCAGCATCAGCGTCTTGTCCATGTCCTGCGAGACCGCCGGATCGACGCTGTCCAGCACCGAGGCCAGGAACTCGGACGTCACCCTGGCCCGCGCCGCCTCCTGGCGCGCCTCGCGCAGCGACCAGGTGGTCGCGGCCAGGCCGGCGACCAGCGCCACCGCCACCGCGGCCGCGGCCGCCACCGCCAGCCGGTTGCGGCGCACGAAGGTACGCACGCCCAGCCATCGCGCCGGTCCGGCCGCATGCGGCGGATAGTGCGCCAGCCAGCGCCGCAGGTCGTCCAGCAGCGACGATACCGAGGCGTAGCGCGCGGCGCGCTCGGGCTGCAGCGCCTTGAGCGCGATCGCGTCGATGCCGTCGCGCAAGGCGCGCCGCAGCCGGGCCGGGGTGCTGCCGCGCTCGGCCGCCAGCTCGGCGCGCCGGGCCGGCGGCTGCTCGCGCAGGTACCGCGACGGCGGCACGGGGGACGCTTCCGGCGGCGCGCCGCAGGCCAGCTCGTACAGCAGCGCCCCCAGCGAGTACACGTCGCTGCGGGCATCGGTGTCGTTGCCGGGGCGGGCCTGCTCCGGGCTCATGTAGCCGGGGGTGCCGCCCCCCGGGGCGTCGTCGGCGGCGGCGGCATCCATGGCGATGCCGAAGTCGATGATCTTGGGCAGCGGCTGGCCGTCGACCGCGGCGACCAGGATGTTGCCCGGCTTCAGGTCGCGATGGATGACGCCCTTCTGGTGCGCGTGCTGCACGCCTTCGGCGGCCTTGGCCAGCAGCTCGACGCGCTGGCGCAGGTCGACCCGGTGCTGGTCGCACCAGGCGGAGATCGGCTGCCCGTGGATGTACTCCATCACCAGCCAGGCGCGGCCGTCGGCATCGATGCCGGCGTCGTGGATCTGCGCGATGGCCGGGTGCTGCATCTGCGCCAGCAGGCGGCACTCGTATTCGAAATGCCGGTGGCGGCGTTCGTCCAGCGCGGTGGCGCGCACCAGCTTGAGCGCAACCTGGCGCTCGTAGGCGCCATCGGCGCGCCGCGCCAGGTACACCCGGCCCATGCCGCCGGCGCCGATCATCCGTTCCACCGCCCATGGCCCGAACCGCGTGCCCGGCATCACCTCGGCCTCGCTGGCCTGGGCCGCCACCTTGACCGCCTCGCGCAGCGGCGCGTGCAGGCGCGTGGGATCGGTATCGGCGGCCAGCAGCGCCAGCAGTTCGCGCTGCAGCTCCGGATCGTCACCGGTCTGCGCGTGGATGAAAGTGATCCGTTCGGCCTCGGGCAGTTCGGTGGCGCGGTGGAACAGATCGGTCAGGCGCTGCCAGGCGTCGGTGTTCAACAGCGCCTCGCATGCCGGCGGCGGGCTGCCGTCGCTATCGCGGACGGCGCGCGGCCCGGGCGTGGTGCCTGGGTGGCCGTGTCCTGACGTGGCGCCCGCATCTCCATGGGGGGCCGATGATACACGCCCACCCGGCGCCGATCCGCCGGGTCGCGGCGGGCGCGCCGCACGGGTTCTTCAGCGCTTGCGCCCCGGCCCCAGCTTGCGCGTCAGCGTGTTGCGGCCGACGCCGAGCCGCGCCGCGGCATCGCCGCGGTGGCCGTCGGTGGCGGCCAGCGCCGCGTCGAGCAGCACCGCCTCCATGCGCTCGCGCACTTCGGCGTGCAGGCCGCTGGCGCCCTCGGCCAGGCGTTGCCGCGCCCACTGCGCCAGCGCCTGGTCCCATTGCCCGGGCGCCACCGCGGCCGCGCCGGGGCGGGCACGGCCGCCACGGGCCAGCGCCGCCTGCACGTCGGCCGCGGAAATGGTGTCGGCCACCGCCAGTGCCGCCAGCCGCCAGCACACGTTTTCCAGTTCGCGCACGTTGCCGGGCCAGTCGTGCTGGCGCAGGGCCTGCAGGGCGGCGGTGGACAGGCGCTTGGGCGGCATGTCCAGCCGCCGCGCGGCGTTGCCCAGGAACGTCGCGGTGAGCGTGGCCACGTCGTCCAGGCGTTCGCGCAGCGGCGGCAGCCACAGCCGCACCATGTCCAGCCGGTGCAGCAGGTCGGCGCGGAAGCGGCCCTGCTCGACCAGTGCCTCCAGGTCCTGGTGGGTGGCGGCGACCACGCGCACGTCGACATGGATCAGTTCGCGCCCGCCGACGCGGAAGAACTCGCCTTCGGCCAGTACCCGCAGCAGCCGCGTCTGCAGCGGCAGCGGCATGTCGCCGATCTCGTCCAGGAACAGGGTGCCGCCATGGGCCTGCTCGAAGCGGCCGATATGGCGCCTGGCCGCGCCGGTGAAGGCACCGGCCTCGTGGCCGAACAGTTCGCTCTCCAGCAGCTCGGCGGGAATGGCGGCGGTGTTGAGCGCGACGAACGGGCCGCGCGCGCGCGGCGATTCACGGTGCAGCGCGTTGGCCACCAGCTCCTTGCCGGTGCCGGTCTCGCCGTTGATCAGCACCGACAGTGGCGCCTGCGCCAGCCGCCCGATGGCGCGGAACAGCGCGCGCATGGCCGGGGTGTCGCCGATCAGCTGCGGCGCGTCGTCGCCCGCCGCCGGCGCCGGCACCGGTGCCGCGTCCACGCGCGGCTCCGGTTCGGGCAGCGCGCGCCGCGCCAGCTCCACCGCGTCATCCAGGTCGAACGGCTTGGACAGGAACTCATGCGCGCCGCCACGGAACGCACCGGCGGTGCTGGCCACGTCGGTGTAGGCCGACATCACGATCACCGGCAGCTGCGGGTGCGCGGCCTTGAGCTTTTCCAGCAGCACCAGCCCGTCGTCGCCGGGCATGCGCACGTCGGTGAACAGCAGGTCGGGCGCCGGCTGCCGCGCCAGCGCGGCCAGTGCCGCGGCGGCGCTGTCGAAGCCCTCCACCGCGTAGCCGGCGTCGCGCAATGCGGTACTCAGGACGAAGCGCACCGCGCGGTCGTCGTCGACCACCCAGATCGTCGCCGCCGGGGGGGACACGTCAGCCATCGGCCAGCTCCTTTTCCTCGCTGGCGACCGGTAACGGCAGCAGCAGGGTGAACACGGTGTGCCCGGGGCGCGAGCGGAAGCTCAGGGTGCCGCGGTGCTCGCGCGCCACCTGCTGGGCCAGTGCCAGGCCGAGCCCGGTGCCTTCGGCGCGGCCGCTCACCAGCGGCAGGAACAGGTGTTCGGCCAGGTCTTCGGGCACGCCGCGCCCGTCGTCGGCCACTTCCAGCCGCAGCGCCAGCGGCGAGGCGTGTTCGGCGGTGCGCACGCCGTGTTCGACCCGGGTGCGCAGCACGATGCGGGTGGCGCCGGCCTGGATCGCATTGCGCACCAGGTTGAGCAGGGCCTGGGTCAGGCGGTCGGCGTCGCCGGCGAACTCGGGAATGCTGGGGTCGTAATCGCGCTGCAGCTGCAGGGTCCAGCCGGCCTCGTTCTCGGCCAGGCGCAGCACCCGCTCGAGCGCGGCATGGATGTTGAGCGGCGCGTGCGGCCGCTGCGGTGCCGGTGAAAGCAGTTGTTCGAGCAGGGTGTTGAGGCGTTCGATCTCCGCGCCGATCAGTTCGATCAGCTCGCCCTCCGCCGCATCGCGGTTGCCGGCGCGGCGCGCCAGCAGCTGCGCCGCGCCCTTGAGCCCGGCCAGTGGGTTGCGCAGCTCGTGGGCCAGGCCCTTGAGCGCCGCGCTGAAGGCGCCGGGCAGCACCTGCGCCGGATCGGGCGCGGCGAACTCGTCCACCGGGTGCGCTTCCAGCAGCCAGCCGCCGGCATCCAGCGCGGTCAGCCAGCCCTCGGCGAACCGCGAGCGCTCGCCCGGCAGGGCCAGCGCCAGCCGCGGCAGGCGCACGGCGTCGACGCCGTCCCAGCCCTGTGCCAGGCGCTCGGCGAGGTCGTCGCCCTGGCTCTCCAGCGATGCCAGCGGCTGCCCCAGCAGGCGCCGCACGCTGACCCCCAGCCAGCGGCAGAACGCCGGGTTCGCGCCGGCGATGCGGCCGTCCGCCGCGGTCCACACCAGCGGCGTGGCCAACAGCTCGGCGGGGGGCGGGAGGGCGGTGTCGTGCATTGCACCAATGTAGTGCAAAGGCGCCTGCCGTGCCGACTGCGACGGGGCCGGCGGCGTGCAGCCGTCCGGCCCGTCGCGCTCAGGCCTCGTAGGCCGATTCGCCATGGGTACTGATGTCCAGGCCGGTCCGCTCGGCTTCCTCGCTCACGCGCAGGCCGACCAGCGCGCGCACCACCAGCAGGACCGCCGCGGTGACCGTCGCGCTCCACAGCACGGTGAAGCCGACACTGACCGCCTGCACCCACAGCTGGTGGGCAATATCCAGGCCGGCCTTGGTGCCGCCCAGCGACTGCGCACTGAACACGCCGGTCAGCAGCGCGCCGACGATGCCGCCGACACCGTGCACGCCGAATACGTCGGCGGTGTCGTCCGCCCGCAGCAGGCGTTTCAGGCCGGTGACGCCCCATACGCAGAGCATGCCGGTGACCAGGCCGATCACGATCGCGCCCAGCGGCCCCACCGTGCCGCAGGCCGGCGTCACCCCGACCAGGCCGGCGACCGCGCCCGAGGCCGCGCCCAGTGCCGAGGGGTGGCCCTTGGTCACCGCCTCCACCAGCGTCCAGCCCAGTACCGCGGCGGCGGTGGCCAGCAGGGTGTTGATGAACGCCAGCGACGCCACGCTGTCGGCCGCCGCCGCCGAACCGGCGTTGAAGCCGAACCAGCCCACCCACAGCAGCATCGCGCCGAGCCAGGTCAGCGGCAGGTTGTGCGGCTTCAACGCCACGTGCCCATAACCCAGGCGCTTGCCGACGAACCACGCCGCCACCAGCCCGGCGACGCCGGCATTGATGTGGACCACGGTGCCGCCGGCGAAGTCGATGGCGCCCATCGCCCCCAGCCAGCCGCCCCCCCAGACGCTGTGCGCCATCGGCAGGTAGCCCAGGGTGAACCACAGCGCCGAGAACAGCAGCACCGCACGGAAGCGGATGCGTTCGGCGAAGGCGCCGACGATCAGCGCGGTGGTGATGCCGGCGAAGGTGGACTGGAATGCCACGAACAGGTAATCCGGCAGGCCGGCGATGGGGGTGCGCCCCACCGAGTCCGGGGTGAAGCCGTGCAGGAAGGCGAACCGGGTGAACGAACCGAACAGCGCGTTGCCCTCGCTGAACACCGCGCTGTAGCCGTAGCCGACCCACAGCAGCAGTACCAGCGAGAACACCACCAGTACCTGGCTCAGCACCGACAGCACGTTCTTGGCGCGCACCAGGCCACCGTAGAACAGCGCCAGCCCGGGCACCACCATCATCAGCACCAGCAGCGTGGAGGTGAGCATCCAGGCCACGTCGCCGCGGTCGAACGCCGGCGCGGCCGGCTGCGCGCTGGCTGCGAGCGGAAGCAGCGCCAGCGCCAGGCCGGCGAGCGTGGGCGACGGGCACAGACCACCGAGCCGGGCCCTGGGCCCGGTGAAAAATTGCGTTCGCATTGTCGACTCCGGTTGTGGGGGAAGCAGCCGGCGACCGGGCCCGTGCTGGCGGCTGGCCGCCACGGAGCCGGGCGTCAGCGGGTCTTCAGAGCGCGTCGGCGCCTGTCTCGCCGGTGCGGATGCGCACCACCTGCTCGAGCGGGGTGACGAAGATCTTGCCGTCGCCGATCTTGCCGGTGCCGGCGGCCGCCTGCAGGGTTTCGATCACCGCCTCGACGTTGTCGTCGGTGACCGCGGTTTCGATGCGGATCTTGGGCAGGAAATCGACCACGTACTCGGCACCGCGGTACAGCTCGGTGTGGCCCTTCTGGCGGCCGAAGCCCTTGACCTCGGTGACGGTGATGCCGGACACGCCGGCCGCGCCGAGGGCCTCGCGGACCTCGTCGAGCTTGAACGGGCGGATGATGGCGGAGATCAGTTTCATGCGCAGGTCCCGATGTGGAGGAGACCGGCCGCCGCGGGCCGGCATCGTGTCATCCAGCGGCCATGCAACGGCCGCTGGCGGTGCGCCGGATGCGCCGCGCGGCAGTGAGGCCTGGCCCACGCGACGCGTTTCCGGGTTCTCTTGCCACTGCCTGGTAGTGCCGGGTTTGCCGCCGGGGGCGGCGATGGCGAAAGCGGGAGGGGAGGGACTTTGCCATCGCCGCCGTTGCCGGCGGCAAGGGGGTGCGGCGGCCGCGCGCAGGCGGCCGCCCGGCATCAGCTGGCGTAGTACAGCTGGTATTCCAGCGGATGGGTGGCGGCGCGGAACGCGGTCACTTCCTTCATCTTCAGCGCGATGTAGGCGTCGATGAAGTCGTCGCTCATCACCCCGCCGGCCTTGAGGAACTCGCGGTCCTTGTCCAGCGCTTCCAGCGCCTGGTCCAGCGAGGAGCAGACCTGCGGGATCAGCTTCTCTTCCTCCGGCGGCAGGTCGTACAGGTCCTTGTCCGAAGGAGCACCGGGGTCGATCTGGTTACGGATGCCGTCCAGGCCGGCCATCATCAGCGCGGTGAAGGTCAGGTAGCCGGACTGGATCGGGTCGGGGAAACGCATCTCGATGCGCCGCGCCTTCGGGTTGGACACCCACGGGATGCGGCACGACGCCGAGCGGTTGCGCGCCGAGTAGGCCAGCATCACCGGTGCCTCGAAACCGGGCACCAGGCGCTTGTAGCTGTTGGTGCCCGAGTTGCTGAAGGCGTTGATGGCGCGGGCGTGCTTGAAGATGCCGCCGATGTACCACAGCGCCATCTGCGACAGGCCGCCGTAGCCGTCGCCGGAGAACAGGTTCTTGCCCTCCTTGGCCAGCGACTGGTGCACGTGCATGCCGCTGCCGTTGTCGCCGACCAGCGGCTTGGGCATGAAGGTCACCGTCTTGCCGTTGCGGTGCGCCACGTTCTTGATGACGTGCTTCATGCGCTGCAGTTCGTCGGCCTTGGTCACCAGCGTGTTGAACTTGGCGCCGATCTCGCACTGGCCGGCGTTGGCCACCTCGTGGTGGTGCACCTCGACCTCGATGCCGACCTGGGTCAGCACCTTGCACATCTCGGCGCGGATGTCGTGCAGCGAATCGGTCGGCGGCACCGGGAAGTAGCCGCCCTTGACGGTCGGACGGTAGCCGCTGTTGGCGCCGTCATAGTGCTTGCCGGTGTTCCAGGCGCCTTCCTCGGAGTTGATCTTGAAGAAGGTGTGGCCCATGTCGTTGGCGAACTGGACCGAGTCGAAGATGAAGAATTCCGGTTCCGGGCCGAAGAACGCCAGGTCGGCGATGCCCGAGGACTTCAGGTAGGCCTCGGCGCGCTTGGCGATGCCGCGCGGGCAACGGCCATAGCCCTGCATGGTGGCCGGGTCGAGCACGTCGCAGGTCAGCACCAGGGTCGGGTCGGCGTAGAACGGGTCGACGTAGGCGCTGGCCGGGTCCGGCATCAGCACCATGTCCGATTCGGCGATGCCCTTCCAGCCGGCGATCGAGCTGCCGTCGAACATCTTGCCTTCCTCGAACAGCGACGGCTCGACGATGGAGACCGGGAAGGTCACGTGCTGCTCGATGCCGCGCATGTCGACGAAACGCAGATCGATGAACTCGATCTGGTTGTCCTTGATGAGCTTCTCGATATTTTCCAGGGACATCGGGCAAAACCTCGGTGGAAGTGGCGTGCGCTGTCTACAGCAACTCGCGTGCCAACTTCCGCAGGCAGGCAACTCCTTGTTTTCAAAGCGTTGCGTTGGCCTGCGCCTGGTCGTGATGCACCAACATGGTGCATTTCATCCAGTCACGCACCAGACAAGTGCATGGCCGGCGATGCTCTATCCTTTGCCGGTCATTCGCCCGTCCACGCTCATGTCCGACCCGATTTCCGCTCTGCTGCTTGGCATCCTCGAGGGCCTCACCGAATTCCTCCCCGTTTCCAGTACCGGCCACCTGCTGATCGCCGAACGCTGGCTGGGCGCCCGCTCGGACTTCTTCAACATCGTCATCCAGGCCGGCGCCATCCTCTCCGTCGCCCTGGTGTTCCGGCAGCGGCTGTGGTCGCTGGCCACCGGCCTGGGTGACCCCGGCAACCGCGATTACGTGCTGAAGCTGGCCACCGCGTTCCTGGTGACCGCGCTGGTCGGCCTGCCGGTGCGGCTGGCCGGCTGGCAGCTGCCGGAGACCGTCACCCCGGTGGCCTGGGCGCTGGTGTTCGGCGGCGTGTGGATGCTGCTGGCCGAAGGCTTCGCCGCGCGCCTGCCCGACCGCGACAGCGTCACCTGGAAGGTCGCCGTCGGCGTCGGCCTGGCGCAGGTGGTGGCCGGTGTATTCCCCGGCACCTCGCGCTCGGCCGCGGCGATCTTCCTGGCCATGCTGCTGGGCCTGAGTCGGCGCGCGGCCGCCGCCGAGTTCGTGTTCCTGGTCGGGATCCCGACCATGTTCGCCGCCAGCGGCTACGCGTTCTTCGAGCTGGCCCGCCATGGCCAGCTCGCGCACGAGGCGTGGAGCGACGTCGGCATCGCCTTCGCCGCCGCGGTGGTGACCGGTTTCGTCGTGGTGAAGTGGCTGCTGGGCTACATCAAGCACCATCGCTTCACGGGCTTCGCGGTATACAGGTTGGCCTTGGGCGCCGCATTGCTGCTGTTCCTGCCTGCTGGACACTGAATGCGGATAGCCGCCGATAACCCCGGCGGCCAGCGTCATGCGTTCTGCCCTCCGTCCTTTCCACCTGCTTCCCGAAGGAGTTCCCGATGAAGCGCATCCTGCTGCTGGCCCTGCCCGTCGCCCTGATGGCCGCCTGCAACAAACCCGCCTCCAGCGACGCCCCGGCCGCTGCCAACCCGCCCGCGGCCAGCACCGCAGCGGCCGCTGCCCCGGTGGACGGCAAGCAGCTGGGCGCCAACCACTGGGTGCTCGACACCGCTACTGACAGCGCCGGCAAGCGCATCGATGCCTTGTTCGCGCGCGCCGACAAGCCGGTCACCCTGGACTTCGCCGATGGCCGCCTGGCGGTGGACAACACCTGCAACCGCATGGGCGGGGGCTACACCCTGGCCGGCGACCAGCTCAGCGTCGCGCGCCTGGCATCGACGATGATGGCCTGCGCCGACCCGGCACTGATGGCGCTGGACCAGGCCGTGGGCAGCCGCCTGGAAGGCACGCTGAAGATCGGCCAGCCCGACGCCGCCACGCTGGTGCTGACCAACGCCGCCGGCGACGTGCTGCGCTTCCGCGGCGAACCGACCGCCGAGACCCGTTACGGCGGCCCCGGTGAAACCGTGTTCCTCGAAGTGGACGCGCATACCCAGCCGTGCCCGCATCCGTTGATCCGCGACAAGCAGTGCCTGCAGGTGCGCGAGGTGCAGTACGACGACAAGGGCCTGGAGCAGGGCAAGCGCGGCGCGTTCGCCAACTTCTACGACGGCATCGAGGGCTACAGCCACCAGGAGGGCGTGCGCAACGTGCTGCGGGTCAAGCGCTATGCGGTGAAGAACCCGCCGGCCGACGCGTCTTCGCAGGCCTACGTGCTGGACATGGTGGTCAGCTCGGAAACGGTGACGAAGTAACCGCGCTGCGCCACACCCCGGAAACGACGAAGGGCGCCGCGCGGCGCCCTTCTTCCTGGTCCCGTGGGGTCACGCCAGGGCCGGGTTGAGCGTGTAGGTGCCATGCAGCGCCGCTTCGGCCAGCACGTGGCCGTGCATGGCGCGGTACACGTCGGCGGCGCTGAAATCGCCTTGCACCGGCAGCCGTTCCACGTCCAGCGCGAACAGGCGGAAGAAATAACGGTGCACGCGCTCGTCGTTGAACGGCGGGTACGGGCCGTCGTAACCACGGTAGACCCCGGCCAGCTCCGGATTGCCGGCGAACCAGGCGGTGTAGTCGTTCACGCCCTGGCGCGCGCCTTCCGGCCCCGGTGGTGGCTGCTTGCCGCGCGCGCTGAAACCATCGCTGCAGCTGCCCGCGGCGATCTCGCGCAGCGACGCGGGAATGTCCACCATCACCCAGTGGATGAAGTCGCCGCGCGGCTGCGCCAGCGGAATGCTCACGTCGTCGCGGCCGACCAGTTCCGGCACGGTCGGGACATCCGGGTCCACGCATACCAGCGCGAACGAGCGCGTGCCTGCCGGCACCTCGCTCCACGCCAGCTGTGGGTTGCGGTTGCCGGCGAAGCCGCTGGCGTCGCCGGCGGCGAATGCGGCCGGGATCGGCCGGCCGTTGTCGAAACTCTGGCTGCTCAGTTTCATTGTCTTCTCCTCTGGGGTGGGGCGCCGGCCATGCCGGCGCCTGCCGCTGCGGGGGAACCGGATGCTCAGGCCTCGGGGTAGCCCAGGCGCGCGGCGACCGGCGCCAGGTGCGCGAACTCGGCCGCCAGCACCTGCGCATACCGGCGCCAGTGGCCGGCCTCGATGGTGGCCGGGCCGAGGCTGCGCACCGGCGGGAAGCGCAGCCCGAAGGCCTGCTCCAGCAGTTCGCCCATCGCCGCCGGGTCGTTGACCGCGGCGTCGATGCGCAGGATCAGATGGGTATACAGGTCCTGTTCGTTGAGGTCGGCCACCTGTTCCAGCACCCGCGCCAGCCAGCGCGCGGCCTCGTCGGCCGAGGTCAGCGCCAGCGGCGCCGGCGCGCCCAGCGCCAGCCATTCGACCAGCATGTCGCGCGGGTCGCGCACCGCGATCACCAGGCGGCCCTCCGGCAGCTGCGGGCGCAGCGCCCACAGCAGGGCGTTGTCCCACCACAGCAGCCAGTCGATCACGTTGCCATCGGCAATGCCGCGCGCCGGCAGGGCGTCGCGCCACTGCTGCACGAACTGCGCCGGGCTCAGGGTGTCGTCGGCCAGGTGCTGCAGGGTATGGAAGTTCTGGAAGGCATCGTCCGGCGGGTTCGGGCCGAAGCGGTCGCTGCGCAGCACCTGGCTGCCGGCGGCCATCACCGACACCACGCGCTCCACGCCCGAGCCCGGGGCGCCCCACACGAACAGCGGGCGCAGCGGGTTGTCCTGGGCGACTTCGCCCAGCGCCGGCCATTGCGCCGGGGCCTTGGCCTGCGGCGGCAGCGGCAGGCGCGACGGCGCCAGTTCAGCGTGCAGGCGCAGCCAGGTGGCCAGCGCCGCGGCCGGCTCGTTGGCCCGGTCCTGCACCGCACCCAGCCAGACCCGCAGTTCCGGACGCGCGGCTTCCGGGGCGTTGTCGATCAACGCCTGGACGTGGGCGATGGCCGAGGCCGGCTCGCGCGCCAGCAACGCCTCGACGATGCGCTGTTCGCCGCTGACGCGGCCCGGCTCCAGCGCGACGATGCGCCGCGCCACGGCCTCGGCGGCGTCCGCTTCCCCGTTCATGTCGTGCAGGCGCATGCGCGCCTCCAGCGCCGGCAGGTGGTCGGGCATCGCCGCCAGCCAGCGTTCGACCACCTCCACCGCTTCCGGGCTGCCGACCGGTGCCACCGCCAGCCGCGCCAGCCACAGGTCGTGCAGCTGCGGGTGCACGTCCAGCGTCGCGTCCAGGTCGGCGCGCGCCTCGTCCTCACGGCCGAGCCGCTGCCAGGCCACCAGCAGCATCTGCAGGGTGGCGCGGTCGCCGGGCAGTTCCGCCAGCAGCGGGCGCAGGTACTCCAGCGCCTGCAGCGGCTGGCCGGAGGCCAGTTCCAGCTCGCCGGCCAGGCGGCGCATGCCCGGGCTGTCGCCTTCCGCGGTGGCCAGCACCTGGCGCATCACCTCGGCGGCACGGTCGGCATGGCCCTGGCGCAGCGCCAGCTGCACCAGCAGGCCGCGCAGGGCGTGGTTGGACGGGTTCAGCTCCAGCACGCGCCGGAACGCCTGCTCGGCGAAGGCCAGCAGGTCCTTGGCCAGATAGGCGAAGCCCAACGCGTAGAGCACGCGCGGGTCGTCGGGCAGGCGCTGGCTGGCGGCCGACAGGACCGCCAGCGCGCGGTCGGCGTCACCGCGGCGCAGCGCGACCATGCCTTCGATCGCGCCCAGCTCCGGGCTGTCCGGCTCGACCCGCGCGGCCATGCGGCCCAGGCGCTCGGCCTCGTCGATGTCCTCGCGCGCCAGCGCCAGGTGCGCCTGCATCAGGTAGGCGGAAAATTCGTTGGGATTGAGCGCGGTGGTGCGCTCCAGCGCCTGCCCGGCGTCATCGATGCGGCGCTGGGCCAGCAACAGGCCGGCATGCTGCAGGTGCAGGTCGGCATCGTCCGGCGCCAGGGCCAGGGCCTGCTCCAGGCTGGCCTGGGCGGCGTCGGCATCGCCGCGCTGCTGGAGGGCCAGCGCCAGCCAGCGGTGGGCCTGCGGTTGCTGCGGTTCGGCGGCGACCCATTCGCGGGCCGTGGCCACGGCTTCGTCGGTGGCGTTGCGGCGCAGGGCGTTGATGATCGTGTCTTGCATGGCGGTCCGGCGTAAGCGCAAAACGCCATTGTAGCCGGGCCGTGGCGCGCCCCCGCCGGCAGCGCCAGCGGCGGCTCAGGCGCCGAGCGCGGGCACCGCCCCCTGCGCTGCCGGGCGCACGCCCACCGCGGCGGCCAGCCGTTGCGCCACCCAGCGCTCGGAAAAGCCATCGCCGCGCAGGTTCTCTATGAAGCCGCAGTGGCCACCCCAGCGCGCGATCTCCAGCCGTGCGTGCGCCGGCAGGCGCCAGTGGCGGAAGGAGGTGAACGGAATCACCGGATCGTCGCGCGCCATCAGGATGTCGGCCGGCACCTCCAGCGCGGACAGGCGCGGGCCGGCGATGGAGTAGCCGTCGAAATAGTCCTGCAGCGTGGCGAAGCCGGTATGCCGCTCCACCAGCCAGCCGGTCAGCGCGCGGATCCCCAGCTTCAGCACCGCGTCGTCGCAGTCGGCCAGTTCCGGGAACAGTGCGCGCTTGCGCCGCAGCGAGCCGGTCCACTTGCGGCGGAAGTACCAGTCGTACATCGCCGGGCCGCGTTCGATGCTGTCCATGGTCTGCGCCGGGTCCAGCACCGGGCACACCGAGGCCACGTGGCGCAGCGGCACGCCGGCGGCGGGCGCGTGCAGGGCCAGGCGCAACGCGAAGTTGCCGCCCAGCGAGTACCCCGCCGCGACCAGCGGCAGGCCGGGAAAGCGGCCGGCCACGTCGCCGGCGGCATGCACCACCTCGCCGATGCGGCAGGAATGGAAGATCCCCGGGTTGAGATGGTGGGTGTTGCCGTGGTCGCGGAAGTTCAGCCGCACCACCTCGAAGCCCTGCTCGAGCATCCGCGCGGCGGTCATGCGCATGTAGCTGGACTCGGCGCTGCCCTCCCAGCCGTGCAGCAGCAGCGCCAGGCCGACCGGCGCCGCCCTGCCCGGCAGGCGGCTGTGCCAGGCCTGCAGGCGCACGCCGTCGCCGCCGTCGAGGATCAGTTCGCGGGTGAGCGCGCCACTGGCCGCCAGCAGCTGCTGGCCGCGGCGCAGGCGCACCCCGCTGGACGCCAGCATCGACTGCAGGTGCGGATTGCGCAGCCACGGCGGCGGTTGGTAGTGGGCGACGCTCAACATGGCGGCCATGCTGCGCCCGTGCGCCGGTAGAGCGCGTGAACCCGCGCCGGCGGCCGGCCGCCGCTCACGGCTGCCCGGCGCTGCGGGAGGCGTGCCACCGCAACACGTCGTTACGGGCCTTCCATCGCCGCGATGATGCGCGCGCGCGAGGTCTCGGCGATGCGCCGGCGCCCTTCCAGGTCATGGCTGGCGACCGGCTCCAGGAAGTGCACTTCGGCGCGGCGGGCCGGTTCGCCGAGCAGGCGCAGGAAGTTGCCGAAGAAACTCTCGCCCGGCGCGAACGCGACCCGGGTCTGGGCATCGCCGCGCACGCCGTAGCGCAGGGCCACCGGCTGCACCGGCACGCCGGTTTCCACCGCCGCCTGGAAGATGCGCGCATGGAACGGGCCGACCTCGTGGCCGCCGCGGGTGCGCCCTTCCGGGAACACCGCCACCGGCCGGCCCTCGCGCAGCCGCTTGGCCATTTCCTCCATCACCCCGCCCAGCGACTCGGTGTTGCCGCGCTGGTGGTAGATGGTGTGGCCGCGGCTGGCGAGCCAGCCCACCAGCGGCCAGCCGGCGATCTCGCGCTTGGCCACGAAACCGACCATTTTCTGGCTGTGGATCATGCTGATGTCGACCCAGCCGACGTGGTTGGCGACGAACAGCACCGCCCCCGGCAACGGCTGGCCGGTGCGCTGCAGGCGGAAGCCGAAGATCCACATCAGGCCGCCCGACCACCAGCGCACCACCTTGTGTTCCAGCGGATCGGTGGCCGCGCCGAGGCGACCGAACGGCGGCGCCATCAGCAGCAGGATCAGCGGCAGGAAGATCACGACGTGGACCAGCAGCAACGGCACGCGGTACAGATAGCGGAACGCACGCGCCACGCTGCCCGGGCGGGCGGGACGGGGGGAAGTCATCCGCGCAAGATACCGGATGCGGTCCGGCTTCCGCCAGCACATGGCGACCGCCTGCCCGGCTCCTCACCCCGGGGCCCGGGCAACGCGGTATAAATCCGCTCACGCCTACAGGGGAGCGTGGACATGGAGCGGTTATCGCGGTCGCTGGCCGGGGACATGCTGCCGCTGTTGTCGGCGGCGCTGGAGCAGGTCGACAGCGGCGTGATCGTGTTCGATGGCCAGAACCGCATCGTGTACTTCAACAAGGCCATGGAAGCCCTGTCCGGCTGGTCGCGCGACGAAGTGGCGGGACGCAACCTGGGTTTCCTGGCGCCGGCGGCCATGCGCGAGCGCTACGACAGCGACTTGCATCCGGGCGCGGCCAACCGCGTGCGCGAACTGGCCAGCCAGCCGCGCGACGTGCAGATGGTGCGCAAGGATGGCCAGACCCGCTGGATCAGCGTGTCGGTGGCCCGTACCCCCGCGGTCGAGGGCCAGATGCACATGGCGTTCGTCCGCGACGTGACCACGCGGCGCCAGCGCCAGGAGCGCGAGCGGCTGCTGTCGCTGGGGTTCGACGAGACCCAGAGCGCGGTGCTGATCACCGACGCCCGCGGCCGCGTGGTGCATCTGAACAAGGGCTTCTGCCGGCTGTTCGGGTTCGATGCCAGCCAGGTCCTGCGCCGCCACGTCGCCACGCTGCTGGTGCCCGACCGCGCCCGGCGCCGCACCACCCTGGCCCAGGCCGCGCGCCTGCTGGCCGGCGAGCCGGTGTGCTGCGACGAACGCGTGGCCTGCCGCGATGGCCGTCCGCTGTGGTGCGCGATCAGCATCAACCCGATCTTCGACGACTACGGCACCCTGGCCAACCTGGTCATCGTGCTGATGGACATCACCCACACCAAGGTGCACGAGGTGCTGCAGCACCGGATGCTGGACGCGCTGGTGCGCGAGGTTCCCACCAGCGAGGTGATGCAGATGATGTGCCGCGACGTCGAGCAGATCGCACCGCAGGTGCTGTGCTCGGTGCTGCGGGTGGAGGACGGGCGTCTGCGCACGCTGGCCGCGCCGAGCCTGCCCGAGGCCTACACCCGGCAGGTGGACGGCATCCCGGTCGGTCCGGGGGTCGGCTGCTGCGGTACCGCCGCGCATACCGGGCAGATGGTGGTGGCGCGCGACATCGCGCTGGACCCCAACTGGCAGGGCATCAGCCACATGGCGCTGGAGCACGGGCTGGCGGCCTGCTGGTCCACCCCCATCAAGGCCAGCGACGGCCGCGTGCTGGGTACGTTCGCCTTCTACTACCGCCGCCCGCACGACCCGGATGCCTTCCACCGGCGGCTGGTGGACGTCATCGTGCACCTGTGCGCGCTGGCGCTGGAGCGCGAGGAGGCGCGCAACCGCATCCGCCGGCTGGCGTTCTACGACGATCTCACCGGCCTGCCCAACCGCAACCTGCTGCATGCCCAGGCCGACCAGGCGATCGCCGCGGCGGCCGCCGCCGAGCAGGCGCTGGCGGTGCTGTTCATCGACCTGGACCGCTTCAAGCAGATCAACGACTCGTTCGGCCACCCCGGCGGCGACCAGCTGTTGCGCGTGGTCTCGCGCCGGCTGCAGGAAGAGGCCGGGCCGGGGGACATCGTCGGCCGCCTGTCCGGCGACGAGTTCGTGATGGTGCTCACCCTGTGCGACGCGCACTCCGCCGGCGAGCGCACCGAACGCATCCTGCGCCGGCTGTCGCTGCCGCTGCAGCTGGACGACGTGCAGATCCGGCCGTCGGCCAGCGTCGGCATCAGCATGTTCCCGCACGACGGCCACGACACCGAAACCCTGCTGCACCATGCCGACGTGGCCATGTACCAGGCCAAGAACAGCGGCCGCAACGGCGCGCGGTTCTACTCGCGCGAGATGGACCACAACGCGCAGGAGCGGCTGGCGCTGGAGACCGCGCTGCGCGAAGCGGTCGAGCAGCACCAGCTGCACCTGCATTACCAGCCGCAGGTGGGCATCGGCGACGGCCGCCTGCGCGGGGTGGAGGCGCTGGCGCGCTGGCGGCACCCGCGCCTGGGCGACGTGCCGCCGATGCAGTTCATCCCGCTGGCCGAGGAATGCGGGCTGATCGGCGACATCGGCCACTGGGTGCTGGAACAAGCCTGCGCGCAGCTGGCGCACTGGCGGCGCACCGGGCTGGAGGTGCCGTCGGTGGCGGTGAACCTGTCGCCGACCGACTTCCACGACCTGGACCTGCCGCTGCGGATCGAACAGGTGCTGCGGCGCGAAGGACTGCTGCCGGGCGACCTGAAGGTGGAGATCACCGAGGACGTGCTGCTGGATACCGACCCCAGCACCCTGCGCACGCTGCACGCGGTGCATGCACTGGGCGTGCGCCTGTCGATGGATGATTTCGGCACCGGCTATTCCAGCCTGAGCTACCTGCGCCTGCTGCCGATCAGCGAACTCAAGCTGGACCGCAGCTTCGTGCGCGGCATCGAGAACGACGAAGTGGCCAGCGCCCTGACCCGCGCCATCGCCCACATCGGCCAGAGCCTGCGGCTGACGGTGGTCGCCGAAGGCGTGGAAAGCGGCGAACAGCTGCGCCTGCTCGGTGAACAGGGCTACGGCATCGCCCAGGGCTACCACTTCACCCCGGCGCTGCCCGCGCACGAGCTGGACAGCTGGATCCGCGAGCATCTGCCGGCCGCCGCGTTCGCGCACGCTTGAGCCGGGGCGCGCCGGGGCCCGGCATGCCTGCGCTCAGGCCGGTACCACCGCCAGGGTCAGGCGCGAGACGCACACCGGCTTGCCGGCCTCGTTGTCGATGCGGATCTCCCAGACCTGGGTGGTGCGCCCGACATGCAGCGCGCGCGCGGTGCCGGTGACCACGCCACTGCGCGCCGCACGCAGGTGGTTGGCGTTGATCTCCAGCCCCACGCAGACCTGGCTGGCGGTATCCACGCACAGATTGCCGGCGCTGCTGCCCAGGGTTTCGGCCAGCACCACCGAGGCGCCGCCGTGCAGCAGTCCGTAGGGCTGGCGGGTGCGTTCGTCCACCGGCATGGTCGCCTGCAGCCAGTCGTCGCCGGCCGCGGTGAAGACGATGCCGAGGTGCTCGATCAGCGTGCCCCGGCTGAGGCGATTGAGTTCGTCCAGTGAAACGGGGGCGCGGAAAGCCATGGCGATGACCGGTGTGGGGGCAGGCCAGTTTACGGTGCCGCGCGCGGGCCGGGCTCAGGCGAACAGATCGTCCTGCGGCGGCGGATAGCGCAAGCGGCCATCGACCACGCGTGCGCTGGCGGTGAGCACGTGCGCTCGCGCCGGGCCGGCATCGAGGATGTGCCGCACCGGGATGCCGCGCACGCTGAGCAGATCGGCGATCAACCGGCGGTGGCAGCGCCACCACGGCGCTTCGGCGCACATCAGCGCGGTGCGGCGGCGCGCGGCCAGTTCCAGCAGCCGCGCCAGCCCGTCGGCGAACTCGGCGCTGTCCAGGTGGTCGGCGTAGCCCTGGAAGGCGGCGTTGCGCCAGGCCCCGTTGGGCGAGCCGGGCCGCGCGCGGCGACGCCCGCCCAGCTGCGGCAGCCACAGGTAATCGATCCCCACCGCCGGAAGCGCGTGCGCCAGCGTCCCGCCGGCAAACCAGGGATGGCGCCGCGAACCCGGGAAGCGGCGCACGTCGGCCACGGCCTGGATGCCGTGGCCGTCCAGCAGCGCGAGGAAATCCTCCCAGCTGCGGGTGGAATGGCCGATGGTCCAGAGCGTCACGGCGCCGTCCATGTCAGCCGATCTTCTCCGGTGTCGTGCCGCGGTGCGTGGCGCCGCGGTCGCTGCGGATCGCGGGCTGCGGGCGGTCGCCGCCGCAGCGGCGCCTGTCGCGCTGGTACAGCATGCCGCGGGCATGCGCCCGGACGACACGGCCGGCGACGCGGCCGGCTTCGGAGTTCCAGCGCACGGGGTCGTCGCGCTGGAAGGCGCTGCCCATCGGCATCCTCGGTGCAGGCAGGGGGACGGCCATTGCAACCGAGGCCACGTCCACGCCCCGTGTGCGCGCTACAGGATGGGTACCAGCCCCGCGCCGAACGCGGTCAGCATGCGCACCAGCAACCACTTGGGGCCGACGTCGACCTCGGGGAAGTCGCCCACCGGCACGTAGCAGCGGCGGAAATCCGGGTCGTGCCGCGACAGCGGCAGCGGGCACTCCGGCCCGGGCTGGAAGGCGTAGTTGGTGGCGTAGCGCCACGGCCACACGTCGAGCACGGGCAGTGCCTCGGAGGCCTTGCCCAGGCTGTAGTTCAGGCCCGACAGCACCGGCGCCTTCTCGCGCGGCGCCACCACCCAGGCATTGTCCGGCGCGATGTCGCGCAGGATGCTCTGCGCCAGCCGCTCGGCGAACACCGGGTCGTCGATGATCACCGCGCCTTCGGTGTTGTAGTTCTCGCTGCGCGGGTCGAAGTTGTGGGTACCGACCACGCCGATGCGGCGGTCCACCACCAGCGACTTGGCATGCAGGCCCATGCGCGCGCCGCGGCGGGTGACCGGCAGCGGGCGGTTGGCCGCCTTGCTGCCGAGGAACGAGGGCCGGGTCTCGGTGCGCAGCACCTCGCGCTCGACCTCGCTGCCGTCGGCGCCGGCGCGGCGCCCGGAACCGCTGCCGCGCACGTTGCTGCCGGCCGCGCTCGCCCCGATCAGGCGGTGCGGCGGCGGTGGCACCCCGGTCCCGTCCAGTGCCGAGGACAGCAGGTTGTCCGGGGCCACCGGCGGATCCAGCGGGAACGGCTTGTACTCGTAGATGTCGAAGCCCAGCACGCGCAGGTTGCGGCGCTTGTACTTGTAGGCCATCGCATAGACGATCGGGTTGTCGGTCGCTGCCAGGCTGTTGGTCGACACCACCACCCGCGGTGGTTGCGGGCGCGCGCGCAGGTCCTTGAAAAGCTGCTGCGCCGGTTCGGACAGCACCAGGTACGGCGTCTGCAGCAGGACTTCGGACCGGGCGCCGGAGATCAACGTGTCCAGTCGCGGTTCGCTGGGGTTGGGCAGCGGGTCGCGGCGGTGCTTGCGCGGCAGGTCGGCGACATAGGCCACCGCGCGCACCGGCAGCGCGGTATCGACGAACGCCTCGGTGACGAACGCCGGGTCGGCCGCCTCCGCCGCGGCGCGCGCCACCCGCTCCGGGCGCATGAAATGCGCCGCCGGCATGTCCGGCACGCCATGCCGCAGCAGGGTGCGGCCGACATCGTTCAGGCGCTCGGCCGGCACGCTGCGCGGCGCGTCCCAGAAGGACTGGAAGTTGGCGGCCATCTCGCGCGCCTCGGGCCCGGCCACCACCACGTCGCGGTCGCGGAAGTTGTACTCGCGGTCCCAGTCGTAATAGTCGTCCTGGTAGTTGCGGCCGCCGACCACGCCGACCACCCCGTCCACCACCAGCAGCTTGTTGTGCATGCGCTGGTTGAAGCGGCGGAAGCAGCACAGCACGCTGCCGGCGTAATCGAAGTAGTTGAGCTTGGCCTTGCCGAACGTGGGGTTGTAGATGCGCAGCTCGAAGTTGGCGTGCGCGCCGGACAGCGCGGCGAGCATCTGCACGTCCGATATCGCCGAGAGCTGGTCGATCAGCACCCGCACCCGGACCCCGCGGCGGGCGGCGTCCAGCAGCGCGTCGATGATCATGCGCGCGCTGTCGTCGGTATCGAAGATATAGGTCTGCAGGTCGATGCTGCGGGCGGCGCTGTGGATCAGGTTCAGCCGCGCCACCAACGACAGCTCGCCCTCGTCGAGGATCGTGGCGTAGTGCCGCGGCGCGCCGGCGGCGGCGGAGTCGGCCATGGCCTGGGCGCCAAGCGCGCGCAGCGGCGAATCCAGCGCGCAGCGATCGGCGCGGGCGCAGTCCAGCGCGGTGGGGCGGGCGGACACGGCGATGCCCTGCGCACGGTCGCGCTGCTGCGGCGACAGCGACGCGCAACCGCCGGCCAGCACGGCCGCGCCAAGCAGCACCAGTCGCAGCAGTAGGTTCACGGCCGGGAAGCGCCCAGCAGGCGCGTACGCAATATGAAGGTCACACGGTCACCGAGGGCGAACTGCCAGCTGTCCATGCCGTAACGACCGCGCTGCACGGTACCCCGGCTTACCAGGTCGCAATCATAGCCCGGGCGGGCGCATTCCGGCGCCTCCAGGCGCAGCACCTCGCGCCGGCTGATACCACGGATGGTCAGCCGCCCCTGCACGCTGCCGCCGCGCTCGACGATGTCCGGTTCGTAGGGATCGGACTCGAACTCGACCAGCGGGTGCCGCTGCGCGTCGAAGAATTCCTCGCCGCGCATCCAGCCGGTGTAGCGCGGCTTGCCGGGAATCTCGACGTACTGGGTGAACATGCGCAGGCGCACCTGGTGGCGGCCATCGGGCAGCACCGTGATCCAGCCATCGAAACGCGGGAACTGGCCCTCGATCCGCTGCCCGAAGCGGGTGCGGATCTCGAAGCCGAAGCGCGAGTGGTCGGTATCGAACTGCAGCGGCTGCGCCGCGGCCGCCGTGCCCGTCGCCGCCAGCCAGCTCAGCAGCAGTCCGCAACGCACCCACCGCATGTGTTCAGTCCCTGTCCACGGCCCCGGGCCAGCGGGCGGCCATGCACGCACGCCCAGCCGGCTTCCGGCCTGTGCCGCCGGGCACGCAGCGTGGCCAGGCGCGGGGGCTGCACCGGTACGGACGACGGAACCGGATCATCGGCTCACGGCCACCAGAATGCGGCCAGACGGGCGATGCCCGGCTCGATGGCCGCGGCCATCGGCAGCGACAGCACCGCCACCGACGCGGTGGGCATGCCGCGGTAGTCGCCGGACTGGCCGCTGTGCATCAGCGCCACCAGCCGCTCCAGGCCGGGGTTGTGGCCGACCAGCAGCAGGCGCTCGACCTCGCGGTGCTCGTCCACCAGCCCGGCCAGGGTGCCGGGGGTGGCGTCGTAGATCCGCTCCTCCAGGCGCTGCTCGACGTAGCCGGTCAGCGACAGCACCGCCTCCAGCGTCTCGCGCGCGCGCCGTGCCGGCGAGCACAGCACCCGGTCCGGCACCAGCCGCTGCTCCAGCAGCCAGCGACCGGCCGCCTCGGCCTCGGCCAGGCCATGCGGGGAAAGCGGGCGGTCGATATCGGCCAGGCCATTGTCGGCCGGCTCGGCATGGGCATGTCGCAGCAGGATCAGTTCACGCATGAGGGTTCATTAGCTCCGGGTCAGACCTTGTTCAACCATTGCAGAAGCGGCTCCCAGTCCTGCTGGTGCTCGCGGACCTGGGCGGAGTGATAGTCGAACAGGCTGCGGCCCAGGCCGACCATGACCACGTAGCTCTGGCTGTCACGCAGCTGCGCGACCACCTCGTAGGGCCACTGCGCCAGCATCTGCCGCGCCTGCTGCGAGGTCTGCGTCCACGGCTTGGTGCGGTTGAGCACCAGCCCCACCGGCAGCGCGCGCGAGTGCACGCGCTTGACCCTGGCCAGACTGTTCAGGAACCCGACGATGGCCTCGATGTCCAGCGCCGACGGCAACACCGGCACCACCACCGCGTCGGCCACGTCCAGGAAATGTTCGAGATCGTCCGCGAGCGCACCGGCCGGGGCATCGATGATCACCTCTTCGGCGCCATCGGGAATGTGTTTCTGCCAGCCCTTCCTGCGCTGGACGTCCACCGGCAGCACGGCACTGTCCAGGCCGGCGCGGCGCTCCGCCCAGCGCGTGCTGGAGCCCTGCGGGTCGGCATCGGCGATCACCGTCGCCCTGCCCTGCAGCGCCGCATGCGCGGCCAGGTGCGTGGCGATGGTGCTCTTGCCCACCCCGCCCTTGGAACCGGCCACCAGGATCGTCTTCATGCACGCCTCGTTTTGCGCGGGACTGCCCGCAGCGTACACCGGCGCGCGACGGCCGCGGTAGTCGGCGCGTGAGGACACCCCTGCCGGGACGGGAGGCTTTGCTATCGTGGCGGCCCACACCGGAGCCACCATGAGCGAACTGCAGGACCTGACCGCGCTGATCCGCGCCAATACCCCGCTGATCGTCATCGAGACCGCGGACGAGGCCCGCGTGGTGGACCTGTTCCGGCAGGCGCTGATGCACGTGTGGCGGGCGCTGTACCGCTGGTCGATCACCGAAGGCCTGCGCCGTATCGACATGGACCGCGAGGACGACGCCGTCGGGCCGCCCGACGCCAGCTCGGCGCTGCGGATGATCCAGGAGGCGGAGCAGCGCGGCATCTACCTGCTGCTCGATTTCCACCCGTACCTGGGCTACGCCAGCCACCAGCGCCTGCTGCGCGACATCGTGCAGCGCCGGCACAGCCAGCCGCACGTACTGGTGCTGGTCGGCACCAAGGTCGAACTGCCGGCCGAGCTTGAAGCGCTGGCCACCCGCTTCAATCCGCGCCTGCCCGACGCCAACGCACTGCTGAAGATGCTGCGCGAGGAAGCGGCCGCCTACGCCGGCGACAACGGCGGCCGCCGCGTGGAAGTGGACCAGGACGCGGTGCGTCAGATCCTGCGCAACCTGCAGGGGCTGAGCCTGCCTGACGCGCGCCGCATCGCCCGCCAGCTGATCTACGCCGACGGCGCACTGCGCGCCGACGACCTGCCGCAACTGGCCAGGCTGAAGTTCGAACTGCTCAACCGCAGCGGCCACCTGCACTACGAATACGACAGCGCGCGCTTCGGCGACGTGGCCGGCGCCACCCGGCTCAAGCGCTGGATCGAACAGCGCAGGGCGGTGTTCGTGGCCGGCGACGCGCCGCCCGGGCTGGACCCACCGCGCGGCATGCTGCTGCTGGGCGTGCAGGGCTGCGGCAAGTCGATGCTGGCCAAGGCCACCGCCGCCGGCTTCGGCGTGCCGCTGCTGCGGCTGGATTTCGCCACGCTGTACAACAAGTACCACGGCGAGACCGAGAAGAACCTGCGCGATGCGCTGGCCTCGGCCGAGCAGCTGGCGCCGTGCGTGCTGTGGATCGACGAAGTCGAGAAGGGCTTGGCCAGCAGCGGCGAGGACGGCGGCGTCTCGCGCCGGGTGCTCGGCTACCTGCTGACCTGGATGGCCGAGCGCAAGGCGCCGGTGTTCATCGTCGCCACCGCCAACCAGGTGCACGAGCTGCCGGCCGAACTGCTGCGCAAGGGCCGCTTCGACGAGATCTTCTTCGTCGACCTGCCCACGCCCGACACCCGGGTGGAGCTGCTGCGCCTGCACCTGGGCAAGCGCGGACTCGACGTCGGGAGCTTCGCCCTGCCCGCGCTGGCCGCCGCCGCCGAGGGCTTTTCCGGCGCCGAGATCGAACAGGCGGTGGTCGCCGGCCTGTATGCGGCGCATGCCGAACGCAGGCCGCTGGACACCGACCTGCTGATGGCCGAGATCAGCAGCACGCGGCCGCTGTCGGTACTGATGGCCGAGCAGGTGCAGGCGTTGCGCGACTGGGCACGCGGGCGCACGGTTCCAGCGGAGTAAAGGCGGCCGTGCTCAGCGCGGCGGCGACCAGGGCACCGATTGGGCCTGGTCCAGATACCTCACGCGCGTGGCGCGACCATGCTGCAGCAGCAACGCCTCGCGCGCCGACGGCAGCAGCACGCCGGTGGCGTGGGTGGTATTGGCGCGGTAGAGCCAGGCCACGCCACCGCGCACATCCAGCAGTTCGATCTTGCCCTCCATACGCGCGTTGCCACCGGCGACGCCGGCCAGTACCAGCCAGTCCTCGCCACAGGTGAAGCCGGCCTGGTGCACGCCGACCAGCGAACTGGAATAGACATGTTCGCGCTGCCAGCCGGCCAGGTTCCAGCGCACGGTCTCGTGCTGCAGGCCGCGGTACAGCGGCGGCACATCGTGCTGCAGCACCTTCGCCCGCGCGGGTGAGCGCTGCACCGTCACCAGCCGGGTGCCCTTGTCGAGCAGCATCACCGCCAGCATGTCGTTGCGTGGCCCCCGGCCGGAAGGGGCATGGCGATCCATGATCTCCAGCCGCGGGATGGCCGCGTCGCGCAGCAGGCGCAACCGCAGTACCACGCCCTTGTCGGTGCCGGCGACGATCAGGCCCGAGGCCTCGTCCCAGTCCAGGCAGGTCACGCCGCCGTCGCCCGGCAGCCGCAACGGCGCACCGGCCAGCGCGCGCCGGGCATGGTCATAGAGGTACAGCTCGTCGCCGCTGGCCAGCAGGTACAGGCCACGCAGCGGCGTGGCCGAGGCCGCGCCGGGCTTCCAGTGCCCTTCGCGGAAGGCACGCAGCAGTTCGCCGCTGCGGGCGTCCCAGACCTTCGGTCCGTTCTCGTGCTGGACAATGTCGCCGGCTTCGACGTTGCCGCTGCTGGAGCGGCTGATCACGATCCCGTCGGCAGGACCGAAAGTGATGTCCTGGGTACGCAGTTCATGGGCCTGCAGCGCGATGCGCGCATCCTTCCTGCGCGCGTCCCACAGTTCCAGCCGCCCCGACGCGCGGCCGACCGCCAACAGCCCCATCTGCGGCGAATACGCCGCCGACCATGCGTCATCGTCCAGCCCGCGGTTGGCGTCCACGAACGACTGGGTGAACTCCGGCCGGATGTCCGCCACATAGGCTGCCAGCAGGACCGGCAGGAACCACAACGCCATCGTGTATCTCATCGCCCCACTCCCTGGTCGATCCAACCACCCTCGCGCCGGCCCCTGGGCCTCCTGCAATGGCAGGGACGCCGGGCCATTCGAGGGACGGGGAACGGGGCGACATCGCGCCGGCGCCGCGTACCCTCACGGCCTGGCTCAGGGCCAGGCCGGCGGATTGGCGGCCCAGGCCTGCTGCACCTCGGCCAGGCGCGCCCGTTCCTCGTCCTTCCATGCCGGCAGCAGCTGCGCCAAGCGCGACGGGTCGTTCCACAGCTGCGGCTCGGTACGTACCGCCGCTGCATACCACTGCACGGCTTCGTCGCGGCGTCCCAGCGTCCACAGCGCCAGCGCCAGCGTCGGCGGCACCCAGGCACCGTTGCCGCGCGCGGCCTGGGCGGCGGCGCTCCACTGCTGCAGCGCCCCTTCGGCGTTGCCGTGGCGATACAGGCTCCAGCCCTGGTTCCAGCGGATCCCCCGGGCCTGCGAGGAGTTCTCCGAGACGGCGGCCAGGGCTTCCTGGTAGAGCTTGTCGCCCAGTTCCACGCGGCTCTCGGCGTAGGCGATGGCGGCCAGCTGCACCGTGGCTTCCACGCCCTTGCGGCCGCGCTCGCGCAGCTTCATCAGCTGCTCCACCAGGTCCGGCTGCTCCGGCGGCAGCGCCTGCACCGGCCGCGCGGCGGCGTCGTCATCGAAATAGAACTCGGCGATTTTCGGCATCCCCTGTGCCCACGCCGTCGAACAGAACAGGCCGGCCAGCAGCATCAGGCCACCGGCCACGCCCCTTATCACCTGCATGTTTCAATCCCCATCATTCATGTTCCAGCAAGGTCCGATCCTAACCGCTCGGCGGGCACTCCGCGACCCCGGGCCCCCGCCCCGGTGCGGCCGTGGACGCGCCGCCGGGTACGGCCCGGGTGCCCGGCAGGGCGCCAAAACCCGCGCTGTTACAATCGCCGGCCGCGTGCGCGCCGCCCTGGCGCGGCAGCCGACGCCAGCCGTTCCTGCAATGGGCCAGCCATGACCAGTACCGCCGAACTCACCTCCCCCGCCTCCGCCAACACGCCGCTGACCGGGGTGCGCGACCGCGATTACACGCTCGAGCACAAGTACACCCGCACCGACGGGCGCATCTACCTGAGCGGCGTGCAGGCGCTGGTGCGGCTGCCGCTGATGCAGCAGCAGCGCGACACCGCGGCGGGGCTGAACACCGGCGGCTTCGTCAGCGGCTACCGCGGCTCGCCGCTGGGCGGCTTCGACCTGGAGCTGTGGCGCGCGCGCCGGCACCTGGACGCGGCGAAGGTGAAGTTCGTACCCGGGCTCAACGAGGACCTGGGCGCCACCATGGTCTGGGGTACCCAGCAGGCCAATCTGTTTCCCGGCGCCAACGTCGATGGCGTGTTCGGCATGTGGTACGGCAAGGGGCCGGGCGTGGACCGCTGCGGCGACGTGTTCAAGCACGCCAACGCCGCCGGCACTTCCAGGCACGGCGGCGTGCTGGCGCTGGCCGCCGACGACCATGCCTGCCGCAGCTCGACCCTGCCGCACGGCAGCGAGGACGAATTCGTCAGCGCGATGATGCCGGTGCTCAACCCGGCCGGGGTGCAGGACATCCTCGACCTGGGCCTGGTCGGCTGGGCGATGAGCCGCTACACCGGGCGCTGGATCGGCTTCAAGACCATCGCCGAGACGGTGGAATCCTCGGCCTCGGTGGACGTCGACCCGTTCGCGCGCCGCATCGTGCTGCCGGAAGACTTCGAGATGCCGCCGGCCGGGCTCAACATCCGCTGGCCGGACCCGCCGCTGGAGCAGGAAATGCGCCTGCACCGCTACGCGGTGAAGGCCGCGCAGGCCTTCGCCCGCGCCAACGGCATCGACAGGGTGGTGATGGATTCGCCGCGCGCGCGGCTGGGCATCGTCACCACCGGCAAGAGCTACCTGGATGTGCTGCAGGCGCTGGAGTACCTGGGCCTGGACGAGAAGGCCTGCGCCGACATCGGCATCCGCGTCTACAAGGTCGGCATGACCTGGCCGCTGGAACCGCAGGGCATCGCCGCGTTCGCGCGCGGGCTCGAAGACATCGTCGTGGTGGAGGAGAAGAAGGCCTTCATCGAGCGGCAGATGAAGGAGTACTTCTACAACTGGCCCGCCGCCTGGGGTGCGCGCCCGTCCATCGTCGGCAAGTACGACGAACAGGGCGAGTGGATCCTGCCGTCCACCGGCGAACTCACCCCGGCGACCATCGCCGGTGTCATCGGCCGCCGCATCCAGCGTTTCTTCAACACCGAATCGATCGAACAGCGGCTGCGCTGGATGGACGAGAAGGAAGCGGAGATGGCGTTGCCGCGGGCGCAGTTCCCGCGCGTTCCGCACTACTGCTCCGGCTGTCCGCACAACACCTCCACCAACGTGCCGGAAGGCTCGCGTGCGATGGCCGGCATCGGCTGCCACTACATGGTGACGTGGATGGACCGCGACACCGACACCTTCACCCACATGGGCGGCGAAGGCGTCACCTGGGCCGGGCAGGCGGCGTTCACCGACACCCCGCACGTGTTCCAGAACCTGGGCGACGGCACCTATTTCCACAGCGGCTCGCTGGCGATCCGCCAGGCGATCGCCGCCGGCGTCAACATCACCTACAAGATCCTCTACAACGACGCGGTGGCGATGACCGGCGGGCAGCCGGTGGACGGCACCCTCAGCGTGCCGCAGATCGCCCAGCAGATGCGCGCCGAGGGCGTGCACACCATCGTGCTGCTGTCCGACGACATCGCCAAGTGGAAGCTGCGCCGGCACGAGTTCCCGCACGACGTCGAGTTCCATGACCGCGCCGAACTGGACGCGGTGCAGAAGCACCTGCGCACAGTGAAGGGCACCAGCATCCTGATCTACGAACAGACCTGCGCCACCGAGAAGCGCCGCCGCCGCAAGCGCGGCAAGCTGGTCGATCCGCCCAAGCGCACGATGATCAACTCGCTGGTCTGCGAGGGTTGCGGCGACTGCGGCGAAAAGAGCTTCTGCGTGTCGGTGCTGCCGAAGGAAACCGAGTTCGGGCGCAAGCGCGACATCGACCAGTCCAACTGCAACAAGGATTTCTCCTGCACCACCGGCTTCTGCCCGAGCTTCGTCACCATCCATGGCGGCCAGCTGCGCAAGGGCAGGAAGAGCGATGCGGCCAGCCTGCTCGACAACCTGCCCGAGCCGGTGTTCCGCAGCGACCTGTCGCAGCCGTGGAACATCCTGATCACCGGCGTCGGCGGCACCGGCGTGGTCACCATCGGCGCGCTGCTGGGCATGGCCGGGCACCTGGAGGGCAAGGGCGCGACCGTGCTCGACCAGACCGGGCTGGCGCAGAAGGGCGGCGCGGTCACCACCCACATCCGCATCGCGCGCGCGCCAGCGGACATCCACGCCGTGCGCATCGCCGCCGGCGAGGCCGACCTGGTGCTGGGCTGCGACATGGTGGTGGTCAACGACTACTGGGCGCTGTCCAAGGTGCGCGGCGAACGCTCGCAGGTGGTGCTCAACACCTACGAAGCGATGCCCGGCACCTTCACCACCCACCCGGACATGCAGTTCCCGGCCGCCGACATCATCGCCGGGGTGAAGGTGGCGCTGGGCGGACGCGACCCGATCCTGCTCGACGCCACCCAGCTGGCCACCGCGCTGCTGGGCGACGCCATCGCCTCGAACCTGTTCATCCTCGGCTTCGCTTGGCAGCAGGGGCTGGTGCCGCTGTCGCTGGAAGCGCTGATGCGCGCGATCGAACTCAACGGCGCCGCCATCGAGATGAACCAGCGCGCCTTCGCCTGGGGCCGCCTGGCCGCGATCGACCCGCAGGCGGTGCAGCAGGCCGCCGGGCTGGTACGCAACGCACCCACCGAAGCCGAGCGCACCCCGGGCACGCTGCGCGAGCTGCCGCCGGGCGAGTGGGAAGGCAGCGAGGCCGGCGCGCCGTCGGCGCCACGCAACCCGGGCAACGAGCCGGAAGTCCGCGGCCTGCCCGCCAGCGACCCGCACCCCGGCGATGCCCCGTTCGCGACCCTGGACGACACCCGCCTGTCGCGCTCGCTGGACGAACTGATCGCGCGCCGCAGCGGGTTCCTCGTCGATTACCAGGATGCGGCCTACGCCAACCGCTACCGCCAGCTGGTGGACGCGGTGCGCCAGGCCGAGCAGCGCGTGGCGCCGGGCAGCACCGCGCTGACCGAGGCGGTGGCGCGCTACTTCTTCAAGCTGATGGCCTACAAGGACGAATACGAGGTGGCCCGCCTGTACACCCGCGGCGATTTCCTCAAGCGCGTGGCACAGCAGTTCGAGGGCGACTACCAGGTGCGTTTCCACCTGGCACCGCCGCTGCTGGCCAAGCGCGACGAACACGGCCGCCTGCAGAAGAAGGAATACGGGCCGTGGATGTTCAGGGCCTTCGGCCTGCTGGCCAAGCTGAAATTCCTGCGCGGCGGCCGCTTCGACGTCTTCGGCCATACCGCCGAGCGCCGCGGCGAACGCCAGCTGATCGCCGATTACGAGCAGACCCTGCACGAACTGCTGGGTTCGCTGGACGCGCGCCGGCTGGCGCTGGCAGTGGAGATCGCCAGCATTCCCGAGCACATCCGCGGCTACGGCCACGTCAAGGAAGCGCACCTGCACGAAGCCAAGGCACGCGAAGCGGCGCTGCTGGCGACGTGGCGCAACCCGAAGGCGCTGCATATCGTGCAGGCGGCTTGACCGCGCAAGGCAACCCAAGCCTTGCGATTGCGTTATGCAATCTATGGGTTGCATAACGCAAATGAAACCTATCGCTTGCCTTCCTTGGAGGCAAGGCATATGTTGCCCCCACCGTTCGTCCCCGGGGGCGCCTGCCATGACCGACAAACGCCACGCCATCCGTGCCGCCCATCAGCTGGGCCCGTTGATGCGGGCATTCCGCAGGCAGGCCGGGCTCAGCCAGGCCCAGTTGGGCGAGCGCCTCGGTATTTCCCGGCAAGCCATCACCGCGCTGGAGCGCGAGCCCGAGGCGGCCACCTTCGAGCGGCTGATGCGGGTATGGGCCGAGCTCGGTGTGGAGGTCTCGCTGCAACCACGTGGGCAGGAAACGCCAGACACCGGCCTGGAGTGGTGAGCCATGGGCGAACTGCGGGTCTGGATGAACGGCCTGGAAGTCGCTTCGTGGCAGGAGGGCGCACGCACCGGGGCACGGCTCACCTATCTCCCCACGTGGCTGGAATCCGAACAGCCGCGCCCGTTGTCGCTGTCGTTGCCGCTGCTGCCGGCCGGTGAAAGCCACCACGGCCCGCGGGTCACGGACTACTTCGACAACCTGCTGCCCGACAACAGCGCCATCCGCAACCGCATCCGCGACCGCTTCGGCATCCGCACATCGGGCACGTTCGACCTGCTGCAGGAAATCGGCCGCGACTGCGTGGGCGCCGTGCAGCTGCTTCCTCCCGGCGTGGTGCCGGAAGACATCCACCGTATCGATTGCACGCCGTTGAGCGATGCCCAGGTGGCGGACCGTCTGCAGGCGGTCACCAGCGGCGTGCTGCCGGGCCGGCACGTGGATGACGAGTTCCGCATCTCCATTGCCGGCGCGCAGGAAAAGACCGCCTTCCTGCGCCATCACGACCGCTGGTGCGTTCCCACCGGCAGCACGCCCAGCACGCACATCTTCAAGTTACCGATGGGGCTGGTCGGCAACATGCGGGCCGACATGCACGCATCGGTGGAGAACGAGTGGCTGTGCATGCAGCTGCTGGCGGCGTTCGGCATGCCTGTCGCCACCACCTCGATCGGCCGGTTCGGCGACCAGCGCGCCTTGATCGTGGAGCGCTTCGACCGCCGGCTTGCCCGCAACGGCCGCGGGTGGCTGCGGTTGCCGCAGGAGGACATGTGCCAGGCCTTCGGCCTGCCCTCCTCGCGCAAGTACGAAAGCGACGGCGGCCCGGGCATCGTGCCGATCATGGAACTGCTGCGCCAATCGGAACAGCCGCAGGACCGTGCCACCTTCTTCAAGACCCAGCTGCTGTTCTGGATGCTGGCCGCCACCGACGGGCACGCCAAGAATTTCAGTCTCCACATCGAGGCGGCGGGACGCTTCCGGCTGACGCCGATCTACGACGTCATCTCGACGTATCCGATCTTCGGCAACGGGCCGAACCATCTTTCCCCGCACAAGGCGGCGCTGGCAATGGCGGTGAGTGGCCGGAACCGGCATCGCCAGCTCCTGCACATCCGTCGCAGGCACTGGAACCAGACCGCACGTGTCTGTGGTGTCGCCAACGGCGCCGAACCGTGGATCGGTGACCTGCTGGAGCGCGTCGAGCCGGCCATCCAGACGGTTGAGGCAACGCTGCCGGCCGACTTCCCGGATCGGGTCGCCACCCCGGTCTTCGAGGGCCTGCGCCACGCCGCCGCGCGCCTGGCGCAGATGGCGCCGGACGATTGACCGCGACGCGCAGCGCTTCGGCGCGCGCGCCGCGCAACCGGGCCAACGCCATCAGCGCCGCGGCGCAAGAATCTTCGTCAGCAGGTCGGTGCGGCCGGCGATGCGGCGCAGGTGCGGGTAGCGCAGGCCGTCGCGGTAGTCGATGCGCACCGTGCGGAAGCTGTCGGCCTGGCGCACGATCAGTTCGACCGGGGAGCCGCCCTTCGCATCACTCACCGCCTGCTTCAGGCGCGCGCCGGTGTAGGCCAGGCCGTTGACCGCCACCACGGTGGCGTCTTTCGCCAGCCCGGCCTTGAATGCCGGGCTGTCCCAGCCCACCCATTGCAGCACGCCGTCGCTGCCGGCCTTCAGCCCCAGCGAGTACTGCAGGTCAACCAGGCCACCGGCCTCGCCGTCGGCGATCACTGGGTTCGCGGTCTCGCTGTAGTACAGCTCCCAGCCCGCGGCTTCCAGGCCGTCCGGCGCGCTGCCGTCACGCGCCTCCAGGCGCTGGCCGATGAAGGCGTCCCACGCGCCGGGCTGCAGCGCTTCCAGCGCCTGCATCACGTCGCTGCGGTCGTACAGGCGGATCTCGCCCTGCGCACCGCCCTGGTGGAAGCGGCGGGCGAAGTCGTCCAGCGCCACCCTGCCCTTGGACAGGGTGCGCAACCGCGCATCCACGCCCAGCCACAGCAGCGTGCTCTCGTTGTAGAACTCGAAGGCGCGCTGCCAGTCGGCCCATGCCTGCGGCCTGGAATTGAAATCGACGATGCCCTGGTGGACGGTGTCGTGCAGGTCGCGCCACTGCCGCCCGGGCTGGGTGGCGTAGTTGGCCTGCAACTGCGCCAGCATCGCCATGGCGTAGTCCGGCGCCCACAGGCCCGAACGCGCGGCCAGCACTACCGCCCAGTACTGGGTCTGGCCTTCGTACATCCACAGCTCGTCGTTGTGCATGGGCGCGTTGTAGTGCGGCACCCAAGTCGGGCGCGGCCGCCACGCCTTGCCGATCCACGCATGTGCGTATTCGTGCGGCAGCAGGTCGTTGTCGGTGTAGGGACGCTCGCCGCGCAGGTAGCCGTCGTGCATGCCGTTCTCGCTGGACTGCGCATGCTCCAGGCCGATGCCGCTGAACACGTCCGACACCGCCAGCAGGAAGTCGTAGCGCGTGTACGGGCGCGCGCCGAACACCTTGTCCGCTTCGTGCACCAGCGCGCGGTGCGCATCGAGCACCTTCGGCTCGGCCTGCAGGCCCTGCGGGTTCTCGGCGACCACGTCCAGCCACACCGGCCGGGCGGCCTTGTCGTCCAGCGCGAAGCGCCTGAACCAGCGCCCGGCGAATACCGGCGAATCGATCAGGGTCATCAGCGACACCGGCGCGTAATGCTCGACCGCGCCGTCGCGCCGGGTCACGTCCAGCGCAGTGCCGCTGCTCCAGCCCTCGGGCAGGCGCAGGGCCGGCTTGACCTGGATGCCGCGCGCATCGAAACCGGCCGGGTACAGCACCACGCGGTGCCACTGCAGGTCGAGCAGGTTGGGCGTCATCGCCACCCGGCCCTGGTCGGCGGCGGTGGGCGACAGGTACTGGAACTGGACGTCGAGCGCGTCCACGCCTTCCGGCACCTGCAGCCGGAAGGCGTACATGTCGCCGGAGTCGCGGGTCCACGGCAGCGGCTGGCCATTGCCGCGGATCACCAGCCCGGCCATCTGGTTGATCGGCCCGGTCGGCGCATGGTTGCCGGGTATCCACTGCGGGTACCACAGGGTCAACGGACCGGGCGACACCGGAATGCGCTGGCGCACGCGCTGGATGCGCCGTTCCAGGTCGCTGGCATCCACCTCCAGCTCGATCACGCCCGGGTAGCTTGCCTGCACCTGCATCGCCGCCTGCCGCGCCTGGCCGCCCTGCGCGTGCGCGCACGCCAGCGGCGCCAGCCCCAGCACCATCGCCAACCACCACTTGTGCGCGTACATCCGTTCCCCTGCCCCGTGTTGAAGTTTCCGCATCCTAGCCGTTCCGCAGCGGTGCCTGCTGCCACACCAGGGTGCGGTTGTTGGCCGGCATCGCCGCGTCCTCGAGCAGCTGCAGCCCGTGCGCGCGCGCCAGCGCGTCGACCGCTTCGAAATCGCGGATGCCCGAACGCGGGTCGCGCGCCTTCAGCCAGCCGTCGAAGACGCGGTTGCTGTCGCTGCTGAAGCCGCCACCGTAGTTGAACGGCCCATAGGCGATGAACCGCGCGCCGGGCGCCATCAGCGCGGGCAACCCGGCGAACAGTGCCTGCACCTGCTCCCAGCCCATGATGTGCAGCGTGTTGGCGGTGAACACCGCATCGAAACCGGCCACGCCGGCGGCCACCGGCAGCGCCGGTGCCGGCTGCAGCCCGGCGCCGGCCACCGCCTGCAGTTCCAGCGCGGCCGGGGTATTGGCCAGCGCGGCCTCGTCCAGCCACAGGCCGATGCCCGGCAGGTGGTCGCGGTGGTCGCTGGCCTGCCAGCGCAGCCACGGCATGGCCGCGGCGAAATACACCGCGTGCTGGCCGCTGCCGCTGCCGATCTCCAGCACGTTGCGGGCCTCGCCCAGGTGGCGGCGCAGCACCGCGAGGATCGGCTCGCGGTTGCGGTCGCAGGACGCGGCATGGGGTTTGGCGGTCATCGCGGCAGCGGCGGGCAGGGGACCCGGGCGATTGTGCCGGAGCGCGCATCGACGCCGCGCATGACCATGGTCACTTGTGCGCGCACCGTGTCGCGGCCGAGATTCGGTGGTTACGCGCGGTGCGCCCGCATCGCATCACCCAGGGAGTCCCGCATGCAACGCCGCCAGTTCCTCGCGCTTTCCGGCCTCGGCCTCGCCGGCATGATGTTGCCCAATGCGCGCCTGATCGCCGCCGAGGAACTGCTCGCGCCGGCCGACGTGGCGCGCAAGAAGGCACTGGCCGACAGCGTGCTGGCACTGGCGCGCAGGGGCGGCGCCAGCTATTGCGACGTGCGCATCGGCCGCTACCTCAACCAGGCCATCATCACCCGCGAGGACAAGGTCCAGAACGTCACCAACAGCGAGTCGGCGGGCGTCGGCATCCGGGTGATCGTCGACGGCGCCTGGGGCTTCGCCGCCAGCAACCAGTCCAGCGAACAGGGCGTGGCCGCGGCAGTGGCGCAGGCACTGGCGATCGCCCGTGCCAATGCGAAGATCCAGACCCGGCCGGTGCAGCTGGCGCCCACCCCCGGGGTGGGCGAGGTGCGCTGGCAGACGCCGATCCGCCGCAACGCGATGGCGGTGCCGGTCAAGGACAAGGTGGAGCTGCTGCTGGCGGTGAACGCCGCCGCGCTCAACGCCGGCGCCAGTTTCATCAACTCGCAGCTGTTCCTGGTCAACGAACAGAAGTACTTCGCTTCCAGCGACGGCTCGTGGATCGACCAGGACGTGCACCGCATCTGGCTGCCGTTCACCGCCACCGCGATCGACAAGGCCAGCGGCAAGTTCCGCACCCGCAATGGGCTGTCGGCGCCGGCCGGCATGGGCTGGGAGTTCCTCGACGGCGACGCCGCCGGCAAGTACCACCTGCCGGGTGGCGTGATCGGCTATGGCCACTCCTACGACCCGGTGGAGGACGCCATCGCCGCGGCCAGGCAGGCGCGCCAGAAGCTGACCGCGCCGTCGGTGAAGCCGGGCAAGTACGACCTGGTGCTGGACCCGTCCAACCTGTTCCTGACCATCCACGAGAACGTCGGCCACCCGCTGGAGCTGGACCGCGTGCTCGGCTACGAAGCCAACTACGCCGGCACCAGCTTCGCCACCCTGGACAAGCGCGAGGCCGGCTTCCGCTGGGGCAGCGACATCGTCAACTTCACCGCCGACAAGACCGAGCCCTACAGCCTGGGCGCGGTGGGCTACGACGACGAGGGCGTGAAGTGCCGGCGCTGGGACCTGGTGAAGGACGGCATCCTGGTCAACTACCAGGCCACCCGCGACGAGGTGCATATCCTTGGCGAGAACGCCTCGCACGGCTGCAGCTATGCCGATTCGTGGAAGAGCGTGCAGTTCCAGCGCATGGCCAATGTCTCACTGGCGCCGGGCAAGGTGCCGCTGACCCCGGCGCAGATGGTCAAGGACGTGGAGAACGGCATCTACATCCACGGCCGTGGCTCCTATTCCATCGACCAGCAGCGCTACAACGCGCAGTTCGGCGGCCAGCTCTGCTACCAGATCCGCAACGGCGAGATCACCGGCATGGTCGAGGATGCGGCCTACCAGATCCGCACGCCGGAGTTCTGGAACGCCTGCTCGGCGATCTGCGATGCGCGCGATTTCCGGCTCGGCGGCTCGTTCTTCGACGGCAAGGGCCAGCCGGGCCAGGTCTCGGCGGTATCGCACGGTTCGGCGACGACCCGCTTCGACGGCATCAACATCATCAATACCGCGCGCAGCCTGGGCTGAGCCCCGGCGCGCCAGGCCTGCGGGGGCCGGGGGCGGCGGCCACAGCGGTGAAGGCGGTACCGGTTCCTATGTCTAAAGTCACTACCGCGGCCAGCCGCGTCCCGCAAGAATCAAACGGTTCGCAGAGCACCGCGGAGCCACTGTCGTTCGTTGCCGTACCGCAACCGGAGAACTGCCTTGCAAAGACGTGACTTCCTCGCCCTGACCGGGCTTACCGCCGGCGGCCTGCTGGTGCCGTCGTTCTTCGGCAAGGCGATCGCCGCCGAACAACTGCTCACCGCGATCGACCCGGCGTTGAAGAAGCGCCTGGCCGACGATGCCATGAACGCGGCGCGCGCCGCCGGCGCCAGCTACTGCGACGTGCGCATCGGCCGCTACCTGCGCCAGTTCGTGATCACCCGCGAGGACAAGGTGCAGAACGTGGTCAACACCGAGTCCACCGGCGCCGGCATCCGCGTGATCGCCAACGGCGCCTGGGGCTTCGCCGCGACCAACGACCTGAGCCCGGCCGGCGTGGTCAAGGCCGCGCAGCAGGCCGCCGCCATCGCCAAGGCCAACGCCCGGGTGCAGACCGCGCCGGTGCAGTTCGCCAAGGCGCCGGGCTTCGGCGAGGTGAGCTGGCGCACGCCGATCCGCAAGAACGCGATGGAGGTGCCGATCAAGGACAAGGCCGACCTGCTGCTTGGGGTCAACGCCGCCGCGCTTGCCGCCGGCGCCAGCTTCGTCAACTCGATGCTGTTCCTGGTCAACGAGCAGAAGTACTTCGCGTCCACCGACGGCTCCTACATCGACCAGGACGTGCACCGCATCTGGGCGCCGATGTCGGTGACCGCCATCGACAAGTCCACCGGCAAGTTCCGCACCCGCGACGGCCTGTCCTCGCCGATGGGCATGGGCTTCGAGTACCTGGACGGCGACGCCGGCCAGAAGTTCGTGTCGCCCAACGGCGTGGTCAACTACGGGCTGTCCTACGACATGCGCGAAGACGCGGTCGCGGCCGCCCGCCAGGCGCAGGAGAAGCTCAAGGCGCCGTCGGTCAAGCCGGGCAAGTACGACCTGGTGCTGGACCCGTCGCACACCTGGCTGACCATCCACGAGTCGGTCGGCCACCCGCTGGAACTGGACCGCGTGCTCGGCTACGAGGCCAACTACGCCGGCACCAGCTTCGCCACCCTGGACAAGCGCGAACAGCATTTCCAGTACGGCAGCGACAAGGTCGACATCTTCGCCGACAAGACCCAGCCCGGCAGCCTCGGCGCGGTCGGTTACGACGACGAAGGGGTGAAGTGCAAGAAGTGGGACCTGATCCGCGAGGGCAAGCTGGTCGACTACCAGACCATCCGCGACCAGGCGCACATCCTCGGCAAGACCGAGTCCGACGGCTGCTGCTACGCCGATTCGTGGTCGAGCGTGCAGTTCCAGCGCATGGCCAACGTTTCGCTGGCGCCGGGCAAGACGCCGCTGAGCGTGGCCGACCTGATCAAGGACGTGGAGAACGGCATCTACATCATCGGCGACGGCTCGTTCTCGATCGACCAGCAGCGCTACAACGCGCAGTTCGGTGGCCAGCTGTTCTACGAGATCAAGAACGGCCAGATCACCCGCATGCTCGAGGACGTGGCCTACCAGATCCGCACGCCGGAGTTCTGGAACGCCTGCAGCGCGGTGGCCGACGAGCGCGACTACCGCCTGGGCGGTTCGTTCTTCGACGGCAAGGGCCAGCCGGGGCAGGTCTCGGCGGTGTCGCACGGCTCGTCCACCGCCCGTTTCGACGGCATCAACGTCATCAATACCGCGCGCAGCCTCGGCTGACCGTCCAAGGAGTTCCTGAGCAATGAGCATCTTCACCGAACAGCAGGCCAAGGCCATCCTGGACAAGGTCATCGCGCTGTCCAAGGCCGACGAATGCACCGCGACCCTGGCCGGCTCCATCGACGGCAACATCCGCTTCGCGCTGAACAACGTCTCCACCAGCGGCATGGTCACCAACGCCGAGCTGGCCGTGCAGGTGGCCTTCGGCAAGCGCGTGGGCACCGCTTCGATCAATGAGTTCGACGACGCCTCGCTGGAGCGCGTGGTGCGCCGCGCCGAGGATCTGGCGCGGCTGGCGCCGGAGAACCCGGAGTTCATGCCCATCATCGACAGGCAGGACTACAGGCCGAGCCCGACCTTCAGCGAGTACACCGCCGCCATCGACCCGGAGTTCCGCGCCAAGGTCGCCGCTGATTCCATCGCGCCGTGCCGCGGCCACGGCCTGGTCGCCGCCGGCTTCCTCGAGGACAGCCGCGGCTTCGTCGCCATCGCCAACAGCAAGGGCAACTTCGGCTACCAGCGCACCACCTCGTTCGACTACACCTGCACGGTGCGCACCGAGGACGGCCGCGGCTCGGGCTGGGTCGGGCGCAACCTGAAGGACGCGGCCGACTTCCACGCCGACCAGGAGATCGAGATCGCCAAGCGCAAGGCGATCGAATCGGCTGAAGCCAAGGCGCTGGAACCGGGCAAGTACACGGTGATCCTGGAGCCGGCCGCGGCCGCCGGCCTGATCAGCTTCATGATGAACTTCTTCGACGCGCGTTCGGCCGACGAGGGCCGCAGCTTCCTGTCCAGGAAGGGCGGCGGCAACAAGCTCGGCGAGCAGGTCTACGACCCGCAGGTGAACATGTTCGCCGACCCGTGGCACCCGGACGCGCCGGTGCTGCCGTGGGACGGCGAAGGCATGCCGCGCGAGCGCATGGCGATCATCGAGAACGGCAAGGTCGCCAACCTGAACTACTCGCGCTACTGGGCGCAGAAGCAGGGCAAGACCGCCAATGCGCGGCCGGGCAACCTGCTGATGAGCGGCGGCAGCAAGTCGATCGCCGAGCTGGTCAAGGGCACGCAGAAGGGCATCCTGCTCACCCGCACCTGGTACATCCGCCTGGTCGACCCGCAGACCGTGCTGCTGACCGGCCTGACCCGCGACGGCACGTTCTACATCGAGAACGGCCAGATCAAGCACCCGGTGAAGAATTTCCGCTTCAACGAATCGCCGGTGATCATGCTCAACAACATCGACGAGCTGGGCAAGCCCGTGCGCGTGGCCGGCGACGAGTCCAGTTTCGTGATGATGATCCCGCCGATGCGGCTGCGCGATTTCACCTTCACCTCGCTGTCCGACGCGGTCTAGGCAGGCCTGCTTCGCGGGCCTTGCCCGCCCCCGGTCGCGCTGGCGCGAAACCGGGGGCCCCGCGCCCCGCTCCTGCCAGCGCCCCCGCGGCTGTCGCCGCGCCCCCCTTTACCCGGAGGGGGGCCCTGTCCCGAGATGTTCCCGCCTTTGTCACCGTCCCGGCTAACGCGTGCGCAATTCCTCCACCTGCTGCTCGGCGGCGCGGTGGCGGCCACGTTGCCCGGCAGGGCGCGCGCGCAGGCCAGCCGCTACGATTTCTGGTTCACGCGGCTCAAGTACGACTCCGGCGACTGGGACGTGGACGCGCGCATGCCTTCCAACCTGATCACCTCGCTGATCGACTACACCACGCTGCGCGTCGACCCTGTCGAGCATGTCATCGCGCTGTCCGACCCGAAGATGCTGCGCGCGCCGTTCTGCTACCTGGCCGGGCACAAGCTGGTCGAGTTCAATCCGGACGAGCGCCGCAACTTCGAGCGCTACGTGCGCAACGGCGGCTTCGTGCTGGTGGACGACTGCAACCACGACATCGACGGCCTGTTCGCCACTTCGTTCGAGGCGCAGATGCGCGCCATCTTCGGCGCCGGCGCGCTGGCCAAGCTGCCCAACACTCACCCGCTGTACCGCAGCTTCTTCCGCTTTCCCGACGGCCCGCCGGCGACCACGTTCGAACTGAACGGCTGGGGCGACGACCTGGTGCACGACTACCTGAAGGGCATCGAGATCGACGGCCGCCTGGGCGTGCTCTACAGCAACAAGGACTACGGCTGCGAATGGGACTACGACTGGCGCAACAAACGCTTCCTGGCCGAAGACAACACCAAGTTCGGCGTGAACATCGTGATGTACGCACTGACGCACTGACTCCATTGGTGACCGCATGAACACCCCCGTCCACGATCTCGACTCCCTGCTGCCCCGCCTGGGCGAACTGCGCGGCGCGCTGGCGCAGGCGGTGGTCGGCCAGCAGGAAGTGGTCGAGCAGCTGCTGATCGGCCTGCTCGCCGGCGGCCATTGCCTGCTCGAGGGCGCGCCCGGGCTGGGCAAGACGCTGCTGGTGCGCTCGCTCGGCCAGGCCCTGGAACTGCAGTTCCGGCGCGTGCAGTTCACCCCCGACCTGATGCCCAGCGACATCCTCGGCACCGAGCTGCTGGAGGAAGACCACGGCACCGGCAAGCGTGCATTCCGCTTCCAGCGCGGGCCGGTGTTCACCAACCTGCTGCTGGCCGACGAGCTCAACCGCACCCCGCCCAAGACCCAGGCCGCACTGCTGGAGGCGATGCAGGAGCACACCGTCAGTTACGCCGGCACCACCTACGCGTTGCCCGCGCCGTTCTTCGTGCTGGCCACCCAGAACCCGATCGAGCAGGCCGGCACCTATCCGCTGCCGGAAGCGCAGCTGGACCGCTTTCTGCTGCACGTGCGCGTGGATTACCCGAGCGAGGCCGAGGAGCGCGACATCCTGGCGCAGACCACCGGCCGCGGTGGCGGCGCGGTGCCCAAGGTGATGGATGCCGACGCGGTGCTGGCGCTGCAGTCGGCGGTGCGCGACGTGCATGTCGGCGCCGACCTGCTGACCTGGATCACCCGGCTGGTGCGCGCCAGCCGCCCGGGCGACGGCGCGCCGGCCGAAGTGAACAACTGGATCAAATGGGGCGCCGGCCCGCGCGCCGGGCAGTCGCTGGTGCTGGCGTCCAAGGCGCGCGCGCTGCTGCATGGGCGCTTCGCCGCCACCCGCGAGGACGTGCAGGCACTGGCCGCGCCGGTGATGCGCCACCGCCTGCTGCTGTCCTTCGCCGCCGAGGCCGAGCAGAAGAGCGCCGACGACGTGATCGCCGCGCTGCTGCGCGCGGTGCCGTTGTCCACCTGATCCAGACCGGCCCGAGCCCCGCCCGCACCCACCTTGGCCGCCACCGCGCCACCGCTGATTCCCGCCGACGTGCGCAGCCGCCTGCGCGGCCTGCGGCTGCTGCCGCAACGGGCCAGCGGCAGCCGCGGTATCGGAGTGCACGCCAGCCGCAGCCGCGGCGCCGGGCTCGAGTTCGCGCAGTACCGTGCCTACGAGCCCGGCGACGAGCCGCGCCAGATCGACTGGAAGCTCTACGCGCGCTCGGACCGCTTCTTCGTGCGCGAATCCGAACGCGAAAGCCCGCTCACGGTATGGCTGCTGCTCGATACCAGCGCCTCGATGGCGCAGGCCGACCAGGCGCGGCGCGACTGGACCCGCCTGCAGGCCGCCTGCGCCCTGGCCGCGTGCGTGGCGCAATTGGCGCTGCAGCAGGGCGACGCCTTCGGCCTGATCGCCATCGGCGGCGACGGCGTGCGCCTGGTCCCGGCCGGCCATGGCCTGCGCCAGCGCGACCGCGTGCATCTGCAGCTGCATGCCCTGCGCGCGCAGGGCCGGTGGCCGGCGCACGCAACGCTGGCGCCGGTATGGGAACGCATCGCCGGCAACGACCTGGTGGTGATGATCGGCGACGGCTTCGACGACACCGCCATCGCCCTGGCCGAACGCCTGGCCCGGGCCGGCCGCGATGTCGTGCACCTGCAGCTGCTGACCGCCGAGGAGCGCGACTTCCCGTTCCGCGACGGCCATCGTTTCCGCGACCCGGAAACCGGCGATGAACTGCTCGGCGACGGCGCCCTGCTGCGTGCCGGTTACCTGGCGCGCTTCGCCGAGGCGCGGCGCACGCTGGATGCACGGCTGCAGGCCGCGGGCATCCGCCATGACACCGGCTTCCTCGACGAGCCCATCGACGCCCCGCTGCAACGCCTGGCCGGTGGCCGCGGAGGCAGCGGCGCATGAGCCTGGTGTGGCTGTTCCCCGCGGGGCTGGCCGCGCTGGCGGCGCTGCTGCTGCCGTTGCTGATCCACCTGGCGCGGCGCGACGAGCAGCGGCTGATCGATTTCGCCGCGCTGCGCTGGCTGTCGGCCAGGCCACGCCCGCGCCGGCGCATCCGCTTCGACGACTGGCCGCTGCTGCTGGTGCGGCTGCTGCTGCTCGCGCTGCTGGCGGTGCTGCTGGCGCGGCCGGCGCTGCACGGCGTCGAGGACGATGCGCCGCGCGTCGCCGTGGCGCCCGGCGTGGACATCGCCGCCGCGCGCGGCGCGACGGGCAGCGGTGACGCGCGCTGGCTGTGGCTGGCGCCGGGCTTCCCCGCGGTCGATGCGGGCGCCGCGCCCCCGCCCGCGCAGCCGCTCGCCAGCCTGCTGCGCGAACTGGATGCGACGCTGCCGGCCGGCGCGCCGCTCACCGTGGTCGTGCCGTCGGTGCTGGACGGACTAGACGCGCAGCTGCCGCGGTTGTCACGCGCGGTACGCTGGCAGGTCGTCGCGGCCGCGCCGCCCGCCGCCGCTGCCACCGCCGCGCCGGCACCGCGCCTGCACATCCGCCATGACCCCGCCGGCGCCAGCGCCCTGCCGTGGCTGCGGGCCGTCGGCCAGGCATGGAACGCCGCCACGCCGGCGGACATCGGCGGCGACGACCAGCCCTTCACCGACGACGCGGGCGTGCGCGTCTGGCTGTCGGCCAGACCGGTTCCCGCCGCCGTGCAGGCATGGGCGCGCGCGGGCGGCCGGTTGCTGGTCGATGCGCGCACGCCGCTGCCGGCCGACACCCAGCGCCTGCCGGTCTGGCACGACGACAGCGGCGCGCCGGTGATCGAACAGGTGGCCGGCGGCGGTGGACGCTGGCTGCGCTGGGCCGCGCCGCTGCAGCCGGCCACCCTGCCGGTGCTGCTGGACGCCGGGTTCCCGCAGCACCTGCGCGACGTGCTGCAGGCGCCGCCGGCACCGACGCGGGCGCTGGCCGCGGCCATGGCGCCGGGCCGCGGCGCGGCCGCCTGGCCGCAGCCGGCGTACGAACCCGTGCCGTGGCTGGCCGCCGCCATCGCCCTGCTGTTCCTGCTGGAACGCTGGCTCGCCAGCGCGCGCCGGCGCCGGGGGCCGCCATGAACCCGCAGGCCCTGCTGCGTGGCGCGCGGCGCCGGGTATTGCTGATCGTCCTGGCCGGCGGCGTGCCGCTGGCACTGGCGGCGGGCGCGCTCGCGATGCGCCTGGCCGGTTTCGACGCCGGCAGCGTGGCCCTCACCCTGGCGCTGCTCGCCGTCGCCACTGTCGCCACCTGGCGCGCACGGCGCCTGGACACCCGCTGGCTGATCGCGCGCCTGGACCAGCAACCGCGCCTGGAGGACAGCGCCGACCTGCTGTTCGCCGCGCCGGAAACGCTGAACCCGCTGCAGCAGCGCCAGCGCGCGCGCATCGAACAGCGCCTGCGCGCGGCGCCGCCCGACCTGCGCCCACGCTGGCCGTGGCCGCGCTTGGCCGCGTGCTTCGGCGCCGCACTGCTGGTCGCCGCCGCCGCACTGCTGTGGCCGCGCACTGCCGCGGTGGTCGCGGGCGGCCACGATGCCTCCGCGACTGCCGCTGCCCCATCCGCGCCGCCCGCGCTGCGCGGCACGCGGCTGCAGGTGACGCCGCCCGCCTATACCGGCCAGCCCACCAGCGCCGGCGCGAAGCTCGACGCGCGCGCCCTGCAGGGCAGCCGCCTGCACTGGCAACTGCGCTTCGCACCGCAGCCGCAACAGGCATGGCTGCAGTTCCACGATGGCCGCCGGCTGCCGCTGCAGCGCGACGGCGACCACTGGCAGACCCGCGAAACCCTGCAGCGCTCCGGCCTGTACCGCATCGCCACCGAACCGGCGCTGGCCGGGGCCGGGCGCGCGTGGCGGCTGGAGGTGGTGCCGGACCGGCCGCCGCAGGTGAAGGTGATCGAACCGGTGCAGACGCTGACCCGCGCCGCGCCGCGCCAGCGCCGCTGGCCGCTGCGGTTCGAAGCGCGCGACGATTTCGGCGTCGCCGCCGGCGCGGTGCTGGAGCTCACCACCGCCAAGGGCAGCGGCGAGAACATCGACTTCCAGCAGCGCCGCATCGAGCTGGCCGGCAGTGGCCCGGCCACCGCGCGCCGTTTCGCCTACGACGTCGACCTGGCGGCGCTGGGCGTCGGCCCCGGCGACGAGGTGGTGGCGCGCCTGGGCGTGCGCGACAACCGCGCGCCGCAGCCGCAGGAAGCGCGCAGCCCCAGCCTGATCCTGCGCCTGCCCAGCGCGCAGGAAGTGCAGACCAGCGACCTGGAAGGCGCAATCAAGAAAGTGATGCCGGCCTATTTCCGCAGCCAGCGCCAGATCATCATCGACGCCGAGGCATTGCTGAAGCAGCGCGGCGCGCTCGATGCCGACACCTTCACCCGGCGGGCCGATGCCATCGGCGTGGACCAGCGCATCCTGCGCCTGCGCTATGGCCAGTTCCTCGGCGAGGAGGCCGAGGGCGGCGCCAAACCGCCGCCAACCAGCGACAGCGCGCCCACCGGCGACACCGCGGCCAGTGAGCACGCGCACGACGATGGCCATGACCATGGCGAGGCCGGCGACGGCAGCGCAGCGGCGTTCGGCAGCGCCACCGACGTACTCGCCGAGTACGGCCATACCCACGACCACGCCGAGGCCGCCACCCTGCTGGATCCGCAGACCCGCGCCATCCTCAAGGCCGCGCTCGACCAGATGTGGCAGTCCGAAGGGCACCTGCGCCAGGGCCATCCCGACCAGGCGCTGCCCTACGCCTACAAGGCGCTGGGTTTCATCAAGCAGGTGCAGCAGGCCGAGCGCGTCTACCTGGCGCGGGTCGGCCCCGAGCTGCCGCCGATCGACCTGGCGCGGCGCATGGGCGGCAAGCGCGACGGGCTGGGCAACCGCGGCCTGCAGCTGCCGCCACGCAAGCCCGGCGACCGCACCCCGGTGGACGCATGGCGGGCGCTGGCGGCGGCGGACGCGGCGGTCGACCTGGACGCGCTCTCGCGCTGGCTCGATGCGCATCCGCAGACGGTGCCCGACCCGCTCGACATCGCCGCCGCCATCGACGCACTGCGCCAGCAACCGGATTGCCATGCCTGCCGCCAGCGCCTGCGCGACCAGCTGTGGCCGGCGCTGCCGCGCGCCCCCGGGCCGCCGGCGCGGCGCGATGCCGCCGACGCCATGGGCCGTCGCTACCTGGATGCCCTGGCCGCACCGCAGGAGACCGCGCGATGAGTGCCTGGCTGCCGTTGGGGGTCATCGCCCTGGCCGTACTGCTCGCCAGCCTGCGCCTGTGCCTGCCGCCACGACCGCCGCGCGCACGCCTGGCAGTGCAGCTGGTGCTGCAGCTGGCGGCGGCGCTGCTGCTCGGGCTGGCGCTGTTCCCGCCACGCCAGGCGGTGCCTGCCGATACGCTGCTGGTCGCCACCGCCGGCACGCGCGCGGCGGAGCTGGCGGCGGTTCGTGCCGCCATCCGGGTACGCCTGCCGGAAGCGCCGGCGCTGGCGGGGGTGGAGCGGGTACCCGACCTGGCCACCGCCCTGCGCCAGCACCCTGGCACCCGCGAACTGGTCATCGTCGGCCAGGGCCTGCCGGCGCGCGACCGCGATGCCACACTGCCGCCGCTGCGCTTCCTGCCCGGTGCCGCGCCGCAGGGCCTGGTCGAACTGCAGGCGCCGCCACCGCTCGCCGCGGGCGCGCGCTTCGAGGTGGGCGCACGCGTGCACGGCCTGCCGCAGGCGCGGGTGGAGCTGCTCGACCCGGCCGGGCATCGCGTCGCCCTCGCCGCCCCCGGTGACGGCGGTCGCGTCCGCCTGGCGGCCAGCGCGCGCGACGCCGGCGACGTCGAGTTCACCCTGCGCGTGCTCGACCGCGAGGGCAGGCGGCTCGACCAGGTACCGGTGCCGGTGCGCGTGCGCCCGCTGCCGGCGCCCACGCTGCGCCTGCTGGCCGGCGCCCCGGGGCCGGAACTGAAGTACCTGCAGCGCTGGGCCGCCGACAGCGGCGCCACCGTGCAGACCGGCATCCATGTCGGTGGCGGGGTGCAGCTGGGCGATGCACCGGCGGCGATCGAGCCGGCCAGCCTCGCCCGGCTCGACCTGCTGCTGCTCGACGAGCGCCGCCTGGCGGCGCTGTCCTCGGCGCAGCGCGCGGCCATCGCCGCGGCGATGCGCGACGGCCTCGGCGTGCTGGTGCGCATGGGCGGCGCGCTGGACGCCAATGCCAGGCGCACCCTGCGCGACTGGGGGCTGGAGGTGCGCGGTGGCGAACGGACCGCCACGCTGAAGCTGCGCGATGCCGATACGGGCGCGGATGCGGATGCAGATACTGACGGTGGGCGCGCGCCCGCGGCGCCGGCCATCGAGCGCTTCGACCTGGCGTTCGCCAATCCCGGCGTGGTGCCGCTGCTGCGCGCCGCCGACGGCAGCGCGATCGGCGGCTGGCGCGCCGTCGGCCGCGGCCGCATCGGCCTGTTGCCAGTCGCCGACAGCTACACCCTGGTGCTGGCCGGCCACGCCGACACCCATGCCGAACTGTGGAACCAGGTGCTGGCGGTGCTGGCGCGGCCGCTGCCGGCATCGCCGCTGGCACGGCTGCCCGCCTGGGCCTGGGCCGGTGAGCGCACCGCGCTGTGCGGGCTGCCCGACGGCACCCGGATCGAAGCCCCCGATGGCGGCACGACCCCCCTGCTGGCCGATCCACGCGCCGGCAACTGCAGCGGCTGGTGGCCGCGGCAGGCCGGCTGGCACCGCGTCGTCGCCGGCGATACCAGCGCCGGGATACGGGTCATCGCCCCGGCCGACGCACGCGCCCTGCACGCGCAGGCCACGCGCGAGGCCACTTCAGCCTTGCGCGGCAGCACCGGAATTACCGCAGCATCCGCGCTGCCGGTGCCCGGCCCCCGCTGGCCGTGGCTGCTGGGCTTCATTGGCGTGGCGGCACTGCTGTGGTGGCTGGAGCGGCGGCGCCCGGCTGTCATCCGCCGTGCCACAGGCGCGCCGTAGGCCGCGACCGGTGCTTCCGCGGGGTCTCCGGCGACGCCCTGCGGCGCCCTGCGATCGCTGGCCATGACCGCCCGGCGGCGTCACCGCGCGCGGGGAGCAGCAGCCAGCGGTACGGCGTCGTGCCCGGGTATTCCCCCGGCCGGAGCGCCATCCGGGCGATGCCCCGGGGTCGCCAACTCCCGCAGCGGCGCGGCAGGGTGGCGTCGCTGTTGCGGTGGCGTGCTTTTGCCTCAGATTGGCGGACAGAGGCCCGCTTCCCCGCGCACCGCGTACCGGTCGGCGGGTCGGCGGGTCGGCGGGTCGGCGGGTCGATGATCCCGGCATCGGATGCAACCCGCAGCACGTTACTGTGCGCCGGCCTTCAGCTCACGGGTGCCGCACCCGCCGCCGGATCGCACCCGTCCGGCTTCCGGCCTGGCACCCGGCCCCCTCCCGCGACCACGACCCGTGCGAGCTGCCCGGGCGCGATGGGCCTGTCCTTGCCGGCCTGCGGCAAGCGGCTGACCGGCTCGATCCGGAGCGGGCATCGGGCAAAGCACCCTGCCGCCGGCGGCTGCCGGTGCCTGGCAGGCAGGCGCGCGCAGCGGCATGCCTGCCGTGACAGGCAACGGGGGCGGCGATCCGCGGCCGTCCGCTGGCCACTTCACCTCGTGGACAGGGCAGGCTGACCAGATGCCCGCCTGCCCCGTCCAATGTCCGCCCGTTGCCTTCCGCCGCTTTTACCTGCGCGCGCTGAAGATCGGCGTCAGGTAGTCGGGGGTGCCCTCGATGCGCTGCAGCGACGGGTAGCGCAGGCCGCCGCGGTAGTCGATGGCGAACGTGCGGTACACGTCCATGTCCTTGACCAGCAGGCGGATCGGCTGCTGGCCGTCCTTTGCCGCGCGCACCGCGTCCTCCAGCTCCCCGGCGCTGTACTGCAGGTCGTTGACCGCCAGCACCTGCATGCCGCTGCCGAGGCCGGCGTTGAACGCCGGGCTGTCCCAGCGCACCTCGCCGATGCGGCCATTGCCGTCCAGCGACAGCCCCAGCGAGTAGATGAAGCTGGCGCCGCGGCCCTTCATCGTCGCCGTGTAGTAGGCGCTGGGCGTGTCGGTGTAGACCAGCTTCCAGCCGGACGCCTCGATGCCGCCGGTCAGGCCCACCCGGCGCTCGAGGCGGTCGCGCAGGAATCGCGCCCAGTCGCCGGTGGGCTGCACCTGTTCCAGGGTCGCGGCGACGTCCTCGAAGGTGTAGGTGTCCGGTCGTTGCCATTGGCCGTCGTTCTTTCCGAAGAAGGCGCGGGCGAAATCATCCAGGCTGCGCCTGCCGCTGCTGAGCCGGCGGATGCGCACGTCCGCTTCCAGCCACAGCATCTGCCCGCCCTGGTAGTAGTCCTCGCTCATCTGGTAACCGCGGTAGGGCTTGGGCTTGCGGCGCGCGATCACCGGGTCGTTGGTGGTGTCGCCCAGCGAGCGCCATTCCAGGCCGGGGCGGTTGTCGGCGTAGGTGGCCGCGACCAGCGCCAGCGCGTCGCGCGAGGCATCCAGCGGGCGGATGCCGGAACGCGCGGTCAACACGTTGCCCCAGTACTGGGTCTGGCCCTCGTAGACCCACAGCAGGCTGCCCTGCATCGGCACGTTGTAGTTTAGCGTCGCCAGGTCGGCCGGGCGCCGGTACTTGCCGTCCCACGAATGCGTGTACTCGTGGCCGAGCAGGTCGCTGCTGCCGACCTTGGGATTCCAGCCGCTGAAATAGTCGCGGTCCTCGCTGTTCTCGCTGGAGCGCTGGTGCTCCAGTCCAATGCCGCCGAGCTGGCTGGTCACCGCGAACAGGGAATCGTAGTGGTTGTAGTGCTCGGCGCCGAACAGCCGGCGCGCCTGGGTCACCAGCGCGCGGTGCTGGGCGATGTGCTCGGGCTTGGCCTCCAGGTCCTTGGCGCGGTCGGCGAACACGTTCAGGCGCACCGGCCGGGTGCCGGCCGGGGCCAGATCGAAGGTACGGTGGTAGCGGCCGGCGAACACCGGCGAATCGACCAGGATCTCCAGGTTGGTCGGCGCGTAATGCACGGTGTCGCCGTCGCGGCGCTCGACCTCCAGCGCACTGGCCGCTTCCCAGCCCTGCGGGTAGCGGGCGCTGGCGCGGTAGCTGATGGCGTGCGCGGCATGGCCGGCCGGGTACAGCACCATCGCGATCCACTGCAGGTTGAGCATGTTCGGGGTCATCACCGTGCGCCCCTGCGCGGCATCGGTGGGGCTGAGGAACTGGTAGTCCATGCGCAGCTCGGCCACGCCTTCGGGCACCTGCACGTTGAAGGTGAAGACGTCGAGCGGATCGCGGGTCCATTCCAGGCGCTGGCCGTTGCCGGTGACGACCAGCCCGGCCAGCTTCTCGATCGCGCCACTGGCGGCATGGTTGCCCGGCAGCCATGCCGGATAGTGGAACCGCTGCAGCCCGGGCCGCACCGGCACGGTCTGGCGCACCTTGAACACCCGCTGGCCGAGGTCGGTGGCATCCACCTCCAGCCGGATCGTGCCCGGATAGGCCGCCTCGCTGATGGCGACGCCGCGGGCGTCGGTGGCGGGCACGGCCGGGGTGGCGTGTGCCAGGCCCAGGGCGGCCATCAGTGCCAGTCCCAGCAGGGCGGGGCGGATCGGGTGCATCGGCAGGTCTCGCGTCGGTTCGGGACCGCGATGATCGCCGCAGCCGCTACCCGGCGCACGGGCCGTTAGCCATGCCCCGGCCTGCGAGAACCCGGCTCAGGTCCGCACGAAGATCTCCACGCGGCGGTTGAGCTGGCGGCCGCCGGGGTTGTCCCGCCCGTCGACGTCGTTGGGCGCCACCGGCTGCGCCTCGCCATAGCCACGCGCGCTGGCGTCCTGCGCCACGCCGCGCTGGCGCAACGCCGCCACCACCGCCTGCGCGCGCCGCTCGGACAGCGCCTGGTTGTAGTCGTCGCTGCCCTTGGCGTCGGTATGGCCGCGGACTTCGATGGCGCGCGAGGGCACCTTCTGCAGCGCGGTGGCCAGCGCGTCCAGCACCTTGCCGGCGTCGGCGCGCACCTGCGCCTTGTCGAAGTCGAACAGCACCTTGTCGTTGAGGGTGACGACGAAGCCGCATGGCGCGCCGGACGGCCTGAACTTGTCCAGCAGCGGGAAGCGCCCGGCCGGCGGCAGCGGCGGCAGCGGCGCCATGCGCACCTCGCGCGCGACCGCGCCCACGGTACCGGTGCCGTCGCCGCGGTTCTCGGCGATGCCTTCGGGCCCGCCGATCCAGCGCCCGGAGCCATCGGCGCGGACCTCGATGCTGCCTTCTTCGCCCACCCACAGGCCCGAGCCATCGCCATGGTTCTCGATGTTGCCGAAGTCGCCCACCCAGGTGCCGCCCCCCTTGCCGTCCAGCTCGATATGCCCATGCTCGCCGACATAGGTGCCGGAGCCGTCGGCCTTCACCTCGAAGGTGCCGGCACTGTTGACGATGCTGCCGCTGCCATCGGGATTGACCCGCACCACATCCTCGTCGGTCACCGCCAGGCCGCTGCCATCGGCGGCCACCTCGAACACGCCCTCGCCGGCAACGCGCTGCAGGTTGCCGGCGGCATCGAGATTGGTGAAGCCGCTCTCGTTGACCAGCGCGCCGTCGGTGGCGCAGTTCGCCGGGCGCACGCTGATGCCGGCCACCGGGTCGATCAGTGCCTGCATCGAGGCTTCCAGCTGCTTCTGCGCCGGGCCGCTGCCGACGAGGCTGGGCACCATGATCGGCGGGATCGCCGGGAACTCGAAAGCGGCATCGGCCGGCGTCGCATCCGCCTGTTCCTGCGTCGCCACGGCGGCCGCCTCCGCTTGCGTGGCGGCCGGCGGTGACGACGGGCTGCAGGCCGGCAGCAGCAGGGTCAGGCAGGCCAGCGACAGGGGGGTAAGGCGCATGCAGCAGCTCCTGGGTCGGGGAGCCGCACTGTCGGCGATGCCGCGTTCAGGCCCCGTGACCAGCCACCACCCGGGGCGTCGGCGGACACCGTGCAGCGCGGGCTGCCTGCCTGCACGATGGGCGCGGCCGCCCCGGGACGCGGCCATGCCGCCGGCCGGAGCCCATGGCGCTCAGTCGTAGCGCACCTTCAGGCCATCCAGCTTCACCACGCCGGCCTGTTCCAGGCCGGCCACGATCGCCCCCACGTCGTCGGCGCCGATCTGGTTCTGGAAGTGCGCGGCGACATGCTTCTTCAATGCGGCGAGGGTTCCCGGCCGCCCGGTTTTCGTCTTCGACAGTACGGTCTTCATCCGCGTCAGCCGCTGCATGGCCGTGGCGGGCGCCGCGGCGACCGGTGCATCGGGCAGCGGCCGCGGGGGCGCTTTGTCCACCACCACCGTCACCGCGTTCGCCTTGGGTTTCGGTTTCGGTTGCGCCGCGGGCACCGCGCTCACCTCGGTGGCCGCGGCCGATGCGAACAGCGGCATGCCGGCGATCGCCGTCGAGCGGCAGGCGAATATCTTCCTGCCCTTCAGGTGTTCCACCAGCGGATCGAAGCCGGTGTCACGGGAAATGATGTGGAAGAACCCACGCGGGTCGCTGGCGGACAACTGGCCGATGTAGAACGCGATATGGAAATCCAGCGCATTGGGGCCATTGCCCGAGATGCGCACGTAATCGGCACGCTCGCGCATGGCCTGCATCTGTATCGCCAGCTCGGCCGACAGCTTGGCCTGGCCGGCACCCACGAACACCCACAGGCGGATGTCCGCACGGTCCAGAAGCCGCAGGTCGGTGGGCTGCACGTTCTCGTGATCGATCAACACGTAGTTGATGCGGCCACTCCCCATGGACAGTTGTCCGACGGCCTCGCTCGGCATGCTGCACGCTCCCTGTTTCCCGGGCGCATCATGGCCCGACGGCAGCCGATGTTCCAATGGCGGCGGTTACCCCGCCGGCCACCCGGCCCGGCGCGCGGCGGCGTGGAAGGTCCAGGCGACGAACCGGCTCTGCTTGCTGCCCTGCGCCATCGCCACTTCACGCACCTCGAGCGCGCCGGCACGGGACAGTTGCCGGTGCAGGTCGGCCAGGTGCTCGCGCTTGGCGACCAGCGAGCTGAACCACAGCACCTGGGCCTGTACGGCCACGCTCTCGCGGATCATCCGCCGCAGGAACGAGGCCTCGCCGCCGGTGCACCACAGCTCGTTGGCCTGGCCGCCGAAGTTCAACAGCGGCGGCCTGCCGCGCGGCGCGGGCTTGCCGTCGCCAAGATTGCGCAGCTTGCGCTGGCTGCCCTGCGCCGCCTCCCTGGCCGAGGCGTGGAAGGGCGGGTTGCACAGGGTCAGGTGGAAGCGGTCCTGCGCCTGAACCACACCGGCGAACAGGCTGCCGCGCGCGTGCTGCAGGCGCAGTTCGATCAGCCGGTCGAGCCCGTTGCCCTGGACGTTGGCGGCGGCCGAGCGCAGGGCGACGGGATCGATGTCGCTGCCGACGAACGACCAGCTGTACTCGGCCTGGCCGAGCAGCGGATAGATGCAGTTGGCGCCCACGCCGATATCGAGCACGCGCACCCCGGGCCCGCGCGGGATCGTGCCACCGGCGTCGGCGGCCAGCAGGTCGGCCAGGCCGTGCAGGTAATCCGCGCGGCCCGGTACCGGCGGGCACAGGTAGCCGGCGGGGATATCCCAGTGGCCGATGCCGTAGTCGCTGGCCAGCAGCGCGCGGTTGAGTTCGCGTACCGCCAGCGGATCGCTGAAATCGATGCTCTGCCCGCCGTCCGGGGTGCGTCGCAGGTACGCGCGCAGCGCCGGGTTGGCCGCCAGCAGCCGTGCCATGTCGTAACGGCCCTGGTGGCGGTTGCGCGGATGCGGGCCCGCGGCCGCCGGCACGGGGCGCCGCTTCGCCGGGGGCGGAGGCGTCGGCATCGCGGAGGTGGGAGGTCAGTGGCCGGTGGCCGGCGCCGGGTCCTGCGCCTGGAAGCGCCGCAGCGGTCCGCCCTGCCCATCGGCGCGTGCGGCCAGCGCGGCGGCGATGGCCGCACGCGCGTCGCGCAGCACTTCGGCTTCGTTCTGGCTGGCGTCGATCACCTGCTTGCCGGGCAACTCCAGCTGCTGGAAGATCGCCCGGCAACGCTCCAGGTTCTGCGCCGTCTCGAAATGGTTGGGCACGTCGCCGCGGGCGTGGATGCGCGCCAGCCCGGTGGCCGGCGGCAGGTCCAGCAGCAGCAGCAGGTGCGGCCGCGGCGCGAAGGCGTTGAGCTGCAGCAGTTCGTCCACCGGCAGGCCGGCGGCGCCCTGGTAGGCCACCATCGATGGAAAGTAGCGGTCGAGGATCACCACCGCGCCGCGCGCCAGCGCCGGCGCCACCAGTGCTTCGACGTGCTGGCGGCGGTCGCGCAGCAGCAGGTCCACTTCTTCCTGCGGACTCAGCCGCCCGGTCGCCGCCGAGGCCCGCAGCTGCGTGCCCCACGGCCCGTTGGTCGGCTCCTTGCTCAGCACCACCTCGGCGCCGGCCCGCTCCAGCGCCTCGGCCAGCCCCCGCGCCAGCGTGGACTTGCCGGCACCGTCGATGCCCTCGATGGCGATCAACAGGCCGCCGGGAATGTGCTCTTTCGTCATCGCGGTACTGTAGCCGAAGCGGTCCGGCGCACCCACCCTTGACGTGCCGCCGCCGGCCACCCCGCCGCGGGCCAGTGACCATCGGCCCATGCCGCGCGCCGCGGCGGCCGCCACACTGCCGCGACCTGGGAAGGAGCCAGCCATGCCGCCAGCCGCGATGCGCTTTCTGCTACTGGGAATGCTGTGGGTCGCCGGCGGCGCCGGCGCGGCACCGCCGGACGCCGCCACCCTGCGGGCCATCGAGGCCACCGCCCACGACTACATGGACGGACAGCTGGAGGGCGACCCGGCGCGGGTGGCGCGTGCGCTGCACCCGGACCTGGCCAAGCGCAACCTCGTGGACAGGCCCGACGAAACCCTCGGGCTGGGCCGGATGAGCGCGGACGAACTGGTCCGCCTTACCCGCGAAGGCGCGTTGAAGACCCCGCGCGAACAGTGGCAGCGCACGGTGAGCGTGCTGCAGGTGGACGAGGACATCGCCACGGTGCGGCTGGAAAGCCCGTGGTTCATCGACCACCTGCAGATGGGCCGCTTCGACGGCCGCTGGGTGATCGTCAACGCGCTCTGGCACCGCAAGCCGCGACCGCGCAGCTGACCGCGCCGGCAATGCCCGCTATCGTGTCGCGTCCCGGCTTCCACCCGCGCTCCCGATGAACCCGACCCCAGACGACACCGCCGTTGCCGAGGTTCCCGCCGTCGTCCACGCGCACGGGCATGGGGCCTGCGCCAACTGCCGGGCGGCGCTGCAGGGCCATTACTGCCACCACTGCGGGCAGTCGGCGCACAACCCGCTCAAGCACGTGGGGCACGCGATCGAAGAGGTGTTCGAGTCGTTCTGGCACCTGGACGGGCGCATCTTCCGCACGCTGCGCGACCTGCTGGTGCCAGGCCGGGTCGCGCTCAACTACCTCCGCGGCCAGCGCGTGGGCTACGTGCAGCCGCTGCGGCTGTTCGTGATCCTGACCCTGTTCACGTTCTTCGTCGGCAAGCTGACCCTGCATGTCGACGACATGACCCTGAACGGCGGCGACAACACGCTGTTCGCCAACGCGCAGACCGTGCAGGAAGTGGAGGCGATACGCGCGGCGCAGCAGGCCGGGATCGAGCGCCAGCTGGCGGCTTCGCCCGCGGCCACGCCGGCATTCACGGTGGCCATGGCCGCGCTGAACACCGCCGCTGCACGGCGCACCTCCGAACTGCGCGGGCAGCCGGCGCCCGCGCCGGACACCGTGGCCTCGGCGATGACGCGCGCGGCGCAGGCGGCGGGCCAGGCCACCGGGCGCCAGCAGGCTACCGTGTTCGACTCCGACATCAACGGCAGACCCTGGGATCCGGAGACCAATCCGGTGGTGGTGCAGGGCATGCCGGCATTCTTCAACCACTGGCTCAACCAGCGCCTGGCCAACGGCAAGGCCAACGTGGAACGCATGGGCGGCAAGACCGACCTGTACGTGCAGGCCTTCCTCACCGCCCTGCCCGGCGCGCTGTTCTTCCTGATGCCGGTGTTTGCGCTGGTGCTGCGCGTGGCCTACCTGGGCCGCCGCATCGGCTACCTCGAACACCTGGTGGTGGCGCTGTACAGCCATGCCTGGCTGATGCTGGTGCTGCTGGCCACGTTCCTGACGATCGGCGTCACCGGCGCCATCGGCAACCGCGTGGTGAACGCCATCGGCGATGGCATCCACGTGGTGCTGTGGCTGTCGGTTCCCGTCTACCTGCTGTGGATGCAGCAGCGCGTGTACGGCGGCCGCGGGTGGGCGACGCTGGCGCGCTACGTGTTCATCGGCGGCATCTACTTCTGGCTGGTGATCCTGGGGGTGACGTACGCGGCGCTGGCCGGGGTGTCGTCCTGAGCGGCCGGACGCGGGCTCACACCCAGCCCTGGGCCACCAGCTCGCGCTTGACGTAGGCGTAGAACACCGGCGCGGCGACCAGCCCGGACAGGCCGAACGCCGCTTCCATCACCAGCATCGCCAGCAGCAGTTCCCAGGCATGGGCGCGGATCTCGCCGCCGACGATGCGGGCGTTGAGGAAGTACTCCAGCTTGTGGATCACCACCAGGAACAGCAGCGCGGCCACCGCGACGTAGAACGACACCGACAGCGCGACGATGGTGATCACGGTGTTGGAGATCACGTTGCCCACCACCGGCAGCAGGCCGGCGAGGAAGGTGATCAGCACCAGGGTCTTGGCCAGCGGCAGGTGCACGCCCAGCAGCGGCAGCACGCCCAGCAGGAAGATCGCGGTGAACAGGGTGTTGAGCAGCGAGATCTTGAGCTGGGCGAACACCACCTGGCGGAACGCGGTGGCCAGGTGGCTGGTACGGCCGACCAGTTCCCGCGCCAGCGGCCCCATGCGTGGCAGCGGCAATTCGTCGTACAGCGCGATCATCGCGCCCAGCACCATGCCGATCAGCACCCGCACGCCGATCTGCACCGCCGAGGTGCCGGCGACGCCGAGCTGGCGGCGGTGCTCGGCCACCCATTCGTTCACCCCGGCGCGCAGCGCCTGCATGTCCTCGGGGATATACGGCTGCAGCAGCGGCGGCACCTGGTGGCGCGAGGTATTGAGGATTTCCATCAGCTGCGCCAGCAGCGCGTCCGGCCCGCCGGTTTCGTTGCGGAAGAACGACACCACCGCGATGATCGCCAGGCCCAGCAGGCCGATCACCGCCACCGACAGCACGGCCACCGCCATCGCCCGCGCCCGGCCCGGCGGCAGCCGGCCCTCCACGGTCGAAGCCAGCACGTGGCTGAGGTGGAACACCAGCAGGCCGGACAGCAGGGTGACCACCAGGCCCAGTTCCAGCACCGCCCACATGCCCAGCAGCATCAGCACCCAGGCGGCGATGCGCGCCGGCGGCGTCGCTGGCTTCAGGGGGAGGAGGTCGGTCACTGCGGCAGGCCCGTCGAAGATGCGCCATGGTAGGCGATCACGCTGCCGGCCAACCGTGCCGATGCGGCGCTTCCCGGCAGGCGCGGGCGGGAAAGGCCGCGCCCGGGGCCGGCGCTCAGTCGCCGGGCGGGGCCTGGCAACCCTCCTGCTGCGCACAGAAGCGCAACGCGCGGCGGCGCTGGTCCTCGCTCAGCTCTGGCGGTGGGCGGGCGATGGCCGACTGGATCTGGTCGCGGCCGCCGGTCAGCTTGTGCAGGCCCTTGGCAGCGGCCATCAGGCCGTAGCTGATGCCCATCAGCAGGTAACCGCCGCTTTGGCTGACCTGCTCGGGCGTGGGCGGTTCGCTCCATGAACGGCTGAAGCGGTTGGGCTCGATCTTCACCGGGTTGCGGAAGCGGTACAGGTCCAGCGGCGTGTCGTCCTCGGGCTTGAGCGCGCGCACTTCCTCCAGCGTCCTCACCGCGTCCGTGGACGCCGCCGCAGGGTCGGCCGCGGGGTCCGCCGCGGGCACCGTATCCACGGCCGGTGGCGATGCCTGCTGCGCCTGCGCCGCGCCCACCAGCACCATCCCCGCCAACACCATTGCGTACCATCGAGGCCTTGCCACCGTTCCTGTCCCTGCCGGTTGCCGAAGCAGGCAGCATACGGGCGCCACCTTCAGATTGCGTTGGCGGCGCACCGGGCGTTCAGCCTGCATGGGTCTCACAGGCTGAGACGGCGCCGTGCTTCCATGCCGTCTTTGGATCGGCACTACCGGCATGGCGTTCTCCCTCGCTCCCCGCACCGAAGCCAGCGAACGGGCGCTGGCCACCACCGACGGCCTGCCCTCGCGCGACGGCGCGCTGCTTGGCCAGCGGCTGGCACGGCGCTATCGCGACCGCGTCACCGGCAGCTTCACGATCCCGGGCCGCGAAGGCAGCTACGCGCCGATCCCCGACGACGTCCCCGAGGCGCTGCAGGCCGCGCTCCGGGCGCGCGGCATCGAACAGCTGTACTCGCACCAGGCCGACGCCTGGAACGCCACCCAGCGCGGCGAGCACGTGGCCGTCGTCACCCCGACCGCGTCGGGCAAGTCGCTGTGCTACACGCTGCCGGTGGTGAGCGCGGCGATGCAGGGCAACGCCAAGGCGCTGTACCTGTTCCCGACCAAGGCGCTGGCCCAGGACCAGGTGGCCGAGCTGCTGGAGCTCAACCGCGCCGGCGACCTCGGCGTGAAGGCCTTCACCTTCGACGGCGACACGCCCGGCGACGCGCGCCAGGCGATCCGCCTGCACGGCGACATCGTGGTCAGCAACCCGGACATGCTGCACCAGGCGATCCTGCCGCACCACACCAAGTGGGCGCAGTTCTTCGAGAACCTGCGCTACGTGGTGATCGACGAGATCCACACCTACCGCGGCGTGTTCGGCAGCCACGTCACCAACGTGATCCGCCGGCTCAAGCGCATCTGCGCGTTCTACGGCGTGCGCCCGCAGTTCATCCTGTGCTCGGCCACCATCGGCAACCCGCATGCGCATGCCGAGGCGCTGGTGGAAGAACAGGTGCATGCGATCACCGAGAGTGGCGCGCCCAGCGGCCCCAAGCACGTGCTGCTGTGGAACCCGCCGGTGATCAACCCGGACCTGGGCCTGCGCGCCTCGGCGCGCTCGCAGGCCAACCGCATCGCCCGCATCGCGATCAAGAGCGGGCTCAAGACGCTGGTGTTCGCGCAGACCCGGCTGATGGTGGAGGTGCTGACCAAGTACCTGAAGGACATCTTCGACAACGACCCGCGCAAGCCGGCGCGGATCCGCGCCTACCGCGGCGGCTACCTGCCCACCGAGCGCCGCGAGGTGGAGCGGGCCATGCGCGCCGGCAGCATCGACGGCATCGTCAGCACCTCGGCGCTGGAGCTGGGCGTGGACATCGGCGCGCTCGACGTGGTGGTGCTCAACGGCTACCCCGGCAGCGTGGCGGCGACGTGGCAGCGCTTCGGCCGCGCCGGTCGCCGCCAGCAGGCCGCGCTCGGGGTGATGGTGGCCAGCAGCCAGCCGCTGGACCAGTACGTGGTGCGGCACCCGGACTTCTTCGCCAACGCCACCCCCGAGCACGCGCGCATCGCCCCGGACCAGCCGCTGATCCTGTTCGACCACATCCGCTGCGCGGCGTTCGAGTTGCCGTTCCTGAGCGGGGAGCCGTTCGGCCCGGTCGACCCGCTGGTGTTCCTGCAGGCGCTGGCCGAAACCGGCGTGGTGCACCAGGAAGGCGAGCGCTGGGAATGGATCGCCGACAGCTACCCGGCCAACGCGGTGAGCCTGCGCGCGGTGGCCGATGGCAACTTCGTGGTGGTGGACCGCAGCGACGGCAAGCAGCAGATCATCGCCGAGGTGGACTATTCCGCCGCCGCGCTGACCCTGTACGAAGGCGCCATCCACATGGTGCAGAGCACGCCCTACCAGGTCGAGCGGCTGGACTGGGACGGGCGCAAGGCCTACGTCACCCGTACCCACGTGGACTACTACACCGACAGCATCGACTTCACCAAGCTCAAGGTGCTGGACCGCTTCGACGGCAATGCCGCCGGACGCGGCGATTCGCACCACGGCGAGGTGCACGTGGTGCGGCGCGTGGCCGGCTACAAGAAGATCCGCTACTACACGCACGAGAACATCGGCTATGGCCCGGTCAACCTGCCCGACCAGGAGCTGCACACCACCGCGGTGTGGTGGCAGCTGCCGCAGGCCACCCTGCTGCGCAGCTTCGCGCAGAAGCAGGATGCGCTCGACGGCTTCCTCGGCGCGGCGTACGCGCTGCACATCGTCGCCACCGTGGCGGTGATGGCCGACGCGCGCGACCTGCAGAAGGCGGTGGGCAATGGCGACGGCGCGTGGTTCGCGGTGGCCGACCAGAGCGGCCGCGGCCAGCTGCGCGGCAACGAGGGCGGCGACGGCGCGGTGGAGCTGATGCAGAGCTTCGTGCCCACCGTTTACCTGTACGACAACTTCCCCGGCGGCGTGGGCCTGAGCGAGCCGCTGTGGCAGCGCCAGGCCGAACTGGTGCAGCGCGCGCTCGAGCTGGTGGAGCGCTGCGACTGCAGTGCCGGCTGCCCGGCCTGCGTCGGCCCGGTGCTGGCCGCGCAGGAACAGGGCCAGGGCGAAACACCGCGCTCGCTGGCGTTGAAGGTGCTGTCGCTGCTGTCGGCCGAGCGCTGCGCGCAGGTGCCGGCGGTCACGGCTGACGCGGTGGACGAGGCGCTCGACCTGCTGCCATGAGCGTCAGCCTGGACAAGCTCAAGGCGCTGCGCAGGCAGGCCGGGCATGCCGATGCCGCCGTTGCCGCCCACCCTGCGGCGGCGCTGCCGGGCCCCGCGCCATCGGCCACGGAACCGGCCCGGCCGCCGCCCCCGGCAATGCCTGCGCCTGCGCCGTGCGCCGCACCGGCGCCGGAAGCGCCCGCGGCGTCGCCGCAGGCGCCGCTTCCGCAACGCCATGACGCCGCGCCGAGGCCAGCATCGCCACCACGCGGTGACTCGGTGTTCGGGTGGGTCGAGCAGATCCGGCACAAGCCCGCGGCCGTGCCAGCGCGCACGCCCGACAGCGATGGCCTGCGCCGCCTGCTGGCCACGCGCGGGCGCGCGGTGGCCACGGCGCCGCGCCTGCCACGCAACGGCCCGGTCGACCGCGCGCTTCCGGGCACCGAGATCGCACCCGGCCTGCACCTGATCGAGGCCTTCCTGCCGCAGCCGGTTCCGGCGCAGCCGCTGTCACTGGCGTTCAGCAGGCGCCCGGACGACACCGTGCGGCCGCAGGACCTGCTGTTCTTCGACACCGAGACCACCGGCCTGGCCGGCGGCACCGGCACCCGCGCTTTCATGATCGGCGCCGCCGACTGGCATCGCGATGCGGCGCGCGGCGAAGGGCTGCGCGTGCGCCAGCTGCTGATGTCCACGATGGGCGCCGAGAGCGCGATGCTGGAGGTGTTCGCCAGCTGGCTGGCGCCGACCACGGTGCTGTCCAGCTACAACGGCCGCTGCTACGACGCGCCACTGCTGAAGACGCGCTACCGGCTGGCGCGGCGCGGCGACCCGCTTTCCGCGCTGGACCACGTCGACCTGCTGTTCCCGACCCGGCGCCGCTACCGCGGTACCTGGGAGAACTGCCGGCTGGCGACCATCGAGCGGCAGCTGCTGCGCATCCAGCGCGAGGACGACCTGCCCGGTTCCGAGGCACCGGCCGCCTGGCTGGACTATCTGCGCGGCGGCAGCGCGCGCAACCTGCGCCGCGTCGGCGAACACAACCACCAGGACGTGGTGACGCTGGCGCAGTTGTTCCTGCGCCTGGTGCAGGCCGAGGCCGACGAGCGGGCATCCTCGCTGGCCCCGTAGAGGCGGGGCTTGCCCCGCCTTCACGTTGCAATGCCGGCGCCGACCCGCGCCGGCGAGGACCCCTCACCCGCGGACCGGCTGCGCCAGGCCGTCGCGGATCGCCTGCTGGATCAGGCGCTCGGCCTCGCGCTGGGCACGCACGCTGGCGGCGGCCTGCTGGCGACCCAGCTCGGCCTGCTGCCTGCCCAGTTCCGCCTGCCGGCGCGCCAGTTCACGCATCTCCTCGCGCATGGCCGGGGTGTCGATCTGCGCGCGCAGTTTCTCGGCCTCGCGGCGGGCGGCTTCGGCCTGTTCGCGGCTCGTCGTGGCATCCCCGCCGTGCGCGGCCAACGCCAGTTCCGCCTGACGCGCGGCCAGCTCGCCGATGCTGGCGCCGATGTCACCCATGCGCCCGCCGATCTCGCCCTGGCGTTCGCCCAGCTTGCCCTGGCGCTCGCCGAGGCGGCCCTGCTGCTCGCCCAGCCGCGTGGTTTCGGCGAAGGCCTGCTCGAACCGCGACAGCACCCCGGCATCGCGCACCACGTAGGCGCGGCCATCGCGACGCAGCAGCAGCACGCCATTGCCGTCGTCCAGCCGGCGCGCCTGCTCCAGATCGGCCATCGAGCCGTTCATCACGCTGTGCTCGTCTTTCAACAGCACATAGCCGTTGCTGCTCGGGCTCTGCGAAAGATGGATCACGCCATGGGTCGACACCCGCGGCGCGGGCGGCGCGGGCGGCGCGGGCGGTGCCGGCGGGGCCGGCGGGGCCTTGGAGGCGGCCGGGGCTGCCGGCGGCGGCGGCGCGGGCAGCGCCGGCGCGGTGCCCTTGGCCCTGATCACGGTGTGCACCACCGAATGGTCGCCCTTGGGCACGGCAGGCGGGCTTGGCACGGCCGGTACCGCGGGGGCCGCGGGCACCGGCGGCGGGGACGGCGGGGACGGCGGTGCCGGCATGGCCACCAGGCGCATCGGCAGCACGCCGACCAGCGCCACCGCGGCGACGATCAGGCCCGCGCCCAGGCGCGGGAAGGACGAGGGGTTCTGCAGCATGAGCAGTCTCCGCTTGAGGCTCAGGTAGGTGGGCGAGGCGCTGGCGAGGCCGGCGCCGGGCCGGGGGCTGACGCCCAGCTGCAGCAGCAGGCGTCCGTAGTGCTGGCGGCAATGGCGGTTGCCGGCGACCACCGCGGCATCGACCGCCGCCTCGCGGGCGATGGCGTACTCGCGGGCCGCCAGGTGCACCAGCGGGTGGAAGAAGAACAGGTGCTGGGCCAGCGCCGGCACCAGGCCCAGCCACAGGTCGCGGCGCTGCAGGTGCACCAGTTCATGGGTCAGGGCCATGTCCAGGTCGTCGTCGCCCATGCGCGGCAGGCCACGCGCCGGCAGCAGCAGCACCGGCCGCCAGGGGCCGACCAGCTGCGGCGAATCGATGGCCGCGCTGAGCATCAGCCGCGGCGCGCGGCGCAGGCCGTGGGCTTCGGCCGCCAGCTGCAGCGCGGCATCCAGGCGACGGTCGTCGCTGGGCCGTGCCGTGCGCAGCAGGGCGCGGCTGGCGCGCCAGGCCGAGGCGGTGCGCAGCGCCATCACCAGTACCCCGGCCAGCCACAGCGCCATCACCACGTGCAACCACGACCAGCCGCTTTCCAGCGGCAGTGGCTGCATCACGATCAACGGTGCGGCGGTGGCCTGCGGCTGCGCGGCGGCGGCCTGCTGCACCACGTCGACGGTGGTGTCCATCGCCGGCAGCACCGGCAGCTGCAACGGCGCGCTCCAGACCAGGCCGACCAGCGCCTGCAGCGCCACCAGCCACCACAACCCGCACTGGGTTGCCGCCGGCAGTCGCCGCACGCAGCGGCACAACACCCACACCAGCGCGGTGAGCACGACGGTCTGCACGCTGGTGGCGAGCAGGCGATTTCCCAGCAGTTCGAACAGGCTGTCCATGATCAATCCTCCCGGCGCTGCGATTGCAGCCTGCTGACCAGCGCTTCGAGTTCGGCCAGTTCGTTGTCGCTGACCTCGGCCTTCTCCGACATCCACGCCACGAACGGCGAGATCGAGCCCTGCAGGGTCTTTTCGACGAAGCTGCCGACCGCGCTGCTCACCACCTCCTGCTGGTGCGCGGTGGAGCGGTAGCGGTACACACCCTGGTCCTGCGCGCGCTGCAGGTAGCCCTTGCCGCGCAGCCGCTCCATCATGGTCAGCACGGTGGAGCGGGCCAGGCCGCGCGCCTCGCCGAAGCCGGCGGCGACTTCGCCGACGCTGGCCGGTTCGTTTTCCCCGATGTACTGCAGCAGGGCCAGCTCCTGGTCCCCGATGGTCTTGCGGCGCATGGTCGACTCCGTGACTACATTTGTCGCCACGGTAGCCATGACTACAAATGTAGTCAATAGTCCGGAAGGCATACCGCCCGGTGTCGGGCTGAATGCTTCAGGTTGCGGTGCCCGCTCAGGACACCTGGCTGTCGATCTGCCAGCGGGCGAATTCGGCTTCGAACTCCGGCAGGTCCAGCAGGCCCAGGCACGCCTGCGCACCGACCGGCAGCGGTTCGCCACGCGCCAGGCGCCGCGCCAGCAGCACCGCGGCGAAGGTGGGAATCTCCGGCCCGTGCAGCATCGGTGCGGTGAGGTCCCAGTGCACCCGGTGGGCGACGCCGCCGCGCTGCCCGCGCAGGGTCACGCGCATGCCGCCCAGGTCGGTGCCGAAACGATCGAAGCAGCGCCCGGCGCGGGCGAACGCACCGGCCAGCGCCGCCATCGGCAGCGGCACGCCACGGTGCCGCAGCCAGGCCAGGGCCGCCAGGCAGCGCGACAGCAGCGGCAGTTCCAGCGCGGCACGGAAACGCACGGTCGACACGCCTGGATGGCGCTGCACCAGCAGGTCGTGGTCGGGCACGTCGCAGGGCGAGGCCAGCCGCGGTGCGATGCGCGCGAACGTGACCGGCTGCGGGTCGGCCCAGCCGACGACCGGCTGCCAGCGCCCGTCGATCCAGCAGCGGAACGACTGCCCGCAGTACGACAGCACCGCGCGCACCGTGGCCATGCCCAGCGGGGTGGCCTGCGCCGGCGCGATCACGATGTCGATGGACTGCAGTACGTCCAAGCGCCCGCGCAGCGCATCGACCACCGCGCCGGACAGGGCCGGCAGGGTACTGGCGCCGCTGATCGCGCTGCGTCCGTGCCGGCGCGCCACGGCATCGAGCTGCGCGGGAAAATCGCGGACGAAATCGCGGCCGTCGGCCAGGTCGATGTAATGCATGCCCGCCTCCAGGCACGCACGCGCGACGCCGTAGTCCTGCCCCTGGAACGGTCCGGCGGTGTGGATGACCAGGTCGGCGCCGGTCGCGCGCAGGTCATCGGCGAACGTCGCCGCGGCCGTATCCAGCCGCCGGCACTGCACCGGCGCCATCTCCATCCCGGGCAGGTTGGCCGCCGCGCGCTGCGGGTGGCGCCCGGCGGCGATGACGGTGATGCCCGGGGTCGCCGCCAGCGCGCGCACGATGCGCGCGCCGAAATGCCCGTACCCACCGAGCACCACGACCCGGCAGCCTTCCTGTTGCGACATCGATCCACTCCGCATGCGGCGATGCACGCATTATCGGCGGGCATCGCCGCGGCCGTCGCGGCTGGCTTTCATCGCCCGCACACGGCGGCGGCGGCAGGCTCGGCACACCGCCCCGCCATGGAGTCCGCCATGTACCGCAGCCTGATCCTCGCCGGCACCGTCGTGCTGTCCGCCGCCGCCTGCAGCAGCGCCCCGGTCGCCGGCATCCAGCCCATCGACGGAGTCATCTCCGGCCAATGCCACACCGACATGGTGCTCGGCGCGGCCGGGCTGGCCGCCTCGCCGGCCACGGTGGAACGCGCGCGGGTGGACAGCGACAGCCTGCAGGTGCAGACGGTGCGCGGTGGCACGCGACTGCCGGCGACCCCGGCCAGCGCCACGTCCGGGGGCGACCGCCTCACCATCGAGGTCGGTCGCGGCAACGCCATCACCGCGCTGCGCTGCGGTTGAACGCGGCGCCCGCGCATGCAGGCGGGATGACGCGCTGCGACGGTACAGGCCTGGAACCAGGCGATATGCTTCGGTGTCCTTCATCAGCACTGGAGTTCCGATGCGAATCCCGACGATGCCGCGCGCCGTGCGCCGCCCCACCGCCCTGATCGCCGCCCTGTCGCTCGTGCTCGCGCTGGGCGCGTGCAAGGGCCCGGCCCCGGAAGAACAGGAGCAGGCGCTGGACCAGGCCAAGCAGGCCGCCGATGCCGCCGCCACCCCGGACCAGGGCGTCGCCACCACGCCGCCGCCGGTGGGCAGCTGCGATGCCAGCCAGGTCGAAGGCCTGGTCGGGCAGGCTTACACCGAGGCGCTGGCCGAGCAGGCACGACAGGACGCCGGGGCCGCCAAGCTGCGCCTGCTCAAGCCCAACCAACCGGTCACCATGGAGTTCCTGGGCGAGCGCCTGAACATCGAAGTGGATGACAAGGACGTGGTCACCGGGGTCCGCTGCGGCTGACCCGGAACACGCCGCAAAGCCTTGCGGCGCAAGGGTTTGGTTGCTGCCGCAACCATGCGTTGCGGCACCGCAGCATCTGTGTTCTAGTCGAGCGCATCCGGTGGCCTCAACGCTGCGCTCCAGTGACGGGCATGCCGTGCACGCGACAGCAACATGGCCGTGCATGGGGTGCCGCGGTGGACGAGGGTGAGGTGTCGCCGCCCACCCGCGCACCACGAGGCCCAGATGACCCTCCGCACTCGCCAGGGGCTCTACGACCCGCAAGACGAACGCGACGCCTGTGGTTTCGGCATGGTCGCGCAGCTGGACGACCAGCCTTCCCGGCTCCTCGTCGACACCGCGATCGCCGCGCTCTCGCGCATGACCCACCGCGGCGGCGTCGCCGCCGATGGCCTCACCGGCGATGGCTGCGGCCTGCTGCTGCGCAAGCCCACCGTGTTCCTGCGGCGGCTGGCGGAGGAAGCCGGCATCGCGCTCGGGCCGAACTTCGCCGCCGGCGTGGTGTTCCTGCCGCATGACCCCGCGGCCGCGCAGCGCTGCCGCGGGGAGCTGGACGCGCAGCTGCGCGCGGCCGGCTGCCATCCGCGCGGCTGGCGCGAGGTACCCATTGATGCCAGCGTCTGTGGCGAGCTGGCGCGCGACACCCTGCCGGGAATCGAGCAGGTGTTCGTCGATGCCGATCCGGGGCAGGACGCCACGCAGTTCGCGCTGGCGCTGTTCCTGGCGCGACGCCGCAGCGAACAGGCCCTGCGCGATGTCGCCGATTACTACGTCACCACGCTCAGTGCCGACGCCATCAGCTACAAGGGCATGGTGCTGCCGGACAAGCTGAGCACGTTCTACCCGGACCTGCAGCGCCACGAACTGGCCGCCAGCGTGGTGGTGTTCCACCAGCGCTTTTCCACCAACACGATGCCGCGCTGGCCGCTGGCGCACCCGTTCCGCCTGCTCGCCCACAACGGCGAGATCAACACCATCGAGGGCAACCGCCACTGGGCGCAGGCGCGCAGCCGGGTATGGAAGACCCCCAGGTTCGACATCGCCGAGTTCGACCCGGTGATCTCGATGCACGGCTCGGATTCGCAGAGCATGGACAACATGCTCGAACTGCTGGTGGCCGGCGGCATGGAGCTGATCCAGGCGCTGCGCATCCTGGTGCCGCCGGCGACCCAGTCGCTGGAATTCAAGGACGCCGACCTCGCCGCGTTCTACGAGTTCTACGGCCTGAACAGCGAGCCATGGGACGGCCCGGCCGGGATCGTCGCCTGCGATGGACGCTACGCGGCGTGCACGCTGGACCGCAACGGCCTGCGCCCGGCGCGCTGGATGCTGACCGCCGACCGCCACTTCCTGGTGGCGTCCGAGGCCGGGGTGTGGGAAGTGCCCACCGAGCGCGTGGTGCGCAAGGGCAAGCTGGGGCCGGGGCAGATGATGGCCATCGACCTCAAGCGCGGCGACCTGCTCGACTCCGACGCCATCGACCGCATCAACCGCGCGCGCGCCCCGTACAAGCAATGGCTGCACCAGGGCGTGACCTACCTGCAGACCGAACTGATCGACCCCTCGCTCGCCGAAGAGCCGTTCGACGAAGCCACCCTGCGCAGCTACCACAAGCTGTTCCAGCTCACCGCCGAGGAAGTGGAGCAGGTGCTGCGGCCACTGGCCGAGACCGGGCAGGAAGCCACCGGCTCGATGGGCGACGACACCCCCATCGCCGTGCTCAGCCGCCACACCCGGCCGCTGTACGACTACTTCCGCCAGGCGTTCGCGCAGGTCACCAATCCGCCGATCGATCCGCTGCGCGAAGACTGCGCGATGTCGCTGACCACCCAGCTGGGCAGGGAGACCAACATCTTCCATGCCGGGCCGGAGACGGTGAACCACGTCATCCTCAACTCGCCGGTACTGAGCCAGCGCAAGCTGCGGCAGTTGCTGAAGATGGAGCAGTACGTCGAACGCAACCGCCTGATCGACCTGTCCTACAGCGTCGAGGAAGGCCTGGCCGCCGGCATCGCGCGCATCTGCGCGCAATGCGAGCAGGCCGCCCGCGACGGCGCGGTGATGCTGCTGCTGTCCGACCGCTACCCGGTGCCGGAACGGCCGATGGTGCATGCGCTGCTGGCCACCAGCGCGGTGCACCACCACCTGTCGCAGCGGGGCCTGCGCTGCGACATCAACCTGATCATCGAAACCGGCACCGCGCGCGACGCGCACCACATGGCCTGCCTGCTGGGCTTCGGTGCCACCGCCGTGTACCCGTACCTGGCCTACCAGACCCTGTTCGACATGGGCCGGCGCGGCATCCTGCTGCTGAAGAAGGGCGGCGAGGTCTCGCAGATCGGCCGCAGTTACCGCAAGGGCATCTACAAGGGCCTGAGCAAGATCATCTCCAAGATGGGCATCTGCACCGTGGCCAGCTACCGCGGCGCGCAGCTGTTCGAGATCGTCGGGCTGGACCCGGACGTGGTGCGGCTGTGTTTCCCCGATGCCACCGCGCGCATCGGCGGCGTCGGCCTGGCGCGGCTGGATGCCGAAGCCCGCGAACTCGCCGCGCGCGCCTGGAACGCGCTGGCCCCGGCCGAAGTCGGCGGGCTGCTCAAGTACGTGCACGACGGCGAGTACCACATGTACAACCCGGACGTGGTGCTGACCCTGCAGCGCGCCGCGCGCACCGGCAACGCCGAGGACTGGCGCCGCTACACCGAGGCGGTGCATTCGCGTCCGGTGTCGGCGCTGCGCGACCTGCTGCAGCTCAAGCCGGCGGCCACGCCGGTGCCGCTGGCCGAAGTGGAACCGGCCGAAGCACTGTTCAAGCGGTTCGACACCGCCGCCATCTCGCTCGGCGCGTTGTCGCCGGAGGCGCATGAGGCGCTGGCCATCGCCATGAACCGCCTCGGCGGCCGTTCCAACTCCGGCGAGGGCGGCGAAGACCCGGCGCGCTACGGCACCGAGAAGCGCTCCAAGATCAAGCAGGTGGCCTCCGGCCGCTTCGGCGTCACCGCCGAGTACCTGGTCAACGCCGAGGTGTTGCAGATCAAGGTGGCGCAGGGCGCCAAGCCCGGCGAGGGCGGCCAGCTGCCCGGCCACAAGGTCAACGAGCTGATCGCGCGGCTGCGGTATGCGAAGCCGGGCATCGGCCTGATCTCGCCGCCGCCGCACCACGACATCTATTCGATCGAGGACCTGGCGCAGCTGATCTACGACCTCAAGCAGGTCAACCCCGACGCGCTGGTATCGGTGAAGCTGGTATCGCATGCCGGGGTCGGCACCATCGCCGCCGGCGTGGTCAAGGCCGGCGCCGACCTGATCACCGTATCCGGCCACGATGGCGGCACCGGCGCCTCGCCGATCAGCTCGATCCGCTACGCCGGCGTGCCATGGGAACTGGGCGTGGCCGAGTCGCACCAGGCACTTGTGGGCAACGACCTGCGTGGCCGCACCCTGCTGCAGACCGACGGCGGCCTGAAGACCGGGCTGGACGTGGTCAAGGCCGCGCTGCTGGGCGCGGACAGCTTCGGCTTCGGCACCGGCCCGATGATCGTGCTGGGCTGCAAGTACCTGCGCATCTGCCACCTCAACAACTGCGCCACCGGCGTAGCCACCCAGGACGAGCGCCTGCGCGAGGGGCATTTCACCGGCCTGCCCGAACGGGTGGAGAACTTCTTCCGGCTGCTGGCCGAGGAAGTGCGGCAGTGGCTGTCGTACCTGGGCGCGCGCTCGCTGGATGAGATCGTCGGCCGCACCGACCTGCTGGAGCAGCTGGACGTGGCGCCGCGCGAAGGGGTCAAGGTGAACCTCTCGCGGCTGCTGGCGCCGGCCCGCTACGAAGGCTCGCACTGTGCGGCGCAGCGCCTGTACCAGTCGCCGGACAGCCTGGCCACGCAGATGGACGGGCTGCTGGCCGGGGCGATCGCGCACAAGCGCGGCGGCGAACACCGCTTCCTGATCCACAACACCGACCGTTCGGTGGGCACGCGCCTTGCCGGTGCCGTCGCCCGCGCGCACGGCAACCACGGCATGGAGGACGCGCCGCTGAACCTGCGCTTCCGCGGCACTGCCGGGCAGAGCTTTGGCGCGTTCAACGTCGGCGGGCTGAACCTGGAAGTCGAGGGCGAGGCCAACGACTACGTCGGCAAGGGCATGGCCGGCGGCCGGCTGGTGGTGCGGCCGCCGCGCGGCGCGCGCTTCGAGGCGCGCAATACCGCCATCGTCGGCAACACCTGCCTGTATGGCGCCACCGGCGGCGAGCTGTTCGCCGCCGGCCGGGCCGGCGAGCGCTTCGGCGTGCGCAACTCCGGTGCGCTGGCGGTGATCGAGGGTGCCGGCGACCACTGCTGCGAATACATGACCGATGGCATCGTCGTCGTGCTCGGCAAGGTCGGGCTGAACTTCGGTGCCGGGTTCACCGGCGGGCTGGCCTACGTGCTGGACGTGGACCGCGATTTCGTTGACCGCTACAACCACGAGCTGATCGACATCCACCGCATCTCGGCCGAAGGCTTCGAGAACTACCGCCAGCACCTGCACGCCCTGATCGGCCGCCACCGCGAGCTGACCGGCAGCATCTGGGCACAGCAGATCCTGGACGAGTTCCGCGACTACGTCGGCAAGTTCTGGCTGGTCAAACCCAAGGCCGCGAGCATCGAATCGCTGGCGGCCGCGCTACGCAACGCCGCATGACGCCAGGAGCCCCTTTCGCGCGCACGCAAAGGGACCGCGGCGGGGATGCCGCAACGGCATCCCCGCTCCGCCCCCGCCCCCTCTTCACGAGTTGCCCATGAGCCGCAAGCAAGCCTTCCAGTTCCTCGATCTCCCCCGCACCATGCCGCGGCGCATTCCGGTGGAACTGCGTACGTCCGGCGACTGGGGCGAGCTCTACGGCAGGTTCGACAAGGCCGATGCGCAGCACCAGGCCGGCCGTTGCCTGGACTGCGGCAACCCGTACTGCAGCTGGAAGTGCCCGGTGCACAACGCCATTCCGCAGTGGCTGCAGCTGGTGCAGGAAGACCGTATCCACGAGGCGGCGACGCTGTGCCATTCGACCAATCCGCTGCCCGAGGTGTGCGGCCGGGTGTGCCCGCAGGACCGCCTGTGCGAAGGCAGCTGCACGCTGGAGGAATTCGGCGCGGTGACCATCGGCGCGGTCGAGAAGTACATCGTGGATACCGCGCTGGCCAGCGGCTGGAAGCCGGACCTGCAGGCGGTGCAGCCCAGCGGCAGACGGGTCGCCATCGTCGGTGCCGGCCCGGCCGGGCTGGCCTGCGCCGATCGCCTGGCGCGCGCCGGCATCCAGGCCGTGGTATTCGACCGCTACGAACAGATCGGCGGCCTGCTGCAGTTCGGCATTCCCAGTTTCAAGCTCGAGAAGCGCGTGATCGCGCACCGTCGCGAGATCCTCGAGGGCATGGGCGTACAGTTCCGGCTGGGCGTGGAGATCGGCCGCGACACCACCATCGAACAGTTGCAGGCGGACTACGACGCGGTGTTCCTGGGTACCGGCGCCTACCGCTATACCGACGGCGGACTGGTGGGCCAGGACCTGAAGAACGTGCTGCCGGCGTTGCCGTTCCTCGTGCAGAACGGGCGCATCGTCGGCGGCGGCGATCCGCAGGGGCGCCCGATCGCCGGCTGGGAAGACCAGATCACGCTGCCGGACCTCAACGGCAAGCGGGTGGTGGTGCTTGGCGGCGGCGACACCGGCATGGACTGCGTGCGCAGCGCGGTCCGCCTGGGTGCGGCGCGGGTGACCTGCGCCTATCGCCGCGACGAGGCCAACATGCCCGGCTCCGCGCGCGAGGTGGCCAATGCCCGCGAAGAGGGCGTGCGCTTCCTGTTCAACCGCCAGCCGCTGGCCATCGAGGCCGGCGCCGACGACGAAGTGATCGGCGTGACCGTGGTGGAAACGCGGCTGGGCGAGCCCGATGCCAACGGCCGCCGCAATGCCGAACCGATCGAAGGCAGCGAATCACTGCTCGAAGCCGACGTGGTGATCATCGCCTTCGGTTTCTCCGCCACCCTGCCCGGCTGGCTGGCATCGCAGGGGGTGGAGGCGACCGGCAGCGGCCGCATCGTCACCGGCGGTGCCGGCCGGCTGCCCTACCAGACCCACAATCCACGCCTGTTCGCCGGCGGCGATGCGGTCCGCGGCGCCGACCTGGTGGTGACGGCCGTCGCCGAAGGGCGCGATGCCGCGGCCAGCATCATCCGGCTGCTGCTGCACTGAGTCGTGCGTTGCACGGCCGCAGGTCCGGATGCCACGACGTTGTACGTTCGTGCGGGCCCAATCGGGAAGGACGGCGCGCGCATTGCGCGCGGCGTGGACCGGGTGCCTCGCGGGTACCGGAACGCGCCCGGTGGTCACCTGGGCCGACGGTGCACGCGCCGGCGCGCATCCACCGGTGCGCAGGCACGCGTGCGCGTGCATCACCGAACCGCGGCGGCATACAGCGGACGACTGCGGCCGCGCGCCCCTGCCGCGGGTCCGGCCCTCTCCAGCACGTAAACTCAGTGCGTTCCCACTCCAGCGAGATCTCCATGCGCATCGGCCTGGCCGCCAACCGCCTGCACCACGAACGCGCCGACGCCGCCCTGTTCCGCTGGCTCCGGGCCAGCGCCGGCGGCATCCGCGAGCTCGGCGTCGAACTGCATGCCGTCGGCCGCACCCATGACGCCATCGCCGGTGCCCTGCCCCCCGGCAGCCTGCCCGGCCTGGCACGCTACCCGAACGGCCGCGACGGCGGACTGATGAGGCTGGTCGCCGAGATCGTGGGCATGGGCACGCCCACACGCACCCTGGACGGCGCGATCTATCTGATCGATCCGGTGGATCCGTCATCGGTGTTCCCCGAGGCCATCGCGCTGAAGCGACAGTGCGTCATCCACGGCAAGCCCTTCATCTCCACGGTGGCCAGCGCCCGCGACTGGGTCGAGATGGAGCGTATCCATGCAGGCCTGCCCCCCGACCCCGGCGCCGACGATCTCCACGACCTGGGCAACCAGACCCTGGCACTGATCGCGCACGACGCCCGCAAGCCGCAGATGCTGGCGTTCGCCGCCGAGCACTTCGACGTGCTGTCGCGGTTCGGCCAGCGCATCGGTACCGGCACCACCGGGCAACGCCTGAACGAGCTGGCCTGGAGCCGCGGCTGGCCCCGCGACCAGGCGTGGATCCAGCGTTTCCAGAGCGGTCCCCTGGGAGGGGATGCGCAGATCGCCGACCGTGTGCTGGAGGGCCGCTGCCAACGCGCGATCTTCTTCGAGGACCCGCATGTAGCGCGCCAGCACGAGGCTGACATCCAGTTGCTGGAGCGGGCGGTGACGACGGTGACGGACAGGGCGGTGTGCATCACCGCGCCCAACATCGCCGCGCGCTGGGCGGTGGCCGCACGGCAACGCGGCGGCATACGCGCTGCACCACTAACCAGCCATAGTGAAGCATCCGGCGGCGCCGTATAGGCATCGGATACACCGACCTGCATCGGAGTTGCGGCGTCCCGCTGGCGCGACGGCTTCAGATCCGGCGCAGCGACCCTCACCACGCTGGATCCGCGCACGGAGGGCTTCCCGATTCTGCGTTCGACGCAGGAAGCGCGATTGGAGAGGGTGATGTCGAACAGCTTCGGCTTCGGCGGTACGAACGCGACGCTGGTATTCGGCCGGGTGTGATCTTCGCGTTCTGGCGGTAGTGATGGAAGCAACGGCGCCTTTTGGCGCCGTTGTCGTATGTCGGTGGGCGACGATCAGCTTGAGGCTGCACCTGCTCCACGCCCTCGCCTGGGCGGATCGGTTCCGGTGCAGCAGCCAGGCCCGCGTGGCTGCTGGCCTTTCTGTCTGTCCCGCGCCTGCAGGGCGGCCGTCGCAGTGCCCTCCTGCAGATTCGAGGGCTCGACACGTAGCGCGTCAGCGCGAGGGAGGCATGCAGCTGCTGGAGCGCGCGGTGACGACGAGGCGGTACGCATCACCGCACCCAACCTTGCCCACGCGCAGGGCGGTTTACCGCCGGGCAACGCCCGCAGCAACGCTGATTTGAGGGGTGGAAAACGACAACGGCGCCGTCAGGCGGCGTCACGACGACACCGGCACCCCTGGGCGCCGTTGTTTCCCTTTCCGCCGCGGGCCCACGCGTTACCGGGTGGCTTTCCGAAGGTGGGTTTCACGGATTCCGGCGTGGCCGTGGCCCGGGCCGAGCCGAAGGATTTTAGATGGCGCAC
>NZ_JBWJPA010000009.1:0-158840 GCF_056393075.1 Stenotrophomonas sp. Steno-Z10-HUANG
CAGGGCGACCCGCGACTGGTACAGGTCGTCGGCACGGGGCGACAACAGCCTGCTGGCCTCGTCGTGACGCCCGTTCGCAGCCAGCTGCCCGGCTTGCACGATCCGTTGCATTGCCGCGGTGGTTGTGCCCAGCCTCTCCTTGTCAGGCAATGCATCGACCTGTCTCAGCGCATTGGCCGCCAGGCTGGTGTCCCCCTCACGCTGCGCCAGCCAGGCGTTGGCCAGCAACATCGACGTGAGATCCGCGCGGTTGGAAGGATCCCAGGCGGGGTCGGCGATCGCGCTCACCAGCGCCTGGGCGGTCGCCAAACGGCGCGATCTCAGCAAGGACACACCGGCCGTCTGCGCCACCACGCTTGAGATGAAGCGGAACTGCAGGTTCATGAACGCATCCTGCTGGCCGCTCGTCTCAACGGCGTTTTCCACTGCTGCCCGGGCCTGCTCCCACCTTCCCTGGTCAAGCGCCAACGACACCCGGTCGATCATGGGCACCAGATCGGTAGCCGCATAGCCGCTGGGCCTGATGGCCTCCAGTGCGGCCATGGCTTCGACGGGTCGTTCAAGCACCGCCAGCACATTGGCGATACGCCGGCCCTGGCCCGCCTGAGTCTCGTTCCCGATTTCCCGCAAGCGCTTCAACGCAGGTTCCGCCGCTCCCTTGGCGAGCAGGACGCGCGCCAGGAAGTCGGCCGCCAGCGGTCGCAACGGATCCTGCGGTACATCGGCCGCCTGTGCATATGGCAAAGCCTCGTCCATGCGATTGACGGTGAAAAGGTGCCACGCGGAGTTCGCCTGGCCGGCGAAGTCGTCGGGATAGAGACCGGCCATCAGTTGCCATTTTTCCAACGCCTGCACCGGCGCCCGCAACTCGGCCTCCCAGGCATCCAGGTAGAGGCGCTCCCGATCGGGCAGGCGGTGCCGCAGGGCCAGTGCGCGGTCGAGGAAAGGCATCGCAGACGGCCGCTGCGAACGCGCCACCATGACCCGCGCCGCGCCAAGGTAGCCAAGCGCGAACTCGGGATCCAGCGTGGTGGCCTCGTTATACATCTGCATCGCCTGCTGCCACTTTCCCTCACGCGTGGCCTGCAATCCGAGCGCATATGCGCGCAAGGCATGAAGGTTTGACGTCGTCACCGATGGCAATGGCTGTGACGCAGCCTTGACCGATGCCCGGGTTTCACCCAGATGCCCGCGCAGCCGCGAGGCGATGGCATCGACCGAGGCCAGCAGCGAATCCAGGCCGCGGCCATCGACGAAATCCGAACGGATCGTGGCCTGCGTATGCGGGTCGACGATCTCCATGCTCAGGCGCAGCTTGCCCCCAACCTCGGAGACCGCCGGCAGTATGACCAGACGTGCGCCGTCACGCAGCGCCACTTCGGAAGCCAGCGTACGGTCCAGTCGCGAAGCCACGGGATCGCGGCGCATGCGGGACAGGGTGTCGCGCGTCTTCATGTCGCTGAGCACGTTGACGTGCCGCGACTGCTCCAGGCTGACACGCAGGGCCTGCATCACCGAATCATCCAGCAGGGCATTGCCGGTCAGGTTGCGCAGATCGCCCATCACCACCCAGTCGCGTTCGGCGAAAGCGATGGCCGGCTCCGGGCGCATGAAGAACCAGGCGCCCACGCACAGCGCCGCCAGCAGCGCCGCCTCCGCCACCAGCGCCATCGGGCGCCGCCAGAACGGTAGGTCGCGCCACGCCTTGGGCGTGCTGCGCGGCGTGCGCAGCGGGGCGAACCCCGGTTCGCCGACCTCGAACACTTCCTGGGTGGTCGGCACGCCCTTGAAATGCCAGCGGCCATGCGACTTCCACAGCAGGTGCCCGCTGCGCGCGCCCAGTTCGCGCGCGGAGCGGTGCGCCAGCGATTCGGCCACCGCCGAGAGCAGGATCTGCCCGGGCCGCGCCAGCGCCATCAGGCGCGCCGCCAGGGGCTTGGCCAGCCCCTCGACCTCCAGCGGCTTGGCGCCGGCCTGCACCGCCTCGACACTGTTGTGCCAGGTCAGCACCTCGCCGACGTGCATGCCGGTGCGCGCCTGCAGGTCGATGCCGCGCAATTTGCCCAGCTGCTCCAGGCCCTGCCGGTAATCCAGGGCGAAGCCGAGGCCGTTGACCGGGCGCTCGAACAACAGCAGCAGGCCGTCGGAGCGGTCGATCATGCGCCCCTTCCACTGCTGCTGCAGGCGCAGCACCAGCCGGTCGTGCTCCTGGAACAGTTCCGCGGCCGCGGTGTCGCCGAGCCGCTCCACCAGTGCCACCGAATCGCACAGGTCGGTCAGCAGCAGCGTGTGCACGCGGGGGGCCGGCGCTTCCGCCGCGGGATCCATGTCGGGGGTGGCGGGCGCCTGCTGCATGTCAGCCGGCTCCCAGCCAGTCCACCGGCCATTGCAGCCGGTTGCCGCCACGCCGCTTGGCCTCGTACAGGGCGCTGTCGGCATGGGCGTACCAGTCGTTCCAGTCGCGCGCCGGGTCGAGCAGGCAGGCGCCGATGCTCACCGGGCAGACCCGCGGCACCGGCTGCGAACGCTCCAGCAGGCCATGCACGGCGTGCAGGATGAAGCCGGCCACGTGCTCGAGCGCCGCGGCATCGGCCTCATGCACCAGCAGGCAGAACTCGTCGCCGCCCAGGCGGCAGGCCAGGCCGCCGGGCTGCACCACCGAGCGCAGGATGTTGGCGACCGCCTGCAGCACGCGGTCGCCGACCAGGTGGCCGTGCTCGTCGTTGATGCACTTGAAGCGGTCGCAGTCGATCAGCAGCAGCCCCTGCGGCGGGGTCCGCGACGGCTGCCGGCATTCCTGCAGGTAAAGGGTCAGCCCGCGGCGGTTGTGCAGGCCGGTCAGCTCGTCGGTCCGCACCAGTTCCTCGGTGTGGTTGAGCTGGTGCGTGGTGGTGTAGAGGTTGTCCAGCGCCGCTTCCAGGTCGTGGTTGCGGCGGCGCAGCTGCCGGATCAGCATCTGTTCGTTGGAGACCACACGCATGATCGTGCGGCGCAGGAAGAACGCGACGCGGCCGGGGTCGTGGTCCACCAGTTTCTGGAAATCGGGGTGCCCGAGTTCGAGCAGGGACAGTTCCGTCGCGGCGCGGGCATCGGCACCGCGGCGATGGTCGCCGATCAGCAGGCCCAGCTCGCCGAAGAACTCGCCCGGACCCAGGTACTTGACCACCAGGTCCTCGCCGAAGTTGAGGTCGACGATGCCGCTGACGATGACGAACATGGCATCGCCGGAATCGCCACGGCGGAACAGCACCTCGCCGGCGGCGACCTCGCGCTGCCGGCCGAACCGCGAGAACAGCGCGAACTCGTCGGGCGACAGGACCGGATGCACGATTTCGGCCATCGCCATATGAGCGACGCCCAGCTCGCGATCATCGGCCATGATTGCAGCATTGTCGCTGGTCATTCCCTCAGCCCCACCGCCCCTCCGTCCCCAGGGGCTAGCGCGGAAGGATAGCACCGCCACCCGGCGCGGACGATGCCGGAAACCGGCTTGAGCCCCATTCAGCCGGCCAAGAACAAGGGCGGCCGTCGCGGCCGCCCCAACACCATACCCCGGCTGCTGAAAACGTATCGAAAACGCCGTTCAGGCGGCCTTGCCGGCCTGGAACTGGGCCTCCTCGGTGGACCCGGTGAGCGCGGTGACGCTGGAGGCGCCGCCCTGGATCACCGTGGTCACGTCATCGAAGTAGCCGGCGCCCACTTCCTGCTGATGCGACACGAAGGTGTAGCCCTGCCCGCGGGCGGCGAACTCCGGCTCCTGCACCTGCTCCACGTAGTGGCGCATGCCTTCGCCGCGGGCGTAGTCGTGGGCGAACTTGAAGGTGTTGAACCAGTTGATGTGGATGCCGGCTAGGGTGATGAACTGGTACTTGTAGCCCAGTGCCGACAGTTCGTCCTGGAAGCGGGCGATGGTGCGGTCGTCCAGGTTCTTCTTCCAGTTGAACGACGGCGAGCAGTTGTAGGACAGCAGCTTGCCGGGGCTGGCCGCATGCACCGCCTGGGCGAACTCGCGGGCGAAGCCCAGGTCCGGGGTGCCGGTCTCGCACCACACCAGGTCGGCATACGGCGCGTAGGCCACGCCGCGGCTGATCGACTGCTCCAGCCCGTTGCGCACCCGGTAGAAGCCCTCGGCGGTGCGCTCGCCGGTGACGAACGGCGCGTCGTTGGGGTCGAAGTCGCTGGTCAGCAGGTTGGCGGCCTCGGCGTCGGTCCGCGCCAGCACGATCGTCGGCACCCCCAGCACGTCGGCCGCCAGGCGCGCGGCGACCAACTTCTGGATCGCCTCCTGGGTGGGCACCAGCACCTTGCCGCCCATGTGGCCGCACTTCTTCACCGCCGCCAGCTGGTCCTCGAAGTGCACGCCCGCGGCACCGGCCACGATCATGTTCTTCATCAGTTCGTAGGCGTTGAGCACGCCCCCGAAACCGGCTTCGCCGTCGGCCACGATCGGCAGGAAGAAGTCGATGGCGTCCTCGGCCTTGAGCTTGCCGTCGACGATGTTCTTCCACTGGATCTCGTCGGCGCGCTGGAAGGTGTTGTTGATGCGGCGGACCATGGTCGGCACCGAGTCGTAGGCGTACAGCGACTGGTCCGGGTACATGGTCTCGGAGGTGTTGCCGTCGGCGGCCACCTGCCAGCCGGACAGGTACACCGCTTCCAGCCCGGCCTTGGCCTGCTGCATCGCCTGGCCGGCGCTGATCGCGCCGAACGCGTTGACGTAGCCCTTCCGGGCATCGCCGTTGAGCAGTTTCCACAACCGTTCGGCGCCGCGCCGGGCCAGGGTGTGCTCGGGCTGCACGGTGCCGCGCAGGCGCACCACGTCGGCGGCGCTGTACGGGCGGCGCACGCCGGCCCAGCGCGGGTTGCTGTCCCAGTCGTGCTGCAGGGCGTCGATCTGTTGCGTGTAGGTGCTCATGGTGGAACTCCTTGGGGGGCGGGCGTGCGGGAAGGGGGAATGGCAGCGCGGGACTCAGTCGATCTGCCGGTAAGCGGGCAGGGTCAGGAACTCGGCCAGCTCGTCGGCGCGGCTGAGCGTGTCGAGCAGGTCGATGGCCTGGGCGATGCGGCCGCCGCCGGGCAGCGTGGCGGTGTCGCCCAGGCGCGCGGGCAGCGCGCGCAGGGTGGCGTCGAGCAGCGCGCCGTCGATGGCGGTGCCGTCGTCCAGGTGCTGGTTGCCGGCGTGCAGCCACTGCCAGAGCTGGCTGCGGCTGATCTCGGCGGTGGCGGCGTCCTCCATCAGGTTGTGGATCGGCACGCAGCCGTTGCCGTCCAGCCACGCGGCCATGTAGCGCACGCACACTTCCACGCTGTTCTCGAACCCGGCGCGGGTGATGGTGCCGGCGCAGGGGGCCACCAGCTGGTCGCGGGTGACGTGCACGTCGCGGCGCAGCACGTGGTGCTGGTTGGGGCCGGGCATGTGCTCGTCGAAGATCGCGCGCGCCACCGGGATCAACGCCGGGTGCGCCACCCAGGTGCCGTCGTGGCCGGCGCTGACCTCGCGCAGCTTGTCCGCGCGCACCCGCGCCATGGCCTGCTCGTTGGCGGCCGGGTCGTGGTTGATCGGGATCTGCGCGGCCATGCCGCCCATCGCATGCGCGCCGCGGCGGTGGCAGGTCTGGATCAGCAGCTCCGAATACGCCTTCAGGAACGGCTGGGTCATGGTCACCTGGCCGCGCTCGGGCAGCACCTTGTCGGCATGCCGGCGGAAGGTCTTCAGGTAGGAGAAGATGTAGTCCCAGCGGCCGCAGTTCAGGCCGACGATGCGCCCGCGCAGCGCGTGCAGGATCTCGTCCATCTCGAACACCGCCGGCAGCGTCTCGATCAGCACCGTGACCTTGATCTGCCCGTGCGGCAGGCCGAGCATGCCCTCGATGTGCGCCAGCGCGGTTTCCCACAGCGCCGCCTCCTCCATTGACTGCAGCTTGGGCAGGTAGAAGTACGGGCCGCGGTCGCGGCGCATCAGCGCACGGGCGTTGTGGAAGGCGAACAGCGCCGCGTCGAACAGGCCGCCGGCGATCGGCTGGCCGTCGACCAGCACGTGCTTCTCGTCCAGGTGCCAGCCGCGCGGGCGCACGATCAGGACCGCCTGCTCGGCGAACGGCCGCAGCGTGTAGTGCTTGCCGGGCGTACCGTCGGCCGCCGCCGGCGCGGTGTACTCCAGGTCGCCGCGCACCGCGCCGATCAGCGCCTGCTGGCCGGCCAGCAGGTTGCGCCAGGTCGGCGAAGTCGAATCCTCGAAATCGGCCATGAACACCCGCGCGCCGGAGTTCAGCGCGTTGATGACCATCTTCGGGTCGGTCGGGCCGGTGATCTCGACGCGGCGGTCCTGCAGCGCGGCCGGGATCGGCGCCACCGTCCAGTCGCCCTGGCGGAGGTGCGCGGTGTCGGCGCGGAAATCCGGCAGCCCGCCCTGGTCGAAGAACGCCTGGCGCTGGCGCCGCGCCGCCAGCCGCGCCTGGCGCTCGGGCTCCACCGCCCGGTGCAGCGACACCAGCAGCGCCAGCACCCCGGCCGGCAGCAGTTCCGCCTGGCCGGCGAGCCGGGCGGCCACGGTGATGCCCGGCGTCGGGCGGGCGGGCGTGGACGGGACAGAGGGGGCGACGGCGGACATGGCGGAACCCTGCGGGTGTCGGGGGACTCCACCGTGCCGCCGGGGTCACTTATTTATCAAAACAGTTTTTGCAATACACAACATAAGTTGTGCTAATAATCCGCCGAAATGACGCCGAAGACGCCCGCAAACCCGCGTTTTTCCTACAAGTCCGACCGGCTCAAACCGCTGCGCGCGTTCTGCCAGACGGTCCGCCTGGGCTCGGTGTCGCGTGCTTCGGAGGCGCTGTTCGTCAGCCAGCCGGCGGTGAGCCTGCAGTTGCAGGCGCTGGAGCGGGAGCTGGGGGTGGTGCTGTTCGAGCGCAGCGGCCGGCGCCTGGTGCCCAGCCGCGAGGGCCAGCTGCTGTACGAGATGGCGCAGCCGCTGGTGGAGAGCCTGGACGGGCTGGAAGCCAGCTTCCGCGACAAGGTCCGCGGCCTGGATGCCGGGGAACTGACCGTCGCCGCCAACACCTCGACGATCCTGTACCTGCTGCCGAAGATCGTCGAGGCGTTCCGCCAGCGCCACCCCGACGTGCGGCTGGTGCTGCAGGACGCGATCAGCGCCGACGGCACCGAACTGCTGCGCGGCGATGCCGCCGACCTCGCCGTGGGCTCGATGCTGGACGTGCCGGGCGACCTGAGCTACGCGCCGGTCTACGACTTCGAGCAGGTGCTGATCACCCCGCGCGGGCACCCGCTGGCCGGCAGGCGCGAGATCACCCTGGAGGACCTGTCGGCATTCCCCCTGATCCTGCCGCCCAAGCGGCAGATCACCTGGCGGCTGGTGGACCTGGTGTTCCAGCGCCACCGCGTGCCGTACACCGTGGCGCTGGAGGTCGGCGGCTGGGAGGTGATCAAGCAGTACGTGGCGATGGGCATGGGCATTTCCATCGTCACCGCGCTGTGCCTCAACGACGCCGACCGCGAACGCCTGGCGATCCGCCCGATGACGCGTTATTTCCCCACGCGCAGCTACGGGGTGACGGTGCGCCGCGGCAAGGTGCTGTCGCCGCAGGCGCGCGCCTTCATCGCATTGATCCGGCCCGACCTGTTCGCCCCGCGCCAGTACGACGACACCGGCCATTCGGAGCGCTGAGCCGCGCCAGGCGCGGCTTAACGCAGCAGGCGCGGTTCCGCGCTAGCGTGGCCGCACCCGCCAGCGCGGCATACCGGAGCTCCGCCATGGATCGCACTCTGCTGTTCGCTGTCAGTCTCGCCCTCACCCTGTCCCTTTCCGCCTGCAACCGCACGCCGGCCGGCAACGACGCCCCGCCCGCACCGGCCGCCAGCGGCACGCCCGCCGCGCCGCCCGGGCTGATCCCGCGCGATGCCCTGTTCGGCAACCCCGAGCGTGCCAACGTGCAGATCAGCCCCGACGGCCGCTACCTGGGCTGGGTCGCCGCGGTCGACGGCGTGCTCAACGTCTGGGTCGCCCCGGCCGACGACCTGGGCAAGGCGCGCGCGGTCACCACGGACAAGACCCGTGGCATCCGCCAGTACTTCTGGAGCCACCGTCCCGACACCCTGCTGTACCTGCGCGACACCGGCGGCGACGAGAACTTCCACCTGTTCGCGGTGGACCTGGCCAGCGGCCAGGCGCGCGACCTGAGCGATTTCCCGGCCACCCGCGCCGAGGTCGTCGGGGTCAGCCACCTGCACCCGGAATCGGTGCTGGTGGCGATGAACGACCGCGACCCGAAGTGGCACGACCTGTACCGGGTGGATCTGGCCAGCGGGCAGCGCACGCTGCTGGAGAAGAACACCCGGCAGATCGCCGGCTACATCGCCGACCCGGACTTCAAGGTGCGCATGGCCAGCCGCGCGCGCGAGGACGGCGGCAACGACCTGCTCGAACCCGATGGCAAGGGCGGCTGGAAGGTCACCGGGCAGATCCCGTTCGCCGATTCCCTGACCAGCTTCCCCGGCGGCTACACCAGCGACGGCAAGACCCGCTACTTCTTCGACTCGCGCGACCGCGACACCGCCGCGCTGTATGCCATCGACACCGGCACGGGGGCGAAGACCCTGGTCTACGAGGACGCCCGCGCCGATATCGACAGCGCGCTGGACGACCCCATGACCCAGCGCGCGCAGGCGGTGGCGGTCAATTACCTGAAGAACGAATGGAAGGCGGTCGACCCGGCCATCGCACCGGACCTGGACAAGCTCAAGGCGATCGGCCCGGGCAGCTTCAGCGTCACCTCGCGCACGCTCGACGACAAGACCTGGATCGTGGCCTACTCCGCCGCCGAGTCGCCGGTCACCTACTACCGCTATGTGCGCGGCGGCACGCCGGAGAAGCTGTTCGTCGCGCGCCCGGCGCTGGAGGGCAAGGCGCTGGTGCCGCAATGGCCGCAGGAGATCCGTTCGCGCGACGGGCTGACCCTGGTCAGCTACCTCAGCCTGCCGCGCAGCGCCGACGCCAACGGCGACGGCAAGGCCGATGCCCCGGTACCGATGGTGCTGCTGGTGCACGGCGGGCCGTGGGCGCGAGACGACTACGGCTACAACGCCTACCACCAGTGGCTGGCCAACCGCGGCTATGCGGTGCTGTCGGTCAATTACCGCGGCTCCACCGGCTTCGGCAAGGCCTTCACCAACGCCGGCGACGGCGAATGGGCCGGCAGGATGCACGACGACCTGATCGACGCGGTGGACTGGGCGGTGAAGAACGGCGTGACCACCCGCGAGCAGGTGGCGATCATGGGCGGCAGCTATGGCGGCTACGCCACCCTGGTCGGGCTGACCTTCACCCCCGACACGTTCAAGTGCGGCGTGGACATCGTCGGCCCCTCGAACCTGGACACCCTGCTGTCCACCATCCCGCCCTACTGGGCCGCGTTCTTCGAGCAGTTCGCCAAGCGCGTGGGCGACCCGCGCACCGCGGCCGGCAAGCAGCTGCTGGCCGAGCGCTCGCCGCTGACCCGCGTGTCCGCCATCCGCCGGCCGCTGCTGATCGGCCAGGGCGCCAACGACCCGCGCGTGCGCCAGGCCGAGAGCGACCAGATCGTCAAGGCGATGACCGAGCGGAAGATCCCGGTCACCTACGTGCTGTTCCCGGACGAAGGCCATGGCTTCGCGCGCCCGGAGAACAGCAAGGCGTTCAACGCCGTGGCGGAGGGTTTCCTGGCGCAGTGCCTGGGCGGCCGCGCGCAGCCCATCGGCGCTGACTTCCAGGGCTCGAGCATCACCGTGCCGACCGGCGCGGACGGGGTGCCCGGCCTGGCCGAGGCGGTCGGCACCCACGTGCAGGACATCCGCCGCTGACGCGGTGCGCGTTGCGGGCGGCCCGGTCGCGGTGACCGGGCCGCCAACTCATTGGCCCCTCCCGGCGCATGGCGCGCTCAATGCGCGCAGTCGCAGCCCTTCCAGCCGGCCCGCTTGCTGGTCTGGCCGATGCCCGGATTGAAGACATTGCCAGGATCGAGCTGCCGGTAGAACGCGGCCAGCGCCGGCTTGGCCGGATACAGGTGGCCGACATTGTGTTCGGCCGGGTACTCGGCGCCGCGCGCGTCCAGCAGCGCCCACATCGCATGCTCGATCGCCAGCGGGTCTTCGCCCTTGCGCGCGATGTAGTCCTGGTGGAACACGTGGCACAGGAAATGGCCGTAATACAGCTTGTGCAGCAGGCGCGCGTCGAGCCCGGCCGGCAACCGCTCGAACCAGTCGCGGTCGTCGCGGCGCAGCGCCACGTCCAGGGCGACGATGTCCTGCACCCGGTCGCGGTGCACTTCGCGGTAGCGCACCGCCGCGCTGGCCACCGCGAAGCGGTGCAAAAACGCCTTGCGTCCCTCCTCCGCGGTGCAGTGGAAGAAGCCGCCTTCGTGGCCGTCGAAGAAGCCGCGCAGCCAGGCCCCGGTCTGCGCCGCGTCGCGCGCGGACACCTTCAGCAGCAGATGATGTTCGTAGCGCAGGCGGAACTCGCCCATGCGCCTGGGCAGGTGCGATGGCAGCAGGCCGGCCAGCACCTGCAGCACCCGGTCGCTCACCCCGCGCAGGCCCAGCCGCTCGAACCAGCCATCGACCCGGCTTTTGCAGGCGAAGGCAGCCGGCACGCGCGCGGTGCCGAGCCGGTCGATCAGCAGGAACACGTCCTTGCCGTAGCGCTCGCCGATGTCGTAGGCATCGCGGTGGATGTACTCGCCGGCGATCGGCAGGCGTTCGAAACCGGTGAGCAGCTGGCGCCGCAGCGCGGTGAGGCTGTCGGTGCGGTTGCTGCCGATGTAGAAGACCTCGGCCGGCTCTTTCTCGAAGGTATCCAGGCGCACCGCGAACACCGCCAGCTTGCCGGCCGAGCCGGCTGCCTCGTGCAGCCGTGCCGGGTCGGCGTTGAAGCGCGCCGGGGTGCCGGCATCCACCTGCCGCACCTGCGTGGCGTAATGCGGGTCGGAGGCGACGCGGCCGCCACCACTGCCAACGTCGGCCGGCGTGTAGTCGCCGGCCTGCAGGCGCGTCAGGATCTCCTCGGGGCTGTCGCCCAGCGCGATGCCAAGGTGGTTGACCAGGTGCAGCCGGCCCTCGGCATCGACCTGCGCGAACAGCGCCAGCTCGGTATAGGCCGGCCCGCGCCGCACCAGCGCGCCGCCGGAGTTGTTGCAGATGCCGCCCAGCACCGAGGCGCCGATGCACGAGGAGCCGATCACCGAGTGCGGCTCGCGCCCGAGCGGTGCCAACACCTGTTCCAGCCGGTCGAGGGTGGCGCCCGGCAGGCACAGCACCTGGCGGCCGCCGTCCAGCAGCTGGATGCCGTGCAGGCGCAGCGTGCTGACCAGCACCACCGGGCGGCCATAGTCATCGCCATCGGGCGTGGAGCCACCGGTGAGCCCGGTGTTGGCCGCCTGCAGGATGATCGCCGCGCCGCCCTGCACCGCCGCCTGCAGCACCTGCCACAGCTCCAGCAGCGTGCCGGGCCGCACCACCGCCAGCACCGGGCCCTCGCCGAAGCGGTAGCCCCGGCGGAAGCGGCGCGTGGCCCGGTCGCCGGTCAGCACGTGGCGCTGGCCGACGACCGCGCGCAGGCGCCCCAGCAGCGCCGCGCTCACCGCAGCCGCACCAGCGAATCGCGGCCGATGTCGGCAATGCGGCGCGCACCGGTCAGGGTCATCGCCACCCGCATCTCGCTGGCGACCAGGTCCAGCAGGTGGGCGACACCGGCCTCGCCGCGCGCCGCCAGCGCGTAGACGAAGGCGCGGCCCAGCAGCACGGCATCGGCGCCGAGGGCGAGCATGCGCACCACGTCCAGGCCGCTGCGGATGCCCGAATCGGCCAGGATCTTCAGCTCGCCCTGCACCGCATCGGCGATCGCCGGCAGCGCACGTGCGGTGGACGGCACGCCGTCGAGCTGGCGCCCGCCGTGGTTGGACACGACGATGCCATCGGCGCCGAACTTCACCGCGTCGCGCGCGTCGTCCGGGTCGAGGATGCCCTTGATCAGCATCGGCCCCTTCCAGAACGCACGGATCCACTCCAGGTCCTTCCATGAGATCGACGGGTCGAAGTTGCTGCCGAGCCAGCCGATGTAGTCCTCCAGCCCGGTCGGGTGGCCACGGTAGGCGGAGATGTTGCCCAGGTCATGCGGCCGCCCGCACAGGCCCACGTCGAAGGCCCAGCGCGGATGGGTCACGGCCTGCAGGTAGCGGCGCAGCGCCGCGTTGGGCCCGCTCATGCCCGAATGCGCATCGCGGTAGCGCGCGCCCGGCACCGGCATGTCCACGGTGAACACCAGGGTGGTGACGCCCGCCGCCTGCGCCCGCTCCAGCGCGTTGCGCATGAAGCCGCGGTCACGCAGCACGTACAGCTGGAACCACATCGGCCGCCGGATCGCCGGTGCCACTTCCTCGATCGGGCAGACCGAAACGGTGGACAGGGTGAACGGAACGCCGCGGCTGTCGGCCGCGCGCGCGGCCTGCACCTCGCCACGGCGCGCATACATGCCGGTCAGCCCGACCGGCGCCAGCGCCACCGGCATCGCCAGCTTTTCGCCGAACAACTCGGTCTCCAGGCTCAGGTCGGCCATGTCGCGCAGCACGCGCTGGCGCAGGGCCACGTCGGCCAGGTCGGACACGTTGCGGCGCAGCGTGTGCTCGGCGTAGGCGCCGCCATCGATGTAGTGGAACAGGAACGGCGGCAGGCGGCGGCGTGCGGCCGCGCGGTAGTCGGTGGAAGCGGAGATGATCATGGGTCGGCCGTGGCGGAAGGCAGGCGCGAGGCCCGCGCGCGCCGGGCCTCGTTCTCGTCGAGCGTGCGCAGCGTGGTGTGCACGAACTCCAGGTGGGACAGCGCGGCGGCGCGCGCGCGTTGCGGGTCGCCGGCCAGCACCGCATCCATCATCTCGCGGTGCTGCGCGGACAGCGGCGAGAAGGTGCGCGGCGAGGTGTACAGCCGCTCGCGGCTCTGCGAGATGTTGGTCTGCAGCAGGTCGAACAGGCCGCGCATCACCTGCAGCAGCACCAGGTTGTGCGACGCCTCGGCGATGGACAGGTGGAAGTCGGCGTCGGCGCGGGCTTCGCCGGCGGGGTCGTCCCTGCCGTGCGCATCCAGCATCGCGGCGTAGGCGCCGGCGATGCGCGCGCGGTCCTCGGCGGTGGCGCGCAGCGCGGCATGCCAGGCCGCGGCGCCTTCCAGCGCATGGCGGATCTCCAGCACGTCGAAGCGGTACTCCGGGTCGCCCTGGAACAGCGGCAGGTATGGCGCCAGCGGTTGTTCAATGGCCTGCCGCGCGCGTGCCGCCGGTTCGGCGACGAAGGTGCCGCCGCCCACGCGCGCGACCAGCAGGCCCTGGCTGCCCAGGCGCGCGATGGCCTCGCGCAGCGCGGTGCGCGATACGCCCAGCTGCGCCGCCAGCAGGCGCTCGGCCGGCAGCCGGTCGCCGGGCCGCAGCCGCCGCTCGCGCACCAGCGCTTGCAGTTGTTCGGCGACCCTGTCCGACACCCGCTGTGGCGGGCGGCGCGGCACGTTCACGAGCGCCGCTCCCCGGGCCGCGCGCAGGCGGCCGGGCGCGACACCCCGGCACGACGCGCCCGCTCATGGAAGTGTGGCGAATGCTTCATGTCCACTCCGGTCGCACGCGGCCGGCGCTGCCTTGCCGGCCCGCCGCGGTCACGATTGGTATTACCAAATGATCCATAACTGCCGGTTCGGGCCCGCACGGCAGGGACAGGCCCCGCGAAGAACGTATTAGATCATGGCAGCGCGCATGTATTGGACAGACCAATCCTGACGCAGAAACGCGTCGGTACCTGCTACAGCGGCCGCCAGGCCGGGCCGCTGCCCCGCCGCCAGTACACCGCCCGCGCCCTGCCGTACACCGCGTCGGCATCCACCAGGCCGAAGAAGCGGCCATCGAGGCTGTTGCCGCGGTGATCGCCGAGCACCAGCAGCTTGCCGGCGGGGATGAGGATGCCGTCGATGTCGGGGCCTCCGCCGGCCGCCAGGTCCAGCGTCACCTGCCGCTCGCCGAAGCGCTCCTGGCGCGGCACGCGGCTCAGCCGCTGGCCGTTGATGCGCAGGTAGCCGTCGTGCAGTTCCACCCGGTCGCCCGCCACCGCCACCACGCGCTTGATCAGCCGCGTGCCATCGACCGGCGAGTCGAACACGGCGACGTCGCCGCGCCGCGGGTGGCCGGTATCGAGCAGGCGCAGTCCGGTGAACGGCAGGCGCAGCCCGTACGCGCGCATGTCCACCATGACCCGGTCACCGGGCTGCAGCGTGGGCTGCATCGAGCCGCTGGGCACCTGGTAGTGATTGGCCAGCGTGTCGCGCGCGGCGCACAGCAACAGCAGCATCAGCGCCAGCGGCGGCGCCTCCCTGCGCAGCCACTGCCATGGCCCGCGCGGCGCGCGGCCGCTGCGGGCGGACGAATCGATGCGCATGACGTGCTCCCCGTGGGTGGTGTGGCATGCGACCGCGGCGCCGGCCGGCAAGTTCCCGGCGCTACGCATTGTTTACGCCGCCAGCGGCCTGGCTGCATGGCGGTTTTACGCGCCGGCGGCGCATCGTGGCGTCACCGCGCTTCCCGCGCCTGACATCCAGCCATCATGCCTCGTCCCTGCCTGCACCCCACCCCCGCGCCGGCCCACAGGCCGCAGTCGGTCTTCCTGCTGCGCGGGCCCGACCTGCCCGGCAACGCGCCCCACATGCCCGCCCCGCTGCCCGCCGCGGTGCTGCAGTCGGTGGTCAGCCGTGCGCTCGAGGCCGACACCACGCTGGCCCTGCGCGACTGCCGCTCCGAACAGGAACTGCTCGAGGCCCTGTGCGTTGCCGACCACGACCCGGCCGACGTCGTGCTGCTGGCGCCCGGCGCCTGCGTCTCAAGCGAGCGGCTGCGGCGGCTGTTGCCGCGCCTGCGCAACGCCTATGTCGAAGTACATGACACTGCCGCCGATGCCAACCCAGCGCAGCTGCCGGAAAACGCGGGCCACCGCCTTGCGGTCGCCCACGGGTGCGGCGCGCAGAGCTACGTGCTGGCGCTGGAGGTGGCATTGGAGCACCTGGCCTGCAACGACGCCGGTGAGCGGGTGCATGTCGGCACCTGACGGCGGCACCCGCCACTACGCGGCCGGCTACGAGATCATCGCCGACGGCCACCCCCGCTGGTGGGGCCAGATCGGCGTCAGCGTCGGCGCCGGCGATCTGCCGGGCGACGATCCGCAGGCGCTGCTGCAGCACATCTGCGGGTTGGCGGCGCGCCGGCACGACGCGCTGCCGGCGCAGGTACGCCTGTTGCTGCTGGTGCGCCTGTGAGCGCGCCACCGGCGGCACAGGCACGAACGGCAGGGCTGCCCCTGCCGTTCGTGCAGCCGGCGGACGCCGGATCGAGCGCTTACTTCAGCCCGCGGTGCTTCAGCAGCGGCTCCACGCTCGGATCCTTGCCGCGGAACTCGCGGTAGGCGGTGGCCAGGTCGCGGGTATTGCCGATGGACAGGATCCGGTCGCGGAACACCTGGCCGTTCTCGCGGGTCAGGCCGCCGTGCTCCTTGAACCACTCGAAAGCGTCATGGTCGATCATCTCCGCCCAGAAGTAGGCGTAGTAGCCGGCCGAATAGCCGCCGCCCCAGATGTGGTCGAAGTAGCTGCTGCGGTAACGCGGCGGTACCTGCGGCAGGTCGACGCGGTACTGCTTCAGCGCCGCGGCCTCGAACGCATCCACGTCCTGCCGTGGGGCATCGGCGCCCTGCGTGTGCCAGGCCAGGTCGAGCAGCGCCGCGGCCAGGTACTCGGTGGTGGCGTAGCCCTGGTTGAAGGTCCTGGCCTTGGCGATCCGGTCCACCAGCGCCTGCGGCATCGGCTCCCCGCTCTGGTAGTGCTTGGCGTAGTTGGCGAACACCTTCGGGTCCGACGCCCAGTGCTCGTTGAACTGCGACGGGAACTCGACGAAATCGCGCGGCACCGCGGTACCGGCCACGCTCGGGTACTTCGTATTGGAGAACATGCCGTGCAGGGCATGGCCGAACTCATGGAACATCGTGGTGACGTCGTCCCAGCTCAGCAGCGCCGGCTGCCCGGCGGCGGGCTTGGTGAAGTTGCACACGTTGTAGACCACCGGGCGGGTACCGGCCAGGCCGTCCTGCTCGACGAACACGTCCATCCACGCGCCACCGGACTTGCTGTCGCGCTTGTAGAAGTCGGCGTAGAACAGCGCCAGCGGCTGGCCGTTGGCATCGGTGACCTCGAACACGCGCACGTCCGGGTGGTAGACCGGGATGTCCTTGCGTTCCTTGAAGGTCAGCCCATAGAGCTGGTTGGCGGCGAAGAACACGCCGTTCTGCAGCACGTTGTCCAGTTCGAAGTACGGCTTGATCTGCGCCTCGTCCAGGTCGTAGCGGGCCTTGCGTACCTGCTCGGCGTAGAAATCCCAGTCCGAGGCCGCGGCCTTGAAGCCGCCGTTCTGGGCGTCGATGACCTTCTGGATCTCGGCCAGTTCACCGCGCGCCTTGGCGGTGGCCGCCGGCACGGTGTCGGTCAGCAGTTTCAGCGCGTTGGCCGGGGTCTGCGCCATCTGGTCGCCGAGGTTGTAGGCGGCGTAGTTGGGGAAGCCCAGCAGTTTCGCCTTGGCCGCGCGCAGCTGCGCCAGGCGCTGGATGATCGCGCGGGTGTCGTTGCCGTCGCCCTGCTCGGTGCGGGTCTCCGACGCCTGCAGCACCCGTGCGCGCAGGTCGCGGTCGCGCAGCGAGGCCAGCACCGGCTGCTGGGTGGTGTTCTGCAGCGCCAGCACCCACTTGCCGTCGAGCTTGCGGCCCTTGGCCGCCTCCCCGGCGGCGGCGATGTCGCCGTCGGACAGGCCGGCCAGTTTCGCCTTGTCGTCGACCACCACCGCGCCGGCGGCGGTGGCCGCGACCAGCTTGTTGTGGAAGTCGTTGGCGAGCGTGGCTTCCTCGGCGTTGTACTGCTTGAGCGTTTCCTTGTCGGCGTCGTTGAGCTGGGCGCCGGCCTTGACGAAGCCCTTGTAGGTTTCCTCGACCACGCGCAGCTGCTCCGGATCCAGCCCGGCGCCGGCGCGCGCGTCATAGACCGCCTTCACCCGCGCGAACAGCCTGGGGTCCAGGTGGATGGCGTCGCTGTGCGCGGCCAGCTTCGGGATCACCTGTTCCTGGATCTTCTGCCGTTCCGGATTGGTGTCGGCCTGCACCACGCCGAAGAACACGCGGCTGGTGCGGTCGAGGATGGCGCCGGACTGCTCCAGCGGCAGCAGGGTGTTGTCGAACGTGGCCGGCTCGGCGTTGGCGGTGATCCGGGCGATCTCGGCCAGCTGCTGGCGCATGCCTTCCTCGAACGCCGGCAGGTAGTCGCTGTCCTTGATGCGGTCGAACGCCGGCGCCTGGAACGGCAGCGTGCTGGCGCTCATGAACGGGTTGGTCGACGCGGCGGCGGGATGCGCGGCGGTAGCGGTTTCGGGGGTCACGGGGGCAGTGGACTCCTTGCCGGAACAGGCCGCCAGCGCGAGGCTGATGGCGGCGGCCAGGGTGAGGGTACGCGACATGTGATGTGCTCCTGCGGAACGGGGATGCGTGCGATCACGCACCCTACTCCGTCGGCCGCGCGCTGGCATGTGCCGGTGGTGGCGCCTGGGTGTGCGGCCGCTGCCGGCTGCTCAGCCCGCCCGCCCGCCGCGCAGCGCGGCGAAGGCGGCCAGTGCATCGGCGCGGCCCGCGGCCAGGTCCACCTGCGGCCGCGCCGGGTAGCCCGGCGCCAGCCGGCGGGCCAGCTCCGGGTGCTCCCAGAGCGCGAACCGCGCCGGCAGCGGCAGCCGCGCCAGTTCCGGCACCCAGCGCGCGACATAGGCGCCCTCCGGGTCGAACCGGCGCGCCTGGCTGACCGGGTTGAACACGCGGAAATACGGTGCGGCGTCGGCGCCGGTGCCGGCGGTCCACTGCCAGCCCTGGGTGTTGTTGGCCAGGTTGGCATCCAGCAGCGTGTCCCAGAACCAGCGCGCGCCGTGCAGCCAGTGCTGGCGCAGGTGCTTGGTCAGCCAGCTGGCCACCACCATGCGCACGCGGTTGTGCATCCAGCCGGTATGCCACAGCTCGCGCATGCCTGCATCGACGATCGGCACCCCGGTGCGCCCGCGCCGCCACGCCTCCAGCCGCGGCTCGTCGGGCGCCGCCCACGGGAAATCGTCGAAGCGCGGGTCGAGGTTGTGCTCCGGCACCCGCGGGTAGTGGTGCAGCACGTGGTGGGCGAACTCGCGCCAGCCCAGCTCGGCGAGGAAGCGGTCGCGGTCCGGTTCGGCGATGGCATCGCCAGCATCCAGCACCGCCGCGGCGATCCGGCGTACCGACAGCTCGCCATGGTGCAGGTGCGGCGAGAGCCGCGAGGTACCGGCCTCGGCGGCGAAATCACGGCGCTGCGCGTAGCCGTGCACGGCACCGTCGAGGAATGCCTGCATGGCCGCGCGGGCACCGGCCTCGCCGGGGCTGAAGTGCTCCCAGAAGCCCGTATCCCAGGCCGGCACCGGCGCCGGCAGCAGGTCGTCCAGGCGCTCACCGGGGGGCAGGCCGGGGACGTCCGCCGACGGCAGCCGTGCCGGCGCATCCCAGGTCGACAGCGGCCGCCACTGCGCGCGCGCCGATTTCCAGAACGGGGTGAACACCCGGTACGGGTCGCCCTGGCGGGTGGCCAGTTCCCACGGCTCGAACAGCAGCGCGCCGTTGAAGCTCTCCGCGTGCAGGCCGGCCTGGCGCAGGCTGCGCTTGATGTGCGCGTCGCGCTGCTCGATGGCCGGCTCGTAGCGGCGCGTCCACAGCACCGCCTCGGCACCGGTGCGCGCGGCCAGCGCCTGCAGGGTGGCGAGCGTCGGCCCGCGCGCCAGCAGCAGCCGCGAACCGCGCCGCTGCAGTTCTTCGGCGAGCGCCGCCAGGGCGCGCCGGCGCCACGCGCGCGACGCCGCGCCGGGCGCCCAGTCGCCTTCCTCTTGCGGGGCGTGGATGTAGACCGGCAGCGGCCGCAGGCCGCGGTCCAGCGCCGCACGCAGCGCCGGGTGGTCATCCAGGCGCAGGTCGTCGCGCAGCCAGATCAGTGCGATGCCCATGGCCTACACCGTGCCGCGGTTGCGGCCGATCCACGGCCGGTACCAGTGGCGCACCGCCACCATGTCCGCGTTGTCGTCGCCGCTGGTATGGAACGGCGGGCCGAAGCCGATGACCTTGTCCGGGTAGTGGAAGTACGCCGGCACGATCGGCACCTGCGCCATGCGCGCGATGCGGATGAAGCCGCTCTTCCATTCCTTCACCGGCTTGCGCGTGCCTTCCGGCGCCAGCGCGAACCAGATGCGTTCGCTGCCCTGGATCATCGCCACCGCCTGCCCCACCGTGCCCTGCGGCGAACTGCGGTCCAGCGGCACCACGCCCAGCCGCCGCAGCACCGTGCCCAGCGGCCACCAGAACAGTTTGTCCTTGCCGAGGATGCGCGCCTCGATGCCCAGCGCCATCTTCGCCGCCAGGCCCCACAGGCCGTCCCAGTTGGACGAATGCGGCGCGGCGATGACCACGGCCTTGCGCAGGTCGGGGATCGGCCCGACCACACGCCAGCCGCCCAGGCGCAGGACCGTGCGCCCGAGCCAGCGCACGAAGCCGCTGCCGCCCACGTGCGGCACGTTCGCGGGAACGGGCGGAACCACCGGCCCCCGGGCCGGCGAGGAAGGGTTGTCCAAGCGTTACTCCCAGTTGCGTTGCGAGCGGCCGCGCTTGACCTGCGCGCGCTCCTTCTTCTGTTCCAGCCGGCGCATCCTGGAGCCGTGGGTGGGCTTGGTCGCGACCCGCGCCTTGGGGACCACCATCCCGGCGCGGATGAACTCCGCCAGGCGCTCGCGCGCATCGGCGCGGTTGCGCTCCTGGGTACGGAAGCGCTGCGCGTCGATCACCAGCACGCCGCCCTCGGTGAGCCGCCGGTCGCGCCGCGCCAGCAGGCGCGCGCGCAGCGGCTCCGGCAGCGACGGCGAGCCGGCCACGTCGAAACGCAGCTCGACCGCGCTGGACACCTTGTTCACGTTCTGCCCGCCGGCGCCACTGGCGCGCACGAAGCGCTCGACGATCTCCGCTTCCGGAATCGCCAGCCGCGCCGAGACCTGGAGGGCTTCACTGACCATCGGCGCATTGTAAGCGCGTCGCCGGCCGCCGCGAGGGGGCACGGCGGCCGCGCGGGCTACAGGTCGGGCCAGTCGCGGGCGGCCCAGCGCCGGTAGGCGCGGTAGTGGTGGATGGCGAAGCCGGCGAACGACGGTTCGGCGCCCAGCGCCTGCTCGACCTTGCGCACCTCGCGCTCGAACACCCTCGGGCCTTCCTCGTGGAAGGTGACCTTGTTGATATCGTTGGAGGACACCTCCAGCCCGATCACCACCTGCTTGCCGACGCGGTTGGCGTAGGCGATCTCCTCGGCCGCGTGCGAGAGGATGCTGTCGCGACCCTCGGCCTTGTCGCGGTAGTCCATCAGCGCGACATAGTCGTAAATGTCGATGGCATGCTCGCTGACCGGGCGCAGCGTGCCCTTCCATTCCAGGGTGATGCCGTCCAGCCAGAACGGGATGGCCGGGCCCACCTGCAACTGAGCGCCGGACGCGCGTTTGATCCGCATCAGCGCGTCGCTCATGTCCAGGAAGCCGACCAGCAGGCGCTCGCGGGTTTGGTCGTTCCACTCGTCGAGGATGTGCGGCTCGATGTCGAGGTTGACGCCGTCGAAGCGCGCCGCCGCCGGCGCCGCGGCGTTGTACTCGACCACCCGCCGGAACATGGCCTCGGCCTCGGCGCGGTAGGCCGGCAGCACGTAGTTCTCGGTGTTGAGGTAGGCCGAGCCCAGCAGCGCGTACACCTTCATGCGCTGCCCGTGCAGGCGCTCGATGAAGGCACGGTACAGCTGCGGCTGGTCGACGATGAGGTTACGGCCGCGGTAGGCGTCGGCGTACAGGTACACCGTGTCGATATGCTGCGACTTGAGGTAGGCCACCGCCTCCTCGGCCACGGCCGGATCCTCGACCATCGCGTAGGACTCCGCCTCCCAGGTCCAGATCGCGCGGCTGGCGCCGGCGGATGCCGCCAGCGGCAGGACGCACAGAACCAACAGCAGGCCCAGACTGATGCGCAGGTGTGTCACGGCGAGGTTCCCGTTGCGTTGACCGCGTCCACCGGCAGGCGATAGCGCCCCTGCCCGATGGCCTTGCCGGTGTCCGGATCGGACGGAAACACGGAGACATAGCAGCGCGCGCTGCAGGCGTCGGGCCGCGGCAGCTGCAGCTGCACCTGCTGCCGTCCGCCCGCGGGCAGGGCCAGCGCCTGGCCGTACACTTCGTGCAGTTCGCTGCCGTCGGCGGCGGTCAGCACCGCCAGCGGCACGAAGGTGCGGCTGGGTGTGCCGTCGCCATTGCCGAACACCATCGACAGGCGCAGGCCGTTGCCGGCCGGCACCACCTGCGCCGATTCCATGGACAGCCCGGCCATGGCCGGGCCCGCCGGTGCCTGCACCTGTATCTGCGGCGCGGCCTGGTAGGCCACCAGCACCGGTCTGGCCGCGTCCGGGTCCAGCGCCTGCTGCTGCATGAAGATCGCATTGGCCTGCGTGTAGCGCTGCAGGCGCGCATTGGCCCACGCCAGCAGCGACGCATCATCGACCTCGGCCAGGTGCATGCCCTCCTGCAGCTGGTAGAGCTTGCCGTCGTACAGCCACCAGCGGTCGGCCAGGTACTCCACCGCGCTGGTCTTGGTCTGCTTCAGCGGCAACGCGTGGATGTTGCGGAACGTGTCGGCCATGTCCAGGCCGGTGCCGAGCCACGGCGTCCGCGCCGGCCGCTTCAGCCCATAGGTGTTCGACAACAGGGCCAGCAGCGACGGCGTCACGTCCAGCTGCGACGAAACCGCGCGGATGCGCGCGGCGCGCTTGAGCAGCGGCGAGAAGATGATCAGCGGCACGTGGTAGCGGTCGACGTGCTCGCCCATCGGGATTTCCGGCAGGCGATGGTCGCCGGTGATCAGGAACACGGTGTTGGCATACCACGGCGCCTTGGCCACTTCGTCGAAGTAGCGGCGCAGCTGGTCGTCGGTGTAGAGGATGCTGCTGTAGATGTCCGCCTGCGCCTGGTAGGACGGCAGCTGCGCCGCCGGAATCCGCAGCTGGGCCAGGCGCTGGGCGAACTGCGCGCGGTAGGCGTCCTGGCCGGGGAAGCGGTAGCTGGTGTGCATGGTGATGGTCTGCATCGCCAGCAGGAACGGCGGCTGCAGGCGGCCACTGTCGGCCAGCACCCGCGACACCAGCTCCTTGTCCGGGTAGCCCCAGGTACTGAACGGGTTGCGCGCGTAGCCCGGACCGAAGGAGTTCATGTCCACCAGCGTCTGCACCTGCTGCAGGCGCATGTAACCGCTCTCGTTGTCGAAGCCGGTGTCGGTGCCGTTGTAGAAGGCCGTGTGGTAGCCCTGCTGGCCAAGCACGCTGAACAGGCCCGGATGCGGCGGCATGCGGTCGCCCAGCGCGGTGAACCCCTGGTCGGCGAACGGCGCCGAGCCCAGCAGGCTGGGCAGCACGCCGAAGGTACGGCCCTGGTTGGCCAGGAAATTGTCGAAGTACAGGCTGCGCGTCGCCAGCTCGTCGAGGAACGGGGTGAAGCTGCCCAGCGTGGCCTCCGGGCCGGAGAACGAGCGCCCCAGCCCCTCCACCACGATGACCACCACGTTCGGCGGGTGGCCGTCGGCGGTGGGCGAGAACCAGGGACCGAGCGTGTCCGGCGTGCGTTCGTCGTGCAGGAACGGGTAGTGCGGATCCAGCGCCGGCTCGCCGGGGTCGGCGGCCGCGGCCGCGCCGCCGGCCGCGGCAGGCGCGGCTGCGTCCTGCCAGCGCCATACGTCGGCGCCGAACCAGGCCAGCTTGTTGCTGGCCAGTCCGCGCGCCGGTTCGTCCTTCAGTGCGGCGGCGCCGGCCGGCAGCGGTACCAGCCAGGCCAGCAACCCGGCCACCAGCAGCAGCGTGGTCCACAGCACCGAGCCACGCGCATCGCGCCGCACCCACCACCACAGCCCGGCCCACAGCGCCAGCAGCGGCAGGCCGATGGCCAGCACGGTGCCGGCGTCCAGCGGCGCCCCGTCGCCGAGCGCGGTGCGTATTTCGGCCAGGCTGTAGCCGAACAGGTCCGCGCCCAGCGGCACGCGCGCCACCTGGTAGTACTGGTCGAGCATGCCCTGCACGATGATCAGCAGCGACCAGGGCACGGCCACCGCCACCGCGCGCAGCAGCGGCCGCCGCAGCGCCAGCAGCGGCAGCGACAGCAGCAGCAGTACCGGCACCGTGCGCAACAGCACCAGCAGCGCCTGCGCCAGCGCGACCCCGGCGACCGTCCACTTTTCCCCGCTGCTCCACGCCATGCCGGCGCTGCCGCCGATCACGCTGGCCGCGACCAGTACGCACTGCGCCAGCAGCAGCGCCCGGAAACCGGAGGAGAACCGCGGGTACGCACTGCCCTGGCGTCCGGTGTTCATCGATGCACTCCCGTCACCAGCGCGAATAGACCGACAGCGACAGCCGCTTCTCGGCAAAGCCACCGTCGTCGTCGGCATAGCCGGCGCCGAGCTTGAGGCCCCAGTGCGGCGCGAAATAGTGCATCCACGCAACACCGACCGCGGCATTGCTGTTGCGCACCACGGTGCCGAAACGGTCCATGTCGGTGCTGCGGCCGGTGCCGGCGTTCACCTCCCAGTAGTCGTCCGCATCGCCGCGGTAGTAGTTGCGCAGCAGCAGCCGGTGGCTCCAGCTGCCCGAGCCCACGCCCGGCACGTGCTGCAGCTTGTAGCGGCCATACCAGTTGCCGACGTAGCGGCCCACGCCGATGCCGTAGAACTCGGTGTTGCCGGAGAAACGCAGGTGGTCGACGCTGGCCGACAGCTCCCAGCCACTGCCCACGCCCTGGAACACCTCGGCGCGCCAGGCCTGCTTCGGCAGCACGCCGGCCGACGGCCCCTGCTGGTAGCGCAGGTTGGCATAGGCGCGGGTCCACAACGGCACGTAGCCATCCAGCGCCCAGGCGGTGTCGTTGCGGCCGAAATGGTCGGCGCGCAGCAGTTCCAGGCCCAGCGAACCACGCTCGAAGTAGCGGCGCAGCGTCAGGTTGGCGTCGTTCCAGCTCTGCCGCCCGCCACTGAAGCCGGTGTGGTCCCAACCGGCATTGGCACCCCACCTGTAGCCGCCGGCGATCATCGCGTCGGGGTTGGCCGTGCGCGGCAGCAGGCTCTGCCGCAGCGAATCGACCTCGGCCGGGTCCGCACCCATCGCCAGCGCGGCATCGAAGTCGGCGCGCGCGGCCGCCGGCTGGCCGGCGTCGCGCAGCGCACGGCCACGCGCGATCCGCGCCTGCGGGTCCTGCGGCGCCAGTTCCACCCAGCGCGCGTAGGCGTCCACGGCCTGCTGCGGGCGGTCGCTCCAGCGGTACAGGTCGCCCAGTGCCGACCACGCGTCGGCGTAGCCGGGGCTGGTGCGTACCACGGTGCCCAGGTCCGCCTCGGCGGCCGCGTACTGGCCGTCCCAGGCATAGGTGCGGCCGCGCGCCAGCAGCAGGTCGCCGTTGCCGGGGTGTTCGGCCAGCAGCGCGGTGTAGCGCTCGATCGCCTCGGCGCGCTGCCCGCCGGTGGCCAGGCCGCGGATCTGCGCCATCTGCGCGGTGAGGCTGTCCGGCGCGCCGTCCTGCGCCAGCGCCGGGCCGGCCATGACGGCCAACGCCAATGCCAGGCCCTTTGCCAGCGACCGGTGGGTGGATTGGAAACGCGATGACTCGGCCACGGGAATATTCCTGTTGGTCACGGGGTGGGTCCGCCACGGTCCGGGCGGAGGGGGGCTGCCGGCACCGCGGCCGGCGGCAGGTCGTCTTCCGGCAGCTGCTGCCAGGAGCCGTCGCGCTGGATGCGGCCCCAGCCATGGCGCTTGCGCGGCCGCAGCAGCCAGTTGACGGTGCCGGCCAGGCGCCACAGCGAGTTGATCTGGCGGTAGCCGAAGTTCTCCAGCACCGCCACCACGAACAGCCGCAGTTGCTGGCGCGGGCGCGCATACAGGCCGAAGGACAGCTCCTCCAGCAGCATGGCGTTGACCGACAGCAGCACGCCCATGCCCACCGCCGCGACCAGGAACACCAGGAACACATCCAGCGGCACCAGGCCGAGGATGGCCAGCGAGATCATCGCCACGTAGCCGATGACCTCGATCGCCGGCCCGAAGAACTCGAACAGCAGCATGAACGGGAAGGCGATCCAGCCGACGACGCCGCCGCGGCGGTTGAACATCAGCGACAGGTTCGACCACAGGCTTTCGGCCAGGCCGTACTGCCAGCGCATGCGCTGGCTGCGCAGCGACTTCAGGTCGGCCGGCACCTCGGTCCAGCACACCGGGTCGGGCACGAACACGATGCGGTAGTCGCGGCCTTCCCTGCGCAGGCTGCGGTGCATGCGCACCACCAGGTCCATGTCCTCGCCCACGGTGTCGGCGCGGTAGCCGCCGACCGCGACCACGCGCTCCTTGTAGAACACCCCGAACGCGCCGGAGATGATCAGCAGCGCGTTCATCGGCGACCAGCCCACGCGCCCGAACAGGAACGCGCGCAGATACTCGACCAGCTGGAAGCTGGGCAGCCAGCGGTCGGGCAGGCCGATCCGCGACAGCTGCCCGTCGCTGACGGTGCAGCCGTTGAGCACGCGCACCACGCCACCGCTGGCCACCACCCGGCGGTCCTCGAGGAACGGCCGCACCACCCGCGACAGGCTCTCCGGCTGCAGGATGCTGTCGGCATCCATCACGCAGAACAGCGGATAGCGCGCGCAGTTGATGCCGGCGTTGATCGCATCGGCCTTGCCGCCGTTGGCCTTGTCCACCATGCGCACGCGCGGATGGGTCGGCGACGCGTAGACGCCCTTCACCGCCTCGGTCTTCAGCCGCGCGCGGTAGGCCTCGGGCACCATCACCAGGCCGAACGCCTGGATCAGCGCCTCGCGGGTACCGTCGGTGGAGCCGTCGTTGATCACCACGATCTCGTAGTCCGGGTAGCAGGTCTTGAGCAGCGAGCGCACCGAGGACACCACCGATTTTTCCTCGTTGTGCGCCGGCAGCAGCACGCTCACCGGCGGCTGGTACTCGCGCAGCGCCTCCGGCAGGTAGTTGGCGCGGTGCTCGCGCATGTAGCGCACGATCTGGTACGCCGAGATGTAGTTCAGCACCAGGTACGCCAGGTTGATGGCCACGAAGTAGGCCATGAAGAACCATTGCAGCGAGACCATCAGGTGCACCCACGGCACCTGGTAGAAATGATCGAGGACCATCTGCCAGTAGGTGTTCATGCCTTGATCCCCAGGCGGTGCTCGGACAGCACGTGGTCGATGATGTCGCGGCCATAGGCGTCGGCCAGCCGCTCCTTGATCTGCAGCAGCGCCTGCTGGCCCGCGCCGGGCAGCGCCAGCAACGCCTGCGCGGTGCGGTAGCGCACCCACCAGACACTGTCCGCCAGCAGCGGTTCCAGCAGGCCGCGGTCGCCCGGCTCGCCCATGCGTCCGAGCGCCGCGGCCGCGTGCATGCGTACGTGCCAGCGCGGCGAATCGAGGAAGCGCTTGGCCCGCTCGCGGTCCTGCGGGTCATTGAGCAGCTGCAGGCACACCGAGATGACGTGGTCGTCCACCTGCGCGTCGAGCAGCTGCCGCACCACCCCGGCCGCCTGCGCGGGGGCGATGCGCGCCAGCAGGCGCACCAGGGTCGCGGCCGTGTCGGTGTTGGCGCGCAGCAGCACGCTGGACAGCTCGCGCGCCGCGCTGCCGTCGTGGTTGTCGGTGAGGATCCGCGCCACGCTGCCCGGGAACCAGTCCTCGCGCGAGGCGATCATCGGCACGAACAGCGCCATCGCCCGCGGCGGGTCGATCTGCGCCAGCGCGCGCGCGGCGCACAGCGACACGATCGGGCTGGGGTTCTCGAGGAAGCCGGACAGCTCGTCGAACAGCCGCGGGTCGCGCAGGTGGCCGAGGGCGATGATCGCCATCGCGCGGTCGTGGTAGCGTCCATCGAGTTGCCGGCGCGCGGCCTCGACCAGTCCGACCCGCTCGCCCAGCGCCGCCAGCCGGCGCGAATCGGCCTCGGGCAGCGATTCATGGATCGTGTTCCACGCCTCGATGAACCCGTGCGCCTGGCGCGCGTCAAGCCGACGCAACGGCGGGGAGGCGCCGGCCAGCTCCTGTTTCAGTACCTGCATCCAGTGCTCGCGCTCGCGGAAATCGCGCCTTTCCCGCCGCAATGCGCGCATCCTGAGCAGCACGACCCCGGCCAGCAGCAGACAGGACATCGTGATGGTCAGCACCGCAACCCAGAATGCAATCACCACTACCGGCGAACCGTGCAAAAGACTGTCCATGTTCTTCTCCCTGTCACAGAAGCGGCATCCATGTCCGCGTTGGAATATCTCTAGGCTAATACCGGCAAAAAGACGCAAAGTTTTTGTGACTTGAGTCACAATAATCACACATGCTCACCAACGTGCAACTGCATCGGGAGTGGGAAGATGAAGAAATCGTTAAGAAACAAGCTGCTGATCCTCGGCGCATGCCTGGCGCTGCTCGGCGGTGCCGCCGGCGTCTGGGTCCTGCTGCACCCGGCCAGCTTCGTGGTGCAGCCGTGGCGCGCCCAGCAATCGGTGACCGGTGCGCGCTTCGTGTTCGGTCCCTACCCGGTGGATGCGGACATGCACCGGCTCAAGGCCGAGGGCATCACCACCATCATCAGCCTGCTCAACCCGCAACTGCCCTACGAGGCGGCGTTGCTCGACGATGAGAAGGAACGTGCCGCGCGCCTGGGCATGCGGGTGCTCAATTTCCCGATGGGCAGCATCCTCGGGCAGCGCTTCGGCGCCGACTACGAACGCAATTCGCGCGCCGCGGCCGATGCCGCCATCGCCAGCCCGGGCACGGTCTACATCCACTGCTATCTGGGACTGCACCGCGCCGCCAGCGTGCGCGATTACCTGGAGCAGCACGCCGGCCAGGCCGCCACCAGCGAGTTCGACGGCTCGCTCGAACACGGGCGCAGCGAACGACAGCTGGCCAACGAACGCGCCCAGGGCCTGTACGAGCAGGACGACTATGCGGGCGCCCTGCGCGAGCTGGCCACCGTGCAGCCGATGGACTATGCCGCGTACGTGCTCACCGGCTGGGTCCAGCTGCGCCGCGGCGAGAACGTGCTGGCGCGCGATGCGTTCCGGCGGGCCACGCTGATGCCCGATCCCAAGGCCGACGCCTGGGGTGGCCTGGGCTTCGCGCTGCTGCGCCTGGACGACCTGCAGGGCGCGTCCACCGCGTTCGAGCAGGCGCTCAGGCTCTCGCCCGACGACAACGACGCGATGCAGGGCATGGCCCAGGTGCTCTACCGGCAGGACCGGACGGAGCAGGCGCGCGCCCTGCTCGAGCGGCTGCACGCCCAGGCCCCGGACAACGCCGAGGTCAATGCGCTGCTGGAGCGGCTGAAGCAGCCGGCGGACGCTTCCCGCTAGGCCGGGCGGGGAGCCGACAACGGGCGGCGGCATCGGCTAGGCTGCACCTTTCCCGGAAGGAGCAGCCCATGTCGACCGCTTACTGGTGTGTGTTGATCGCCGCGATCCTGCCTTACGTCTGGGTGGCGGTGGCCAAGATGCGGCCCGGCTACAACAACCGCAATCCACGCGCCTGGGTCGCCAGAAGCGACAACTACCTCGTGCAGCGCGCCAACGGCGCGCACCTGAACGCGTTCGAGAACTTCGCCCCGTTCGCCGCCGGCGTGATCCTGGCGCAGCTGGCCGGCGTGGACCCGGCGACGGTCAATCCGCTGGCCATCGCCTTCGTGGTGTTCCGCGTCCTGCATGGCGTGCTCTATGTCGGCGACAAGCCGTTGCCGCGCAGCCTGGCGTGGCTGGGCGGCTTCGCCTGCAGCGTGGCGCTGATCGTGCTGGCCGCGCTGGCCGCCGGCCGCTGATCCAGCGGCGCTTGCCGGCCACCGGCAGAGGCATCCAGCGCCGCCGCGGAAGGCCGCTTTGCCGGCTCGCGGTTGGGCGCATACGCGGCGGCTGCCGGATCAGTCGCGCCGCGGGTCCAGCGCGTCCTGGTCCCAGCCCAGCAGCGCGAACGCCTTGCGGAACTCCGCGTCCAGCGGCGCGCTCACCTCGATACGGCGCCCGTCCTGCGGGTGCGGGAACGACAGCCGCTGCGCGTGCAGCAGCATGCGGTGCACGCCGTGCATGCGGAACGTGCGGTTGTGGCGGCCGTCGCCGTGGCTGGTGTCGCCGATCAGGTGGTGGAACACGTGTTTCAAGTGGCGGCGGATCTGGCGGAAGCGCCCGGTCTGCGGCTGGCAGCGCAGCAGCGCGTAGCGCGAGGTCGGGAAGCCGTTGGAGGGCACCGGCAACTCGCCGGTCAGCAGCTTCTGGAAGTGGGTGACGGCCGGCTTCTTCAGCGGCTTGCCGGGGCCGCCGTCGAGGTCGTGGTCGACGCTGAAGACGTCCTCCGCCGGCCAGCCGCGGCACACGGCCAGGTAGTGCTTGCCGACGTCGCCGCCCATCAGCGTCTTGCCCAGCGCACTGGCGGTGTCGCGGTCGAAGGCCAGCAGCAGGCAGCCGCTGGTGGCACGGTCCAGGCGGTGGATCAGGAAGATCGGCCGGCCCAGCTGTTCGCGCAGGCGGTCGGCGAGGAAGTCGTCCTCGCCGCGCGCCAGCTTGCTGTCGTGGACCATCAGCCCGGCCGGCTTGTCGACCACCGCCAGCCAGTCGTCGGCGTACAGCACCGGCAACGTCCGGTCAGGCAGCGATGGCGTGGTGTCGTGATCCATGGTTCGGCATACCTGCTCGGGCACGCCCTGCGCGCCCGGTTCGTGGAAGCCCCGTTGCAGCGGAGCGGGGAAGACGCCGGGCGTCAGGACTTCATCGGCGCGACGGTGATGCCCATGCGCAGCATCAGCTGCGCGACCTGCAGGGTGTCCAGCCGCGCACCTTCCAGGTCGACCACGCGCAGGTCCAGGTCGCCCAGTTCCGAGGCGGTCAGGTCGCAGTGGGTGAAGTCGGCCGAGCGCCAGTCCAGCGCCGAGAAATCCCCGCCGGACAGGTCCGAGCCGCTGAAGCTCGCACCGGCGACGTTGGCGCCGGTCCAGCGGTTGTCCGGCAGCGCGCACTTCTCCAGCGTCACCCCGGAGAAATCGGCATAGGCAAGATTGGACTGGCGGATCACCGCGCTGCAGAACCAGCTGCGCGCGGTGATCTGGTTCATGAAGCTGGCCCTGGAGAAATCCGCGCCCTGCGCCCGGCATTCCACGATCTCCAGCCCGAGCGCCTTGGCGAAGGCGAAACCGCACAGGCTCAGGTCGCACTGGCGGAAACGGGCCTCCTTGAGCTGGGCGCCGTTGAAGCGGCAACCGGCCTGGGTGTCCGCATCGTAGAAAACGCAGTTCACGAACGTCGTGCCAGTCAGGTCGGCACCGGAGAAATCGCAGTTGCGGAAATGCGTGCTGGCAACCGTGGCACCGGTGAAGCGGTCCCGGTCGATGCGCGCGTTGCTGACGACCGTGGCTGCCGTGGCGGCGCCGGCGCTCATCGCCGCAGCCATGCCGAGGCCAGCGCCAGCGCACCCACGCCGCCGCTGATCCACGACCACAGCGGCACCGTGGCCCACTGCGGGCCGCCGGCATGCAGGCCGTGCAGCAGCGCCGCCACCACCAGCAGGCCGGCACCGGCCACCGCGGTGACCACGCGCCGCTGCATGCGCTGCAGGGTGTGGTCGAGGTTGACGATGTCGCGCGAGCGCATCGACAAGGCATGCTGGCCCTCGACCTGCTGGCGCAGCCAGGCATGCACCAGCACCGGCATGTCCGGGGTGCGGGTCATGATCTCCGGCAACCGGCGGCGCAGTTCCCGCAGCGCGCGGCGCGGGCTGTAGCGCTCGCGCAGGATGCGCTCGAGCACCGGCCGGGCCACCGCCCAGATGTCGATCTGCGGGTCGAGCTGGCGGCCCACGCCCTCGATGTTGAGCAGGGTCTTCTGCAGCAGGATCAGCTGCGGCTGCAGGGTCAGCTGGTAGCGCTGCGCGGTGCGGAACAGCTTGAGCAGCACTTCGGCCAGCGAGATCTGCGACAGCGGGCGGGTGAAGTACGGCTCGCACACCGCGCGCACCGCCGCCTCCAGGTCGTCGATGCGCACCGTGGCCGGCATCCAGCGTGCCTGCACGTGCAGTTCGGCGATGCGCCGGTAGTCGCGGTTGAAGATGGCCATGAAGTTCTCGGCCAGGTAGTACTGGTCCTCTTCCGAGAGCTGGCCCATGATGCCGAAATCCAGCGCGATGAAGCGCGGGTTGTCGCGCCGCGCCGGATCGGTGTCGACCCAGATGTTGCCGGCGTGCGCGTCGGCATGGAAGAAGTTGTCGCGGAACACCTGCGTGTAGAACACGCGCACGCCCTTGGCGGCCAGTGCGCTGCGGTCGATGCCGGCCACGTCCAGCGCGGCGATGTCGTCCGAGGGAATGCCCCAGACCCGCTCCAGGGTCAGCGCGCGCTCGGCGGTGTGGCTCCAGATCACCTCGGGCACGTACAGGTCGTCCGAGTCCTGCCAGAAGCGGCGCAGCACGCTGGCGTTGGCGCCCTCGCGCTGCAGGTCCAGCTCCGCGGCCAGGGTGGTCTCGATTTCCGCCACCACCTCGCGCGGGCGGATCTTGTCCGCACGCGGGTGGGTGCGCTCGACCAGCGCGGCCAGCGAACGCAGCAGCGCGATGTCGGCGTCGATCTGCCGTTCGATGTCCGGGCGCAGCACCTTGACCACCACCTGGCGGCCGCCGGCCAGGGTGGCCGCGTGCACCTGCGCGATCGAGGCCGACGCCAGCGGCACGGTGTCGAAGCTGGCGAACGCCTCGGCGACCGGCCGGCCCAGCGCCTGCTCGACGATCTGCCGCGCGCGCTCGCCGTCGAACGGCTGCACCCGGTCCTGCAGCAGGGTGAGTTCGACCGCCACGTCCGGCGGCACCAGGTCGCGGCGGGTGGACAGGATCTGCCCGAACTTGACGAAGATCGGCCCCAGCTCCTGCAGCGCCAGGCGCAGGCGCGCGCCGCGCGGCAGCGAGGCGATGTCGCCGCGCGCGCGCGGCACGAATGGCCTGGCGATGCGCAGCCAGCGTTCGGCCGGGGTACCGTCGAACAGGTCGTCGAGCCGGTAGCGCAGCATCACCCGGCCGATGCGGCTGGCGCGGAACATCGCGCGGGTCGCCTTCATGCCCGGCCCCCGCTGCGCAGCCTGGCCACGCGCGCGGCCAGGCGTTCGACGTCGTCGCGGATCGCATCGACGTCATCGTGGAAGGCATCCAGTTCGGCCCGCGGCAACACGTCGCGCGATTCCTCGGTCACGTATTCGGCCGCGGTCCGGGCCAGGTCGGTGGCGCTGCGACGGGCCTGCACCAGCGCCGCGCGCAGGGTCTGCGCCACCTGCACCCCCAGCACCTCGCCGAACACCGCCACGAACGGCTGCTGCCAGTCCGGATCGAAACGCGTGGCCAGCTGCTGCAGGCGCCGCGCCAGTTCGGCGTCGCCGGATACCTTCACCCGCCCGGCCGGTGCCGCGCCGGCGCTGCGCCGCGCGTTGGCCAGCAGCGGCAGCTGCGCCAACACCCCGCCCAGGGTGCTGCGCACGGCCAGGTCCGGCTCCTGCGCGGCGTCCACCGGGCCGACCGTCAGGCGCTGCCCGGCCACCCCGATCTGCAGCGCCAGCGCGGGCGACTCCAGGGTCAGGGCGATGCGCCGGCCGTCCAAAGGCGCCAGCGCGGCGCGGGTATCGGGGTCCAGCGCCAGCGCACGGTTGAGCGCCGTTTCCAGCGCGCGGCCGGCCAGCGGCTTGATGAACTTGAAGGGGGATGCAGGCATGCGCGGCATTCTACCGAAGCGGGAACGCGGGAATGGCGAACGCGGACTGCCCGGGCGCGGCGGGCGGGGGGTGCCGCGCACCGGGGCGGGCAGGTGAACGCACCGGGCACCGGCGAGCCCGTCCGCGCCTTTGCCTGTTCCCCATTCCCGGCCATTCCCCCATGCTATGCACACCCGCATCAGTGCAATCGGCAGGAGCAACAGGCAATGGGCAAGACCCGGGTCGGCATCATCTTCGGCGGTCGTTCGGCCGAACACGAGGTCTCGCTGCAGTCGGCGAAGAACATCCTCGACGCGCTGGACAAGGAGCGCTTCGACGTCAGCCTGATCGGCATCGACAAGCAGGGCCACTGGCACCTGAGCGACCCGCAGCAGTTCCTGCTCAACCCCGGCGACCCGGCGAAGATCGCGCTGAACCGCTCCGGCAACGCGCTGGCGGTGCTGCCCGGCCGCGAGCAGGCGCAGCTGGTGCCCAGCGACCCGGCCACGGCGCTGGCGCAGATCGACGTGGTGTTCCCGATCGTGCACGGCACGCTGGGCGAGGATGGCTCGCTGCAGGGCCTGCTGCGCATGGCCAACCTGCCCTTCGTCGGCTCCGGCGTGCTCGGCTCGGCGGTGGCGATGGACAAGGACGTGGCCAAGCGCCTGCTGCGCGATGCCGGCCTGCCGGTGGCGCCGTTCGTGTGCTTCAGCCGCGCCACCGCGGCCAGCGCCGACTACGACACGCTGGTCGCGCGGCTGGGCACGCCGCTGTTCGTCAAACCGGCCAACCAGGGTTCGTCGGTGGGCGTGAGCAAGGTGCGCGATGCCGGCGAGTTCGCCCGCGCGATGGCGCTGGCGCTGTCCTTCGACCACAAGGTACTGGTGGAATCGGCCATCGTCGGCCGCGAGATCGAGTGCGCGGTGCTCGGCAACGACCACCCCGAGGCCAGCGTCTGCGGCGAGGTGGTGGTGCACGACGACTTCTACGCCTACGACACCAAGTACATCAGCGCCAACGGCGCCGAGACGGTGATCCCGGCCGACATCCCGGCCGAGGCGCAGGAGCGCATCCGCGCCATCGCCATCCGTGCCTACCAGGCGCTGGACTGCGCCGGCATGGCCCGGGTGGACGTGTTCCTGACCCCGGCCGGCGAGGTGGTCATCAACGAGATCAACACCCTGCCCGGCTTCACCCGCATCAGCATGTATCCCAAGCTGTGGGGCGCAAGCGGGCTGGACTACACCGCGCTGATCACCCGCCTGGTGGAGCTGGCGCTGGAGCGCCACGCCGCCGACAAGGCGCTGCGCAGCTCGATCACCGGCGCCTGATGATGGCCGCCCGCGCCGCCGGCCATCGCGCGCCGCGGGCCTGACCGGGAGCCGTTGCGCGCATGGCCGCCCAGCCCCCACGCCCATTGCCGCGCATCCCGGCCATGGTCTGGGCGCTGGGCCTGGTCAGCCTGCTGACCGACATCTCCTCGGAGATGATCCACAGCCTGCTGCCGATGTTCATGGTCGGCACGCTCGGCCTCACGGCGCTGGCGGTCGGCCTGATTGAAGGGCTGGCCGAGGCCACCGCGCTGATCGTCAAGGTGTTCTCCGGCGTGCTCAGCGACTGGCTGGGCAGGCGCAAGGCGCTGGCGCTGCTGGGCTATGCGCTGGGCGCTTTCAGCAAACCGCTGTTCGCCCTCGCCCCCGGCGCCGGGCTCATCGTGGCCGCGCGCCTCACCGACCGGGTCGGCAAGGGCATTCGCGGCGCACCGCGCGACGCGCTGATCGCCGACATCACCCCGGCCGCGATCCGCGGCGCCGCGTTCGGGCTGCGGCAGTCGCTCGACACCGTCGGTGCGTTCGTCGGGCCGTTGCTGGCGGTGGGACTGATGCTGCTGTGGGCCAACGATTTCCGCGCGGTGTTCTGGGTGGCGGTGATTCCCGGGCTGCTCGCGGTGGCGGTGCTGGCGCTGGGCGTGCGCGAACCGCCGCGCCAGGACGGCGTGCGGCGCGGCAATCCGATCCGCCGCGACAATCTGCGCCGGTTGCACGGGACGTACTGGTGGGTGGTGGCACTGGGCGCGGTCTTCACCCTGGCCCGTTTCAGCGAAGCGTTCCTGGTGCTGCGCGCCCAACAGGTGGGCATCGCGGTGGCGCTGGTGCCGCTGGTGATGGTGGCGATGAACCTGGTCTATGCCGCCAGCGCCTACCCGTTCGGCAGGCTTTCCGACCGGCTGAGCCATGTCCACCTGCTGGGCGGGGGCCTGGCCGTGCTCATCGTGTCCGACGTGCTGCTGGCGACGGCGCGGCACTGGGGCATGGTGATCGCCGGCGTCGCGCTGTGGGGCATCCACATGGGCATGACCCAGGGGCTGTTGTCGGTGATGGTCGCCAACACCGCGCCGGCCGACCTGCGCGGGACCGCCTACGGCATGTTCAACCTGGTCAGCGGCGTCGCCCTGCTCGCGGCCAGCCTCATCGCCGGCGCGCTGTGGGATGCCTGGGGGCCGTCGGCGACCTTCTGGGCCGGGGGCGTGTTCGCGGCCCTGTGCCTGGCCGGGCTGCCCGTCCTCCAGCGCAGGCTGCCGCAGGAAACTGGCCCCACGCCCTGAGCGGGGGCCATCCCTGCGCCTGCGGGGTCATCCCTTCTTGCGGAACAGCGAGATCACCGCCAGGACCAGGAACACCACGAACAGGATCCAGGCGATGTTGCTGGCGGCGCCGGCAATGCCGGAAAAACCCAGCAGCGCGGCGATGATGGCGATGACGAAGAACACGACGGCGTAGTGGAGCATCAGCATCTCCCTTTGTGTGAGAACCCGGGCTCCATCCTCGGCAAAGCGCGGTGGCGGCACGGTGACGGGGACGTGATCGCCAGATGATGGGCGCCAGCGTGCCTCAGCCGGCCGCCCGTACGCTGTCGCGCAGCCGGCGCAGGCCCTCCTCGATCGATACCCGCGGCACGTAACCGAAATCGCGGCGCGCCGGTTCCATCGAATACCAGTGCGGCGTGCACAGCTGCTCGGCGAGGAAGCGCGTCATCGGCGGCTCTCCGCGCAGGCGCAGCAGCGGCCACAGCGTTTCGCACACTGCGCCGATGCGGTAGGCCGCCTTGAACGAAATCGACTTCTCCACCGGCGGCGCGCCCATCGCCGCGAGTAGCTTGTTGAGCAGCTCGCGCATCGGCAACGGCTCGCCGTTGGAGATGAAGTAGGCCTTGCCGGCGCAGGCCGCGCCCGCCACCAGGTGGTCGAAGGCGTCGAAGTGCGCCTGCGCGGCGTTGTCGATGTAGGTGGTATCGACCTTGTTCAGGCCGTCGCCGACGAAGCGCAGGCGTCCGGCGCGGGCGCGCTCGGCCAGGCGCGGCACCAGCTGGTTGTCGCCCGGGCCCCAGATCAACCGCGGGCGCAGCGCCACGGTCGCCAGCTCCGGGCCGTTGGCGGCCAGCACTTCCTGTTCGGCGATGGCCTTGGTGGCCGCATACGGTGCCTGGAAATCCTCGCCGTAGGGCACCTGGTCCGCGCCCAGCCCCTCCACCGGATGGGTGGCGCGGTGGGTCACGCTCGGCGTGGAGGTGTACACCAGCCGGCCGATGCCGTGCGCGCGGCAGGCATCGAGCACGTTGCGGGTACCCACCACGTTGGCCTGGAAGTAACTGTCGTAGCTGCCCCACGCACCGGCCTTGGCGGCGTTGTGGAACACCGCATCCACGCCCGCGGCGGCATGGCGCACGGCGCTGGCATCGGCCAGGTCGCCGCGGATCTGGCCCACCCCCAGCGTGGCCAGCGCCGGGTAATGGCCGCGGTTGAAGCTGAGCACTTCGTGTCCGCGCTCGACCAGCCCGCGGCACAGCGCCTGCCCGAGGAAACCGCCGCCACCGGTGACCAGGATCTTCATGCGTGTTCCTTCAGTTGCGTGGCGGCCCAGGCGGCGAGTTTCTCGCGGCCGATCTTGGCGTTGTGGCGGATATCGACCGGGAACCCGGCATGGCGCAGGAAATGGCCGATGCCAGCCAGGTGCGGGTGGCGTGCGGCCAGTGTGCGCAGCTGTGGCTCGACCGTGGCCGCATCGGCGCCGGGCAGCAGTTCGTAACACAGCACCGGCAACTGTCTGCCGAACTCGCCGACGCCGACCAGCGCGGTGCGGCGCACGCCGGGTACGGTGTTGAACACCGGCTCGGCCTGTTCGGTGTACAGCGGCCCGGTGGCGGTTTCCACGCGCTGGGTCTTGCGCCCGCAGAACCACAGCCGGCCTTGGTCGTCGAACCAGCCGACATCGCCCATGCGGTGCACGATGCGTTCGCCGCCATCGCCCAGCGCCTCGCGGATCTTGGCCGCGGCGGTGGCCTGCGGGCGGTTGTAATAGCTGTCGGTGGTGGTGGGGCCGGCGACGGTGATCTCGCCCACCTGCCCGGCCGGCAGTTCGCGTACGCCGCTCCAGTCGGGGATCGGCGCGTCGTCGATGGCGATGATGCGCACCACGTTCGGCGCCACCACGCGGCCGACGCAGGTGCCGGCGCCGGCTTCGGTCGCCTCGCGGGTGTCCTCCAGCTCGCGGCCTTCGATGACCGCCACCGGCAGGCATTCGGTGGCGCCGTAGGGCGTCCAGAACTGCGCGTGCGCCGGCAGCAGTCCGCGCATCTTCGCCACGATCTGCGGCGGTACCGGCGCGCCGGCCGAGGTCACCCGGGTCACCGTCGGCAGCGGCTGGCCGTGCTCGGCCAGCACCCGCATCAGCGCCGGCGAGCCGAACAGCTGGGTCACGCCGAAGCGGGCGATGGCGTCGTGCAGCCGGCGCGGGTCGGCGCTGCCCGGCCGGGTCGGGTCCATGTCCGGAATCACGCTGGTCAGCCCCAGCGCCGGGTCGAACAACGCGAACGGCGGGAAGGTCGGCAGGTCCACGCCGCCGGCCTCGATGCCGAACGCATTGCGCAGCAGCTCGACCTGGCCGAGGAAGTGACGGTGGCGGTAGACCACGCCTTTGGGCACGCCGGTGGAGCCGCTGGTGAACAGGATCGCGGCGACGTCGTCGGGCGCGGTGTCGGCCAACTGGCTGCCGGCACCGGCGCCGGCCGCCTCGATCTTCGCCAGGGTGGTGCCACCCCAGCCCCAGCGGGGGCCGACAGTGACCAGCCGGGTGGCCGATTTCGCCCAGCCCAGCAGCAGCCGCGCCACGTGCGCCAGGCCGATGCCGACGAAGGCCTGCGGCTGCGCCTCGTCCAGGCACTGGCGCAGCGCGCGGCGGTCGATGCCGGGGTCGACCAGCACCGGCACCGCGCCGATCTTGAACAGGGCGAACATCAGCAGGAAGAACGCCGGTCCCGGGCGCACCATCACCACCGTGCGCACGCCACGGCCGATGCCATGGGCGGCCAGGCCGGCGGCGATGGCGTCGCTGCGGGCATCCAGGGTGCGGTAGTCCAGGGCCACGTCGTAGGCGGCCATGCCGCCGGCGCCGGGCCGGCCGGGGCAGCGGATGGCGATCTGGTCGGGCCGTTCGCGCGCCAGTTGCGGCAGGCGCGCGGCGATGTTGCACGGTTCGTTCATCTTCCTATTGTCGCCGCTGAAGAAAATTCTTGCGCGTGGCCCGGCCGCGTGGAAAATTTTCCACCTCCTCCCGCCCGCACCGCCGCCCGAAGGCCGGCCGCCATGCTCCATCCCTGCCTCACCTGCGGCGCCTGCTGCACCCAGTACCGCGTCGCCTTCCACTGGATGGAATCGGACGAGGTCACCGAAGGCGGCGTGCCGCACCAGCTGACCGAACGCCTGGATGCGCACCGGCTGTGCATGCGCGGCACCTATTCGGACCCGATCCGCTGCGTGGCGCTGGATTCGGAGATCGGCGTGTATTCGCGCTGCAGCATCCACCCCAACCGCCCCAGCGTGTGCCGCGAGGTCGATGCCTCGTGGGAATACGGCAAGGCCAGTTCGCAGTGCGACCGCGCGCGCATCGCCCATGGCATGGCGCCGCTGACCCTGGCCGACTGGCGCTGGCGCGACGACGCCGACAACGACGACCATCCGGACGACAGCGGCAACAGCCCGTCCTCGCCGCGCGCGGCTTGAGCGCGGATTCGCGCTACGCCACCCCACGGTTTGCATTGCAGACCGCGGGCCCCGGCTCACCCTTTTCCAGATCCCCCGCGCCTGTCGGCGCGCGCCCTTGACCCAAGGGGGCGCTTCGTTGGTCGCAGATGGCGCCAGGCCGTCGCGTTGCAGGAGCAGGGCAGGGGCACGCCGAGGCTCAGTCGAGCGGATTGCGCTCCAGGAAGGCGCGCACCGCCGGCACGATGACGACGTGCTTGTCTTCGAGCACGTAGTGGTTGGCGTCCTCGAAGGCCATCACCTCGGCCTGCGGCAAGGCCTTGCGGAAGCCGGCAAGGAAGTGGTGGTCGAAGCAGATGTCGCGCAGGCCCCAGGCGATGAACGCCGGGCGGTCGGCGAAGGACGGCAGCGCCGCGGCGGCGCGCTCCAGCAGCGGCCAGGCCTTGTCGGCGGGGGACAGCGGGATGTCCTGCATGAAACGGATGGTGGCGATGCGGTTGGCCCAGCTGTCATAGGGCGCCACGTAGGCGCGGCGTACGTCGGCCGGCATGCGCCGCGACACGCCCAGCCACGAGGCGCCGGCCGAGAACGCATTGAAGGTGCGGATGAACCACTCGCCCGGTTTCCAGTGCCGGCCCATGGCGATCTGCCACGGCATCGGCTTTTCCGCCGGCAGCGGGAAGGCGGCGGTATTGGTGATGACCAGCCGCCTGACCTGGGCGTGGTGCGACAGCGCCCAACCGAAGCCAATCATGCCGCCCCAGTCATGCACCGCCAGCGTCACCGGTCCGCGGATGCCGAGGTGGTCGAGCAGCGCGGTGAGGTCGTCCACCCGCGACTGCAGGGTGTAGTCGTAGCGGCTGTCGTCCGGTTTGTCGGACAGGCCCATGCCGATGTGGTCGGGGACGATGCAGCGATATTTATCGCTCAGGCCGTTGACCAGGTGCCGCCATAGGTAGCTCCACGACGGATTGCCGTGCAGCATCACGACCACCTCGCCGTCGCGCGGGCCTGCGTCGATGTAGTTCATCGACAGGCCGGGGCGGACATCGAAACGGTGGCGGGTGGCGGGGTAACCGGGAAAGTTCAAGCGCGGACCTGTCTGGATCGGATACGTCCGCCGCGGACGCTGCCGGCGGCGGACGATGGACGGATGGCCCGTTGCGGGCGCGGCAGATTGTCGTGCCAAACCGCCGGATTGACCAGTTCGGACGCGCCGTTCAGCCGCAGCTCGTCTTGAACGACGCCGACGAGGCGGACCCGATCGACAGCAGGATCACCCGGCAGTTCTGCCCGGCCGCGCTCTGGTAGGCGATGGAATCCCCGCTTTTCAGCCACTTGGTCTGGTCGTCCTGCCCACTCGCGCTGATGCTGACCTGGGCGCTGGAGGAGCGGATCATCTGCACGCCCAGCACCGACGACGCGTCCAGCGCCATCCCCGTGTTCTCGGACAGGATGATGTCGTAACCGCCCTGGACCCCCGACTGCCGGCCGGCCACCTGCGACAGCCGCTCGTTCTCCTGCCTGGCCAGCGACAGCTGGGCGAACAGGCCCGCGTTCATGGCCTTCATCTCCCCGACCGCCCCCTTCACCTCGGCCAGCGCCGCGCGTCCGCCGCCGTCCACCGAACTGCCGAGCGCGCCCAGGCTGTCCTGCAGTTTCTTGAACGCGGCGTCCTGGTCTTCCTTCATGCGCACCAGATAGGCGTCCGGATCGCGGAACTTGTCGCGCACATGGCCATAGGCCTCGCTGCCCGCCACGCCCACCGCGAGCAGGGCCAGCGCCACCAGCGTGCGCTTGACCGGTTCGCCCTTGCTCGCGCTGTCGCGCTGCCCCCAGTACCAGCCTAGCGCGCGCCGGACCATCCCCTGCCGTGCCGGCGGATCGCCCTTCTCCACCGCAGCACCCTTGTCGTTGTCCCTGTTTTCCATGACGCCCCCTGATGGCTCGATAGCGCGAAGCCGGCAAGCGCGCTTCGCGCTCCGAGCATAATCCAGGCACAGGCGTACCGCCCGCGCACGCCTCCAGCCATGGGAGAGGAAGAAGGACATGCACGACTTCGATGCGCTGATGGCACGCATCCGCGCCTGCCGGCTCTGCCAGGCGCAGTTGCCGCTGGGCTGCCGGCCGGTGCTGCAGGCCTCGCCGGGCGCGCGCCTGCTGATCGTCAGCCAGGCACCGGGGCGCAAGGTGCACGAGAGCGGCATTCCCTTCAACGATCCCAGCGGCGAGCGCCTGCGCGACTGGCTGGGCATCGACCGGCCGACGTTCTACGACGCCGCCAGGGTCGCCATCGTGCCGATGGGCTTCTGCTTCCCCGGCACCGGCAGCAACGGCGACCTGCCGCCGCGCCCCGAATGCGCCCCCACGTGGCATCCGCAGTTGCTGCCACGGCTGGAACAACTGCGCCTTACGCTGGCGATCGGCCAGTACGCACAGGCCGGCCTGCTCGGCGACCGACGTGGCCGCACGCTCACCGGGACCGTGCAGGCCTGGCGCCAGCACCTGCAGCGCGGCGTGCTGCCGCTGCCCCACCCCAGCCCGCGCAACCGGCTGTGGCTGGTGCGCAACCCGTGGTTCGAAAGCGACCTGCTGCCGGTACTGCGCGCGCGGGTGGCCGACGCGCTGGCCGGCTGAGCCGGCCGAGCACCGCGATCCCCATGCCGGCCAGCGCCGGATACCGCTAAAGCGGAACGTCGCGCCTGCCGGTCCGATCCGCTGCGATCCGCGCGGATGCGGGATCCAGGCCCGCAGCGACTACCATGCACGCCCACCCCACCGAGCGGCCGCCATGTCCACGCCTCCCAGTTTCCTCGACGACCACCAGATCGAACGGCTGTCCAGCCTGCTCGAACAGCGCGCGGTGCCCTTCAAGGGCCTCAACCTCGAAGCGCTGGACGGCTTCCTGTCGGCCCTGGTGGTCGCGCCGGTGGCTGCACCGCCGGGCCAATGGCAGCCGCAGGTCTGGGGCGGCCAGGCACCGCGCTGGAACGACGAGGACGAAGCCCTGCAGGTACAGAACCTGCTGATGGGCCACTGGAACATGTGCGCCGCGCGCGCGCGGTTCGAGGGCGACGACCTGCCCGACCACCTCGCGCCGCTGATGTGGTTGCCGGAGGACCCGGAGCAGGCCGAGGAAGCCCTGGACGAATCCGAGCTGGATGTCGGCCGGGACTGGGCGATGGGCTTTTTCACCGCGGTCATGCTGCATGAAGCGCAATGGGACGCGTGGCTGGACGAACACGCATGGATCGAGGAGATCTTCGACCTGCTCGACCAGTTGGCCAGCGGCGAACGGATCGATCCGGAGAACCCCGACGCCCCGCCGGCCAGGGTCAGCTATCGCGAACGCCTGGATATCTGCATGGAACTGCCGGCGATGCTGGCCGACCTCAACCACCACCGCGTGGATACCCTGACCCCGCGCGTGCCGATCCGCCGCGACGCCGGACCCGGCCGCAACGACGACTGCCCCTGCGGCAGCGGAAAGAAATACAAGAAGTGCTGTGGGCTGAACTGAGCGCGCCCGGCAAGCGTGCCCAACCGGTCGCTGCCGGGCGACGGAGCCACGGCCAGCACGAACGCGCGACACCGGGCCGGGGATGCACTGCCGGCCTCTCCGGCCCGGCACAGGTCCGGGGATCGCGCCACGCGCTCCCGCCCCGGTAGTACGGGCCGGGCCCCGCCTCCGCCAGGCGCCTGGCTGGCGCCGACCTGCGCGGCGGGTGCTGTCACGCAAAACGCCCGCAAGTGCGGCTTGCGGGCGTTTCACGGGCTCACACCGGTACGGCCGGGCGGGCCATTGCGGCAACGCAGCCGCTGGCTTACCAGACCACCTCGGCCATGGTGCAGTTCAGGCCCGAGCCGATGCCCATCAGCGCCACGCGGTCGCCCTTCTTGAGCTTGCCCAGCTGGCGCAGCTTGCTCAGCACGATCGGCACCGACGCCGGACCGACGTTGCCGTGCTCGCCGAAGATGGTCATCACCTTCTTCGGGTCGATGCCGAACGCCTTGATGAAGGCGTTGGTATGCGGCTGGCTGACCTGGTGGATGACGAACTGGTCGATCTCGTCCACCGCCCAGCCCAGCGCCTGGCGGGTGGCCTCGAAGGTCTTGGTGGCCAGCTTGATGCCTTCGATCAGCAGCAGCCGGGTGTCGGTGACCATGCGATCGAGGTTGCCCACGCACAGCTTGTTCCACTGGTTGGCCGCGCGGGTCACGCCGCCCTTGTAGCGCGGCGCGTCGGGCACCAGCTCGGCGCGGGCCAGCACCATGGCGGCGGCACCGGAGCCGGTGGTCAGCGCGGCGAACTCGTCGCGCAGCTGCTGCGCGGTGACGTCGGGCGCGCTCATCCGCTCCAGGGTCTTTTCATAGACCAGGTTGGAGCTTTCGCCGTCGACGATCAGCGCATAGTCGATGTCGCCGCGCTCGATCATGCGCGCGGCCACGTCCATGCCATTGATGAAGGCCAGGCAGGCGTTGGCGATATCGAAGGTGACGCAGTCCTCGCCGATGCCCAGGTTGCCCGAGACGATCGACGCGGTGGACGGCTCCAGGTAGTCGCGGCTGACCGAGGTGTTGACCAGCAGGCCGATACGGTCCGGCGACACGCCCGCATCCTCCAGCGCCTTGCGCCCGGCCAGGGTGGCCGCGTCGGACGCCTGCATACCCGGGTCCCACAGGCGGCGCGCATGGATGCCGGCGACATCGCCCAGCATGTCCGCACGGATGCCCAGACGGTCCAGCGTCGGCTGCAGACGCTCGTTGATTTCCTTGGAGGTCAGGGTATGCGGCGCGTCGACATGCGCCAGTCCCGCGATGGAGACATTCTGGAAGGGCATCGGAAGGCGCCAGGACTCAGGCGAAGGGGGCGCCATTCTAGCGGCTGCCCGGGTTTGACGCATCTTTAACGGTTTGCGGCCGCTGCGTATGGGGAGCGGACCAGCACCCGATCGGCCGGATGCCCGGCAGCGGGCGTGCTTCCGGGCGCCGCGTACGCCGGTGGCGGCCCCGCCCAACGCGGGCGGGCGACGCTGGCGCGGGCCCGCGCGCGTCGCGTCAGCGGCACTGCCAGGCGGCGTAGCGCTGGCTGCCGTCGGCCGGCGCGGCCAGGGCCTGGATCGCGTTGGCACCGGCACTGGGCGCCTCGTTGCGCGCCAGGGTTTCCAGCTCTTCCTGCACGCGCAGCGGGTTGCGGTTGTAGAAGCCGACCTTGCTCTTGACCGAGACCACGATCTCGCCCTTGGCCACGCAGCCCGGCGCCACCGGACCGGCCGGCAGCACGCGCACCGCCTTGCCACCGCTTTCGATCGGCACCCAGGTGCAGGCGGCGGTGCTGGCAATCAGGGCGGTAAGGAGCAGAGCGCGCATGGACAGGTCCTTGTTGGAATCGGAACGGATTGTGCCGGGCATGGATGAATCGGTGATGATCCGCGGCCCGCTCGCGGGGGAGCGGGCCGCGATGGTGCTGCATCACTTGGCGGCCGGCACCGGGTTGCCGTCGCTGTCGATCACGGTCACCTCGCCCAGGCCCAACGCACGCACCGGTGCCTCGGTCTGCTTGAGGTCGCCCACCACCACCCAGGTCAGCCGCGCCGGGTCCAGCGTCCGCGCCGCTTCGGCCACCTGCGCCGGGGTCATCGCCTCGATCTCGGCCTTGCGCTTGAACACGTAGTCGTCCGGGCGCTGGTAGCGCACGATGCCGCCGATGGTGTTCATCACCGCCGAGGCGGTCTCGTAGGCGCCCGGCAGGCTCAGCGTCTGGATGTTGCGGATGCGGGCGACTTCGTCCGTCGTCGGCGGCCGCTGGCCGCTGGCGAACTGGCTGATCTCGGCCTGCATTTCCTTCATCGCGTCGCCGGTCTTGTCGATCTGCACCGGCGCCACCGCCATCCACGGCCGCTGCCCCAGCGCGCCGCTGGCGCTGGAACGGGCACCGTAGGACCAGTGCTTGTCCTCGCGAAGGTTCATGTTCAGGCGCGAGGTGAAGTCGCCGCCCAGCACGCCGTTGGCGATGTCGAAGCGGGTCGCGCCGGCGTCCATGGTGGAGGGCACCACCTGGCCGGCGAACAGGTTGGCCTGCACCGCGCCGGGCTGGTCGATCAGGTACACGCGGGCCTTGTCCGGGCGCGCGACCGCAGCCGGTGCGGCCACCTTGGGCGCCGGGCCCTCGCCCTTCCAGTCGCCGAGCTGGCGGTCCAGCAGCGGCACGATCTCCTTCAGCGTGGTGTCGCCGACCACGACCAGGGTGGCGTTCTCCGGGCGCACCCAGTCCTTGTGGAAGGACAGCAGGTCTTCGCGGCCCAGCGCCTGGATCGCCGCTTCGTCGCCGCTGCCGGTGAACGGGATGGCGTACGGGTGGCCCTTGCCGTACAGCAACGGCGGCAACACCCGCATCGCCACCGCGTTCGGGTTGACCTTCTCCTGCTTGATGCCGGCGATCCAGGTGGCCTTGATGCGGTCGATCTCGCTCTGGTCGAAGCGCGGCGCGCGCAGCGCGTCGGCATACAGCGCCAGCGACGGCGCCAGGTTCTCCTTCAGCGCCGACAGGTAGACATTGGCGCCGTCGAGCGAGGCGCCGGCGCCGATGCGCGCACCCAGCGCGTCGGCGGCATCGGCGAAGGCCAGCGAGCCGAGCTTGCCGGCGCCTTCGTCGAGCATGCCCATGGTGAAGTTGGCGGTGCCCGGCTTGCGGCCCTGGTCGGCGGTGAATCCGCCCGGGAACTCGTAGCTGAACTGCACCACCGGGATGTCATGGCGTTCGGCCAGCACCACCCGCGTGCCGTTCTTCAGCGTGGCGCGCTGCAGCTGCGGGAACTTCAGCTCCGGGAAGGTCGCGGTCTGCGGCACGCCGGCGCTGCGGTCCACCTGCGAGGGCAGCACGCGGTACTTGGGGTCGACCGCCGGCACGTTGAACGGCGCGGGCTTGCCCGAGGGCAGCTCGGCCAGCGCCACGCGCTCGCCCGGCTCGACCACCAGGGTGTGGTCTCCCACCCCCAGCCACTTGGCGCCGACCGCCTTGAGGTCGGCGACGCTGGCGTTCTGGATGTTGGACAGCGAGGCGCGGAAGCAACCCGGGTCGCCCTCGTACACGGCGCACTCGGCCAGCGCATCGGCCTTGCCGCCGAAGCCGCCGATGCGCTCGATGCCGCGGATGAAGCCGGCACGGAACGCGGTCTTGGCGCGCGCCAGCTCCTCGGCGCTGGGGCCGTCGGCCACCAGCCGCTTCAGTTCCTCGTCGATGACCGCTTCGACCTTGGCCGGGTCCACGCCCTGCTTGACCGTGGCCATGATGATGAAGTTCGAGCCCAGCTGCGACGGGCCGACCATGGTGCCGATGTTGTCCACCAGCTTGTCCTGGTGCAGCAGCCGCTGGTCCAGGCGCGAGGACTTGGCGCCACCGAGCACCTGCGCGAACAGCTGCAGCTGGTCGATGTCGGTGGTGCCGACCTGGGCCACGTTCCAGGCGCGGTAGATGCGTGCCTGCGGCACCTTGTCGGTCATCACCTCGCGGGTGGAGGCGGCGCGCTTGGCCACGTCCACCTTCGGCTGGGCCATGGTCGGGCCGGCCGGGATGTCGCCGAAGTAACGGGCGACCTTTTCCTTGGCGGTGGCCACGTCGATGTCGCCGGCCAGCACCAGCACCGCGTTGTTCGGGCCGTACCAGGTGCGGAACCAGGTCTTGACGTCTTCCAGCGAGGCGGCGTTGAGGTCGTTCATCGAACCGATCACGCCGTGGTGGTACGGATGGCCGGCCGGGTACAGCGCTCGGGTCAGCTTGTCCCACACCTGGCCATAGGGCTGGTTCTCGCCCTGGCGCTTCTCGTTCTGCACCACGCCGCGCTGCTCGTCGAGCGCGGCCTGGTCGATCGCGCCGAGCAGGTGGCCCATGCGGTCGGACTCCATCCACAGCGCCATGTCCAGGGCGGTGGTGGGCACGTTCTGGAAGTAATTGGTGCGGTCGGTGTTGGTGGTGCCGTTCTGGTCGGTGGCGCCGACCTGCTTGAAGGGCTCGAAGAACTCGCCGTGGTGGTTCTCGCTGCCCTGGAACATCAGGTGCTCGAACAGGTGGGCGAAACCGGTGCGGCCGGACGGCTCGTCCTTGGCGCCGACGTGGTACCAGATGTTGACCGCCACGATCGGCGCCTTGCGGTCGGTGTGCACCACCACGCGCAGGCCGTTGGGCAGGGTGAACTCCTCGAACGGGATGTCCACGGCCGTGGCCGGGGCGGGTGCCTTGGCGGCGGCCGGCAGGGGCAGGCCGGCGAATCCGCCCAGGGCAAGGCCGAGCGCGGTGGCGAGAAGCGCGGTCCGGGGTGTTGCTGCGTTCATCCCACTTTCCTTGAGCAATGAATATGAACGCCGATCCTAACCGCCCGGGCCGGCCGGCCGCATACGCCATGGGTCATGGGGGGGGATCGGCACGGGGGCGGTCCTGTCGCGCCGCGTCTCCCCTCCGCGCGGCCTGCGTGGGTCATGACCGCTGCGGCATTCACGGCCGCGCGGATGTCCGCGGACGCCGGTCACCGACGCCGCCGTCCGGACAGCGGACACCGTGCATCGAGATAAAACACATAATAATCAACAGGATAAATGTGGCACGCATCCTGCTTCATGGTTACCTGCAGCGCAGCCGGATCAAACAAAACATGACTGGACGCTGAACAAATCAACGGAAAGCAAAAAATCACTTGCGTCCCGAGATTTGGTGTACTACCTTACTACCACACCACCGCTCACACACACCAAACAGGCCCGCCATGAACACCAAATCCATCGCCATCGCCTTCGCGCTTGCCGCCGGCTTCGCCACCTCCGCGCATGCATCCAACATCGTCACCCTGGAAACCGTGCAGGTGCGTCCGTCCGCCGACCAGCTGGCCCAGGCCGAGCACGAACGTTCCAGCGCCATCCCGACCCTGTCCTCGGTGCAGGTGCGCCCGACCGCCGGCCAGATCGTCGAACTGGCCGCCGAGCAGGCCGCCGCCCAGCTGGCCGCACACACCCCGGTGGCGATCGGCGCCAGCATCGGCCAGTGGATGGTCTCGCTGCCGGCCATCACCGTCCGCCCGGACGCCCAGCAGGTCAAGGCGCTGGCTACCGAGCTGGCCAGCGATACCCTGGGCCAGGTCGCCAACGGGATGGTCGCCAAGTGAGTCGTCATCGCGATCCGGACCTGTCCGTGCCACGGCGGTACCAGGCACGCAGCACCGCTTCGCCCGCGGCAGGCTGCAGCGGCGCGGACAGGTCCTAGCCGGATTGCCACGGCGTAAACTGCGCCGATGACCGTCGCCCCCGTTTTCCATGTACTGCTGTACCAGCCCGAGATCCCGCCCAATACCGGCAACGTGATCCGGCTCTGCGCCAACACCGGCGCGCGGCTCCACCTGATCGAACCGCTCGGCTTCGACCTCAGCGACAGGCAGCTCAAGCGGGCCGGCCTGGATTACCACGAATACGCGCGCCTGCAGGTCCATCCGGACCTGGACACCGCGCTGGCGCGGATCGCGCCCAGCCGCCTGTTCGCCATGAGTACCCGCGCCAGCGTGCGCTACGACACGGTGCACTTTGCCGACGGCGACGCCTTCCTGTTCGGCCCGGAAACGCGCGGCCTGCCACAGGCACTGCTCGACGCCCTGCCCGCCGGCCATCGCCTGCGCCTGCCGATGCAGCCGGACAACCGCAGCCTCAACCTGTCCAACTCGGTCGCCGTGGTGGTGTTCGAGGCCTGGCGCCAGCACGGCTTCGCCGGCGGCCAGTAACCGCAGCGCCCGGCAACGGCGAAAGGCGGCGCCGCTCCGGTATGCTCGCCGGCCCCGCATACCCATGCGCCAATCAATGGAAGGATCAATGCAGCGCATCGCAATTGCCATCGGGCTGATCGGCCTGGTGGCCCTGGGCCCGCTCCGCGCCTCGGCGAACCCGGTCATCGACACCACCCGGCCCACGGCCGCGCAGATCGAGCGCATCCAGGCCGAGCTGGCCGGGCACAAGATCTACAGCGAACTGAAACCGGCCGACCATGCGCAGGTGGTCAATGCGCTGTCGCGCATCCAGGAAAAGCTGGGCAGCGACGGCGTCCTGTCCGGCCTGCATCCGGCCGCGCAGGCGGACGTGGTCAACGACCAGGAACTGGTCAACACCCTGCTTGCCAAGGCCAGGGCGGACAGCCGCCTGGTGTGCCGCCGGGAAGTGCCAACCGGCAGCAATCGCCCGCAGACCATCTGCATGACGGTCGCCGAACGCGCCGCCGCGCGCGAGCGCAGCATGGACGTCATGCGCAAGACCGGCATCAGCCGGCCGGAAATAATTCCCTGACCCCCGGTGGCGGCGGACTCACCCGCCGCCCACCACGCCCGCCGCCTGCAACGCCCGCAGGCGGCCGGCATCGAGCGACAGCACCTCTTCGAGCACCTGCGCGGTGTGCTGCCCCAGCACCGGGGCGGCCTGCCGGTACTGCAGTGGCGTAGCCGAGAACCGCACCGGGTTGCGCACCCCCGGCACGCTGCCGCCCGCCGCATGCGGCAGGTCGATGCGCAGTCCGCGCGCGCGGACCTGCGGATCGTCGAAGACCTGGTCGACGCGGTTGACCGGGCTGGCCGGCACCTGCGCCCGTTCCAGCTCCTGCAGCCATTCGCCGGCGCTGCGCGTGCGCAGCCGCTGCTGCAGCAGCGGCACCAGTGCGGCGCGATGCGCCACCCGCCCGCTGTTGGTCGCATAGCGGGCATCGGCGGCCAGCTCCGGGGTGCCGATCACCTCGCACAGGCGCGCGAACTGCGCGTCGTTGCCCACCGCCAGCATGAAATGGCCATCGGCCGCCGGCATCACCTGGTACGGCACGATGTTCGGGTGCGCGGTGCCCTGGCGGCCCGGCACCTGGCCACCGACCAGCCAGTTGGACGCCTGGTTGGCCAGCCACGCCACCTGCGTGTCCAGCAGCGCCAGGTCGATCTGCTGGCCCTGGCCGGTGCGTTCGGCATGGCGCAGCGCCGCCAGGATCGCGGTGGCCGCGTACATGCCGGTCATCAGGTCGGTCGCGGCCACGCCCACCTTCTGCGGGCCACCGCCGGGCGCGTCGTCGGGTTCACCGGTCACGCTCATCAATCCGCCGATGGCCTGGATGGCGGCGTCGTAGCCGGCGCGTCGCGCGTAAGGCCCGTCCTGGCCGTAACCGGTGATCGAGCAGTACACCAGCGCCGGGTTGAGCGCGCGCAGGCTGGCGTAGTCCAGCCCGTACTTCGCCAGCCCGCCGACCTTGTAGTTTTCCACCAGTACCTGGCAGCGCGCGGCCAGCGCGCGGATCAGCGCCTGCCCCTGCGGCTGGGTGAAGTCGATGGCGACCGAACGCTTGCCGCGGTTGGCGCACAGGTAGTACGCCGACTCGGTGGTGTCATTGCCCGCGGCGTCCCTGAGGAACGGCGGCCCCCAGCCACGGGTGTCGTCGCCCACGCCCGGGCGCTCGACCTTGATGACATCGGCGCCGAAATCGGCCAGCACCTGGGTGGCCCACGGCCCGGCCAGGATGCGCGACAGGTCGAGCACGCGCACGCCGTCGAGCAGGTTCATCGCGGTGTTCCCCATTGCGCCCCGGAAGCGCGGCTTCCGGGGCGTCCAGCGTTCGTCGCGATACCGCTCAGAACGCGTTGATGCCGGTCAGTTCGCGGCCGACCACCAGCTGGTGCACGGTTTCGGTGCCTTCATAGGTGATCACCGACTCCAGGTTCAGCGCATGGCGGATGGCCGCGTGCTCGGTGGTGATGCCGGCGCCGCCCAGCAGGTCGCGGCACTCGCGGGCGATGTCGATGGCCAGGCGGCAGTTGTTCCACTTGGCCAGCGACACCTGCTGCGGCTGCATTTCCCCGGCATCCTTCAGGCGGCCCAGCTGCAGCACCAGCAGCTGGCCGGCGGTGATGCGCCGGGCCATGTCGGCCATCTTGATCTGCGCGCTCTGGGTGGCCGCCACCGGACGCCCGAACAGGATGCGCTCCTTGGTGTAGGCCAGCACTTCGTCCAGGCAGGCGATGGCCGCGCCGAGCGGGCCCCAGGTGATGCCGTAGCGGGCCTGGGTCAGGCAGCCCAGCGGGCCCTTGAGCCCCTTTACGTTGGGCAGCCGGTTGGCGTCGGGTACGCGCACGTTGTCGAAGAACAGCGCGCCGGTCACCGAGGCGCGCAGGCTCATCTTGTGCTTGATCTCCTGCGCGGTGAAGCCCGGGGTGCCCTTCTCGATGACGAAGCCCTGCACGCCCTCGTCGGTGTTGGCCCAGACGATGGCGATGTCGGCCACCGAGCCGTTGGTGATCCACATCTTGGAGCCGTTGATGATCCAGTCACCGCCGTCCTTGACCGCGCGGGTCTTCATGCTGGCCGGGTCCGAGCCGCCATGCGCCTCGGTCAGGCCGAAGCAGCCGATGACCTTGCCGCGCGCCATGTCCGGCAGCCAGCGCATGCGCTGCTCTTCCGAGCCGTAGGCGTAGATCGGGTACATGCACAGCGAGCTCTGCACCGAGACGAAGCTGCGCAGGCCGGAATCGCCGCGCTCCAGCTCCTGGCAGATCAGGCCGTAGCTGACGCCATTGAGTCCGGCGCCGCCGTACTGCTCCGGCAGCGTGCTGCCCAGCAGGCCCATGTCGGCGATCTCGGGGATCAGCTCGTCGGGGAAGCGGCCCTGGTCGAAACAGTCGCCGATGATCGGCAGCACGCGTTCGTCGGTGAAGCGGGCAACGGAGTCCTGCACGGCGCGCTCTTCCTCGCTCAGCAGCGAACGCACATCGAACAGGTCGAAGGGGTTGAGGGTCTTCAAAGTCATTGCTGTCTCGGAAAGTGCCATCACGGCCGGGAAGGTGGATGAATAAGGTAGTCCATCCGCACGGGGAAAGTCGCTGCGAGCGCACGTGGACCCGGGGCTGGCCGCCACCGGCGGCCCGGCAACGGCCTCCATACCCCCCCGCCGGGCGCGGGCCGGCCCAACCAACGGAACAGGCACGGCACGCGGCCGACGCGGTATGGTGTCGCCCTTTCCGCCCTCCGAAGCCCGCCGATGCCCGCCAACCCGTCCGTCGCCGCCCCGGCTCCGCCGTCGCAGAAACTGGAACGCGCGCTCAAACCGCGCCAGCTGATCATGATGGGCCTGGGCAGCGCGATCGGCGCCGGCCTGTTCCTGGGCTCGGGGGTGGGCATCCATGCCGCCGGCCCGGCGGTGCTGCTGTCCTACCTGGTCGCCGGCACGCTGGTGATCATCATGATGCACGCCATGGGCGAAATGGCCGCGGCGCGCCCGGCCAGCGGTGCGTTCTCGGTCTACGCGGCCGATGCGCTGGGCGCCACCGCCGGCGCCACCATCGGCTGGCTGTGGTGGGTGCAGCTGGTGATCGTGATCGCGGCCGAGTCGGTCGGCGCCGCCGGCCTGCTGGCCACGCTGTGGCCGCAGCTGTCGGTGCCGCTGACCTCGCTGGCATTCATGGTGGCCTTCACCGTCATCAACCTGATGGGCGTGCGCAACTACGGCGAGTTCGAATTCTGGTTCGCCATCCTCAAGGTCGCCGCGATCGTCGCCTTCATCGTGATCGGCATCGCGCTGCTGTGCGGGCTGCTGCCCGGCGTGCCCTCGCCCGGCCTGTCCAACCTGTTCGGGCACGGCGGCTTCGCGCCCAATGGCCTGGCCGGCATCGGCGCGGCACTGCTGGTGGTGGTGTTCGCCTTCGGCGGCACCGAGATCGTGGCCGTCGCCGCGGCCGAGACCCAGGACCCGGAACGCAGCCTGGCGCGCGCGATCCGCACCGTGGCCTGGCGCATCCTGGTGTTCTACATCGGCTCGATCGGGGTGATCATCGCGGTGGTGCCGTGGACCAGCGAATCGCTGAAGTCGCCGTTCGCGGCGGTGCTGCAGGTCGCCAACATCCCCGGCGCGGCCACCGCCATCACCCTGATCGCGGTGATCGCGCTGCTGTCGGCGCTCAACGCCAATCTCTACGGCGCCTCGCGCATGATCCATTCGCTGGCGGCGCGCGGCGAGGCGCCACGCGGGCTGGCCCGGGTCAGCCGCCGCCAGGTCCCGGTGCTGGCGGTGCTGGCCAGCGTGCTGTTCGGCTTCGCCGCCACCGTGCTGGAGCTGCTGTATCCGGACCGGGTGCTGCCGGTGCTGCTGAACGTGGTCGGTTCGACCTGCCTGCTGGTGTGGACCATCACCCTAGTCTCGCAGCTGGTGCTGCGGCGCCGCGCCGAGCGCCTGGGCACGCCGCTGCCGTTCCGCATGGCCGGCTTCCCCTACCTGACGGTACTGGCGCTGGCGATCCTGGTGCTGATCTTCGCGCTGCTGCTGTCGGCGCCCGAGACCCGCCTGCAGTTCCTGTCGATGGCCGCCTTGACCGCCGCCATCGCCGTGTTCAACGCGCTGGCGCGGCGCTTCCGCGGCGGCTGACGACGCCACCGGGCCCGCGCGAACCGGGCCCGTCCAGGCCGGGCTTGTATTGGCGCGCGGGGGGCGGCAGGCTCCGCCCATCCGAGACCCGCGCCATGCCCACGCCCGATCCCCGTGTCGACGCCTACATCGCCCGCGCCGCCGCCTTCGCGCAGCCGATCCTGCGTGAGATCCGCCAGCGCGTGCACGCGGCCTGCCCCGGGGTGGAAGAAGCCATCAGATGGGGCATGCCGGCCTTCCTGCACCGTGGCCGGTTGCTGTGCGGAATGGCCGCGTTCAAGGCGCACGCCGCGCTGAACCTGTGGGCGCGGGACGCCGGGGACGGCGGCGCCGGCGGGGGCATGGGCCAGTACGGGCGGCTGCGCTCGGTGGCCGACCTGCCCGCCAGGCGCGGGTTCGCCGCCCAGCTGCGCCAGGCCATGCAGCGCATCGAGGGCGGCGCGCCCGTCCTCAAGCGCGCGCCGCGGCCGCCGCTACCCATGCTGCCGGCGTTCGCCCAGGCGCTGGCCGCGGCGCCACAGGCCGGGGCCACGTTCGACGGCTTCGCGCCCGGCGCCCGCCGCGATTACCTGGAATGGATCGGCCAGGCCAGGCGCGAAACCACCCGCCAGCAACGCATCGCCCAGGCCATCGAATGGCTGGCCCAGGGCAAGCGCCGCCACTGGAAACACGAAAGGCATTGACGCCGGCCCCGCCAACGATTCCACTTGCCCCCGAAAGTACGACACGACTCCCCACGCAACGCCATGACCGACCTCGAAGACCTCATCCAGCGCGCCATAGACCCGTCATCCGTCAAGCTGGAAGGCACCCTCACCAATCCCCCTTCCTTCGGCGTCTACCTGGTCCAGGACACCGACAACGACAGCCAGCACTACCGGTTCGGCAGTCACCCGGTGCGCATGCAGGAACTGGAGGACAGGTTCGGCGGCTGCGAGCTGGAATACCTGTTCCTGTCGCGCGAGGACGCCGCGGCAGTGACCTCGGCGCTGAACAAGCGCGAGGAATGAAGCACGCCCTTCGCGGCGCCGCGCCGGTGCCGCCGAAGCGGCGCCGGCAGGCGGCCGGCGGCGTCAGCCGATCACCCGCCTGAACGGCGGCAGCGCGTCGATGATGCGCTTGCCGTAGCGGCGCGTGAGCAGCCGCGAATCGAGGATGACCACGCGCCCGGTATCGGTGGAGGTGCGGATCAGGCGCCCGGCGAACTGGGTCAGCGTGCGCAGCGCATGCGGGATCGCGATCAGGTTGAAGGAATTCAACCCGCGGCTCTCGAACCATTCGCTCAACGTCGAGGTCTGCGGATCGGTCGGCACCGCGAACGGCACCTGGGTGATGACCACCGTGGTACAGGCCTCGCCCGGCAGGTCCAGGCCCTCGCCGAAGGAATTGAGCCCGAACAGCACCGAGCCCTCGCCGGCGGCGGTGCGGCGCAGGTGCTCGTCGATCATCTTCTGCTTGGCGCCTTCGCCCTGCACCAGCACCTTCCGGCGCAGCGTGGCCGGCATCAGCTCGGCCACCTTCTCCATCTTCCAGCGCGAAGTGAACAGCACGATGCTGCCCTTGTCCCAGTCCAGCTCGGCGGCCAGGTACTTCGCCACTTCCTTCGGGTGGCGCTCGCGGTCGTCCGGCGTCACCGGGAACGGCGGCACCACCAGCTGCGCCTGGTTGGGCAGGTCGAACGGCGAGGCCAGCGACACCATTTCCGCCTCGGCGGGAATACCGTTGTCGATGGCCAGCGCCTGGAAATCGCCGCCGCCGGTGAGCGTGGCCGAGGTCATCACCACCGAATCCACTTCGTCCCACAACAGCTTGCGCAGCACCATCGCCGCCGACACCGGCGAGCAGTGCAGCACATGCTCGCCGTCGCGGGTCAGGGTGATCCAGCGCGCCATCGGCGGCTGGCCTTCCTTGTCCTCGCGGCGCCAGCCGGCCCACAGGTCGTACTGCTGCTGGATCATCTCCAGTGCCATGCCCAGGCTGCGCTGCAGGCGCTCGTGGGCGGCGTCCTCGGGCTTGCCCTTGGCCACCTGCGCGGCCGCGGCCGTGGCCCAGTTGAGCAGGGTGCGGGTCTCGTCGGCCAGTTCCTCGACCGGCTGCCGCCAGGCCTCCGGCAGGCGGCCGTTGGCGGCGCGCCACAGCGGCTCGCGTTCGTCCGGCGCCGGCGTCCACACCTGCGCGATGCCGTCGGCGAACGCCTTGAGCAGCTTGGCCACGCGCGCCGCGGCGTCGATCGCCTCGTTCGGCAGCAGGTTGCCGATCCTGTCCTTGTCCACCGCGCGGTAAGCGCCGGCGATGATGATCTGCAGGCGCCCGGTGCGCCGCGCCATGTCATCCAGCGGCAGGCTGGCCGCGCCCTGGTCGATGGCGACGTTACCGATGTGGTGGCCTTCGTCCAGCACCAGCAGCATGTCGGCGGGCGCGGCGATCAGCGGCTGGCCGTTGTCGGATTCGCCGATGGACAGCGCCGACAGCAGCAGCGCGTGGTTGGTCACCACGATCTGCGCCTCACGCACCTCGTTGCGCGCGCGCAGCACCGGGCACTGGGTCGAATAGGCACAGCGGCGTCCGGCGCAGCCCGAGGCCGGGGTGGTGATGCGCAGGCGCAGGCCGGGCGTGACCGCTTCCGGTGCATTGTCCAGGTCGCCGTTCCAGCGGCCTTCGCTGAAGGCCCGCACCAGCCGGCCGGCCACGTCCATCTCGATCGGCGCCAGCGGCCGCTCGTAGAGCAGCACTTCGTCGCCGAACATGCCCTCCTGCGCGCCCTCACCCTGCGCTTCGGCGGCATTGCGCGTGCACAGGTAGCGGGTGCGGCCCTTGGCCAGCGCCACCGTGGCCTGCAGGCCGGTGGCCTTGAGGAAACTGGGAATGTCGCGCTCGACCAGCTGCGACTGCAGCGCCACCGTGCCGGTGCTGATCACCAGCTTCTTCTTCGAGGCCAGCGCGATGGGCACGCCGGCGGTCAGGTAGCCCAGGCTCTTGCCGACCCCGGTCGGCGCCTCGACCACGCCCACGCCACCGCTGGCCAGCGCGCGCGAGACCACGCCGATCATCTGGCTCTGCGAGCGCCGCGTGCTGAATCCGGGCGTGTTGGCCTGCAGCTTCGCGTAGGCGTCGCGGATGGCCGTCTTCACTTCCTCGGTCAACGCACGCGGCGCTTCCACTTTCTCCGTCACGCCGACCTGCCGCCTGCTACCTTCATGCCCGGCATTTTCCCATACCAGCGCGGCACATGCCCCGTAGGCGCCGGGCTTACCCGGCACAGGGGCTCTCCCGGCACGGGGCTTCACCGGCGCAGCTTCATGCGGGGCAAGCCCCGCATCTACGGGGCGCATGGATTCCGGCAGGAAACACGCCGACCCCGGCAAGCATTCCGTAGGTGCCGGGCTTGCGCGGCACGGAGCTTCACCGGCCCGGCTTCATGCGGGGCAAGCCCCGCGTCTACGGCGGGCATGGATTCCGGCATGAAACACGCCGACCCCGGCATGCATTCCGTAGGTGCCGGGCTTGCCCGGCACAGAGGCTCTCCCGGCACGGGCTTCACCGGCGCGGCTTCATGCCGGGGCCCCGCATCCATGACAGGCATGCGCCTGCGCGTGGCACTCCGACAAAGACCGCGGAGCTCACTGATACACGCCGTCGCCACTGGTCGATACGGTGCCGCCATGCCCAGCCCAAAGCTCCGAAAAGGCCGCCACTCCGTGCAGGGCGCCGTCTATGCCGTCACCGTGGTCACGCACCACCGGCAGGCCCTGTTCCGGGATGCCGCGTTGGCCGAGATCGTCCGCGGGCAAGTACGCCGCAGCGATCTGGAGGGCGGCAGCCAGACCCACGCCTGGGTAGCGATGCCCGACCACCTGCATTGGTTGTTCACCCTCGACCATGGTGAGCTTTCCGCTTGCCTGCGCCGCTTCAAGTCACGGTCCGCAAGGGCCATGAATCGCGCGCGCGGGCAGAGCGGCGCGATCTGGCAGCCAGGCTTCTACGACCATTGCCTGCGCCACGACGAAGACCTGCTGATACAGGCACGCTACATCCTCGCCAACCCGGTGCGAGCGGGGCTGGTCACCGATGTCCGCGAATATCCACACTGGGGGTGCCATTGGGTTCCGCCTCCCATTGGACTTGATGGTCTATAGACGTTTCATGCGGGGCAAGCCCCGCATCTACGGGCGCATGAATTCCGGCACGAAACACGCCGACCCCGACACGCACCCGTAGGTGCCGGGCTTGCCCGGTACGGGGGCTTCACCGGCGCAGCTTCATGCGGGGCAAGCTCCGCATCTACGGGGGCATGGATTCCGTCAGGAAACACGCCGCCCCCGGCCATGGATTTCGGTATGAAACACCCCGACGTCGGCACGCACCCCGTAGGTGCCGGGCTTGCCCGGCACAGGGGCTCGCCCGGCACAGGTTCGCGGCCACGCGTGGCAGCTCAGGCTTTCGCCGGCCCGCGCAGGGCCCTGGCCAGCGCCCAGGCCAACAGCACGAAGCCGCCGGCTTCCAGCAGCGACACCGCGAAGTGGCCGACGCCCAGCGCGGTATTGAGCGCGGCGATGCCATCGAAGTTGCCCGCGGCGATCAGCAGCAGCGGCAACACCGCCAGCACCGCGCCGGACAGCGTGCTCGCCATCAGGATCGCCAGCGCCCACAGCGCGGCGCTGCGCGCCACCGCCTTCGGCGCCCCCAGCAGCAGGACCAGCGCCACGCCCAGCGCGACCATCACCGGCAGGCGGTAGCCCACCGATACCAGCAGCGAGCCCAGCAATTGCGTCTGGTCCACGCCGCTCAGTCCGCGGTGACCAGGGTGGCGGCGCGTGCGCGCAGCGCGGCGTAGACCGCGTCGGTCTCCGGGCGCACCCCGTGCCACTGCTGGAAGCTTTCCGCCGCCTGCTCGACCAGCATGCCCAGGCCGTCGAACTCATTGCGGCACCCGGCCGCGCGCGCCCAGGCCAGGAACGGAATCGCCGCCTCGCCGTAGTTCAGGTCGACCGCGGTGGTCAGGCTGTTGACCAGCGACAGCGGCAGGGTGAAGGCCGCGCCCTCGCCCCGGCCGGCCGAGGTGGCGTTGATGATCAGCTCGAAGTCGCCCTGCTCGCGCAGTGCGTCCCAATAGGCCGAGATGACGCGGCCCGGTTCGCTCATCGCGTCCACCAGCGCATCGGCCCGCTCCGGGGTGCGGTTGGCCACCACCAGTTCGAGGATGCCGGCGTCGAGCAGCGCCGGGGCCACGCCGCGCGCGGCGCCACCGGCGCCGAGCAGCAGCACGCGGCGACCGCGCAGGTCCAGCCCGTTGCGGCCGGTGAGATCGCGCACCAGGCCGATGCCGTCGGTGTTGTCGCCATGCCAGCGCTCGCCCTTGCGCAGCAGGGTGTTGACCGCGCCGGCACGCTGCGCGCGCGAAGTGGTGGTGGCGCACAGCGCGAACGCCGCTTCCTTGTGCGGCAGGGTCACGTTGGCGCCCACCCCGCCGTCGGCGGCGAACGCGTCCAGCGCCGCGGCGAAATCCTGCGCGGTGGCATCGATGGCGCGGTAATCGATCTCGATCCCCTGCGCCCTGGCGAAGGCGGCGTGGATGTGCGGCGACTGCGAATGGGCGATGGGGTGGCCAAAGACGGCGTAGCGGGCGACGCTCATGGTGATCCTCTGCATGACCTAGACTGGCGCGATCCCTGGCTTGCGGAACCTCCATGCGGACCCGATCGCTGCTGCTCGCGCTGTCCATGAGTCTACTCTTTGCGCCGCGGGTGACGGCACTGGCGGAGTTCGGCATCGAAGGCATCGGCGTGGTGTCCACCCGTGCCGACGAGCTGCGCGCCACGCGCTCGGCCGATGGCCGGCGCCTGGTCTGGGCCAGCAACCGCGACGGTGGCGCAGGCGGCTGGGACCTGTGGCAGGCCACCTGGCAGGACGCGCGCTGGAGCGACCCGCGCCCGCTGCCACTGGGCACCGCGGCCGATGAGGTCGATCCGTTCCTGGATGCCGCCGGCCGCTGGCTGTACTTCGCCTCCAACCGCAAGGGCGGCCATGGCGGCTTCGACCTGTACCGCGCGGCGCTGCGCGACGACGGCGGCTTCGGCCCGGCGCAGAACCTGGGCGCGGCCATCAATGGCGCCGACCACGAACGCTCGCCGGCCGTGCACGACCACGACGGCAGCCTGCTGCTGGCCAGCGACCGCGCGGGCGGCGCCGGCGGCTGGGATCTGTGGCGCGCGCACCGTGCCGGCGACGGGTTCGCCGCGCCGCAGCCGATGACCGGCCTCAACGGTGCCGACGACGAACTGGACGGCGCTTGGCTGGCCGGTGGGCGCGCGGTGGTGTTCGCACGCGGCAAGGGCGAAAGGCGCGCGCAGCTGCAGCTGTCGCACTGCCACCAGGGACAGTGGAGCGCGGCGCAACCGCTGGCGCTGTCGTTCAACAGCGCCGAGGGCGAAACCCGGGCGGCGCTGGTCGACGCCAGTACCCCGGGCGAACTGCTGGTCAGCGGCCATGCGCGCGCGCCGCGTGCCGGCGGCTTCGACCTGTACCGGATGCGGGCGCCGGCCAGCGACGGCAGCGGCGACTGCCGCTAGCGGGAGCCAACGCCCCGGCACCGCGCATGCGACGTGCGACGTGCGGCGTGCGGCGGTGAGGACGGTCAAGGTTCATGCGGGGCAAGCCCCGCATCTACGCAGCGCATTGGGTTGTGGCAGCAGATCCATAGGTGCCGGGCTCGCCCGGCACGGGCTTCACCGGGACGGCCACATGCGCGGCAAGCCCCGCATCCACCGAGTGCATGGATTGTGGCCGCAGGCCCGTAGGTGCCGGGCTTGCCCGGCACAGGCTTCCCCGGGAAGGCCACATGCGCGGCAAACCCCGCGTCCACGGAGTGCGTGGATGGTGACAGCAGGCCCGTAGGTGCCGGGCTCGCCCGGCACAGGCTTCACCGGCACGGCCACATGCGCGGCAAGCCCATCCACGGAGGGCCACATGCGGGGCAAGCCCCGCATCTACGGAGCACGGGCTTCCCCGGGAAGGCCACATGCGGGGCGGGCCCCGCCTCTACGGTTGGGGGTCGTTACCGGGAGCCGGGTTGCCGGCAAGCACTTCGGCGCGCCGCCGCTCGTACTCCACTTCACCGATGCGCCCGGCCTGCCGCAGGCCGGCCAGTTCGCGCAGCCGTGCCTCGACCTCCGGTGGCAGCGGTGATTGCCGCTGCAGCCGTTGCGCGGCCGACGGCAGCTCCGGCGGTCGCCGCGCGGCGCGGACAACCGCGGCGATCACCAACCCGATCACCACCGCGAACGCGGTCACCCCGACCACCCACACCCCCCATTGCCAGGGCTGCATGCCGGGCGCGTCCATCAGCCTTCCCGCAGCCAGCGCGCGATCTGCGGCGCGTAGTAGGTCAGCACGCCGTCGGCGCCGGCGCGCTTGAAGCCGATCATGGTTTCCATCACGCAGCGGCGTTCGTCCAGCCAGCCGTTGGCGGCGGCCGCCTTGAGCATCGCGTACTCGCCACTGACGTGGTATGCGAAGGTCGGCACGCCGAACTCCTGCTTCACCCGGTACACCACGTCCAGGTACGGCATGCCCGGCTTGACCATCACCATGTCCGCGCCTTCGTCCAGGTCCAGCGCGATCTCGCGCAGCGCCTCGTCGCTGTTGGCCGGGTCCATCTGGTAGGTGTGCTTGTCGGCTTTGCCCAGGTTGCCGGCGCTGCCCAGCGCATCGCGGAACGGGCCGTAGAAGGCCGAGGCGTACTTGGCCGAATAGGCCATGATGCGGGTGTTGATGTGGCCGGCGTCGTCCAGCGCCTGGCGGATCGCGCCGATGCGCCCGTCCATCATGTCCGAGGGCGAGACGATGTCCACGCCGGCCTCGGCATGCGACAGCGACTGCTTCACCAGGGCATCGACGGTGACGTCGTTGAGCACGTAGCCACGCGCGTCGATGATGCCGTCCTGGCCGTGCACGGTGAACGGGTCCAGGGCCACGTCGGTCATCACCCCCAGCTCGGGGAAGCGCTGCTTGAGCGCGCGCACCGCGCGCTGCGCCAACCCGTCGGGGTTCCAGGCTTCGGCGGCGTCGAGCGACTTGCACGACGGGTCGACCACCGGGAACAGGTCGATCACCGGCACCCCCAGTTCCAGCGCCTGCTCGGCCTCGCGCAGCAGTTCGTCGATGGACAGGCGCTCCACGCCCGGCATCGATGCCACCGGCGCGCGGCCGGCCAGCTCGTGCACGAACACCGGCCAGATCAGGTCGTCGGCGGTGAAGGTGTTCTCGCGCATCAGCCGGCGCGAGAAGGCATCGTGGCGCATGCGGCGCGGGCGGTAACGGGGGTGGAACATGGTGGGACTCCGGATGGGGGAATGGCTATTGCAGCAGGTAGCCCTGCGGTTGCAGCGGTTCGGGCAGCGGGTGCTCGCCCAGTGCGTCGAGCACGTCGATCTCGAGGGTGCGCACCATGGCGTCCAGCGGCAGGTCGTTGGGTTCCAGGCCGAACGGCTCTTCCAGCTCCTCGCCGAGCTGGTCCAGGCCGAAGAACGCGTAGGCCAGCAGCATCGACACCACCGGCGTGGCCCAGCCGAGCGCGCCGGCCAGGCCGAACGGCAGCAGCACGCAGAACAGCCACGCGCAGCGGTGCAGCAGCAGGGTGTAGGCGAACGGCAGTGGCGTGCCGGCGATGCGCTCGCACGCCGCCTGCACCGAGGACAGCGCATGCAGGCGCTGTTCGAAGCAGGCGTACAGGTAAGGGTCGAGGCGGCCGGCGCGCAGCGGCACCGCCAGTTCGGCGGCGACCAGCGCCAGCAGGCCGTCGGGGATGTTCTGCCGCTGCAGCAACGCCTGCTGCCCGGGCGCCAGCCACGGCGCGGCCGCGGCGGCGGCGTCGCGGCCGCGCAGGCGCGCGGCCAGGGCATGGGCGAAACCGACCAGCAGCCGCGACACCCGCCGGCGCAGTGGCGCGTCGTCGGCCAGCAGCGCGTTGGCCTGGCGCACGAAGCTGCGGGTCTCGACCAGCAGCTGCCCCCACTGCTTGCGACCTTCCCACCAGCGCTCGTGGCAGGCGTTGTTGCGGAAGCTCAGGAAGATCGACAGCACCAGCCCCAGCAGGGTGAACGGCGCCACCGCCAGGCCATTGGCGGCGAATGGATGATGCAGCTTGGCCAGCAGTGCCACGGCCACCGCCAGCACCCCGATCGCCAGCACCCGCGGGGCGATGGCCGGCACGATCGAACCGCGCAGTATGTAAAGCAGCTGCCAGCCGCGGGGGCGGGGTCGGATGATCATCGGTGGGGGGTCGCGCCGGCTGCGGGCCCTGGGCGCCGGACCGTCAGCCGGCAGGGTCCGCCATTCTACGCCCCGCGGTCAGACCAGGCCGCCACCCAGGCCCAGGCGGATCACCCCGACCACGATCACCGCCACGTTGAGCAGCAGCCCGGCCTTGGCGCGGCCGCGGTTGCCCTCACGGGTGAACAGCAGGCCGATGCCGGCGATGACCGCGCCGACCGCGGCGAACGGGATCAGGAACCAGTTGCCCCAGCCCAGCAGCGGGATGAAGGCCAACACCATCCACAGCAGCGCCACGATGCCCCAGACCAGGCTGATCAGTCCCATGTCGTTCCCTCCGCTGGTTGATGCGCGCAAGATAGCCCGGAAATCCCCGCGATCAAACGTTCCACGCGGTTCGCGGCCGATTCACGCGTGCGCGCCGATGATCCCGTCATCACCCACCCGGGAGTGAACCCATGAAATTACCGCTCGCCATCGCATTGGGCGTCGCCCTGGCCACCGGCGGCTGCGCCAGCACCTCTCGGGTCATGCTCGGCCAGGCGCGCGCGCCGGTCGATCCAGCCAGCGTGCAGATCTATTCCACGCCACCGGCCGGCGCGGTGGAGATCGCCCAGCTGGAGGCCTCCAGCGCGGTCGGCTTCGGCACCCAGGGCCAGACCGATGCGGCCATTGCCCGGCTCAAGCGCGAGGCCGCGGCGCTGGGCGCCAACGGCGTGATCCTGATGGGGGTGGGCGCCGGCGGCTCGCCGGTGGGCATGTCGGTCGGCGGTGGCAGCTACGGCCGGCATGGTGGCGGGGGCCTGAGCGTGGGCATCCCGACCCAGCAGAAGCGCGCCGCCGGCGTGGCGATCTGGGTGCCGCCGGGCGCCAGGTAGGCGCTGCTACGCCGGTCAGGTGTCGCGGCTGGCGCCGCCGCCACTTGGGCAGCGGGCGCCGATGACGCTTACCTGCGGCGCTGCGCCGGGATGAAGACCTCGTCCACGGCGGTGGCCAACTGGTCCGGCGGCAGCAGCCCCTGGTCGAGCAGGAAGTTGTTGAACGCCAAGCGGTCGAAGCGGTCGCCCAGCGCCAGCTCGGTGCGCATGCGCAGTTCCATGATCCGGGTATAGCCGTAGAAGTAGCTGCAGGCCTGGCCCGGCGCCCGCACGGTGTAGCGGTCCAGTTCCTGGGTGGCCATGGCCTCGGACAGGCCGACGCCTTCCACCAGCACCTTGCGCGCCTGCTCGCGGTCGGTCAGGCCGAGGTTGAGCATCGGGTCGAGCATGGCGCGGGCGGCGCGCAGCAGCCGGAACTGCAGCGCGATCATCTGCCCGTCCAGCGGCTCGAACGGCACCAGCTCGGCCTCGGCGTACAGCGCCCAGCCCTCGACGTTGACCGAATTGAACGCGAACAGCGTGCGCGCCAGCGAGATGCCGCGCTCGACCATCGCCGCGAACTGCAGGTCATGGCCCGGGCGGCCTTCGTGCGCGCTCAGCGTCCATGCCGCCGAACCGAAGTTGAAATCGTCGTACTGCGCCTTGCCGCCCGAGGCCGGATTGCCCAGCGGCAGCACGAAGGTGCCCTGCTGCCCGGTGTTGCCGACCAGCGGCGGCGGCAGGTAATGCGGCGCCGGCGACGCGGCGCTTTCGGCCGCGCTGCCCAGGCGCATCTGCAGCGGGCGCTGCGGCACGTCGACGATGCGCTGGCGGCGGATGATCGGGTCGATGGCGTCGATGATGCCGCGGTAGTGCGCCTCCAGGCGGTCGTTGCCGATCGTGTCCTGCTTCAGCGCGCGGATCACCGCGGCGTAGTCGTTGGCATCATCCACCTTCAGGCCCTTGGCCTGCACCACCAGCGGCGCCAGCTGGCGCATCATCGCGCGGGTTTCCATGTACTCCAGTTGCGCGCGCTGCACCAGCAGCGCCGGGTCGATGTCCACGCCCACGTCCTTGAGCTGGAAGGCATACAACTCGGCCGGCAGGCGGGTGTCGGTGCGCGCCTGTGGCAGCACGTCCCGGCGCGTCCATGCGATGTACTCCTTCATCTGCGTGGCCAGGGTGGCCAGCGCGGCGTCCGCGCCCTTGATGTCGTACTTTGCGAACAGCTTGCCGATGCCGTCGATGTAGGTATCGACATTGGCGATGGCCTGTTCGACCTCGATCCGGGTCGGCTGCAGCAGGCCCGGGGTGCCGCTCTTCTCGGCGTAGCGCTGCCGCGCCAGGGTGGCCAGCGGCTGGCTGCCCGGGGCCTGGCCGATATAGGCCTTGAGCCGGTCCAGCGCCCGGGCACGGCGCTCCGCCGGCACCTGGTCGGACAGCAGCCCGTTGAGGCCGCCGAACACGCTCTGCGGCACGTCCACCCACGGCATCAGGTGCTGCTCCTCGAGCGCGCTGCCCTCGATGCCGCGGCCGGCCGCGGCGATCATGATCTCCAGGTCCTGGCGCACGTTGGGGTCGCGTTCGAGCTGGAGCTTTTCGCGCAGCTGGGTACGCGCCTGCTCCAGCGCGGCGCGGTAGCGCGCGGCGTTGTCCGGACCAAGGTCGACGACCTTGTCGTCGTAGCCCGGGACGCCGAAGAAGCTGGCCATCTCCGGCCGGAACGGTGCCTGCGCGCGCAGCAGGATCTGCGCCAGCGCGTTGCTGTGCGCCACCCAGGCCGGCGCGGATGTGGCCGCCGGGGACGACGGCGTGGTGGCCGCGGCCAGCGGCAAGGGCGCGGCCAGGGCAAGGGCGACGGCGAGGACGATCGGTTTCATGCGCGCGGCTCTGGGGGTGGAGCCGTGACCCTACGCAGTCAGCGGCAACCGGGCAAGATCGCGCAGTCGCGGTCGCGTTCGTCGCGCAGGTCCACCGGCGCATGCCGGCCCGGCAGTTCCGCCTGCAGCCGCGGGTACGACCAGCGCCCCTGGCGGCGTTGCGCGCGCACGTCGAGCTTGCCGCTGCCATGCGGTCCCTGGATGCGGATCACCATGTCGGCGCCGCCGTCATCACCGAACTGGTTGATGCTGCCGAACGGGAACGACTTGGCCCGCAGCGGCTGCCCGAGCGCCGCGGCCACTTCCGGGTCGCGGCCGGCGCGCGCCAGCGCCTCGCGGTAGGGCTCGCTGCGCTCCAGCGGCGCGGCCATCTGCCGCAGCCCCATCCACGAGGTCAGCGACCAGCCACCGACGATCAGCAGCACGAACAGCGGCAACGCCCACTTGAGGTTGCGTTGCAGCCAGTTGCGCGGCGGCCGCTGGCCGGGCGTGCGGGCGCCCGGCAAGGGAGGGGGCGGTGACGACATCCGTGTCCTCCTGTCCGGCTCAGGGCTTGAGGCAGCGCGCGAGGAAGTCCTCGGCGACGCGGTAGCGGTGCAGCGCGTTGCTGCCGGACAGGCCATGCTTGGCGCCCGGGTAGGTCATCAGTTCGAACGGCTGGCCGCGCTTCTGCAGCGCGCTCATCAGATTGGTCGAGTGGGTGAACAGCACGTTGTCGTCGGCCATCCCATGGATCAGCAGCAGCGGCGAGGTCAGCCCATCGATGTGGGTGAGGATGCGCCCTTCGCGGTAACCGTCGGGGTTGGCCGCCGGCAGGTTCATGTAGCGCTCGGTGTAGTGCGTGTCGTACAGGCCCCAGTCGGTGACCGGCGCGCCGGCCACGCCGCAGGCGTACTGGTCCGACGCCTTGGCCAGCAGCATCAGGGTCATGTAGCCGCCGTTGGACCAGCCCTGCACGCCGATGCGCGCACCGTCCACCCACGGCTGCCGCTTCAGCCATTCCACGCCCTTGAGCTGGTCGGCCACTTCCACCGTGCCCTGCACGCCGTACAGCGCGCCGCCGAAGTCGCGGCCGCGGCGCGGCGTGCCGCGGTTGTCCAGCGAGAACACCACGTAGCCGTGCTGCGCCAGGTACTGGTTGAACAGGTGGTCGCCGCGGCCGGGCCAGCTGTCGGTGACCGTCTGCGACGCCGGGCCGCCATACACGTAGACCGCCACCGGGTACTGCTTCGCCGGGTCGAAGCCGGCCGGCTTGATCAGGCTGTAGTGCAGCTCGGTGCGGCCATCGGCGGCGGTGAGCGTGCCGTACTCGACCGGCCGCTGCGCGTCGCGGTACTTCGCGTACGGATGCGCCGGGTCGGCCAGGTCGTTGTCCAGCAGCGTGGCGATCTTCTCGCCATTGGCGCGGTACAGCTCGATCTGCGGCGGCGTGGTGCTGTTGGACCAGCTGTCCACGTAGACGCTGGCGTTGTTGGCGAACGCGGCGCTGTGCATGCCCCCCGCGCGCGAGAGCTTCACCGGCGCGCCGCCGGCCAGCGGCACGGCATGGATCTCGCTGCGCAGCGGCGACTCGATCCCGGCGCGGAAATAGACCTTGCCCGCGTCCTCGTCCACCGCCAGCAGTTCGTCCACCGGCCAGGCGCCGGAGGTCAGCGGGGTCAGCGTGGCGCCGTCCTCGCTGGCCAGGTACAGGTGCTCGAAGCCGCTGCGCTCGGACGACCACACGAAGCGGCCATCCTTGAGGAAGCGCAGGTCGTTGTGCAGCGGCACCCAGGTCCGGCTGGTCTCGGTGACCAGGGTGCGCTGGCGGCCGTCGGCCAGCGTGGTCTCTATCAGTTCCAGCGTCTTCTGGTCGCGGCTCTGGCGCTGGAAGGTCAGGCGCTGCGGGTCGCGCCAGGTGACGCGGGCCAGGTAGATGTCCTGCTCCCTGCCCAGGTCGACCCACTTCGGCGCGGCACCGGCACGCGGTGCGACCACACCGAGCTTGACCCGCACGTTGGGGTCGCCGGCCGCCGGGTAGCGCTGTTCGATCATCTCCACGCGGTCGGCGTACATCTCATAGCGCTTCTGCGCCGGCACCGGCGATTCATCGATGCGGGCGAAGGCGATCGCCGAGTCGTCCGGTGCCCACCAGTAGCCGGTGTGGCGGTCCATTTCCTCGTCGGCGACGAATTCGGCCACGCCGTTGCCGATGGTGGCGCTGCCGTCGCGGGTCAGCTGCAGCGGCTTGCCGTTGGCCAGGTCGATCACCCACAGGTTGCGCTCGCGCACGAAGCTGACGAACCCGCCCCTGGGCGAGATCTTCGGGTCGGTGGCGAAGCCTTCGCCGTGGGTGAGCTGGCGCACCGCGTCGCGGCCCTGCCGGCCCAGGTCGTACAGGTAGAGTTCGCCGCCGAGCGGGAACAGCAGGGTCTTCGCATCGGGCGACCACTGGTAATCGACGATGCCGGTCATCGCCGCGATGCGCTGGCGTTCACGCCGCGCCTTTTCCTCGTCGCTCAGGGTCTCGGTGCCGGGCAGCACCACCTTGGAATCGACCAGCAGCCGGGTCTGGCCGCTGGCGATGTCGTATTCCCACAGGTCCAGCTGGTTGCGGTCGCTGTCCTTGCCGCGCAGGAAGGTCACACGCGAACCATCCGGCGCCACCTTGGGCTTCATCAGCGTCGGCCCGGACAGCGGCGCGCTGCCGGTGATGGCTTCCAGGGTGAGTTTTTCGGCGTGGACGGCGGGCGTGGCGAGCATCATGGCAAGGGCGAGGAACAAGGGGCGCATGGGCTTCCTGTCATGGACAGCATGGATCGCACCATCCTAGCCGAGCCCGCCCGCGCCTGCCCCCTGCCGTCAGTCCCGCCCGCGGCTCAGCGCTGGTTGCGCTGCTCCTCGCGCAGCCGGCGACGGATGAAGAACACCGTGAAAACCGGAATCCCCAGGATGATCAACGCCCCGCAGATCGTCAGCCAGCCCACCGGTTGCGTCAGCATGTCGCGCAGTATCGGATGCATCGTCCCCTCCCCGTGCCGTTGTCGATAGAGGCAGCGTAGGGAGGGCTGCCGTGGCTGGCCTTGCGTTGGATCAATCCGGACGGCGGGCCGGCCTGCGGCCATTGGCCGCAGGCCGCCACGGCACCGCGGCTCAGCGCTTGCCGAACAGGTGCTGCCGCTCCTCCTCGCTCAGCGGCTTGCCGGCGTCCGGGTTCACCGTCGGGCCGAGCGCGTAGGCGCGCTGCGTGGCCGGGCGCATGGCGATGGCCTGGTGCCAGCGGTGCAGGTGCGGGAAGGCGTCGAAGTCGGCCGGCAACTTGCTGTAGGCGCCGATCCACGGGTAGCTGGCCATGTCGGCGATGCCGTACTCGTCGCCGCCCAGGTAGGCCGATTCGGACAGGCGCTTGTCCATCACCCGGTGCAGGCGCCGTACCTCGCTGTCGTAGCGCTCGATGGCATAGGCGATGCGCTCAGGCGCATACACGTTGAAGTGGCCCATCTGCCCGCTCATCGGCCCCAGCCCGCCCATCTGCCAGAACAGCCACTCCAGCGCGGTGGCGCGACCGCGCAGGTCGCTCGGCAGGAAGCGGCCGGTCTTCTCGGCCAGGTACAGCAGGATCGCGCCGGACTCGAACACGCTCAGCGGCGCGCCGCCGTCGGCCGGTGCATGGTCGACGATCGCCGGCATCTTGTTGTTCGGCGAAATGGCGAGGAACTCGGGCTGGAACTGGTCGCCCTTGCCGATGTTGACCGGTACCAGACGGTACGGCAGCCCGGCCTCTTCCAGGAACAGGGTGATCTTGTGGCCGTTGGGGGTGGGCCAGTAATAGAGGTCGATCATGAATGCGTCTCCGTGGGGGGAACCGTCACCGGGGATCGATACGGTAACGCTTGGCAGCCTACCGGACGACCGTTAACCTGCCGCCTTCCCGCAACGCAGCATTCCTGCCATGTCCGAACACAAACCGCTCAGCCCCCTCCCGGCCCTGATCTTCGCCTCGCGCTGGCTGCAGTTGCCGCTCTATCTCGGCCTGATCATCGCCCAATGCGTCTACGTGTTCCTGTTCGGCAAGGAACTGTGGCACCTGATCCACGACGCCAACGCCCTGGGCGAGCAGCAGATCATGCTGATCGTGCTCGGCCTGATCGACGTGGTGATGATCTCCAACCTGCTGGTGATGGTGATCGTCGGCGGCTACGAGACCTTCGTCTCGCGCCTGGGCCTGCAGGGTCACCCGGACCAGCCGGAGTGGCTCAGCCACGTCAACGCATCGGTACTGAAGGTGAAGCTGGCGATGGCGATCATCGGCATCTCCTCGATCCACCTGCTCAAGACCTTCATCGAGGCCGGGCAGCTGGGGCTGCCGCTGTGCGGGTCGGAAGCGGCCACGGGCGTTGCGTGTACCAAGTTCACCTCCACCGGGGTGATGTGGCAGACCATCATCCACTGCGTGTTCATCCTGTCGGCGGTCGGCATCGCCTGGACCGACAAACTGATGTCCAACGGGCATTCCAAACAGAACGGGCACTGATCGACGCCCCCGCGCGGCCGCTGGCCCCGCCGTGCGGCGGCCATCGGCGGCAGCGCCATGCGCCCCCCGCCTCGTGCAACCCGGGGCGGCAATGCTAGATTCTCCCTTCGCACCGGGTCCGGCCGACGTGGGGAAACGCCGCGCATCCATGACGGCCCGGGCGAACCACCATTCGCGTTCGTCGATTCAAGGGGAAGATTGATGTCGTACGTCACGATCCACGGCAAAGCGCGCCTGCTGGCGCCCGCCCTGCTGGCCGTCGCCCTGGCGGCCTGCTCGGGCAAGGACGATTCCGCCCCGGCGGCTGCCGCCGGCACGCCCGCCAGCCCCGCCGCGACCCCCGCCGAGCCCGCGGTTTCGGCCAAGGTGCAGTCGATGGGCACCGACCAGCTGCGCGACTCGGCCAGCACCGCACTGCGCGAGAACCGCATGTACGCGCCGGCCGGCGACAACGCCATGGAGTACTACCTGGCCCTGCGCGACAAGCTGCCCGACGACGCGGCAGTCAAGAGCGCGCTGACCGACCTGCAGCCCTACACCCTGATCGCCGCCGAGCAGAGCCTGGCGCGCGAGGACTTCCCCGAAGCGCAGCGCCTGGTGGCGCTGATCGAGAAGGTGGACCCGTCGGCACCGGCGCTGCCGCGCCTGAAGCAGGGCATCACCCGCGGCATGGAAGTGGCGGTCAAGCGCACCCAGGAAGAGACCGACAAGGTCAAGAAGGACGCCGAGAACCGCGCCAAGCAGCTGGTCGAACAGCAGCGGCTGGCACAGCAGCAGGCCGCCGAGGCCAGTGCCGCGCAGCAGCTGGCCGCGCGCCAGGAAGCGGCGCGCAAGGAAAGCGAGCGGCTGGAGGCCGAGCGCCAGGCCGCGGCCAAGCGCGAGGCCGACGCCCGCGCCGCGGCGCAGCAGGTGGCGGCCGCACCGAAGCCGGCCGCGGCCGCGCCGACCCTGCGCGCGGTGAGCACGCCGGCCCCGCGCTACCCCGCCGACGCGCTGCGGTCGGGCACTTCCGGCGAAGTGCTGGTGGAACTCACCATCGGTACCGACGGCTCGGTGACCGATGCCCGCGTGCTGCGTGCCAACCCGCCGCGGGTATTCGACCGCGAGGCGCTGAACGCGGTCCGGCGCTGGCGCTTCGAGCCGATTTCCAGCCCGACCACCACCCGCCGCACGCTGGCATTCCAGCCCAACCAGTAGCCGCAGGAGGCTTACCGGCGGAAGGCGTGTGCGACGAAGCGTGCGCCGGGCATTGAAGCGTGCGCGGCAAGCCGCGCACCTACGAAGGCGGAAGGCCCGGAGCGATCCGGGCCTTCATTTCGTTGCGGGTCCGGAATGTTCCGTCCGTAGAGGCGGGGCTTGCCCCGCCTGGGCCTTGCCGATGCGGCACGTGAAGCGTGCGCGGCAAGCATTGAAGCGTGCGCGGCAAGCCGCGCACCTACGAGGACGAAAGGCCCGGAACGATCCGGGCCTTCATTTCGTTGCGGGTCCGGAATGCTCCAAAATGCTCCCATTCGTAGAGGCGGGGCTCGCCCCGCCTGGACCTTGCCGCCGCGGCAGGTGAAGCGTGCGCGGCAAGCATTGAAGCGTGCGCGGCAAGCCGCGCACCTACGAGGGCGGAAGGCCCGGGGCGATCCGGCCTCCATTCTTGTTGCGGGACCGAAGCGTTCCCATTCGTAGCGGCGGGGCTTGCCCCGCCTGGGCCTTCGCCGCGGCGCGTGAAGCGTGCGCGGCAAACATTGAAGCGTGCGCGGCAAGCCGCGCACCTACGAAGACGGAACGCCCGGAGCACCCACAAAAACGAAAGGCCCGGAGCGATCCGGGCCTTTCGCTTCTCCTGCGCCGATGTGGGCTCAGCCCGAGATCGCCAGCTTTTCCTGTTTGTAGCGCCACACCGCCATGGCCCACAGCACCACGGTCAGCAGCAGCGAGGCCCCGAGGTAGACGCCCCACTGCTCGGCGCCCGGCATTTCGCCGCGGGTCACCTTCACCAGCATCTGGTTCTGCGACAGGAACGGCACCGCGTACTGCCACAGCTGGGTGTCCTTCAGCGGATAGGCCATCAGCGCGTAGCCAGGCATCATCGCCATCATCATCAGCCAGACGATGTGGCTCTGCGCTTCCTTCATGCTCTTGGCGCCGGCAGCCAGGCAGGTCAGCAGCGCGGTGCCGATCAGCACCAGCGGCAGCAGCACCAGTAGCAGCTTGCCCATCGCCATGAAGCTCACGTCCAGCGAACTGCCCACGCCACGGCCGAGGCTGGCGCTGAACTTGAACGACAGCAGGATCAGCAGGATCGCGGTCAGCCCGACCAGGGTCGATGCCAGCATCTTGCCGCTGACCAGGGCGCCGCGTGGCGCCGGGGTGGCCAGCAGCGGTTCCAGCGACTGCCGTTCGCGCTCGCCGGCGGTGGTGTCCATGACCAGGTGCGAGCCACCGATGAAGGCGGACATCATCAACAGGATCGGCAGGATGACCGACAGCAGGATGCCGCGCTTGGCCTCGGCGGTGGCCAGGTCGCGCGTGCCCACGCTGACCGGCATGGCCACCGCGGGATTGACGCCGCGCGCCATCAGCCGCAGTGCGCCCACCTGCTGGCCGTAGGCCGCCAGCACCTTGCGCACGCGCGCCACCTGCACGTCGCTGGTGCGGCGGGTGGTGTCGGCGACGACCTCGACCTTGGCCGGCTTGCCGGCATGCCAGTCGTCGGCGAAGTCCGCCGCGACCACCAGCGCCACGTCCTCGCGCTGGGCGCGGATGCGGGCTTCGTAGTCGTCCGGCGCCTCGCGCGGGGTGATGCCCTGGCTGGCCAGGAACGCCATCAGGTTGGGCGCGCGCTCCATGCCGACCACGGACAGCGCCATGTCCTTTTCCAGCTGGTTGGACACCCGCAGGTTGCTGAGCTTGTCGATGCCCAGGAACAGCAGCGGGTACAGCAGCGGCGCGATGAACAGGGTCAGGAAGAAGGTGCGGCGGTCGCGGGCGAAATCGCGCAGCTCCTTGCGCATCACCGTGAACATGCTGCCAATGAATCCGGTCTTGTTCATGCGTGCAGGCCCTCTTCGCTGCCGATCAGCTTGACGAACGCGTCTTCCAGGTTGCTCTCGCCGGCATGCTCACGCAGCTCGTCCGGCGTGCCCTGCGCCACCACGCGGCCATGGGCGACGATGACGATGCGGTCGCACAGCGCCGCCACCTCCTGCATGATGTGGCTGGAGAAGATCACGCAGCGGCCTTCGCCGCGCAGCTCCTTGAGGAAACCGCGCAGGCCGCGGGTGGTCATCACGTCCAGGCCGTTGGTCGGTTCGTCGAGAATCACGTTCTTCGGGTCGTGCACCAGCGCGCGGGCGATGGCGGTCTTGGTGCGCTGGCCCTGGCTGAAGCCTTCGGTCGAGCGGTCGAGGAAGTCCTCCATCTGCAGCGCCGCGGCCAGGCGCGCGATGCGCGCGGCGATCGCCGCCGCATCCATGCCATGCAGCTGGCCGAAGTACTCGATGTTCTCGCGCGCGGTCAGGCGCTTGTACACGCCGCGCGCGTCCGGCAGCACGCCCAGGCTGCGGCGCACCGTGTCGGGGTCGGCCGCGGCGTCCACGCCATCGACCATGACCTTGCCGGTCTCGGGGGTCATCAGCGTGTAGAGCATGCGCAGCGTGGTGGTCTTGCCGGCGCCGTTGGGGCCGAGCAGGCCGGTGATCTGGCCGTCGTGGGCGGTGAAGCCGACGTCGTCCACCGCGATCACCGGCGTCTTGTCCTTGCCCTTGCCGGGGAAGGTCTTGCGGAGTCGTTCTGCAACGATCATGGAAGCGGATTCCTCAGGGGTGCGTGGACGGTCACGGTTCCCAGCCATTGAAGCTGGTGAACGGCGGCACGTAGGTGAGTTTTTCCAGGCAGGTGGCATCGAGCGCGGCGGCGTCGGTGGTGTCGACGAACTGCGCGAACAGCTTGGGCATGCAGCCGGCGCCGATGACCGCGTGGCCCTGGCCGCGCAGCACGAACAGGCGCCCCTTGGGCAGCTGCTTGGCCACCTCCTCGCCATAGCGCGGCGGGGTGACCGGATCGAACTCGCCTTCCAGCACCAGCGCGGGCACCGCGGTGGCCAGGGGCGTGTGGAAATCGGCCGGCATCCGGCCCTTCGGCCAGGTGCTGCACATCGCCGCCAGGCTATCGGCCATGCGGTTGCCGAGCACGGTGTCCGCGTCCTCGGCGCGGGCGGCCATGCCCTGGTCGTCTTCGCTGCAGATCACCGACAGCTGCATGCCCATGGCCATGCTGTCCTTCATGCCGCCCTGCAGCATCTTCGCCAGCGCCATCAGGTCGCCGTAGCGGCCATTGCGCGCCTCGTGGATGAGCTTGGGCAGCAACGCGGCGGCTTCCGGCATGTAGGCGTACATGCGCACCAGCCCGGCGACGGTATCGGCGCGCAGCACGTCCTCGTGCTCCTGCCCGGTGCTGGCATCGCGGTAGCGCACCGTCACCGGGTTGGCGCGCAGTGCGGCCAGCAATGCGTCCAGTTCGGCGCGCGGGTCGCCCAGCGCGGCCTTGCACGCGGGGTTGCCGGTGCATTGGGCGAACTGCAGGGCCAGCGCATCGTCCAGGTTGCGGGCGAAGATGTTGCCCAGCTGCAGGGTGTTGGGCACCACCGAGTCGAGCACGATGCTGCGCGTGCTGGCCGGGTGGCGCATGGCGTACTGCTGCGCGACGCGGGTGCCGTAGCTGACACCGACCAGGTTGATCTGCGCCGCGCCGATCGCCTGGCGCACCGCGTCCAGGTCGGCCACCGCGTCGGTGGTGGTGTAGTGGCGCAGGTCGGCCTTGCCCGACAACGCCGCCACGCAGGCGGCGGCGCTGGCCTGCATCGCCTCGACGCTGGCGTCGTCGTCCTCCGGCGGCTCGCACGACAACAGGTTGGATTTGCCGGTGCCGCGCTGGTCGAGCAGGATCACGTTGCGCCGCTTGCGCACCTCGGCGAAGGCCGGGTCGATCTGCGGATAGCTCTGCGTGGCGGACTGCCCGGGGCCGCCGGCCAGGAAGAACACCGGGTCCGGCAGCGCGCTTTCGGGCTTGTCCGGGGTCAGCAGCGCGATGTTCAGCGCGATCTTGCGGCCCTGCGGGTTGCCGCGGTCCTCGGCGACCTCGAAGGTGGTGCACTGGGCTTCCAGGCTGTCGCGGCTGTTCGGCGAATCGAGGGTGCACGGACGGAACGCGAGGCTGCCGAGCATCAGCGGCTTGACCTCCGCCTCGGTGGCGGGCAGCGGCGCCTTGGCGGCCTCGGCCTCATCGGGTGCGGGCTTGAGCGCGCGGTAGCCGAGCACGGCGCCAAGCGCGGCCACCGCCAGGAGGATACGGGTCTTGCGGGACATCATCGGAACAGCCCCTTGTGGTTGATGGAACGGGTTGGGTCCTGCCAGCCCAAGACGGGGCTGGCGGCGTCATGTGACAGCGGGAAAGAAAATATCCTCGATCCTGGCATCGAACAGGCGGGCGATGCGAAACGCCAGCGGCAGGCTGGGGTCGTACTTGCCGGTCTCCAGCGCGTTGACCGTCTGCCGCGAGACCTCCAGCCGCTCGGCCAGTTCCCCTTGCGACCAGCCGTGGGCTTCGCGCAGTTCACGCAGTCGGTTGTCCATGCCGGTCGGTTCAACCGTAGCGCCGGGAGACGACGATCTTGGCCAGGCCGTAGGCCAGGCACACCAGCGGGAACACCCAGATCATCGCCGCGCTGGCCGCCACGTCCAGCACCCGCGCCGATTGCAGCAGGCCGCCGGTGAGATACAGCAGCGAGACGAACGCCGCGGCGAAGCTGACCGCCTGCAGCTCGATGCGCTGCTGCAGTTCGTCGGCGTCGCGGATGTAGCGGATCATCGCCCGCAGGGTCATCGCGATCGGCGGCACCGGCAGCAGCGCGATGCAGGCACGCAGCGCGGTGCCTTCCACGCGCTTGAGCAGCAGGATCGACAGCACCAGCAGCACCACGTAGCCGCTCATGGCGATCATCATCTCGCGGCTGTAGCGCCGGCGCAGCGCCAGCGGCGCGGTGTCGCAGGCATTGGGCAGCTGCCGCCGCAGCAGCAGCACGAACAACAGGCCCACGGCCACGCCGAGGCAGATCCCGCCCAGCATGTCGGCGCTGTCGCCCGGCATCAGCCGCAGCAGCGCCAGGCCCGTCGCCGCGGTGGCGAAGGCGGCGGCGATGATCCAGCGGTCGAGTGCGCGTGCCATGGTTCAGCCCCCTCCGCGCACGCGCGCCAGCACCACCCGGCCCGCCGCGACGGTGGCCGTGCGTCCAGCGACGAACACGACCTGGCCGGTCGCGGCGACGCACGCGAACGCCGCGCCGGTACCTGCCTGGCTTACTGCTGCTTTCATGTCCGCGCCCCCCATGGCCCCATCCTTGTCAAGCAAGCTTTACAGGAGGATGCAGCGGCCATCCGCCATCTGTCAAGCGAGCTTTACAGCCCGGTGCCGCGCGGGCGCCGCCATCGACGGGCCCGCTGCCGGCGCGGATGCGGCCGGACGCTCAAGGTCGCGGCGCCGGCGCTACCCCAGGTCGCCGGCAACGCGGTTGCGGCCAGCGGCCTTGGCCCGGTACAGCGCCGCATCGGCCCGCGCCAGCAGGCTCTCCAGCCCGGGCACGGCATCGGCGACGGCCACGCCGATGCTGGCGGTGATGACGATCGTGCCGCCATCGCGCTGCAGCGGGCTGGCCTCCAGGGTCGCGCGCAGGCGTTCGGCCAAGGCCATCGCCTGTTCCATGCCGGTGTCCGGCAGCAGCAGCACGAACTCCTCGCCGCCATAGCGGCCGAGCAGCTGGTCGCGGCCGCGCAGGGAGCGCCGCAGGGTCCGTGCGGCGTGGTGCAGCACCTCGTCCCCGACCGGATGGCCGCGGGTGTCGTTGATCCGCTTGAAGTGGTCCAGGTCCAGCAGCATCGCCGCGAACGGCTGCTGCTGGTGCAGGCTCTGCGCCAGCTGCTGCTCGCCGTCGCCCATCAGCGCGGTGCGGTTGAGCAGCCCGGTCAGGCCGTCGCGACGGGCCAGCCGGCGCAGGTCCACCATCTGCCGCTCGACGATCAGCAGCACCAGCGCGAAGGTGTGGGCGAGCATCACGAACATGCCGCCGACGTAGGTGACGTTCATCGGCAGGCCGGCGCGCAGGATGTCGCCATCGGCGCCGGGCGCGACCGGGATCAGCGCCCGCACCAGGAACAGCGCCGCATCCAGCAGGAACACCACCGCCGCCAGCCGGCAGCTGCGGCGCACGTCGACCGGGGCATGGCGCAGCAGCAGCCAGGCCTCCCAGGTCTTCCAGATGATGATCAGCCCGCTGTACAGCGCCAGGCGGATGCCGAGGTCGGGCCTGGCCACGCTGAACCAGGCGATCGCCAGCAGGTAGCCTGCGCCCAGCACCAGGGCCGGGCGCACCGGCGCGCGGCGGCCGACATGCAGGGCCACGCCGAACAGCATCAGCATGCTGCCCAGCACCGCGAATCCGTTGCGCGCCAGGATGCCCACCGCCACCGGCAGCGGCAGCGGCACGCTGACCAGCACCGTGCTGGCCGCGCCCGCCCACATGCTTGCGGCCCACAGCCGGGGCACGGTCTGGCGGCGCAGGACCAGCAGGATCAGCGAAAAACCGGCGGCCAGGCCGATGTTCAGCAGCAGGCCGATGGCGGCGATGGTGGGAAAGTCCAGCGTGGTCATGCCCGGTGTCCTTGCGTCGAGCGGCACCGCCGAGGGTGGAGCAGCCTGCCGGATCATCGCGCCGCGTGGCGCGTGGGCACAAGCCTACTTGCTGCTGACGTACTTCTCGCGGCGCAGTTGCGGCAGCGGCAGGCCGGCCGCGCGGAGCGCCTCGAAACAGGCATCGACCATGACCGGGTTGCCGCACAGGTAGGCGATGTCGCGGGCCGGGTCCGGGGCGATTTCGGCCAGCTGCTGCTGCACGTAGCCGCTGCGCACGTCCGGGTGCGGATCGGCCGGCAGCTCGCGCGACAGGCACGGCATGTAGCGGAAGCCCGGGTGGGCATCGGCGAAGGCGCGGAAATCATCGGCGTACAGCAGTTCGGCCGGGGTACGCGCGCCCTGCAGCAGCACCACTTCCACCCCGCGCCCGGCCATCGCCCTGGCCAGCAGCGGCAGCATCGAGCGGTACGGGGTGACGCCGGTGCCGGTGGCGATCAGCAGGTAACGGCCGTTGTGGTCGCCCGGCTGCAGGCAGAAGCGCCCGAACGGGCCGCTGGCGGTGACGCACTGGCCGGTCTCCAGGCCCTCGAACAGGGCCGTGGCGGCACCGCCGGGCACGAAGCTGACCGCGATGTCCACCGCGTCGCCCGGGCCGAGCGCGTGGTCGTGGAGGGTCGCCAGCGAGTAGCTGCGCTTGGTGGCGGTGCCGTCGGCGTAGTGGAAGTGCACCTGGATGAACTGCCCGGGCTGGAAATCCAGCGGCTGGCCGTCGTCGCGGACGAACTGGTAATGACCGACGGTGGGCGCCAGCATGCGGCGACCGACCAGCTTGAGGGGGAATTGGACAGGCACGAACGGGAAACAGTGTGTAGCCGGGCTGGTGCCGCGGGGCCTCCTATAATAGCCCCTCGCACTCATCCGGCGCCGTCACCCCGGCGCGAAGGCCCGAGCTTGGACTCCCGAATCCCTCCCGTCGCGCCGGCACTGCGCGTCCATGATCTCCGCAAGACCTACGACAACGGCGTGGAGGCGCTCAAGGGCGTCTCGCTGGAGGTCGCCCCGGGCGATTTCTTCGCCCTGCTCGGCCCCAACGGCGCCGGCAAGTCCACCCTGATCGGCATCGTCTCGTCGCTGGTGAACCTGAGCGCGGGCAGCGTGCAGGTGTTCGGCACCGACCTGGTGGCCGAACGCAGCGCGACCATGCGCCTGATCGGGCTGGTGCCGCAGGAGATCAACTTCAACCTGTTCGAAAAGCCCTTCGACATCCTGGTCAACTACGCCGGGTTCTACGGCATCCCGCGCGCCGAGGCCGAGGCCCGCGCCGAGCAGGAGCTCAAGCGCGCGCACCTGTGGAACAAGGCGCAGATGATGAGCCGCACGCTGTCCGGCGGCATGAAGCGGCGGTTGATGATCGCCCGCGCGATGATGACCCGCCCGCGCCTGCTGATCCTGGACGAGCCCACCGCCGGGGTGGACATCGAGATCCGCCGCGACATGTGGAAGACGCTGCAGGAGATCAACGCCGCCGGCACCACCATCATCCTCACCACGCACTACCTGGAAGAGGCCGAGCAGCTGTGCCGCAACCTGGCCATCATCAACCACGGCCGGATCGTCGAGCAGGGGCCGATGCGCGCGCTGCTGGCCAAGCTGGACGTGGAAGGGTTCGTGCTGGACATCGACGGCGAGCTGCCGGCGCAGCTGCCGCACATCGAAGGCGCGCAGCTGGCCGCGGTCGACGCGCACACCCTGGACCTGGACATGCCGCGGGCGATGGACCTGAACCGCGTGTTCGACGCGCTGGGCGCCGCCGGCATCCGCGTGCGCTCGATGCGCACCAAGAGCAACCGCCTGGAGGAGCTGTTCGTGCGCCTCACCGGCAACCTGGAGAACACCGCCGCATGAGCACGCCCGCTCCCCTGACCGACAGCGCCCGCAACCGCGTGGCGCTGGGCACCATCGTCCGCCGCGAGGTCAACCGCATCCTGCGCATCTGGGGCCAGACCCTGGTGCCGCCGGCCATCACCATGACCCTGTACTTCCTGATCTTCGGTGGCCTGATCGGCTCGAAGATCGGCGACATGGGCGGCTACAGCTACATGCAGTTCATCGTGCCCGGGCTGGTGATGATGAGCGTGATCCAGAACAGCTACGGCAACATCAGCTCCTCGTTCTTCGGCGCCAAGTTCGGCCGCCACGTCGAGGAACTGCTGGTCAGCCCGATGCCGAACTGGGTGATCCTGTGGGGCTACGTCGCCGGTGCGGTGCTGCGCGGGCTGATGGTCGGCGCCATCGTGCTGATGATCGCGCTGTTCTTCACCCGCGTGCACGTGCCGCATCCGCTGGTGACGCTGAGCACGGTGCTGCTGGGGTCGACGATCTTCTCGCTGGCCGGCTTCATCAACGCGGTGTACGCCAAGAAGTTCGACGACGTGGCCATCGTGCCGACCTTCATCCTGACCCCGCTGACCTACCTGGGCGGCGTGTTCTACTCGGTCACGCTGCTGCCGGGCTGGGCACAGGCGCTGACCAAGGCCAACCCGATCTTCTACATGGTCAACGCGTTCCGCTATGGCCTGCTGGGCACCAGCGACGTGCCGCTGTGGGTGTCCTACGCGCTGATGCTCGGCTTCGTCGCCGCGCTGACCGCGCTGTCGCTGTGGCTGCTGCGGCGCGGCGTCGGCCTGCGCAGCTGAGCGCGCCCGTTTTTTCCCTGATCCCGATGGAGCCGGCAACATGCGCATCCTGATCCTTGGCGCCGGCGGTACCGGCGGCTACTTCGGCGGCCGCCTGGCCCAGGCCGGCGGCGACGTGACCTTCCTGGTGCGGCCGGCGCGCGCGGCGCAGCTGCAGCGCGACGGGCTGGTGATCCGCAGCCCGCTCGGCGACGCCGCGTTCGCGGTGGCGCATGTCACCGCCGACGCGCTGCCGGCCGTGGCCGCGGCGCGGCCGTTCGACCTGGTGGTGCTCAGCTGCAAGGCCTATGACCTGGACAGCTCGATCGAGGCCATTGCACCGGCGATGGGCGCGGACACCACGCTGTTGCCGATCCTCAACGGCCTGCGCCACTACCCCGCGCTGGACGCCCGCTTCGGCCGCGCGGCGGTGCTCGGCGGGCTGTGCTTCATCAGTGCCACCAAGGCCGCGGACGGTGCCATCGTGCACCTGGACCGGCCGGCGCGGCTGACCTTCGGCGAGCGCGACGGCGCCGGTGCAAGCGCACGCGTCGCCGCCCTGGCGGGCGCATGCCAGTCCGCCGGCATCGACCATCTCGCCACGGACGACATCGCCGGCGAGCAGTGGATCAAGTTCACCTTCCTCGCCGCGCTGGCCGCCGCCACCTGCGCAATGCGCGCCGATGTCGGCCACATCGTCGCCACCGACCACGGCGTCGCGTTCCTGCAGGCGCTGTACGGCGAATGCCTGGCCGCGGCCGCGCACGCCGGCCAGCCGATACCGGCCAAGGCGCAGGAGATCGCCCTGTCGGCGCTGACCCGGGCCGGCTCGCCGATCAAGGCGTCGATGCTGCGCGACCTGGAGGCCGGCCAGCCGGTGGAAGCGGCGCACATCGTCGGCGACATGCTCGACCGCGCACTGGCCGCCGCACACTCCGCGCCGCACCTGCGCGCTGCGTACTGCCATCTGCAGGCCTACGAAGCGCAGCGGCACGCATGACCACCGCCGGGGCGCTGCCGCAGCGGGTGCTGATCCTGGGGCTGGGCTTTGCCGGGCGCGCGCTTGCGCTGCACCTGCAGGCGCTGGGCGTCGCGGTGGCGGGCACGGTGCGCGATCCGGCGGCCGCGCCCGGCGATGGCATCGCGCGCCACCGCCTGCATCCGGACCACGCCCCCGACCCGGCGCTGCTGGCCGCCGTCGCCCGCGCCGACGCGGTGCTGTGCAGCGTGCCGCCCGACGCCGATGGCGACCCCGCGCTGCGCCTGCTCGGCGCTGCCCTGCAGGCCAGCCCGGCGCTGCGCTGGGTGGGCTACCTGTCCTCGACCGGGGTCTACGGCGACCGCGGCGGCGGCTGGGTCGACGAACACGCCGAAGCCGATGCCGGCGATGCCGTCGCGCTGCGGCGGCTGCGCGCCGAAGCGCAATGGCGCGCGCTGGCCGCCGCGCGCGGCATCGCCTCGGCCACGTTGCGCCTGCCCGGCCTGTACGGCCGCGGCCGCAACGCGCTGGTGCGGCTGGCCCAGGGCAACGCGCGCCACATCGTGCGGCCCGGGCTGGTGTTCAACCGGCTGCACGTCGATGACCTGGCCGAAGCGGTGGTCGCGGCGATGCGCCGTCCGCTCCGCGATGCGTTGTACCTGCCGGCGGACGACGAACCGGCACCGCCGCAGGACGTGCTGGCGCATGCGGCGCGGCTCGGCGGCTTCGCGATGCCGCCGGCGCAGGCCTGGGATGACGCCTCGCTGGAGCCGATGCTGCGCCGCTTCCATGCGAGCAACAAACGCATCGACAGCCGTGGCACGCGCCAGGCGCTGCAATGGCAGCCGCGTTTCCGCAGCTACCGCGAGGGGTTGGCGGACGCCTGGGAAGCGGGCGACGGGCGCCCCGGTCCGGCCGGCCCCACGCCCTAGCCGGCCTCGGGCAGGCGGAAGAACGCGCGGGTGGCAGCGGTGGCGTTGGCCGCGGTGAGCGTCACCGGCTCGCCGCGGTCGCGTGCCAGCTCCTCGACGATGTGTGCCAGGAACGCCGGTTCATTGCGGCGGTCCTTGGGCAACGGCCGCAGCGTGCGCGGCAGCAGGTAGGGCGCGTCGGTCTCGATCATCAACCGCCCGGCCGGGATGTGCTTCACCAGCTCGCGCAGGTGCGCGCCGCGGCGCTCGTCGCACAGCCAGCCGGTGATGCCGATATGCCAGTCGCGGTCCAGGTAGTCGAACAGCTCGCGGCGCTCGGCGGTGAAGCAGTGCACCACCGCCGGGCCCAGCCGGCCGTCGAAGTTCTTCATCATCGCCAGGAAATCGTCGTGCGCGTCGCGCTGGTGCAGGAACAGCGGCTTGCCCACGCCGTCCACGGCAAGGTCCGCGGCCAGCTGCAGCTGCCGCTCGAACGCGCGGCGCTGGGCCGGTCGCGGCGAGAAATCGCGGTTGTAGTCCAGTCCGCATTCGCCCACCGCGACCACTTCCGGGTGCGCGTGCAGCGCACGCATCTGCGCGTCGCATTCATCGGTGTATTCGACCGCGTGGTGCGGATGCACCCCGGCGGTGGCGTACAGGAACCCCGGATGCCGCTGCGCCAGCGCCAGCGCCAGCGGCGAGTGCTCGCGGCTGGCGCCGGTCACCACCATCTGCGCCACGCCGGCGGCACGCGCGCGCTCCAGCACCGCGTCCAGGTCATGGGCAAAGGACTCGTGGGTGAGGTTGGCGCCGATGTCGATCAGTTGCATGGCCGTGGGCAGGGGTGCGGAGACGGGAACCGCGCATTGTAGGCGGTCGCGCCGGCACGAACCCTTATCCTTGCGCGATGGCTCGCCCCGACTTCCCCATTTCCCCGCTGCTGCCGGCCATCGCCGACAGCCTGGCCGCGCACCCGCGGCTGGTACTCGAAGCCCCGCCCGGTGCCGGCAAGACCACCCAGGTGCCGCTGGCGCTGCTCGAAGCGCCCTGGCTGCAGGGCGGCCGCATTCTGATGCTGGAGCCGCGCCGCGTCGCCGCGCGCAGCGCCGCCCAGTTCATGGCCCGGCAGCTCGGCGAAGCGGTCGGCGAGACCGTCGGCTACCGCATCCGCTTCGAGAACAAGGTTTCCGCGCGCACCCGCATCGAGGTCGTCACCGAGGGCATCCTCACCCGCATGCTGCAGGACGACCCGCTGCTGGAAGGCGTCGGCGCGCTGCTGTTCGACGAATTCCACGAGCGCCACCTGTCCGCCGACCTCGGCCTGGCCCTGGCGCTGGACGTGCAGGCCGGGCTGCGCGAGGACCTGCGCGTCGTGGTGATGTCGGCCACCCTCGACGGTGAGCGGCTGGCGGCGTTCCTGGACGCGCCGCGCCTGTCCAGCGAGGGCCGCGGCTTTCCGGTGGAGATCACGCATTTCCCGGCGCGGCGCGACGAGGCGCTGGAAGCGCAGGCGCGGCGCGCGGTCGAGCACGCGCTGGCGGCGCATCCGGGCGACGTGCTGGTATTCCTGCCGGGCCAGCGCGAGATCGCGCGCGTGCAGGCCGCGCTGGAGCCGGTGCTCCCCGCCGCCACGGACGTCCTGCCGCTGCACGGCGAACTGCCGGTCGAGCAGCAGTCGCGGGTGCTGCAGCCCGACCCCGACGGCCGCCGCCGCGTGGTGCTGGCCACCAACGTCGCCGAATCCTCGGTGACCCTGCCCGGCGTGCGCGTGGTGGTCGACGCCGGCCTCGCGCGCGAGCCGCGTTACGACCCCAACAGCGGCTTTTCCCGGCTGGACGCGGTGGCGATCTCGCAGGCCTCGGCCGACCAGCGCGCCGGCCGTGCCGGCCGCGTGGCCGCCGGCTGGGCGCTGCGGCTGTGGCCGCAATCGCAGCGGCTGGAACCGCAGCGGCGCCCGGAGATGGCACAGGTGGAGCTGGCCGGGCTGGCGCTGGAGCTGGCCGCCTGGGGCAGCGACGCGCTGCGCTTCGTCGATCCACCACCGGCCGGCGCGCTGGCCGCCGCGCGCGAGCTGCTGCAGCGGCTTGGCGCGCTCGACGGCACCGCGATCACCGGCAGCGGCCGGCGCATGCTGGCGCTGGGCACCCACCCACGGCTGGCGGCGATGCTGCTCGCCGCGGCCAATCCGCGCGAACAGGCCCTGGCCGCCGATCTGGCCGCACTGCTGGAGGCGCGCGACCCGCTGCGCCAGGGCGGCGATGCGCTGGCCGCCCGCTGGCGCGCGCTGGCCGCGTTCCGCAACGGGCGCGCCCCGCACGATGCCAGCCGCAGCGCCCTGGCCGCCATCGACACGGCGGCGCGGCAATGGCGGCGGCGCCTGCGCTGCGATGCCACGCCGCCGGCCGACCTCGAGGCGCACGAACTGGGCGACCTGCTCGCCCACGCCTTTCCCGACCGCATCGCCGCGCGCCATCCCACCGACCCCCTGCGCTACCAGCTGGCCAACGGCCGCAGCGCGCGCCTGTTCGACACCAGCGACCTGCGCGGCGAACCCTGGCTGGTGGTCAGCGAGCTGCGCTTCGAGGCGCGCGACGCGTTGCTGCTGCGCGCCGCGCCGGTGGACGAGGCGCGGCTGCGTGCCGATTTCCCGCAGCGCTTCCAGCAGCGCGACGTGGTGCGCTGGAACGGCGAGCGGCGCGCGCTGGAGGCGCGGCGCGAATCCGGCTTCGACCGCATCGTGCTGGACAGCCGCCCGGCCGGCAGGGTCGATCCGGCACAGGCCGCGCGCGCGCTCACCGACGCGGTGCGCGAACTGGGGCTGGAAGCACTGCCGTGGACCGACGCCCTGCGCCAGTGGCGCTACCGGGTGCAGGGCCTGCGCCAGTGGATGCCGGAACTGGAACTGCCCGACCTGTCCGACGCGGCGCTGCTGGGCACGCTCGACGACTGGCTGCTGCCGGCCTTCGCCGGCAAGACCCGGCTCGACGCGCTGGCCGAAGCGGAGCTGGGCGAAGCACTGAAGTCGCGCATCGACTGGAACCTGCGCCAGCAGATCGACCGCCACGCCCCGGTACGGATCAACGTGCCGTCGGGGCTGGAGCGCGCCATCGACTACGCCCTGGACGACGACGGCATCAGCCCGCGTCCGCCGGTGCTGGCGGTGAAGCTGCAGGAACTGTTCGGCCTGGCCGACACCCCGCGCATCGCCGACGGCCGCGTGCCGCTGCTGCTGCACCTGCTCTCGCCCGGCGGCAAGCCGCTGCAGGTGACCGGCGACCTGCGCAACTTCTGGGAGAACACCTATGCGGAGGTGCGCAAGGAGATGAAGGGCAGGTACCCCCGACATCCGTGGCCTGATGATCCTTGGAGCGCAACTGCCACGCATCGCGCAAAACCTCGCGGGACGTGAAAGATCGTCTCCCGTGGCGACGGTGAAAGGGGAATGGACTATGGATTCATGCCTGACGCGGCCCGACACCCCGTGGCATGCGGATCATCGTAGGTGCGGGGCTCGCCCCGCACGCAACGACCGGAAGGCCGTGTGGGGCGAGCCCCACACCTACGGAGGAGTGCGTCCGCCCCGCTGGTGACTAACATTTCCTGCACGCGCATCCCGCGACACTGCATGCCCGCCCCCGCAACCGAGGATTCCCCCATGAGCAAGTTCAGCGACATCACCGGATCGGCCCTGGAACGGGCCATGGAACTGGCCGGCCACGCCGGCGACAGCCTCAGGCACGGCGGCTCCAACGCCGCCGACTGGCTCAAGGCCGGCGCCGCGATCGGCGCCATGAAGACCGGCGGTCGGGCCGTGGGCCGGGTGGCACGACGCAATCCCACCGCCACCATCGCCGTGGCCGCGGTCGGCCTGGGCCTGATCGGCTACGCGGTCTATCGCAAGAACAAGCGCGACAACGCCGCACTGGAGGCCAAGTCGCAGCAGATCGCCCAGCGCCGCCGCGCGCAGACCACGGTGGACGAGACCAGCGACATCGGCAGCGACGCCTGACCCATGCGGGCGCGCCACGCGGCGCGCCCGTCCCTGTCCTACCCCTGCAACACCCGCCACTGCCCGGGCTGCAGGCCATCGAGCGCATGCGCGCCCATCGCGGCGCGCACCAGGCGCAGCGTCGGCAGGCCCACCGCCGCGGTCATGCGCCGCACCTGGCGGTTGCGGCCCTCGCGCAGGGTGATCGCCAGCCACGCGTCGGGCACGGTCTTGCGGAACCGCACCGGCGGGTCGCGCGGCCACAGCGCCGGCGGTGTTTCCAGCAGCTGCACCCGCGCCGGCAGCGTCGGCCCGTCATTGAGCAGCACGCCGTCACGCAATGCCTGCAGCCGCTCCGGGCTCGGCACGCCTTCCACCTGCACCCAGTAGGTCTTGTCCTGCTTGTGCCGCGGATCGGTCAGGCGGTGCGCCAGGCCGCCGTCGTCGGTGAGCAGCAGCAGGCCTTCGCTGTCGTAGTCCAGGCGCCCTGCCGCGTACACGTTCGAGGGCAGGCCGAACCCGGCCAGCGTCGCCCGTGGCGGCTGGCTGCGGTCGGTGAACTGGCACAGCACGTTGAAGGGTTTGTTGAAGGCGATGAGCATGGCAGCCGGGCAAAACGATGACGATGACGATGACGACGGCAGACGGGGATGGCCGCAGCCGCGGCGTCATCCCCGCGCTGTGCAACCGGCCGCAACGGCAGGGCGCGCGGCCGCCGGCAAGGCGTGCCGCGCGGGCGTCCACGCGCCCAGCCCTGCGTTCGGCCCCGGTCAGGGCTTCACGAAGCGCAGCGTCATCCGGTCACTTTCGCCGATCGCCTTGTACCGGGCGGCATCGGCGGCGTCGTGGTTGTTGGACGGCGGCAGCGTCCACACGCCATTGGGGTGATCCTTGGTGTCGCGCGGGTTGGCGTTGATCTCGCTGCTCTGCTGCAGCCTGAAGCCGGCGGCTTCGGCCATGGCGATCACCTGCGCCTGGCCGACGTAACCGCTCTTGTCGTCGGCGGCGACGTCGGCCTTGGCGCGGTGTTCCACCACGCCCAGCGTGCCGCCGGGCTTGAGCACCGCGAAGAACGCACGGAACATGCCCTCGGCCTGGTCGGCCGCGCGCCAGTTGTGCACGTTGCGGAAGGTCAGCACCACGTCGGCCGAACCCGGCTTGCCCAGCACCGGCGCCGCCGGGTCATAGGCGACCACGGTGGCCTTGTCGAACAGCGCCGGCGCGGCGGCGAACTTCTTCTCCAGCCCGTCGCGGGTACGTTGCTGGTAGTCGCGGCCCTTGCCGGCCGGCAGCGCCATCGGGTCGACCACCGCGGCCACGTACTGGCCGTGGGCACGCAGGTAGGGCGCGAGGATCTCGGCGTACCAGCCGCCGCCCGGGGTGATCTCGACCACGGTCTGCTGCGGCTGCACGCCGAAGAACTCCAGAGTCTGCAGCGGGTGCCGGTACGCGTCGCGCGCGGTATTGGCCGGGCTGCGCCAGTCACCGCCGACCGCGGCCTGCAGCTGCGCGGACGCAGACGCGGCCGGCGCAGCATGCATGGCGGCGTGGTCGTGGCCGGCGTGTGCGTGGTCCTGCGCGGCGGCAGGCAGGGCGGCGAACAGCAGACAGGCGGCAACCAGCGGGGCAATGGTCTTCATCGGGAGATTCCACGGTTGGAGTCCGGCGAGCCTAGCATGCGTGCGCGGCGGGCCGCCGGCCGCTGCGTATATGCTGGAGCGCCGACGCCAAGGAGCTGCGCATGACCCGTTTACGCGAACTCGGCCGTTCCGGCCTGCAGGTGGCCCCCGTCGCCTTCGGCGGCAACGTGTTCGGCTGGAGCGTGGACGAAAAGACCGCCTTCGCCCTGCTGGACGCATTCGTCGAGGCCGGCTTCAACCTGGTCGACAGCGCCGACGTGTATCCGGCGTGGGTGCCGGGCAACACCGGCGGCGAGTCGGAAACCATGATCGGCCGCTGGCTCCGGCGCAGCGGCAAGCGCGACCAGGTGGTGCTGGCGACCAAGGTCGGCAAATGGGCCGAGCGCCCCGGGCTGTCGGCCGGCAACATCCATGCTGCGGCGGAGGATTCGCTGCGGCGCCTGCAGACCGACGTGATCGACCTGTACCAGGCGCACGAGGACGACGCGTCGGTGCCGCTGGAGGAGACCCTGGGCGCCTTCGCGCGCCTGGTCGAGGCCGGCAAGGTGCGCGCCATCGGCGCCTCCAATTACAGCGCCACGCGCCTGCGCGACGCGCTGAAGGTATCGGCCGACTACCACCTGCCGCGCTACGAGAGCCTGCAGCCGGAGTACAACCTCTACGACCGTGCCGGCTACGAAGCGGAACTGGAGCCGCTGGCGCGCGAACAGGGGCTGGGGGTGATCGGCTACTACGCGCTGGCCAGCGGCTTCCTCAGCGGCAAGTACCGCAGCGCCGACGACGCCGGCAAGAGCGGCGCGCGCGGTGCCAGGGTGGTCGCGCGCTACCTGGATGCGCGTGGCCTGCGCATCCTCGCCGCGCTCGACGATATCGCCGCCGCGCACCGGGCGACACCGGCGCAGGTCGCGCTGGCGTGGCTGATCGCGCGGCCCGGGATCACCGCGCCGATCGTCAGCGCCACCGGCGTGGAACAGCTGCACGAGGTGCTCGCCGCCGCGCGGCTGGCACTGTCTGCCGCGGACATCGCCCAGCTCGACACGGCCAGCGCGGGGGACTGAATGCGCCGCGGGTTGAACCCGGCGCCGACGCGGTCGTAGCATCCGTGCCACAGGGGGCGGACCGCGAACGGAGACCGCTCATGCAGAACCCGCACGGTGCAGACCACCACGGCCTGGATGTGGACGCGGAGATGGCGTACTGGCGCAGCGTCCATGCCATCGGCCGGCTCGGCCGGCACGCGTTCGAGCAGTACCGGCGACTGCTGCAGATGGGCCTGGAGCTCTACCGGGCATGGCCGCACGCCAGCGAGGAGCAGCTCTACCGCGCGCTGCAGGACAGCTACCATCGCCATGCACCGGCGCTGGCGGTGCCCTGGGACGAGGCCCGCTGGCGGGTGCGCCACGCCTGGCACCACGCCCGCCAGGCGCAATCCCTGGATCAGGCGCGCCGCTTCAGCCCGGTGCCAGCAACCAGTCGCGCAGCGCCGCACTGACCTCATCGGGCTTTTCCATCGGCGCCAGGTGCCCGCAGCCGGGTAGCAGCAACAGCCGCGAGTGCGGCGCCAGCGCGTGCATTTCCTCGCTGACCGCCGGCGGTGTGATGCGGTCGTTGGCCCCGCACACGATCAGCAGCGGGTCGCGGTAGGCGGCCAGCACGTCGTGGCCATCGCGCCGTTCCAGTGCGCTCTGCCGCAGGAACACCGCCGCGCCCAGGCGCGTGGTCATGTCGCGCACGCGCCGCACCAGCGCCTCGTCGTGCAGGCGCGAGGCATCGATGTAGCTGCGCATCAGCCGGTCGCCGAAACCGTGGAAGGTGCCGGGCAGGCGCACGCTGGCCTGCTGCGCGCGGCGCTGCGCGGCGCGCTGCGGCGAATCGGCGTGGATCGAAGTACCGATCAGCGCCAGCCGCCCGACCCGCTGCGGGGCGACGCGCAGGATCTGCTGGGCGACGAAGCCGCCCAGCGAGAACCCGGCCAGCGCGAAGCGCGGCGGCGCCTGCGCCAGCACGTCGGCGGCCACCGCCTGCAGGGTCGTCCCGCGGGTCTGGTCGCCAACGATGCAGTCGGTGATGCCGGACAGGTCGGCGATCTGCGCGCGCCACAGCTCGGCGTCGTTGAGCAGGCCCGGCAGCAACAGCAGCGGGATCTTCCCGGGAGCATTCCCGGCGGCGGTGGTGTGCATGGCGCCTATTGTCGCGCCGCTGGCACTCAGCCGGTACCGTCACCCGTGGAATGCACCGGCAGGGTGACGTTCATGATCGCCGGGTCGTCGGGATCGGGCTTGACCTTGAAACCGAGCGTGCGGCACATCGCCAGCATGGTGCTGTTCTCGCGCAGCACCTGGCCCTCGACCACGTTCAGGCCCTGCCAGCCGGCGTACTCGATCATGATCTGCATCAGCTTCCAGCCGATGCCGTGGCCCTTGAGGTCGGAGCGGATCAGGATGCCGTACTCGCCGCGGTCGTAGTCGGCGTCGGCGTGCAGGCGCACCGCGCCGAGCATGTCGCCGCTCTTCGGGTCGATCGCCACCAGCGCGATCGAGCGGGCATAGTCGAGCTGGGTCAGGCGTGCGATGAACTCGTGGCTGAAATGCTTGACCGACTGGAAGAAGCGCAGGCGCAGGTCGTCGTCGGTGACGCGGGCGAAGAACGCGCGGAACAGCGCGTCGTCCTCCGGCCGCACCGGGCGCACGAAGGCGCGGGCACCGTCGGACAGTTCGATGTTGCGCTCCCATTCGGTCGGATACGGGAAGATCGCGAAGCGCGGATGGCCGCGGCCTTTGTGCAGGCGCCGCACCGGGGCGATGGCGATGCGTGCGTCCAGCGCCATCACCCCGTCGCGGTCGGCCAGCAGCGGGTTGAGGTCCAGGCCGCGGATCTCGGGGATGTCGGCGGCCAGCTGCGCCAGCTTGACCAGCACCAGCGCCACCGCGCGTTCGTCGGCGGCCGGCACGTCGCCGTACGCTTTGAGGATGCGCGAGACCCGGGTGCGGCCGATCACCTCGTGCGCCAGGCGCAGGTCCAGCGGCGGCAGCGCCAGGGTCTTGTCGTCGATCACTTCCACCGCGGTGCCGCCGCGGCCGAACACCAGCACCGGCCCGAACACCGGATCGTCGGCGATGCCGGCGATCAGTTCGCGCGCCTTGGGCCGCACCAGGGTCTGCTGCAGCAGCACGCCCTCGATGCGTGCCTGCGGGCGCAGTTCGCGCGCGCGCTGCAGGATCGAGGTCGCCGCCATGTGCACCGCCTGCAGCGTGCCCAGGTTCAGGCGCACGCCATCGACGTCGGACTTGTGCGGGATGTCCGGCGACAGCACCTTGACCGCCACGGTCGCGCCGCGCTCGAGCAGCGGCTGCGCCAGCTCCATCGCCTCGTGCGCGTCGCGCGCGACCATCACCGCCAGCGACGGGATGCCATAGGCCTGCAGCAGCGCGTGCGTGGCCACCGGGTCCAGCCACTGCTGGCCGCGCGCCAGCGCCGACTCCACCAGCGCGCGCGCGGCCGCCGCGTCCACCACGAAATCGGCCGGCAGGCTGGGCGGCGTCTCCATCAGCGCCGCCTGCGCCTGGCGGTAGCGCACCAGGTGCTGGAACCCGCGCACCGCCTCGGCCTCGCTGGGATAGGTGGGCACCCGCGCGGTATTGAGCGTGGCGGTGGCCTGCTCGTCGTTGCCCAGCCACACCGCGAACACCGGCTTGTCGCGCAGCTGCCGCGAGCGCAGCCCGAGGGTGCGGGTCAATGCCTGCGCCGCATCGGCCGACGAGGTGAACGCGGTGGGCACGTTGACCACCAGCAGCGCGTCGTTGGCCTCGTCGGCCAGCAGCGCCTCCACCGCCGCGGCGTAACGGTCGCCGCCGGCATCGACGATGATGTCCACCGGGTTGTCGCGCGACCAGCCCTGCGGCAGCGCCTGGTCCAGGTGCGCCACGGTCGCCGGCGACAACGCCGCCAGGGTGCCGCCCAGGGCCTGCAGCTGGTCCACCGCCAGCCGGCCGATGCCGCCGCCGTTGCTGAGGATCGCCAGCCGGTTGCCCGGAAACGTGCCGAGCCGGCCCAGGGTCTCGGCGGCGGTGAACAGTTCGTCGAGCGCGTTCACCCGCAGCAGGCCGGCGCGGTTGAACGCCGCCCCGTACACCGCATCGGATGCGGCCAGGGTCTGCGCGTGGGTCTCGGCGCGCGCCCCGGCGCTGCGCGGCTGGCGCCCGGACTTGACCACCACCACCGGCTTGGCGCGCGCCGCCGCGCGCGCGGCGGACATGAATTTGCGGGCGTCGCTGATCTGGTCGACGTAGAGCAGGATCGCGCGGGTACGGTAGTCGGCGGCGAAGTAGTCGAGCAGGTCGCCGAAATCCACGTCCAGCGCGTCGCCCAGCGACACCACCGCCGAGAACCCGATCGAACGTGCCACGCCCCACTCCACCAGCGCGGCGGCGATCGCGCTGGATTCGGAGATCAGCGCCAGGTCGCCGGCCTGCGGGGTGTGCGCGGCGATGGAGGCGTTGAGCCGCGCGTGCGGCGCGATCACCCCCAGGCAGTGCGGGCCGAGGATGCGCATGCCCTTCGGCCGCGCCGCCGCTTCCACCTGCGCGGCCAGCGAGCCGGGGCCGCGGCCGAGCCCGGCGGTGAGGATGATGGCCGCGGCCACCCCCAGCCCGGCGGCGGCGGCCACCACCTGCGGCACCATCGCCGCCGGCGTGGTCACCACCACCAGGTCCGGTATCCACGGCAGGTCCTTGAGCCGCTTGACCGTGCGCATGCCGTCGATCTCGGCGTGGCGCGGGTTGACCCAGCCGATCTGCCCGGCGAAGCCGCCCGCGCGCAGGTTGCGCACCACCGCGCGCCCGGCCGAGCGCTCGCGCGGGCTGCCGCCGACCACGGCCACGGAACGGGGACGGAACACGGTCTGCAGGTGGTAGGTGCTCATCGCGATGCCGGCAACGGGAACGCGGTCAAAGGTACACGCGTCGTGGTACCCGCGGCATGAGCACGATCAAGCGGCACGGTGCCCTGCGCGCCCGTCGCGACGGCAGGCGGCGGGGCACGCCGGGCCGTGCCGGCCGGGCGCACCGCGCCCCACGGGCGGCCATCGGCGGCGCGTGACGCCGGTGGGCAGCGCCTGGCGTCACCCAGGCGACGGCACCGGAGCCCTGCCCCGCGCCTGCCGTGGCAGCGCCGGCGGCGCCGACGCCGGCCACGTGCCGCGTGCGTGCCAACCGGCCCTTGCCCGCTACAGCAGCGTTCCGCCGAGGATCATCGCCGCGATGCTGAAGTAGATGACCAGCCCGGTGACGTCGACCAGGGTGGCCACGAACGGCGCCGACGCACTGGCCGGGTCGAAGCCCAGCCGCTTGAGCACGAACGGCAGCATCGACCCGGACAGCGAGCCGAAGGTGACGATGCCCACCAGCGCCGCGCCGATGGTCAGCGCCAGCAGCTTCCAGTGCGCGCCGTAGTCGTGCAGGCCGGTCAGTTGCCAGATGCTGATGCGGGCGATGGCCAGCAGGCCGAGGATGCCGCCCAGCACCGCGCCGGTCGGCAGTTCGCGCAGCGCCACCTTCCACCAGTCGCGCAGGCGCAGTTCATGCAGCGCCAGCGAGCGGATCAGCAGCGAGGTCGCCTGCGAACCCGAGTTGCCGCCCGAACTCATGATCAGCGGGATGAACAGGGTCAGCACCACCGCGCGCGCCAGTTCGTCCTCGTAGTGCTGCATGGCGCTGGCGGTGAGCATTTCGCCCAGGAACAACACGCTCAGCCAGCCGGCGCGCTTGCGGATCATGTCGAAGAACCCGATCTGCATGTACGGCCGGTCCAGCGCCTCGACGCCACCGAACTTGTGCACGTCCTCGGTGGATTCGTCGATCAGCGCGTCGAGGATGTCGTCCACGGTGACGATGCCCAGCATGCGCCGCTGCGCGTCCACCACCGGGATCGCCAGCAGGTCGTGGCGGCGGATCAGCTGCGCCACTTCCTCCTGGTCCAGCTCCGGGCCGACGCTCACCGGCGGGTTGACCTGGGCCACGTCGAGGATCGAGTCCGACGGCGCGCCGGTGATCAGCCGGCGCATGGTCACCACCTGCAGCAGCTGCGCGGTGCGCGGGTCGAGCACGTAGATCGCGTAGACCGTCTCGCGGCTGCGCTCGACCTCGCGGATGTGCTGCAGCGTGCGCGCCACGGTCCAGTCGGCGGGGACGCTGACGAACTCGGTGGTCATCAGTGCGCCGGCGGTGTTGGGCGGGTAGCTGAGCAGCAGCTGGATCGAGCGGCGCGCGGCCGGGTCGAGCAGCGGGATCAGCCGCGCGCGCTCGTCCTCGTCCAGCTCATGGACGATGTCGGTGGCGCGGTCGTCGGCCATCAGCCCCAGCAGCGCGGCGGCCCGGGCCGGCGGCATCGCCGCGACCAGCTCGCCGGCATGCTGCAGCTCCGGCGCTTCCAGCAGCTTGACCGCGCGCGGCAACGGCAATGCCGCCAGCACCGCGCCGGCTTCGGCCTGTTCGAGCTGGTTGAGATAGACCACCGCGTCGGCGGTGTTGAACCCGGCCAGGGGTGCGCCCAGGGCGCTGGCGTCCGCTGCCGGACGCAGGAGTTGCTTCTGGTTCATCGTGTTTCGCCTTGCCGACCGGGTCGGCTGCTGGGTTGCGGGCGCAACGCCGGCAGCGGCGAAACACCCACTCAGGCGTTGGCCGTCACCGACGTCGGACGAGATCGACTTGTACTGTCGCTGGGCATGGGTGGGACTCCGAAGGGTCGCCGCGACGGCAGGGGCCGGCGGCTGCGCGAGTCTGCGACCGGCGCGCGGCGCGGTCAAGCGGCGTGCCGTGAAATTTTCCAAGGCCGCGGGCGCGCGGTACTCTTTCGTACAGGCATCGGCATGCGCCCGCCCCGGCTGCCGCTCCGCCTTTCCCCTTCTCTATTCTCCGAGCGTGATCCCGATGCATGGCGGCGGTCTGGAACTGGCCCTGGTGCTGCTGTTGGCGGCGGTGATCGCCGTGCCGGTGTTCAAGCGCTTCGGGCTGGGCGCGGTGCTGGGCTATCTGGCCGCCGGCGTGGTGCTGGGCCCGCACGTGCTGGCGTTCGTGCACGACGCCGACCGCATCCTCAACGCCGCCGAGATCGGCGTGGTGATGCTGCTGTTCGTGATCGGGCTGGAGCTTTCGCCGTCGCGGCTGATGGTGATGCGGCGCACGGTGTTCGGCGGCGGCGCGCTGCAGGTGCTGGTCACCGCCGGGGTGCTCGGCGGGCTGTTGCTGCTGTACCACTTCCAGTGGAAGAGCGCGCTGGTGATCGGCACCGCGCTGGCGCTGTCCTCCACCGCGATCGGCCTGCAGCTGCTGTCCGAGCACAAGGCCCTGAACACCGACTACGGGCGGCTGGGCTTCGCCATCCTGCTGTTCCAGGACCTGGTCGCGATCCCGCTGCTGGCGGCGATTCCGCTGCTGGGCGGGATCCGCAACGAGACCCTGACCTGGCAGAACGTGGCCACCGCGGTCGGCGCGCTGGCCGTGGTGATCCTGCTGGGCCGGCCGGTGCTGCGCCACCTGTTCGGCATGGTCGCGCGCACGCGCATGCCCGAGGTGTTCACCGCCAGCGCGCTGCTGGTGGTGCTGGGCACCGCATGGCTGATGCAGAAGGCCGGGCTGAGCCCGAGCCTGGGCGCGTTCCTGGCCGGCGTGCTGCTGGCCGACTCCGAGTTCCGCCACGAGATCGAGTCGCAGATCGAGCCGTTCAAGGGCCTGCTGCTGGGGCTGTTCTTCATCGCCGTGGGCATGAGCATCGACCTGGCGCGGATCGCCGCCGAGCCGACCGTGATCGCGATCGGCGTCGGCGTGCTGCTGGCGGTGAAATTCGGGCTGCTGGTGCTGATCGGCCTGGCCGCGCGGATGCCGCTGCGCAGCGCGCTGATGCTGGGCAGCGTGCTGTGGCTGGGCGGCGAGTTCGCCTTCGTCGTGTTCAACGAGGCCGAGCGCGTCAACCTGCTGGGGCGCATCAACCACGACCGCCTGGTCGCCATCGTCAGCCTGTCGATGGCGCTGACCCCGCTGCTGATGATCGGGCTCAAGCAACTTGTGCGGCCGCGCGCCCCGAACCGGGGCCCGGAACGCGCGCCGGACAACCTGAACGAGGCCCAGGCGCAGCACCCGCAGGTGCTGATCGCGGGCATGGGCCGCTTCGGCCAGATCGTCGCGCGGCTGCTCACCGCGCAGCGCATCCCGTTCGTCGCGCTGGAAGCCGACCCGGGTACGGTGGAAGACCTGCGCCGCTTCGGCAACCATCTGTATTACGGCGATCCCACCCGGCCAGACCTGCTGCGCGCGGCCGGCGGCGACCAGATCCGGGTGTTCGTGATGGCCATGGACGACCCCGACACCAACCTGCGCGCGGTGCGCCTGGTGCGACGGCTGTACCCGCAGGCCAAGGTGCTGGCGCGCGCGCGCAACCGCCAGCACGCCTGGAAGCTGATGGACATGTCGGCCGAGCCGTTCCGCGAAGTGTTCGGGTCGAGCCTGGAGATCAGCGAACGGGTGCTCACCGCGCTGGGCATCGCCGAGAACACCGCGCGCGAGCACGTGCGCCGTTTCCGCGAGCATGACGAGAAGCTGCTCAAGGCCCAGCACCTGGTCTACGACGACGAGGCGGCGGTGATGCAGACCTCGCGCGATGCGCGCGCCGACCTGATGCAGCTGTTCGAGGCCGATGCCGGCGACGGCGAGGACGACGGGACGCCGGAGCGGCCGGCGACGAACCGCGAATGAGGCCCGCGCGCCGCGGCAGCGGCGACTGAAACCGCGGCGCGGCGGCCTGCGACAGCGGCGGCCGCCAGGGTCGCGGGCGGGCCGCGCTCAGCCGCGGTCGCGCAGGAACCGGGCCATCGACGACACCCCCGGCACCGCCGGCTCGAACTCGCCGGCGACGTCGATGAAGCCGCGCATGACCGCGATCTCGCGCGGGCTGCGGCCCAGCGCGTCGCGCAGGTCGGGGTCGGCGCCGGCGCGCAGCAGGCGCTGCACCAGCAACGGCAGGCCATGCAGCGCGGCCAGGTGCAGCGGGCCGAAGCCGCGCGGATCGCGCACGTCCAGCGCCACTTCTTCATCGAGCAGGCGTTCGACCGCGGCCAGCACCACCTGCTCGTCGCAGGCGGTGCCCGGCTCGGCGCGCGCGCCCAGCAGCAGCAGCAGCGGGGTGACCGTACCGGCCGAAGCCTGGTCCGGCTCGGCGCCGGCCAGCAGCAGGGTGTCGAGCAGCGCCAGCAGCCGGGTGCGGTCGCGCGCGGTGAACCCGTAGAGCGCGGCGCAGTGCAGCGGCGCCAGCTGCTGGTCGTCGCCGGCGTGCACGTCGGCGCCGGCGGTCAGCAGTTTGGCGGCGATGTCGGGCAAGCCGAGCGCGGCAGCCAGCATCAGCACGGTGACGCCGCCCGGCAGCCGGTGGTCGATGCGCGCGCCGGCGTCGAGCAGGGCGGTGACGATGGCCGCCTGGCGCATGCTCACCGCCGCCGACAGCGGCGTGGCGCCGCTGGCGGCCGCATGCTGCGGATCGGCGCCGCGCGCCAGCAGCAGGTCCACGGTGGCGACGTGGCCGCCACCGGCCGCGCGCAGCAGGCCGGTGCAGCCCTGCGCATCGACCGCATCCACCGGCAGGCCCAGTTCGATCAGCCGGCGCACGGCGTCGGCATCGCCGGCCATCGCCGCGGCCGGCACGTCGGCTTCGCGCAGCGGCCGCAGCGGCAGCGGCCAGCCGCGCCAGTCCAGCCAGTCGGCCAGGTCGCGGCGACCGCTGGACAGAGCCACGCCGAGCGGCGTCTGCCCGTCTGCGGCGCGCGCGTCCGGCGAGGCGCCCTGCATCACCAGCTGCTTCAGCGACGCCTCGCGTGCCAGCGCGGTGGCCAGGTGCAACGCGGTCATGCCGTGGCTGTCGCGCGCTTCGCGGTCCGCCCCGTGCACCAGCAGCCAGTGCTGCACCTTCAACCAGCCCAGGCGTACCGCCAGCGCCAGCGGCGGATCGCCGGCAGGCGAGCCGCCGAACGGATCGGCGCCGCGCTCCAGCAGCTCCAGTACGAACTGTTCGGTACCGCGCGAGCCCTGGTCGTGCTGCACGCAGGCGGCCAACAGGCGCCCCAGCCCACCGCGCCCGGCGGGCGAAACGCCGTGCCGCAGCAGCACCTGCAGCGTCGGGATGGCATCCACCCCGCGCGCCAGCAACGCGAACATCGGCGTGTCGCCGCAGGCGTCGAGCACTTCGGCATCGGCACCGTGGGCCAGCAGCCAGTCGACCACGCGCGGCTGCAGCGCCAGTTCCACGGCGTGCAGCAGGGTGCCCAGCTCGCGCGCCGAACACAGCCGCGCCAGCGGCGCCATGCCCTCGGTGTTGCCGAAGGCCAGCGCCTCGCGCAGCAGGGTCAGCGGCGGGCGGTCGTTGAGCGGCGGCGCCGCGGCGGCGCCATCGCCGGCGTCGGTGCCGGCCAGCGCGTCGCTGACCGCGGCGGGCAGCGGATAGGCCGGGTCCAGCAGCGAGACGATGCTCCAGCGCCCGGCCGCGGCCGCGTGGTCGATGGCGCGGCGGCCGTCGGCGGCGACCGCATCGGCGGCGATGCCCAGGTCCAGCAGGCGCCGCACCAGCGCCGCGGTCACGTTCTCCGCGCGGCAGGCCAGCAGCACCGCGTTGCAGCCCTCGCCATCGACCGCGGTGACATCGGGCTTGTGCGCGAGCAGGCGCTCGAGCACGCCGGCATGGCCATGCGCGGCAGCGTCCAGCCACGGCGTGCGGCCGGCGGCATCGCGCGGTTCGACATTGGCGCCGGCCGCGAGCAGCGCATCGACGATGTCGCCATGGCCGGCCGCGGCGGCCTCGTGCAGGGCGCTGCGGCGGCGGCGGTCGCGCGCGTCCAGCCGTGCCTTGTGCTTGAGCAGCAGCTGCACGCCGGCGGCATCGTCGTCTTCGGTGGCCGCGGCGGGAATGAGGACCGGCACGCCGTCGGCGGGCTCCACCTTGGCGCCGCGCTCGAGCAGGAACCGCGCCAGCCGCCAGTTGCCGGCCTGGCAGGCCACCGCCAGCGGACTGTGGCCGTCGTGGTTGAGCGCGTCGATCTCGGCCGCGGCATCGCGCAGCAGTGCGGCCACGCCGGGGTCGGAACTGCGCGCGGCATGGTGCAGCGGAGTGTTGCCGTCGGCGTCGGTGGCGCGCGGATCGGCGCCGTTGGCCAGCAGGGTCATCACCGCCTCGGGACGCCCGTGCCAGCTGTCGCGGGTGGCCGCCAGCAGCGGGGTCATGCCGCGATGGGCCAGGTTCACGTCCACGCCGCGGCCGATCAGCGCGCGCAGCAGGCGCAGGTCGGGCAGCACCGCGGCCAGCACCACCAGGCTGCGCTGGTCGCGCGAATCGGCCGGCGGCGGCGCATGCGGATCGGCGCCGGCGTCGAGCAGCTGCAGGGCGCGGTCCACGCGTCCGGCGCGCGCGGCCTCGTACAGCTGCGGCACCCATTCGTGCTGCGCCATCGGCTCCAGCGGCGCCGGTTCGGCCAGGGCCTCGGCGAACGGATCGAACGCCGGCGTCGCCATCGCCGGCGCGGCCGCTGGCGCCGCGGGCAACGCCTGCAGCGCAGCGTGCAGCAACGGCGAAAGGAGCACGGTGGCGATGGCCAGCGGCCAGCGCAGGCCGTCGCCGAGCAGACCCGGCCAGGCCGGCGCCACCACCGCCGCGCACAGCAGGCACAGCAGCAGCGCCGCGCCGATGCCGTGCCACGAATCCATGGCGCGCGCGGACAACGCCTGGGCCTGCGCGCGCAGGGTGCCGCCTTCGCGCTCCAGCGCCTGCCACAGCGGCCAGGTGCGCCACAGCGCCGCCACCGCGATGCTCAGCGCCACGCACAGTGCCAGCACCGCCTGCAGGCTGCCGCTGTCGTGCAGCGCCGCCAATGGCCAGGACACCAGCAGCGCCAGCAGCCCGGTGCCCGCGGCCCAGACCACAAGCAGCCCCGGCAGGTCGTGCCGCGGCAGCGCGGCCAGCGGCGCGGTGGCGCGCGTGCGCCGCCACCACGACACCGCCAGCGCGAACGCCGGCTGCGCCAGCAGGCCGCACACGGCGGCCGGCAGGCCACCGAACGCGGTGGCGAGCGCGAGCAACCCGCCGAGCGCCAGCGCGCCGAGGGCACGGCTGCGGCGGGCGTCAGTCATCGCGGCCGTCGATGCGGGCGATCTTCACCGGCGCCAGGGGCTGCGGCGGCAACTGCAGGTGGAAGCCGTGCGTGACCAGGTTGGCGCGCACGAGCGCGGCGTCGGCCTGGGCCAGCCGCCGTTCCGGGGTCAGCGCGACTTCCAGCACGAACGCGAACGGTGCCAGGGTGGCGCCGAGCGTGGCCGGGATCGCGTCGAAGTCGTCGCGCTTGGCAAGGTAGACGTAGGTGTCCGGCTTGCGTTGGCTTTTGTAGACGTAGGCTTGCATGCCCGCGGGCGTTGCCCTGCTTGGGAATGCAGGAGATTGTGTCGGAAACCCGACGCCGGTGAAAGGCATTGCCGTACGCAGCCGTCCGCGGCTTTGCCGGAGCTTCATTCATTTTCATCAAGAAATGCGCACGCCATCACCCTGCCGGGACGCCGTACGGTGGACGGGCACCCCGATATACTCGCGCCCCGCCCCATGTCCGGAAGACCGCGTGACCGCCGCAATGCCACCGCGCCTGCTCCCGCTGAACATCCTCGCGCACAGCGCCACCACCGCGCTGGGCGCGGGACTGGATGCGCAGCGCCAGGCGCTGGCGCACGGTCGCAGCGGCCTGCGCCGCAACGACTTCGGCAACGACCCGCTGGACTGCTGGATCGGCCGCGTCGACGGCGTGGAGGACGTGACGCTGCCGCCGGCGCTGGCCGGCTTCGACTGCCGCAACAACGCGCTGGCATGGCTGGCGCTGCAGCAGGACGGCCTGCTCGACGCGGTGGCCGCGGTTGTCGCCCGCCACGGCGCGCACCGCGTGGCGGTGGTGATGGGCACCTCCACCTCGGCCATCGGCGCCACCGAAGCGGCATATGCGCGGCTGCACACCGATGAAGCGGGCGTGGCGCATTTCCCGCCGGAGCTGCAGCGCCCGCGCATCCACACCCCGCACGCGCTCGGCGATTTCGTCCGCGCCGCCACCGGGCTCGGCGGCCCGTGCGTGACCGTGGCCACCGCCTGTTCGTCGAGCGCCAAGGTGTTCGCGCAGGCCGCGCGGCTGATCCATGCCGGCTTCGCCGATGCCGCCCTGGTCGGCGGCGTCGATACCCTGTGCGGCAGCGTGCTGTTCGGTTTCCATTCGCTGCAGCTGGTCGCCACGGCGCCCTGCCAGCCGTTCGACGCGCGCCGCAGCGGGCTGTCGCTGGGCGAGGCCGGCGGCTATGCGGTGCTGGAACGCGCCGACGCCGGCCCGGAGACCGCGCTGCAGCTGGGCGGCTACGGCGAATCCAGCGACGCCCACCACATGTCGGCGCCGCATCCGCAGGGGCTGGGCGCGCGCCTGGCGATGCGCCAGGCGCTGCACAGCGCCGGGCTCGAGCCCGCGCAGCTGGGCTACCTCAACCTGCACGGCACCTCGACCCCGGCCAACGACGGCATCGAGGCCGCCGCGGTGGCGGCGCTGTTCCCACCGTCGCTGCATGCCAGCTCGACCAAGGGCTGGACCGGCCACACCCTGGGCGCGGCCGGCATCGTCGAGTCGGTGTTCGCGCTGCTGGCCTTGTCCGACGGGCTGCTGCCGGGCACGCTCAACAGCACGGTTCCCGACCCGGCCTGCGGACCGCAGATCCGGTTCGACAATGCGCGGGCGGATATCCGCCACGCGATGAACAACTCTTTCGGCTTCGGCGGCAACAACTGCTCGCTGGTATTCAGTAAGGTGGGATGAGGGGCATGCGCGAGGCGGTCGTCGAAGGCATCGGATTCTGGGGCAGCGGGCTGCCCGACTGGGACGCGGCGTGCGCCTGGGCGCGGGGCGGCGTGCATCCAGCGCAGGTGCCGGCGCGCCCGGCCCCGCTGCTGCTGGCCGCCAACGAGCGCCGCCGCGCGCCGGCCACGGTGGCGGTGGCGCTGGAAGCCGCGCTCGCCGCCTGCGAGGCGGCCGGGCGCGAGGCAGCGACGCTGCCGTCGGTGTTCGCGTCCACCCATGGCGAAATGTCGATCAGCGACTACATGTGCACCACGCTGGCCAGCGACCCGCGCGCGGTGTCGCCCACCCGCTTCCACAACTCGGTGCACAACGCCGCCGCCGGCTACTGGACGATCGGCACCGGCGCGCATGTACCGGCCACCGCGATCAGCGCCGGCCGCGGCAGTTTCGCGCAGGGCCTGATCGAAGCGATGGCGCAGCTGGCCGCCGGCAGCGAGGCGGTGCTGCTGGTCGCCTACGACGGCCCGGCCTGTGGCCCGCTCGGCGAAATGGCCCCCAGCGAGGGCCTGCTGGGCGTCGCCCTGGTGCTGTCGAACAGCCCCTGCGCCGGGCTGCCGACGCTGCGCGTGGCGATGGCCACCGGCAGCGGCGACGGCAGTGCCGACGCGCCCGGGCCGTTGACCCGGCTGCTGGCCGGCAACGCGATGCAGCCGGCGCTGCCGCTGCTCGAAGCGCTGGCGCTGGAGCGCCCCCAGGTGCTGCTGCCGGCCGGGCCGGAACAATGGCTGCAGGTCGGGATCGGCCATGGCTGAGCAACGCATGCTGGGCCCGGATGACGTGGCGGTGGTGATCCCCGCCCTGAACGAAGCGCTGCGCATCCGCGAGGTCGTGAGCGGCGCGCTTGCGTTCTGCCCGCACGTGATCGTGGTCGACGACGGCTCCGACGACGGGACCGTGGACTGCATCGCCGACCTGCCGGTCACCGTGCTGCGCCATGCGCGGCGCAGCGGCAAGGGCCAGGCGCTGCGCAGCGGCTTCGCCGAAGCCGTGCGGCGCGGCCTGCGCGGGGTGCTGACCATGGACGGCGACGGCCAGCACGCGGCCGCCGACCTGCCGCGGCTGCTGGCCTGCGCCAACCGCCACCCCGGCTGCATCGTCATCGGCGCGCGGCTGCGCAAGCGCGCCTCGCAGCCGCTGCTGCGGCGCCTGGCCAACGAGTTCGGCGACTGGGGCGTGGCCTGGGGTACGCACTACCAGGTGGCCGACAGCCAGAGCGGCCAGCGTTTCTACCCGGCCGCGGTGATCGCCATGCGCGACATTCCCGGCGAGGATTTCGTGTTCGAGGCGCAGGTGCTGATCTCGGCGGCGCGGCAGCTCGGCACGCGCTGCGTGTCGGTGCCGATCGAATCGCGCTACCGCAGCGCCGACCGCGACGAGTGCTTCCGCCCCAGCCACTTCCGCCCGCTGCGCGACCTGACCCGGATCACCGTGCACATCGTGCGGCTGGCGCTGCGCCATGGCGACGTGCGCAGGGTCCACCGCCGCATCCGCGCCAACCCGCCACTGATCGACGACGGCGCGGGCGGGCAAGCGCAGCCGCGGTGAAGCCGGTCCAGCGGCTGCACCTGCGCGCGGCTCAGCCCATGCCGCCGTTGATGCCGATCACCTGGCCGTTGACGTAACCGGCGTCGTCGCTGCACAGGAACGCCACCAGTGCCGCCACTTCCTCCGGGCGGCCCGCGCGCGCGGCCGGTACGGTCTGCCGGATCAGCTCCGGCGGAAACGCATCGCCGGCCATCCGCCCTTCGATCACCCCGGGGGCGACGACGTTGACGCTGATGCCGCGGCTGGCCATTTCCCGCGCCAGCGACTTCGAGGCCCCGTGCAGCGCCGCCTTGGCCGCGGCGTAGTTGGTCTGGCCGCGGTTGCCGAGCACCGCCGCCACCGACGAGACGCTGACGATGCGACCCCAGCGCGTGCGCGCCATCGGCAGCAGCAGCGGCTGGGTGACGTGGAAGAAGCCATGCAGCGACACGTCGATCACCCGCCGCCAGCGCGCCGCGTCCATGCCGGCCATCGGCGCGTCGTCGTGCACCCCGGCGTTGTTGACCACGATCTGGATCGGGCCGTCGGCCAGCAGGCCTTCCAGCGCCGCCGCGGTGGCCTCGCCGTCGGCCACGTCGAATGCCACCGGCTGCGCGCTGCCGCCGGCGGCCGCGATCTCCGCGGCCACCGCCTGCGCGCGCGCCAGGTTGCCGTTGGCATGCACGATCACATGCGCGCCGGCCGCGGCCAGGCGCCGGCAGATCGCCCCGCCCAGGTCGCCGCTGCCACCGGTCACCAGCGCGCGTCGCTTCGTATTCATCACGATTTCTTCCTGCATGTCGTTGCGCTCATTGTCCGGGTTGCAGCATCACCGCCGCGCGTCCTTCGGCCAGCAGCCGCCCGCCGTGGCTGATCCGGAACGCGTACTGCTGGCTGGCCCCGGTCTCGGCCAGGACCTGCGCGGTCGCTTCGATGGCGCCATCGAGATCGTCGATGCGCGCGACATGCAGCCGCACGTCGCGCAGCGCCACCAGCACGCCGGGCAGCACCGCGCCGCCGCCCTGGCGCGCGCGCAGGCCGCCGTGCACCGCCATCGCCTGCGCGCCGTACTCGCACAGGTGGACCGCGCGCAGCCGGCCGTCGCTGCGCAGCGGGTGCGCCGGATTGCGGTGGTTGTGCGCGCGCAGGACGATGTCGCTGGCGCTCCACGCCAGCACTTCGTCCCACAGGCACATGTCGCCCTGGTGCGGCACCAGCGGCAGGATGTCCTCACGCCGCAGCATCGGCGGCCTCCTGCCAGGGGTGGCGCGAGACCAGCAGCGCCAGCACGAAATTGCACACCACGCCCAGCGCCACGGTGCTGCCGATCGCGCGCAGCACCGGGATCGAGGACAGCCCGAGCAGGCTGAACACCAGCAGCGTCATCGCGCTGCACACCAGCAGGCCATGCAGGGTGCGCAGCTGGTCGGCGTGGCTGTCGCCGGCGTGCTCGAAGAACAGGCCGTAGTCCAGGCCCAGGCCGGCGGCGAGGATCAGCCCGATCAGGTGGAACAGGTTCAGCTCGACGCCGCTGGCGCGCAGCAGCGCCAGCACCACCAGCGTGGTCAGCAGCATCGGCAGCAGCACCCGCAGCGCGCGGCGCGGCGAGCGCAGCGCGGCCCACACCGTGGCCGACAACAGCAGTACCGCCACCGCCAGCGCCATCAGCACGCGGCCGCGGTATTCGGCCACCAGCGATTCGGAGGCGTGCTTCAGGTCCAGCAGTTCGGCGCCGTGCAGGCGCGCGCTGGTGGCGACCGCGGCCACGTCGTGCAGTCCGCTCAGCGACACCAGCGCGGTGGCGTGGCCCTGGCCCTGCAGCAGCAGGCCATCGACCGCGCTGGCCAGCGGCGTGCCGTGCAGGTCCTGCGGCTGCAGCGCGGGTGCGCTGCGGGCGCGCTGCACATCGGCGATGAACGGCTCGAACGCGTCGTCGCGGAACGGGGTCCCGGCCACCGCGGTGGCCAGTGCGCCGCGCAGCGTGGCTTCGTCCGGCAACAGCTGTTGGCGCTGGCGCTGCAGCGCGGCGCTGGGCAGGTAGCGCGCGGCCATGTCGTAGCGGTCCAGCGCGCCATCGGCGACCAGCTGCTGCAGCACCGGCCGCAAGCCTTCGCTGGCGGCCAGCGCCGCCTGCGCGTCGGCGCCGCGCACGGTGATCACGTAGCGCACGTCAGGCGCGCCGAGTTCGCCGCGCAGCTGCGCATCGCGCTGCAGGTCGGCCGGATCCACCGGGGTCAGCTTGCCCAGGTCGTTCTGCCAGAATGGCCCCGGCGCCCACACCAGCACCCCCAGCGCCGCCACCGCCAGCAGCGCCAGCGAACGGCGCGGGCGCGGCAGCCGCCGGGTGTGGCGCCACAGCCGCGCCAGGGCTGCCGAATCGGCGAAATCGCGGGTCGCCGGGTCGACCAGCGCCGGCAGCAGGTAACGGGTGGCCAGCGCCGCGGTGGCCAGCGCGGTGATGGTGAACACCGACAACTGCTTCAACCCGTCGACCCCGGAGAACAGGAAGGTGAGATAGGCGATGCAGGTGGCGACCACGCCGGTGCCCAGGGTCGGCCACAGCGCGCGCACGTTGTCCCATGGCGAGCGGCCCGGGCGCTGGTGGCTGAAGAAATGGATCGGGTAGTCCTGCACCACGCCGATCAGGGTGAAGCCGAAGGCGATGGTGATGCCGTGCACGCCATCGAAAGCCAGCGCCACCGCCGACAGCCCGGCCAGGCCGGCGCTGGCCAGCGGCAGGAAGCCCAGAATCGGCATCTTCCAGCTGCGGTAGGCGATCCACAGCAGCAGGATCATGCCGAGCGTGTCGATGGTGCCGATGGTGCCGGCCTCGCGCGCGGTGCGGTTGCCGATCTTCACCGAGAACGCGCCCGGCCCGCTCATCTCCAGGCGGCTGCCGCTGTCGCCGGTGATGCCCGCGAACGCGGCCGTGATGGTGTCCACCGCCTGCTGCTGCGCGCCGGGGTCGAACCCGGCCGCGCGCGTCTGCACCAGCAGCAGCGCCTGGCGGCCGCTGCGGTCGAACCAGACCTCGTCGATGCGCTGCGGTGCGTTGGCCGGCTGCAGCGCCTCGGCCACGCGCAGCACCTGCAACGTGGGATCGGACGGCAGCAGCGGCTCGACCAGCGCCCCCGCCGGCGAGCCCAGGTCCTGCAGCCGCGCCTGCAGTTCCTCGCCCAGGCGATCGGCGCTGAACGCATCGGCGGGCAACGCGTCGATCAGGTAGCGATAGGGCAGCAGCCGCTCGGGGAAGGCCTCCAGCCCGGCCTGGCCGCCATTGGCGACCAGCTCGAACTGCGGGTCTTCCGCCAGCGCCTGCTGCAGTTGCCGCGACTGCCCGGCGAGCTGCTCCGGCGCGGCACCGGACAGCGCCAGCAGCAGCAGCCGCGCGCCCGGGCCTTCGCCCAGTTCGTCGAGCAGCAGCTTCTGCGCCGGGGTGCGCGCATCGGGCATGAACTTGCGCAGGTCGCCGCTGACCTGCATGCGCCCGCTCAGCCAGGCGGTGAGCAGGCCCAGCAGCAGCATCCAGGTGATCGCCAGGCCGATGCGCAGGCGCGGGGTCAGCTTCAACGCCGGCTCCCGTCCAGGCCGGCCGCGGCAGCGCCGTCGTGCGCGCCGTCATGGCACAGCGTGGCCAGCGCATCGGCCCGGCGCACGCGGTCGGCGGCCGTGGCCGCGGCGCCCAGCAGGGTGCGCTGCAGTTCGCCCCGTGCCGGTTGCGTTTCGATGCAGCGCAGCTCGCCCTCGCGCCCACGCAGCGTCACCGCGCGTACCCGCGCCGCCAGCGCCGGTGCCGTGGGCGTGAGCACCAGTTGCCAGCGCTGCGCGGTACCCGATGCCTGCAGGCGATAGGCCTGCTCCAGCGCGGCCAGGTCGCCGGACAGCAGCGCACCGAAGCTGGCCTGCAGGTCCGACAACTCGGGCACCCGCTGCAGCGAAAACACCCGCGGCGGCTTGCCGGCGCGGGCGATGCTGACCTTGCCGTCGGCGATGGTGGTGGTTTCGGCGTAGGGCACGCGCACTTCGCGTACCAGCGTAGCCGGGTCCGGGCGGCGGTACTGGCCTTCCACCCGCAGCGGCTCCTTCAGCAGCGCCGAACCGCGCAGTTCCACGAAGCCGGTCTGGCTGGGCACCGGTTGCGCCAGCCGGCGCAGGATCCAGCCGGCATCAACGTCGGCCGCCAGCGCCGGCGCGCTGCTGCACGCGGCCAGGAGCACCGCCACCATCCAGCGGTGCGGGGAGTGAGGCTTGGGAATGCCAGAAATCATAGAAGTTGAACCAGTTCCAGGGGGCGCCGCGCAGGTGGTGTTCGAGCCTGCCGGCATAACGGTGAACCAGCGCCGACAGCGCCTCGGCCCGCTGCGCGCGGGGTACGTCGACCGCCGTGGCGAACGGCTCGAACAGCAGATCGTAGCGGTTGCCGCCGCGGTACAGGCCGAAGGCCAGCATCACCGGTGCCTTGAGTACGCTGGCGATCAGCCACGGTGCGGTCGGGAACGGTGCCGGCGCGCCCAGCAGCGGCGCGGCCAGCGCGGTTTCGCCCGGCCGCGCGCGGTCCACCAGCAGCGCCACCATGGCCCCTTCCTGCAGTGCCTGCTGGATCGCAAGCACCACCGCGGGCCCGCCCTGCCCGGCATCGATGATGCCCGCGGCCAGGCCGGGGTCGAGCTCGGCCAGCAGTTCGGTGATGGCGGCATTGTGGCCGCGGTCCAGCAGCACGCGCAGTTTCAGGTCCGGCCGCTGCCGGCCCAGCGCGCGCAGCGCGTCGAAGCTGCCCAGGTGCGAGCCGAACAACAGCACGCCGCGGCCTTCGTCCAGTTGCGCAAGCAGCTCGCCGGTGCCTTCGGTGCGGATATCGAACAGGTCCATGCGCCCGCCGAGCAGGAATACCCGGTCGAGAATGGTCGCGGCGAAAGTGTGGATATGGCGCGCCACGTCGCGCAGCCGGGCGCGGCGGCCCAGCACGCGGCCGAGGTAGGCGCGCGAGGCGCGGCGCTCGCTGGCGCGTACCAGCAGGAAGTAGCCGGTGATCGGGTACAGGCAGAGCCGGGCGATGCCACGCCCGCCGTGGCGGGCGATGGCCGCGATCAGGCGGACCGCGGCGCGGCCACCGCCCTCGGGACGGCGCTTCCAGTCGGCATCGCTCATGCCGCCGGCCCGTCGCCGGCCACCAGTTCGCCGCGCGCAAGCAGCGCGTCGCCACGCCACACCCGGAACTTCCAGTGCGGCGCTGCGCCGTCCAGTTCGATCCGCGCGACCTGCCCGGGCAACAGCGGCGCCATGAACTTCACCTGCGGCAGGCGCAGCGCGCCCAGCGGTTCCCCGGCCGCGGCCTCGGCCGCGCGCAGGACCTGTTCCAGCACCACCACGCCCGGCACCAGCGGCCGCCCCGGGAAATGGCCGGGCAGGCAGGGATGGTCGGGATGGATGCTGAACTGCATGGCGGGGCGTGCGGCGGCGGGGGCCACAGGATACCCGCGGCCCCGCCGGTTCAGCGCAGCAGGTCGCGCCAGAACGCCGGGCCCAGCTGCCCCATCTGGCGCACGAACTGGCCGGCGCTGCGGTACGGCCGGTGCGGGAACAACCGGCAGCGCAGCGCGTACTCGGCGACGAAGAAGCCGCCGATCAGGCCCCAATCGGCGACGTTCGCCCACCACGACCATTGCGCGTGGCTCAACGGCCAGCGCGGCTGGTGGCCGAACGCGGCCAGCAGGCCGTCGGGCACCGCGCTCATCGCCAGCGCCAGGTTGATCGCCGCCAGCAGCGCCAGCAGCAGCGCCCAGGCCGCGGTCAGGCGCCGCGCATAGCGTTGCAGCCGTGGCTCCACCGGCACCCCGGCGCGCGCGTGCAGCGCCTGCACGATGCGGGTGATCAACGGCACCCGGCCGGCCCGCAGCGAACGCGCGAAGCCCCAGGCCACCAGCAGCGGGAACACCACCGGTGGCGCCAGCAGCAGCATCCACGCCCACGGCGAGCGCCCCAACCAGGCCAGCAGCAGCGCCGATGCAAGCAGCGCGGCCCATGCCAGCGGCCGGCGACGTCCGAGTGCGTCGAGCAGGCACAGCAGCACCAGCCCGAACAGCGCCAGCGCCGCCCAGCCGCCCTCGCTGCGCAGGCTGGCCACGTGCGACAGCACCGGGTAGGACAGCAGCAACGCGATCCGCAGCAGGTGGGCGGCCGCCCCGGGGCCGGGCGCATGGCCGGCGTGGTTCATGGCGTTCAGGTGGTGCGGTGCGCCTGCACGTGCGCGGACAGCGCGCGCAGCGAGGCGAAGATGCGGCGGTTGTCGTCGTTGTCCGAACGCAGCTGGAAGCCGTAGCGCTTGCCGATGGCCAGCGCCAGCTCCAGCGCGTCGATCGAATCCAGGCCCAGTCCGTCGTTGAACAGCGCCGCCTCCGGGTCGATCGACGCAGAGTCCACGTCTTCCAGGTTCAGGCTCTCGACCAGCAGTTCGGCCAGCTCGCGCTCGGCCTCGGTTTGTTGCGACATTGCCACTTCCATGAAGAGATTGATGCGCAACGATCCGGTATCACCGCCCGCGGCGCAACCATGGCCCTCACCGCGCGCGCGGTATCATGGCGGTTTCTGCAGCACCGATCCGCCCGCACGATGACGTCCCTGCTCCCCTGCCCCGCTTCCGCTCCCCCGCCCGCCCGCGCTGCCGGCCGCCCTGGTCGCCGGAGCGCGCGATGAACGCGGTATCCGGCTTCGCGCCCGCGGCCGGGCTGGAGGTGGACTACGCCGACCCGGCGCGGCTGCCCGCGCTGCTGGCCGACCCCCGGGTGCTGGCGGTGTTCGGCTTCCAGGCCGGCGACGGCGCCCCGGCCAGCGACGACCCGCGCTACCTGCAGGTCGGCCTGCAACCGGAAGGCGAACCACGGCTGGAGGTCTGGCGCAGCGCCGGCACGGTGCACAGCGGCCGCGAGGCCGACGGCCTGGCCTGGGCCAGCGACGGCGCGCTGATGTTCGGCGCGCTGCAGATCGACGAAGTCCGCCACGGCGGCATCCTGGAAGCCGGCGCGCACGCCTATGCCCGGCTGCTGTCGTCATTGCCCCGGCAGGGCTATCCGCACCTGCTGCGGATCTGGAACTACCTGGACGCGATCACCGAGGGCGAGGGCGACGACGAGCGCTACCGCCAGTTCTGCGTGGGCCGCGCACGCGGCATCGGCACCATCGACCCCGGCACCCTGCCGGCGGCCACCGCCATCGGCCGCCTCGACGGCGTGCGCGTGCTGCAGGTCTACTGGCTGGCCGCGCGCGTGCCGGGCACGCCGCTGGAGAACCCGCGCCAGGTCAGCGCCTGGCGCTACCCGCGGCAGTACGGCCCGCAGTCGCCCAGCTTCGCCCGCGGCATGCTGGCCGCGCCGGGCAGCAGCGTGCCGCTGCTGCTGTCGGGCACCGCCAGCGTGGTCGGCCACGCCACCCTGCACGGCGAGGACACGCTGCGGCAGCTGGAGGAGACGTTCGCCAATCTCGACGCGCTGGTGGGCACCGCGCGCGCGCGCCTGCCGTCCCTGCCGGCGCATTTCGGCGCGGGCAGCCGGCTGAAGGTGTACGTGCGCGACGCGGCGGAGATCCCGGCGATACGGCAGGCGCTGGCGCGGCATCTGCCGCCGGAGGTGGCGTACATCGTGCTGCACGCCGAAGTGTGCCGGCGCGACCTGCGGGTGGAGATCGACGGGGTACACGGCGCCTGACCGCGGCTGCGGTAGCCGTTGCCGTTGCTCCCCGCTTTTGACTGCCGGGTCCCCTTCCGAAGCGACGGAGCCGGCGGGAATAACCCAGAGGGCGACGCGCATGGACGCGCGTCGTTTTTCTACGCGACAGGGATGTCGCGTAGAAAAATCCCGCCGGCGGAGTGGACCCGGCGCGCGTAGCGCGGCGGGCGCGTAGGCAGGGGCGTGTTTCTTTTGGCTACCTTTTCTTTGCACGAGCAAAGAAAAGTAGCTCGCGCCCCGAAGGGGAGCGAAAGCCTTTGATCCTGCTCCTGCCCTTGCTGTGCATCCCTTGGAGGTCTGTGTCAAAGCGATAGGCAGAGCCGGAGCCAACCATTAAGCGGAAGCTTGAAAGCAGAGCGTTCGCCCCTGCTTCGCAGGAGCGAGTTACTTCTCTTTGCTCGTGCAAAGAGAAGTAACCAAGAGAAAGCACGCCCTGCCTACGCGCCCACGGCACTGCGTGCCGCGGGTCCACTCCGCCGGCGGGATTTTTCTACGCGACATCCATGTCGCGTAGAAAAACGACGCACATCCATGTGCGTCGCCCTCCGGGTTTTTCCCGCCGGCTCCGTCGCTGCGGAAGGGAACCCGGAAGTCAAATGCGGGGAGCAACGGCAAAATCACGGCAACGGCAACCGCAGAACTATTCCCCGCCGCGCAGCAACGCCAGCACCGCATCTCTGGGCAACTTCCCCGTCTCGTTGCGCGGCAGGCACGCCACCCGGCGCAACGGCCGCGGCAGGAACACCGGGTCCATGCCCGCGCGCAGTTCGCGCAGGATGTCCGCCTCCTCACGCTCCGGTGCCACCACCAGCGCCGCAATGCGCCCCACCGCCTGGCCCGGCTCCGGGTCCAGCTGCACCATCACCGCGTCGCGCACCCCGGGCACCGCCTGCAGGCGCCGCGTCAGGTCGCCCAGCGACGCGCGCTTGCCGGCGATCTCCAGCAGGTCCGCGCGACGGCCGCGCAGCAGGAAGCGGTCGTGCGGCAGCGGCTCGACCAGATCGGCCAGCAGCACCGGCTCGGCCAGGTGCGGTGCATGCACCCGGGTGCCGTCGTCGCGCGGCTCCAGGCGCACGCCCGGCAGCAGCGTCCAGGCCTGTTCACGGGCGGTGCGGCGGCGGGCGAAGATGCAGGTCTCGGTGGACCCGAACACCTCGCGCACTTCCGTGGCGAAACGCGCTTCGGCCGCGGCGGCCAGCGGCTGCGGCAGCGGCGCGGTGGCGGTGACGATGCCGGCCAGCGGCGGCAGCGCCACGCCCGATTCGACCAGTGCCTTCAGGTGCACCGGCGTGGTGACCAGCAGCCGCGGCGCGGGCACTTCGGCCAGCGCCTGCGCCACGTCCTGCGGGAAGAACGGGCGGCCGGCATGCAGCATCGCCGGCGCCAGCAGCGGCAGCAGCACCGACATTTCCATGCCGTACATGTGCTGCGGCGGCACCGTGGCGACCACCGACGGCATGCGCTCGCCCCACAGGTCGCCCAGCGCCTGCAGGTTCTGCGCGGTGCTGGTGACGAACGCGCCCCAGGTCTTGGGGTTGGCCGCCGGCGCGCCGGTGCTGCCCGAGGTGAAGCCGATGGCGACCAGCTGCGCCGCATCCAGCAACGGAACCTCGCCCGGCAGCCGTGGCAGCACCTCCGGCAACGCGAACCAGCCCGCCGGCAGCGGATCCGGAGCGGTGTCGCCCAGGCACCAGGCCTGCTCGTGGCGCCGCTGCACGTCGTCCACCACCGCCGGCGCGCGCGAGGGCGGCAGCAGGTTGACCTGGCCACGCAGGGCGATGGCGCAGAAACCGACCAGGAAACGGTAGCGGTCCTCGCACAGGTTGACCGCGTGGCGCCCCGGCGGCAGCAGTGCCGCCACCCCGCGCACATGCGCGAGGAACGTATCCAGGTCGATCGTCGCGGCGGCCATCGCCAGTGGTCGCGCGCGGGCGCCGGTGGCGAGGGGATGCAGGCAGCGGGAAATCGGATGGGCAGCGGGCACGCGGGACGACCTTCGGGAAAAACCGCCGCGCAACGGAGGTCGCGGCCGGCGCCCAGCATAGCCGCTGGCGGAAGCCGCACAAACGCGGGCGCGGCGGAGCGCGGGCGCGCAGGGCCCGGGCGCGGTCTGCGCGCCCGTCCATGACCTGTGGCCCAGCCCTGCGGCGGGGCGGGCTGCTAGGCTTTGCCGGTTTTCTCCACCGGTGCCCGCGATGTCCAGATTCCTGCCCCTGTCCCTGTTGCTGCTGGCCGCCGCCGGCGGTGTCCACGCCGCGCCCACGCCGATCACCATCGAGCAGGCGATGGCCGACCCGGACTGGATCGGGCCGCCGGTGGAATCGGCCTGGTGGTCGTGGAACGGCCAGCAGGTCGAGTACACGCTCAAGCGCAAGGGCAGCCCGGTACGCGACACCTTCCGCCAGGCGGTCGACGGCGGCGCGGCGCAGCAGGTTGCCGACGACCAGCGCGGCACGCTGGACGCGGCCACCCGCGTGTATGACCGCCAGCGCCAGCGCATGGCCTTCGTGCGCAACGGCGACGTGTTCGTGCGCGACCTGCGCAGCGGCGCGCTGACCCAGCTCACGCGTGGCAACGAGCGCGCCGCGGGCGTGGATTTCGCCACCGACGGCGGCGTGATCTGGAGCGTCGGCAACACCTGGTACCACTGGAACGCGGGCAGCGGCGCCATCGCCGTGGTCGCCCAGCTCAAGGCCGAGAAGAACCCCGCCGATGCGCCCAAGGCCGACGTGCTGCGCGACCAGCAGATGCGCACGCTGGAGACCCTGCGCCGCGACCGCGCCCAGCGCGAAGCGCTGCGCGAGCAGGGCGAGCGCTGGCGCCAGGCCGATCCGACCCGCGCCCCGGGCCCGCTTTACCTGGGCGCGGACGTGGAGATCGTGGACAGCGCGCTGTCGCCCGATGCCACCCACCTGATCGTGGTGACCAAGCCGAAGAACTTCGAAGACGGCCGCGGCGGCAAGATGCCGCTGTACGTCACCGAATCCGGCTACGAGGAGACCGAGGACACCCGCACCCGGGTCGGCCGCAACGGCTTCGCCCCACACGCGCTGTGGCTGGCCGACGCCCGCACCGGCCAGGTACGGCCGCTGGCACTGGACGCGCTGCCCGGCATCGGCAGCGACCCGCTGGCCGCGCTGCGCAAGGCCGCCGGCAAGGAGCCGCTCAAGGGCAACCGCAGCGTGCAGGTGATGGGCGACTTCATGGGCGGCGGCATCCGCTGGAGCGCCGACGGCAGGCAGGCGGCGGTGATGCTGCGCGCCAACGACAACAAGGACCGCTGGATCGTCAGCGTCGGCGACGACGGCCGCCTGCAGAACCGCCACCGGCTCACCGACCCGGGCTGGATCAACTGGGGCTTCAACGATTTCGGCTGGATGGCCGACGGCCGCACGCTGTGGCTGCTGTCCGAGGAGTCTGGCTTCTCGCACCTGTATACCCAGGCCGGCAGCGACAGGCCGCGCGCGCTCACCAGCGGCAAATGGGAGTCCTCGGCGCCGGTGCCCTCGGCCGACGGCAAGGGCTTCTACGTGCTGTGCAACCCGCAGGCACCGCACGACTACGAGGTGTGCGGCGTCGACGTCGCCAGCGGCCAGGTGCGCGAACTGACCGATCTCAACGGCGTGGAGGACTTCTCGCTCTCGCCCGACGGCCAGCAGCTGCTGGTGCGCTACTCCGGCGCCTACCTGCCGCCCCAGCTGGCGGTGGTGCCGGCCGCGGGCGGCAGCGCGCGCGTGCTCACCGACACCCGCAGCGCCGAGTTCAAGGCGCGGCAGTGGATCCAGCCGCAGCTGGTGGCGGTGCCGTCGAAGCACGGCGCCGGCGTGGTCTGGGCCAAGTACTATGGCCCCGCGCAGAAGGAGCCGGGCAGGAAGTACCCGGTGGTGATGTTCGTGCACGGCGCCGGCTACCTGCAGAACGTGCACCAGCGCTACCCCGCCTACTTCCGCGAACAGATGTTCCACAACCTGCTGGTGCAGAAGGGCTACATCGTGCTGGACATGGACTACCGCGGCAGCGAGGGCTACGGCCGCGACTGGCGCACCGCGATCTACCGCAACATGGGCCACCCCGAGCTGGAGGACTACCTGGACGGCCTGGACTGGCTGGTGGAGACCCAGCAGGGCGACCGCGACCGCGCCGGCATCTACGGCGGCTCCTATGGCGGCTTCATGACCTTCATGGCGCTGTACCGCGCGCCGGGCACGTTCAAGGCCGGCGCCGCACTGCGCCCGGTCGGCGACTGGCACCAGTACAACCACGGCTACACCAGCAACATCCTCAACACCCCGGACATCGATCCGGAGGCCTACCGCGTGTCCTCGCCGATCGAGTACGCCGAAGGCCTGCAGGACCACCTGCTGATCGCCCACGGCATGATGGACGACAACGTGTTCTTCCAGGACTCGGTCAACATGACCCAGCGCCTGATCGAGCTGCACAAGGACAACTGGTCGATCGCGCCGTACCCGCTGGAACGCCACGGCTACACCCGCGCCGATTCCTGGCTGGACCAGTACAAGCGCATCCTCAAGTTGTTCGAGGAAACGCTGAAGTGAGCACCCGGCAGGGGCGGCCCGGCGCCGCCCCTGCGCGGTGCGCCGCCTTTCCGGTGGCACCGGCGCGCCGCCGCCTCGTGGCCTGGGCGACGGCGTCCACGACACCGGGTACCGCCGCGGGCAGGCCACGCCGCGCGGCGGATTCCAGCCGATGACCTCCCCCATCCGCATCGTTACCGCGGTGATCCTGGACCGCGCCGGCCGCGTGCTGGTGGTGCGCAAGCGGGGTTCGCGCGCCTTCATCCAGCCCGGCGGCAAGCGCGAGGCCGGCGAACAGGCGCTGCACACGCTGGCGCGCGAACTGCGCGAGGAACTGGGCGTGGCGCTGCGCGCCGGCGGCGCGCACGCGCTGGGCACCTTCGAGGACGACGCGGTCAACGAACCCGGGCGGCGCGTGCAGGGCGAATCGTTCCTGGTGCAGGTGGACGGCACGCCGCGCGCGCGCGCCGAGATCGCCGAGCTGGCCTGGATTCCGCTGCATCCGCCGCATGGCGTGGTGCTGGCGCCGCTGAGCGAACGCCATGTACTGCCGGCGGCGCGGCGCTGGCTGGGGGCTGGGCAAGCCGGCTGAAGCCGGCGATAGTGCCCGCCACCGCAACCGACAGCGCCTCCGCGTGATCCCATCCACTCCCCCGCCGCTCCGCCGCGCGTCGCAGACCGCCGCCGGCTTCGTCGACGTCACCGCCCGGCTGTCGCTGGCGATGGCGGTACTGTCCATCGGCTGGAGCCTGCTGCAGCTGCTGCTGGTGGCCCTGCTCGGCCGGCTCGACCCGTTGGGCTGGCTCGAGCGGCAGGGCCTGCCGGTGCCGGCGGCGCTGCACTGGGCCGCACAGCACGCGCTGTCGCTCAGCGTGCTGATGCTGCTGTTGTCCGTGGCCCTGCTCGCGGTGTCGTGGGCGCTGCTGCGCCACCACGAATGGGGACGGATCGGCTTCATCGTGTTCCTGGTCGTGGTGGCCCTGGCCAACTTCGCCATGCTGCCGCTGGTCGACGGCCTGTTCACGGCGATGCAGGCGGTGCTGCCACCGGGCTTCCACGACTCGGCCGACGGCCGCCATGCGATGGCGCAGATGCAGGCCAGCCGCTGGACCGCGCTGCTCAGCGCCGGCGCCACGGCGCTGGCGTTCGCCGGCCTGCACGCCTGGCTGGTGGTCAAACTGTGCCGCGACGAGGTCCGCGCGCTGTTCCGCTGAACGCCTGCGCTACAGTACGCGCATGGACGATTTCGAACGCGTACGCGACTACCTCACCGGCCTGCAGGACCGCATCTGCCAGGCCATCGAATCCGCCGACGGCCGGGCCCGTTTCGTCGAAGACCGCTGGCAGCGCGCCGACGCCGGCGGCTCCGCGCCGCTGCTGGGCGGCGGTGGCCGCACCCGGGTCCTGCGCGATGGCGCGGTGTTCGAGCAGGCCGGCATCGGCTTCTCCGACGTGTCCGGCACGCGCCTGCCGCCGTCGGCCTCGGCGCACCGCCCGGAACTGGCCGGCGCGTCGTGGCGCGCCTGCGGCGTGTCGCTGGTGTTCCATCCGCTCAATCCCTACCTGCCCACCACCCACGCCAACGTGCGCTACTTCCAGGCCGAGCGCGACGGCAAGGCGGTCGCGGCCTGGTTCGGCGGCGGCTTCGACCTGACCCCGTTCTATCCGTTCGACGAGGACGTGCGCCACTGGCACCAGGTGGCGCATGATCTGTGCGCGCCGTTCGGCGCCGAGCGCTACCACGCGCACAAGCGCTGGTGCGACGAGTACTTCTTCCTCAAGCACCGCAACGAGACCCGTGGCGTCGGCGGCCTGTTCTTCGACGACCTGCAGGGCGATTTCGAGCGCGATTTCGCCTATATGCGCGCCGTGGGCGACGGCTTCCTCGATGCCTACCTGCCGATCGTGGCGCGCCGCAGGGACACCGCGTATGGCGAGCGCGAACGCGAGTTCCAGCTGTACCGCCGCGGCCGCTACGTGGAATTCAACCTGGTCTACGACCGCGGCACGCTGTTCGGCCTGCAGAGCGGCGGCCGCAGCGAGAGCATCCTGATGAGCCTGCCACCGCGCGTGCGCTGGGAGTACGGCTACCAGCCCGAAGCCGGCAGCGACGAGGCGCGGCTGGCCGGCTACCTGGTCCCGCGCGACTGGCTGTAACGGCCGCGGCCCCGCGCCGGCACCGACCGGCGCACGCGGCCATGGCCGGGTCAGTCGCGGCGGCGCGGCACGATGGTGATGTGGCCATTGGTTTCCAGCAGCGCCAGCTCGACCTCATCGACGCCACGGCATCCCTGCTGGCGCATCGCCGCGTCGAAGTCGGCGTGGGTGATCAGTTCGCGGCGCAGCACCGAATCCAGCAGGCGGCCATCGCGCGCGATCAATACCGGTTCGCCTTCCACCAGCCGCTCAACCCGGCGGCTGCGGGTGGTGAGCCAGCCCACCGCGTAGTTGATGGTGATCAGCGTCGCGGCCAGCAACAGGCCACCGGCAAGCGAGGTGTCCTGGCCGAGCAGCGCGTTCTGCACGGCGTTGCCCAGCAGCACGATCAACAGCACGTCGAACGGCGTGATCTGCCCCAGCGCGCGCTTGCCGGTCAGCCGCACCATTCCCAGCACCACGACGTAGACCACCACCGCGCGCAGGATGAACTCCCACCACGGCATCGCCAGCGCGAACATGTCCGACATCGGCCCACCCCCCTTTCTGTCTGTGCGGCCATGATGCCCAGACCACCGCACCGGTGCACGCTGGACATGGCTGCGCGGGGCGCGGCCGGCACAAAAAAAAGCCCCGCCGACCAGGGGGGGGTCGACGGGGCTCGAGGAGCGGCGATTTGGGGAGGAATCCCCGCTCCGAGATCTGCTCCAGGGGATGGGAGAGATCCGCGACAGGCGTTGCACCTGTCACGGGCTATATGACCATCGCGCACATTGATGGTTCGTGAAGAGCGGCTATTTATTTCCGGACGATTAAGGAGGGATTCATCCGCAAAACAAGGTGTGCGCCATTACCCATTACGTGCGTGACGCAACGTTCCAGAAGTGGCATTTCGCACGTCGATCCATCGACAATCCGTGCTGCATTCCGCAATTGCAGCGGCAGGCATCACCAAATCCACTGGATGCCATTGGCAACACGAATACAGGTGAAGCCGCGACGCCAGCGCGGCGTGTGGCCAGCGCCCGGCAGCGGCCCCGCGCGGCGGCGCGACAGGCGTGAGCCGTGGCGCCGCCCGCACGCCTAGTGGGCCTGGTCCCAGTTGTCGCCCACACCGGTATCGACCACCAGCGGCACCCGCAGCTGCGCCGCGGCGGCCATGCGCGATTCCACCTCCGCGCGCAGCGTGTCGATGAAGTCCGCATCGGCCTCGAACACCAGTTCGTCGTGCACCTGCAGGATCATCTGCGCGCGTTCGCGGTGCGCGGCGAGCCAGCCATCCACGCTGACCATCGCGCGCTTGATGATGTCCGCGGCGGTACCCTGCATCGGCGCATTGATCGCCGCGCGCTCGGCGCCGGCGCGCAGGCCCTGGTTGCGCGCGTGGATGTCGTTCAGGTACAGGCGGCGGCCGAACAGGGTCTCCACGTAGCCCTGCTCGCGCGCCTGCACGCGCATGCGCTCCATGAAATCACGCACCGCCGGGTAACGGCTGAAGTACAGCGCCACGTAATCCTGTGCCTGGCCGCGGTCGATGCCCAGGTTCTTGGCCAGGCCGAACGCGCTCATGCCGTACATCAGGCCGAAGTTGATCGCCTTGGCGGCGCGGCGCTCGTTCGCGGTGACATCCTCCAGCGCGCGCCCGAATACTTCGGCGGCGGTGGCGCGGTGCACGTCCACGCCCTGCTCGAAGGCGCGGATCAGGCCCGGGTCTTCGGACAGGTGGGCCATGATGCGCAGCTCGATCTGCGAGTAGTCGCAGGCCATCAGCCGGCGCCCCGGCGGCGCGACGAACGCCCTGCGGATGCGGCGGCCGTCGTCGGTGCGGATCGGGATGTTCTGCAGGTTGGGATCGGACGAGGACAACCGCCCGGTGGCCGCGCCGGACTGGTGGTAGCTGGTGTGCACGCGGCCGGTGTCGGGGTTGACCATCTCCGGCAGCTTGTCGGTGTAGGTGCTGCGCAGCTTGGCCAGGCCGCGGTACTCCAGGATCACCCGCGGCAGCTCGTGCTGCTCGGCGATGGCTTCCAGCGCCTCCTCGTTGGTGCTGGGCTGGCCCTTGGGCGTCTTCACCAGCGCCGGCAGGCCCAGCTCGTCGAACAGCACCGCCTGCAGCTGCTTGGGCGAATCGAGGTTGAAGCTGCGCCCGGCCAGTTCGGTGGCCTTCTGCTGCGCGGCCAGCATGCGCGCCGACAGGTCCGCGCTCTGCCGCCGCAGCTCGGCGGCATCGATGCACACGCCGTTGGCCTCGATGCGCGCCAGCACCGGCACCAGCGGCATCTCGATCTCGCGGTAGACCTTTTCCAGCGCCGGCTCGGCGGCCAGCTGCGGCGCCAGCACGCGGTGCAGGCGCAGGGTGATGTCGGCATCCTCGGCGGCGTACTGGCCAGCCTCTTCGATGCCGACCTGCGAGAACGGGATCTGCCTGGCGCCCTTGCCGGCCACGTCCTCGAACTTGGTGGTGGTGTAGCCCAGGTAGCGATGCGCCAGCGAATCCATGTCGTGGCGGGTGGCGGTGGAGTTGAGCACGAAGCTCTCCAGCATGGTGTCGTCGGCGTAGCCGCGCACCTCCACGCCGTGGCGGCGCAGCACGTGGATGTCGTACTTGCCGTGCTGGCCGAGCTTGCGCCTGGCCGGGTCCTCGAGCAGCGGCCGCAGTGCGTCGAGCACGCGCGCCAGCGGCAGCTGCGCCGGCGCGCCCGGGTAGTCGTGGCCGACCGGGATGTAGGCGCCCGTGCCCGGCTCGACCGCCAGGCTCACGCCGACCAGCCGCGCGCGCATGGCATCCAGCGCATCGGTTTCGGTATCGAAGGCGAATTCGGCGGCGGCCTGCAGGCGTTCGACCCAGGCCCGCAGCTGTTCGTCGGTGAACACGGTTTCGTACTCGCCCTTGCCGGCCAGCGCCGGGTCCGCGGCGACGGCGGGCGCCGCCTCGGCGGACCGGGCGAAGCCGGCGGCGGTACCGCGCAGGCTGACCCTGGCCTCGTCGGCGGCGGCCGGCGCGGCGACGCCGCCCAGCTCGCGCAGCGCCTGGGTGAAGCCGTAGCGGCCATACAGCTCGCGCAGGCTGTCCACATGCTGCTCGCGCAGGCGCAGGTCGCGCGGGCCCTGTTCCAGCGCCACGTCGGTGCGGATGGTGACCAGCTCGCGGTTGAGCGGCAGCCGCGGCAGCGCGGCGCGCAGGTTCTCGCCGATCTTGCCCTTCATGGTGGCCGCGGCGGCCATCACGCCGTCCAGGTCGTTGTACTCGGCCAGCCATTTGGCGGCGGTCTTGGGCCCGCACTTGTCCACGCCGGGCACGTTGTCCACGGCATCGCCCATCAGCGCCAGGTAATCGACGATCTGGTCGGCGCGCACGCCGAACTTGTCCATCACCGCGGCATCGGAATCGGTACGGCTGCCGGTCATGGTGTTGACCAGGATCACCCCCGGGCGCACCAGCTGGGCGAAGTCCTTGTCGCCGGTGGAGATGGTCACCTCCAGCCCGTCGGCGGCGCCGGCCAGGGCCAGGGTGCCGATCACGTCGTCGGCCTCCACCCCGGGCACGCGCAGGATGTCGATGCCCAGCGCGTGCACGATGTCGCACATCGGCTGCACCTGCGCGCGCAGGTCGTCGGGCATCGGCGGGCGGTTGGCCTTGTACTCGGCGTACAGGTCGTCGCGGAAGGTCTTGCCGGGGGCGTCGACCACGAAGGCCACGTAGTCGGGCTTTTCCTTCAGCGTGGCCCGCAGCATGTTGACCACGCCGAACAGCGCGCCGGTGGGTTCGCCGGCGGCATTGGACAGCGGCGGCAACGCGTGGAACGCGCGGTACAGGTAACTGGACCCGTCGATCAGGACTAATCTGCTCATCCGGCGATTCTACGCGGCCGGCCCACGACGACGCGCGCGCCCGCCGCAGGCAGGCATAATCACCCGGACACCGATGCGAGGAGCCGCCGTCATGAAACACCTGCTGCTGATCCCCCTGCTCGCCCTGGCCGGTTGCGCCAGCATGGGTCGGGACGCCGATGCGCCGCCGGTGGACGTGACCGGCGCCGATGTCACCCGCCGCAGCCTCGACAACGGCGACACCATCGAGGAGTACCGCGTCGGCAGCCAGCTGCGCATGGTCAAGGTCACCCCCGCGCGGGGGGCGCCGTTCTACCTCTACGACCGCAATGGCGACGGCCGCATGGACAACGACAAGGACGGCGTGTCGCCGGTCTACTGGAAGCTGTACAGCTGGTGATGCCGGGGTGGCTGCCGCGACGGCGGCCAGCCAGCCCCGCCACAGCCTGGGCGCCGCCCGGCGGCGACCCCGCGCTCATCACCCCGGCCATCAAAGAAAAGCCCCCTTCGGCAACGATGGCGATGAAGGGGGTACGCTGAAAAAGGGAAAGCGACGGCCGCAGGCCGCCACCGGGACGCCGCGGGGGACGTCCCGGGCCGGGCAGGCGCAGGGCCTGCCTCAGCGGATCACCAGCACCGGTACCCTGCTGCGCGCCAGCACTTCGGCGGTCTGGCTGCCGAGCAGCACCCGGGTCATGCCGCGGCGGCCATGCGAGGTCATCACCAGCAGGTCGCTGCCGCAGGCATCGGCGGTCTCGATGATGCCGTCGGCGGCATAGCGGTCGAGTACGTGGTGGCCGGTCACCTCGGCCACGCCGGCGGCGCGCGCGGCGTCCAGCGACGGCTGCAGGATCTTCTGCGCCGCGGCCTCGCGGTCCTGCTTGTACTCCGGGCTGGCTTCGTAGCCGGCGCTCCAGCCCATGGCGTCGTACATGCCCACCGCCCACGGCTCGGACACGGTGACGATGTCGACCTTGGCGCCGAGCTGCGCCGCCAGTTCCAGGCCCTTCTGCAGGCCCTTCATGGCCAGCTCGGAACCATCGGTCGCGATCAGGATGCGCTTGTACATGGCGGTATTCCTCGGCAAGGGTGGCAGGCGAGCATTACACACCCGATGCCACCGGCGTGCATTGAGCCTGATCAAACCGCCCCGCCCGGGCCGGGCCGCGGCCTAGAGCACGTTCAGGTTGGCGTAGGCCATCACCAGCCACTTGCTGCCGGCCTCGGCGAACTCCACCTGCACCCGCGCATGCGCGCCGCTGCCCTCGTAGTCGGTGACCACGCCCTCGCCGAACTTGGGGTGGCTGACGCTGGCGCCCAGGCGGATCGCCGGGGCCTCCAGCGCGGCATGGCCGGCCACCCGGCTGCTGCCGAGCGAGGCCGGGCGCGAGACCTGCACCCTGGGCCGTACTTCGTGCAACAGCTCGCGCGGGATCTCACGCAGGAACCGCGACGGCAGGCTGTAGTTGTCCTGGCCGTGGATGCGGCGCGACTCGGCGTAGCCCAGCACCAGCTTGTGCCGGGCGCGGGTGATGCCGACGTAGGCCAGCCGGCGCTCTTCCTCCAGCCGGCCGCTTTCCTCCAGCGAGCGCGCACCCGGGAACAGCCCTTCCTCCAGCCCGGCCAGGAACACCAGCGGGAACTCCAGGCCCTTGGCCGAATGCAGGGTCATCAGCTGTACCCCGTCCTCGCCGGCCTGGGCCTGGCCTTCGCCGGCCTCCAGCGAGGCGTAGGACAGGAAGGCCACCAGCTCGCTCATGTCGGCGGCGCCCTCTTCGTCCTGGTCGCGCTGGACGAAGCGCGAGGCCACCGAGACCAGTTCGTCGAGGTTGTCGCTGCGCGATTCGGAGTCGAGCGTGTTGCGGCTCTCCTTGCTCCAGTGTTCGCGCAGCGCCGAACGCACCAGCACGTGGTCGATGCGCTCGGCCAGGGTCATCTGCGCGGTTTCGGCGCCGATCTGCTGGACCAGGTTGAGGAAGCCGGCGAGCGCGTTCTTCGCGCGCGCCGCGAGGTCGTTGCCCTGGGTGGCGAGCATCGCCGCCTCCCACAGCGACAGCGACTGCGCGCGCGCGATGCGCCGCACCTCGTCCAGGGTACGCTCGCCGATGCCACGCGCCGGCGTGTTCACCGCGCGCTCGAACGCAGCGTCGTCGTTGCGGTTGGTCAGCAGCCGCAGGTAGGCCAGCGCGTCCTTGACCTCGGCGCGCTCGAAGAAGCGCATGCCGCCGTACACGCGGTACGGCACCTGCTCGGACAGCAGCGCCTCTTCGAAGGCGCGCGACTGCGCGTTGCTGCGGTAGAGCACGGCGATGTCGCCGTAGCTGCCGCCGTCACGCACCCATTGCCGCGCGCGCTCGACCAGGTAGCGCGCCTCGTCCATCTCGTTGTAGGCGGCGTACAGGTCGATCGGCTCGCCGTCGCCGCTGTCGGTCCACAGCTGCTTGCCGATGCGGTCCGGATTGTGGGCGATGACCGCGTTGGCGGCATTGAGGATGTTGGCGCTGGAGCGGTAGTTCTGCTCCAGGCGGATGGTCTGCGCGCCCGGGAAATCCTTGAGGAAGCGCTGCACGTTCTCGACCTTGGCGCCGCGCCAGCCGTAGATCGCCTGGTCGTCGTCGCCGACCACGAACACGTGGCCCGAATCACCGGCCAGCACCCGCACGAAGGCGTACTGGATGGCATTGGTGTCCTGGAATTCGTCGACCAGGATCTCGCCGAAGCGCGCGCGGTAGTGCGCCAGCAGCGCCGGGTTGTCGCGCAGCAGTTCGTGCGCGCGCAGCAGCAGTTCGGCGAAGTCGACCAGGCCGGCGCGGTCGCAGCGCGCCTGGTATTCGGTGTAGGCCTGGCGCATGGTTTCCAGCCACGCATCGTGCGGCTCGGGCTGGATGTGCTGCGGCCGGCGGCCCTCGTCCTTCTGCTCGTTGATCCACCAGGCAATCTGCTTGGGCGGGTGCTTGCCGTCGTCGATCTCCAGCGCCTGCACCACGCGCTTGACCAGCCGCAGCTGGTCGTCCGAATCCATCACCTGGAACGCTTCGGGCAGCCTGGCGTCGGCCCAATGCAGGCGCAGCAGGCGGTGCGCCAGGCCGTGGAAGGTGCCGATCCACATGCCGCGCGCGCCGTTGCGCAGCTGCAGGTCGATGCGGTGGCGCATCTCGCCGGCGGCCTTGTTGGTGAAGGTCACCGCGAAGATGCCGTGGGTCGGCACGCCGTGCACTTCATTGAGCCAGGCGATGCGGTGGGTAAGCACGCGGGTCTTGCCGGAGCCGGCGCCAGCGAGGATCAGGTAGTGGCCGGGAGCAGCGGAAACGGCCTCGCGCTGGGCCGGGTTCAGCCCGTCGAGCAGGTGGGAAACATCCATCCCAGCATTTTAGGGCGTAGCGTGGCCAAAAGCCGAGAAACCGCAGGCGCCGGCACCCTGCGTGGCCGGGCCGGGGCGAGGAATGCCCGGCCCGGCGGGGTCCACCGCCGCGTTCATGCCTGCGGCGGCAACAGCCTCGCGGCCGCCTGCGCGGCCTGGCCGCGCAGTTCCGGGATGGCCAGGCTCTCCCACAACCGGCCGATACGCAGGCTGCCGACCACCTGTATGCGCGGCTCGGCCACGCCATCGGCGTCGAGCAGGCTGCCATCGTCCGCGCTGTCCAGGCCGATGCCGTGCGGCCCCGGGCGCGCGATGCCGCTGCCCAGCAGCTGCTGCAGCAGCGGATTGCGCATGGCCTGCGCGCGCATCTCCACGCCGGTGGCGTTGACCACGCAGTGCGCGTCGATCTGGAACGGCTGCCGCCGCGGGTCGAGCGCGCCCAGGCGCACGCAGGCGCCTTCGGCGATGGCGGTTTCCAGGCGCCCGCGGTGCAGGTGCAGGCGCCCCTGCCGGCGCAGCTCCAGCAGCTGCGCATGCACCGGCGCGGCGATGCGGTGCCGGTGCACGTCCCAGTAGCGCACCACGTGGCGCAGGAAACGGCGCTGGTCATCGAAGGACAGCGACTGCCACAGCGCCTGCCCCAGCGGGCGGATGCGTTCCATCACGCTCTGCCAGGGGATGCCGCGGCGCGCCGCGTCGGCGGCATGCCGGCGCAGCGCGCGCATGCGCTGGCGCAGGCCCATCGCCAGCAACGGCTCGGGATCGTAGTCGGCGGCCGCGCCGCTGGCGTGCGGCAGCGGCAGCAGCGCGTGGCGCGAGAGCACGTGCACCTGCCCGCGGTGCCCGGACGCCGCGAGCGAGGCCACGCAATCGGCCATGCTCAGCCCGGAGCCGACGATGGCCACGTCGGCGCTGGCGGCGACATCCTGCACCGCGTCGTAGTCCCAGGCCTCGATGCGCTTGCCCGGCGGCACCGCGCCGGCGCCGCGCGCCGGCAGCGGCCGCAGCGCGTTGCCGCTGCACAGCGCCACCGCGGCGGCCCGCAACGGCGGGCCCGCGTCCAGCTGCAGCAGCAGCCCGTCGGCGTGGCGCTGCAGGGCGTGGACCCGCGCGGCGCGCACGTCCAGCCGCGCCGGGCTGGCGTCCACCGCCTCCTGCAGGCGCTGCCGCAGATAGGCGGCGTAGTGGTGGCGGGCGACGAAGGCCTGCGCCAGCGCGTCGCGGCCGGTGCCCGGCAGGGCCTCGTGCGCGACCAGGTAATCGAGGAAATCGTCGGGCCGGTCCGGGAAGCCGCTCATCTTGCCGGCCGGCACGTTGAGCAGGTGTTCGGGACGACGGGTGGCATAGGCCACGCCGCGGCCGAGCGGGAGCTGCGGTTCGACAAGCACCACGCGCAGCTCGCCGCGCGCGCCACGCAGCACGCCGATCGCGGTGAGCACGCCGGCGGCGCCACCGCCGATGATGGCGATGTCGCAGGTCTGCATCGGGTCGGGAACGGTCATGCGCCGATTGTAGGCGATGCGCCCGGCGCGGCATGATGCCGCCGCCGCATGTGCTGATGGAGCATGCTGATGGCGCCGCGCATGCCCCGGAAACAACGAACCCGCCTTGCGGCGGGTCCGGTGTGGAACGGCGATCCAGGCAATCCGTGCGGATTACTTGATCTTGCCTTCCTTGTACATCACGTGCTTACGGACCACCGGGTCATACTTCAGGAATTCCATCTTCCCGGGGGTGTTCTTCTTGTTCTTGTCCGTGGTGTAGAAGTGGCCGGTACCGGCCGAGGAAATCATACGGACCTTGTCGCGCTTGCCTGCCATGATGGTTTACTCCTCAGACCTTTTCGCCGCGCGCACGCAGCTCAGCCAGAACGGAATCGATGCCGTTCTTGTCGATGGTGCGCAGTGCATGCGCGGAAACACGAAGCTTGACCCAGCGGTTCTCGCTGGCGACCCAGAAACGACGCTCGTGCAGGTTCGGCTGGAAACGACGACGGGTCTTGTTGTTGGCATGCGAGACGTTGTTACCCGTCTGCACCTTCTTGCCGGAAACTTGGCAAACTCGGGACATTGCGCACCTCGGTAATGTCGGTTGTCTCTTCCTTGGCCAGGAAGAGGGCGGCCCCGGCGGTTGCCCGCCACGTGTCATGGGAATCAAAGGGTTACGCTGACGAGGGTGGGCGGATGACACGTTCCCGGCCACCGATCCGGAGGTTTCCGGACACAGCGAGCCGGCAATTATGCCGGGCCAAGGCCCCGAGTGCAAACCGCCGGCCGCGGCCGGCCCTACCGGGGCGCGAAATCCAGGCTCCGGCGCCAGCGCAGCGGCGTGGCGGCCCGGCCCGGGTCCGGCGGAAACAGGCTCAGGTAGCCGGCGGCGATGGCACGGTCGCGCAGGCGTTCGCCCACGCCTTCGGCCACTTCGACCTCCACATGGGTGACCTTGCCCTGCGGATCGACGTCCATCGCCCAGACCAGCCGGCCCCCCCATTGTTCCGGGGCGATCGAGGCATCGTAGTTCGGGCGGCCGGCGACATAGGGAACGTCGCGCTGCTGGAACAAGGGTGAGTCCTCCAGCCGTGGATCGACACGGATCGTCGCGGTGTTGCTGCCACCGTCGCCGAGGACCGCATGCGCGGTCCAGTCTCCCGGCCGGCCACCGCTGCCCAGGTCGGCCCGGTAGCAGCGCTTGCTGCCGCGGTAGTCGTCATGACGCTGCAGGGACACCCGCTTGCCGTCGGCATCGCGCAACTCCAGTTGCAGGCCGCCGGCATCGCCGCTCGCGGCAGTGCCGGCCACACAGATCTGGTGCGCGTGATCGCCGGTCATGACGAACTGCCGGGTCTGCTGGCGGGCAAGCGCGTCAGCCGGGGTCCTGGACCACAGGAACTCGATGTAGATGCCGCTGTCCTGCGCGGCGGCCGGGCCGCACAGCGACAACAGCAAGGGCACGACAAGCTGGCGCGATCGCATGGGTCCGCTCCCTGGAGATACCGCCGGACTCTAGCCAACCCGGCAGGTGCGGATCAAATCAGCACGCGCGCGCCCGCGCGCCACGCAGCTCACGCCAGGCCGTGCGCGCCACCTTCCAGGCCGAGCGCAGGAACAGCAGCAGCAAGGCCACCGCGATCAGCAGGTCCGGCCAGCCGGCACCGAACGCCCACACCGCCAGCGCGGCCAGGATCACCGCGCCGCCTTCGTAGACGTCATTCAACGAGCATGCCCAGGCCGATGCCAGGTTGATATCGCCCTGGCGATAGGGCCACAACAGGCGCAGGCACAGCAGGTTGGCGGCCAGGTTCAGCAGCGCGGCGATGCCCATGCTCTCGAACAACGGCAGGTGCGGATGGCCCAGCTTCCAGCCGATGCCCACGGCCACCGCGATGGCCGCGCCCAGGATGAAGGCCGCCTTGAGCAGGGCGACCCTCGCCTTGGCGGCGAGGCCGGCACCCACCACCGCCAGGCTCAATGCGTAGGTCAGCGCGTCGCCCAGGTTGTCCAGGCTGCCGGACAGCAGCGACGCCGAACCGCTGTGCCAGGCCGCGGCCATCATCATCACGAAGGTCAGCAGGTTGATCACCAGCACCCACACCAGCACACACCGCTGGCGTGCCTGCATGCGCCCGACCTCCAGGGTCCGGCCACAGCCGCAACAGTCGCTCATTCCGGTTCCAGACACGATGCCAGGGCCGATTTTCCCACCGGCGGGCACGGCTTGCAGCGCACCCCGCAGCGCAGCGTTCCCGGCCCACGCCGATGGCGTGGGCCGGGGCTGGGTTCACGCTTCGCGGCGATGCAGCCAGCGGTACAGCACCGGCAGCAGCAACAGGGTCAGCAGGGTCGAGGACACGATGCCGCCGATCACCACCGTGGCCAGCGGCCGCTGCACCTCCGAGCCGGCGCCGACGTTGAAGGCCATCGGCACGAAGCCCAGCGACGCCACCAGCGCGGTCATCAACACCGGCCGCAGGCGGCCGAGCGCACCTTCGCGCACCGCTTCCAGCAGCGGCCGCCCCTGTGCACGCAGGCTACGCACGAAGCTGATCATCACCAGCCCGTTGAGCACCGCCACCCCGGACAGCGCGATGAAGCCCACGCCCGCCGAGATCGACAGCGGGATGCCGCGCAGGGCCAGCGCCAGCACGCCGCCGGTAAGCGCCAGCGGCACGCCGCTGAACACGATGGCCGCATCCTTGCCCGAGCCGAACGCCCAGAACAGCATCGCGAAGATCAGCACCAGCGTCGCCGGCACCACCACCGCCAGCCGCTGGCTGGCCGAGATCAGCTGCTCGAAGCTGCCGCCGTAGTCGACCCAGTAGCCGGCCGGCAGCTTCACCCCGGCGTCGATGGCCTGCTGCAGCTCGCCGACGAAACTGCCCAGGTCGCGGTCGCGGACGTTGGCGGTGACCACGATGCGGCGCTTGCCGTTGTCGCGGTTGATCTGGTTCGGGCCTTCGCTGGTGTCGATGCGTGCCAGTTCGCGCAGCGGCACCGTACGCGGGTTGCCGGTGAGTACGCCGGCGGCGCCGCCGCGGCTCAGCTCATCGGCGTTGCCGCTGGCCAGCGCGGTTTCCAGTGACACCGGCAGGTCCGCCAGGGCCGCAGGATCCTGGCGCAGTTCCTCCGGCAGGCGCACCACGATGTCGAACCGGCGGTCGCCCTCGAACAGCTGCCCCGCCACCTGCCCGCCGACCGCGGTGGCCACGGTGGACTGCACCTGGCCCGGGTTGAGGCCATAGCCGGCCAGTTTCTGCCGGTCCGGGGTGACGGTGAGCAGCGGCAGCCCGCTGGTCTGCTCCAGCCGCACGTCGGCCGCGCCAGGCACGCCGGCGACCACCTTTTCGATGCGCCGGCCCACCTCCGCCAGCGTGTCCAGGTCGTCGCCGTAGAGCATCACCGCCACGTCGGCGCGCACGCCGGAGATCAGCTCGTTCATGCGCATCTGGATGGGCTGGGTGAACTCGTAATTGTTGCCCGGCAGCTCCTCCACCGCCGCCTCCAGCTCGGCCAGCAGGCCTGCGCGTGGCTTGCGCGGGTCTGGCCACTGGCTGCGTGGCTTCATCATGATGAAGGTGTCGGCGACCGACGGCGGCATCGGGTCGGAGGCCACTTCCGGCGTGCCGATCTTGGAGAACACCTTGGCCACTTCCGGGAACTGCAGCAGCCGCAGCTCGATCTGGCGCTGCATCTGCAGTGACTGGGTCAGGCTGGTGCCCGGGATGCGCATGGCGTGCATCGCCACGTCGCCTTCGTCCAGGTTGGGCACGAACTCGCTGCCGAGCTTTGTTGCCAGCAGGCCGCAGCCGACCACCAGCAGCAGCGCGCCGGCCACCATCCAGCGCCCGCGGCGCAGGGCCAGGTCCAGCAGCGGCTGGTAGCGCCGGCGCAGCCACGCCATCAGCCGGTTCTCCTTCTCCTGCACGCGGCCACCGAGGAACAGCGCGATCGCCGCCGGCACGAAAGTCAGGCACAGCAGCATCGCCCCGCTCAGCGCCAGCACCACGGTGATCGCCATCGGGTGGAACATTTTTCCTTCCACCCCGGTGAGGGCGAAGATCGGCAGGTACACCGCGGTGATGATGCCCAGCCCGAACAGGCTGGGGCGGATCACCTCGGCGGTGGCGGCGGCGGTCTCGGCGAAGCGCTCGGCGCGGGTCATCGCCCGGCCCAGTGCATGGGTGCGCTCACCGAAGCGGCGCAGGCAGTTCTCGATGATGATCACCGCGCCGTCCACGATCAGGCCGAAGTCCAGCGCACCCAGGCTCATCAGGTTGGCCGACACGCCGCCGCGGGCCATGCCGGTGAGGGTGAACAGCATCGCCAGCGGGATCACCGTGGCGGTGATCAGTGCCGCGCGGAAATTGCCCAGCAGCAGGAACAGCACCACGATCACCAGCAACGCGCCTTCCAGCAGGTTCTTCGCCACGGTCTGGATGGTGCGGTCCACCAGCGCGGTGCGGTCGTAGCTGGCGGTGACGGTGACGCCCGCGGGCAGGCTGCGCTGCGCCTGCTGCAGCCGGGCCGCGGCGGCCTGCGCCACCTCGCGGCTGTTGGCGCCGATCAGCATCACCACCGTGCCCATCACCACTTCGTGGCCGTTCTGGGTGGCCGCGCCGCTGCGCAGCTCCGGGCCGTCGGCGACCGTGGCCACGTCGTGCACGTGGATCGGCACGCCTTCGCGGCGATCGAGCACGATGTTGCCGATCTGCTCCAGGTCGGCGACCTGGCCGGGCACGCGCACCAGGAACTGCTGGCCGTTGCGCTCGATGTAGCCGGCGCCCACGTTCTGGTTGTTGGCCTCGACCGCGGCGGCGACGTCTTCCAGGGTGAAGCCCAGCGCGCGCAGCTTCGCCGGGTCCGGGGTGATGTGCACCTGGCGCTGGAACCCACCGATGGTGTTGACCTCGGTGACCCCGGGCACGTTGCGCAGCTGCGGCCGGATCACCCAGTCCTGCAGGGTGCGCAGGTCGGTGGCGGTGTAGGGGCTGCCATCGGCCTTGCGCGCGTCGGGGTCGGCATCGATGGTGTACATGAAGATCTCGCCCAGGCCGGTGGCGATCGGCCCGAGCTGCGGGTCCAGCCCGTCGGGGATCTGCGAGCGCGCCTGCTGCAGGCGTTCGGCCACCTGCTGGCGGGCGAAGTAGATGTCGGTGCCGTCCTCGAACACCACCGTCACCTGCGACAGCCCGTAACGCGACAGCGAGCGCACGCTCTCCATCTTCGGCAGCCCGGCCAGCACCGTCTCCACCGGGAAGGTGATGCGCTGTTCGGTTTCCAGCGGCGAGTAGCCCGGTGCGGAGGTGTTGATCTGCACCTGCACGTTGGTGATGTCCGGGGTGGCGTCGATCGGCAGCCGGCTGAAGCTCCAGGCACCGAGCAGCACCAGCACGCCGGTGAGCAGCAGCATCAGCCAGCGATGGGCGATGGCCGCGCCGATGATGCGTTCGAGCAGGCCGCGGCGCGGCGCGAAGTCAGTGCTCATGGCCCGCCCCCGCCTTGCCGATGTCGGCCTTCACCGTGTAGCTCTGTTCGACCACCACCTCTTCGCCGGCGCGCAGCCCGGCGCTGACCGCCACCTGGCGCGCGTCGCGCGCGCCGAGGGTGACCGGCCGCGCCTGGTAGGTGTCGCCGTTGCGCACGAACACCACGTCGCGGCCGTCCATGCTCTGCAGCGCGGTCAGCGGCACCACGATGTCGGCCGGGGTGCTGGCCACGACGATGCGCGCGCGCACCGCCGCGCCCGGCCGCCACAGGCCGTCGGCGTTGTCCACGGTGGCGCGGGCCACCGTGCTCTGGCTGGCGGTGGCGGTGCCCGGCAACACGCGCTCGAGCGTGGTGGACTGGCTGACGCCATCGGTCATGCGGGTGACGGTGACCGGCACCCCGGCGGTGATGTGCTGGGTATCGGCGCCGAAGATGTGCAGGTCCACCCACAGCTGCGAGAGATCGCCGATCTCGAACAGCAGCTGGCCTTCGGCGGCGACCCCGCCGACCTGCGCCTGGCGCGACAGCACCACGCCGGAGATCGGTGCGCTGACGCCATAGGTGGTCAGGCTCAGGTTGCTGTCGATGCTGGCCAGCGCCTGGCCGGCGCGCACGCGGTCGCCGACGTTGGCGCGCAGCGCGCGGATCGGGCCGGGAAAGCGCGCGGTGACCTGGGCCATGCGCCCGTCGATCGGCGCCAGCAGACCCTGCACGTCGTGTTCGTCGGCGATGGTGCCCGGGCCGACGGCGGTGCTGACGATGCCCGCGGCTTTGGCGCGCGCGGCGGGGATGGTGGTCTGTTCGGGCGCAGTGTCCTCGTCGGCGTGGTTTCCGCCCTCGTCGCCGGCATGGCCGTGGTCGTCCGCGGCGGCATCTTTGGCGGTGGCGGCGGGGTCGCCGCCGCAGGCGGTGAGCGCGGCCAGCAGCAGGCCCAGCGCGGCCAGGCGGAACATCGGGAAAGCAGTCAGCGAAGCCTTCATGGCGTGTTTCCTTCGGAAGCGGTGGCGACCAGGGGCTGCCCGGTCAGGCGCTGGATTTCGATCAGGGCGGTCTGCGCGGCGAGCGCGGCATCGAGCTGGCGTTGCCGCGCCTCGATGCGCATGGCCTGCAGCTGCGCCCATTCCAGGTAGCTGATGGCACCGGCGCGCCAGGCGCTCTCGGCGGCCTTCTCGGCACGCTGCAGCTGCGGCAGCACGTCGCTGTCCAGGCGCGCCACTTCCAGCCGCGCGGTGGCGTAACGGCCATGGGCCTCGGCCAGCGTCGAGTACAGCTGCAGCGCACGCGATTCGCGCTGCACCGCGCTCATCGCCAGTTCGGCCTCGGCAGCGCGGATCTCCGGCCCGGCGCGACGGGCATTGCCCAGCGGCAGGCTGAAGCCGCCGACCAGGGCGGTATCGCCACTGTCGCGGTTGTTGCGCATGCCCAGTTGCCAGGACAGGTTGCCGCGCAGCTCACTGCGCGCCAGTTGCAGCTGGGCCTCGCGCACCCGCGCCTCGCCGGCGATGAGCGCCAGCTCCGGGGTATCGGACAGCAGCACCGCCAGTTGCTGGAAGTCCTCCAGCGCCGGCAGCTGCAGCGGCTCGCCACTGACTTCGGTGAAGTCGGCTTCGCGCGCGTTCCACAGCGCCGCCAGCGCCAGCCGTGCCGCGCGCTCGGCCTGCGCGGCACGGTCGCGGTCCAGTTCGGCCTGGGCCAATGCCGCCTGCGCGGTCATCAGCGTGGAGGCGGGCGAGGCGCCGGCCTGCAGCCGCACCCGCGCAGCGGCGACCGCGCGGCGACGCTGCTCGATGTCGTCCAGCGCGATCCGGCGCTGGCCGCGTGCGGCAGTGATGGCCAGGTAGCGGCGCGCCACCTCGGCCATCAGGTCCAGGCGGGTGATCTCGCGCTGCGGCGCGAGGGTGTCGATGTTGGCCTGCGCCAAGGCGCGGCGGGCGTCGAGCTTGCCGCCGCGTTCGAGCACGCCGGCCAGCGAGACGGTGACCTCGCTGGCGTCGAAGCCGCGGCTGGCGCCGGTGCCCAGGGCGTTCTCGATATCGACCCCGAACGCCAGCGGTGGCTTGAAGCCGGCGCCCTCGTAGCGGGCCTCGGCGGCGGCACGCTGCAGGACGGGCAGGCGCAGGTCGGGATGGGTGCGGGCGACGCGGCTGATCGCCGCGTCCAGGGTCAAGGGTTCAGGCGGCGACGGCACCTGCGCGATGGCGCACGGTGCGATCGCCAGGGCCGCAAGCGCGGCCAGGCGTTTCCACATGGGGAATCTCCGGTTTTCGGGAAAGGATCGGGACGTCCGCGCGGCGGACGTGGATCAGGCCCGAATCGGAGGGCGCAGCAGGCTTTCGGTGGGCGCCGGGCGCCAGTGGGTGTCGTGCGCGGTGGCGCCCGTTGCCGCCGGCGGCATGGGCACGTCCCAGGCCACCGACGCGAACGGCAGCACGCCGCCGTGGCCATGGCAGTGGCCGCAATGCACCAGGGCGTGCAGCAGGCGGGCACTGTCGTCGGCGTCGTCATGGCCGGTATCGGCTTCCAGCACCGGATCGTGCGTGGCCGACGGATGATCGGCGTGGCTCAGGGCGTGCAGTTCGCCCAGTGCGGACGCCAGCGCGCCGCCGGCGGTGCCGAGCGCGATCACCGCCAGCACCAGCAGGCGGAGCAGCAGCGACGGCGGACGGCGGCGCAGGAACGCGATCATGCGCGGCAGGGTAGCGGCGGCCTGCCGCGTTACACAATCGCACGGTGCCTTTGCATTCAGGCACGCGGCCTGCCGACCGCGCCCACAGCCGTGCGGGGCGCACATCCGCTGGGCGGTGCCATCGCGGTTGCCGGCAGCGTGGCCACCGCGCCCCCGGCGGGCATGCACCCACGACCCTCCGCGGAAACGGCGCGACCCCAGGGAGCGGACGCGTGCGCCAATGGCGCTGCGGCTCCAGCGGACGAACCCTGCGCCCGGCTGCCGGCCATCTTCGCGGGGGAACACGCGCGTGGCAGTGGCGCACGATCGCGCGGCGGGGCGCTGGCACCACGGCCATCGGCCCGTTGCAGCAACCCGCGCCGTCGCGCGAGCGCCACGCGCGCCGCCGATCCGCGCACGTTCCTCGCGGCGATCCACGCGTTCATGCGCATTGCCAGGCGTGTAGTAGCGCAGGCGGCTGGCGTCGGTTGCCGTGGACGAGGGCGTGCGACGCGCGGACGCCGTGCGTGGCCGCCGGCCACTGGCACTGGCAGCGGCCGGCGCACGGCCCGGGATGGTGCCGCCAGCGGCGGGCCGCATGCCCGGGCACCCGGCACGACGCGCCGCGGGCCGGCGGACGCACCGAGCGTCGGGCGGTCAGGCCTTCTTGCGCTCCTCGATGTAGGCCTTGATCTGCCGCTCCAGCACCGGCAGCGGCACCGAGCCCTGCCTGAGGATGGCGTCGTGGAACGACTTGACGTCGAACTTGTCGCCCAGCTCCTTCTCGGCCTGCGCGCGCAGCTTGACGATGGTGATTTCGCCCAGCTTGTAGCTCAGCGCCTGCGCCGGCCAGGAGATGTAGCGGTCGACCTCGGTGGTCACCTCGTGCTCGCTCAGCGCGGTGTGGTCGCGCAGGTAGGCGATGGCACGCTCGCGGCTCCAGCCGTAGTGGTGCACGCCGGTGTCGATCACCAGGCGGCAGGCGCGCCACATCTCGTAGGTCAGGCGCCCGAAATCCTCGTACGGGGTTTCGTAGATGCCCATCTCGATGCCGAGCTTCTCGCTGTACAGGCCCCAGCCCTCGCCGTAGGCGGAGATGTAGGCGCCGCGGCGGAAATCCGGCTGCTCGCCCTGCTCGGCGGCCAGTGCGCCCTGCAGCGCGTGGCCCGGGTCGGACTCATGCAGGGTCAGCGCCGGCAGGTTGTACAGCGGGCGCGCCGGCAGGTTGTAGGTGTTGACCCAGTAGGTGCCCATGCCGCCGCGGCCGGCGGTCCAGAACGGGGCGATGTCCGGCGGCACCGGCACGATGGTGAAGCGCGCCCGCGGCAGGGTCATGAACTTGCCGATCACGCTGTCCACGCGCTTGGAGATCCAGGCCGCGCGCCACAGCAGCTCTTCCGGCGTCTTGGCATAGAACTGCGGATCGGTGCGCAGGAACTCGAGGAAATCGGCGAAGCGGGTCTGCTCGCTCTTTCCCTTGAATCCCACCTTGTCGATGATGGCGTTCATCTCCTGCTGGATGCGGTTGACCTCGCTCAGGCCCAGCGCGTGGATCTGCTGCGGGCTCATGTCCAGGGTGGTGTATTCGCGGATCTGCTGGCGGTAGAACGCCTTGCCGCCGGGCATCTTTTCCGCGGCCAGGGTTGTGCGCGCCTGCGGCACGTATTCCTCGCGGAAGAACGCCAGCAGCTTGCCGAACGCCGGGACCACGCTGCCGGCGATCGCCTGCTGCGCTTCCTCGCGCAGTTTCTGCTGCTCATCGGCCGGGATGCCGGCCGGCAGCCTGCGGAACGGCGCGTACAGCGGCGATTCGGTGGGGTCCTTGAGCCCGGCCACGGTCGAGATCGAGACATCGCGGCCGTCGAGCACCGCGCGTGGCACGCTGAAACCACGCTCCAGGCCGGCGCGCATGTTGGCGGTCTGCTGGTCGAAATAGCGCGGCACGTCGTTCAGCCGCGCGATGTAGTTGCGGTAGTCCTGCGCGGTCTTCATCTCGCGCCGGGCCATGAATCCCAGGTTCGACCAGAACGAGGAATCGGAGTTGAACGGCATCTCGTAGGTGCGCAGGCGCACCGCGTCGGCCAGGTTCTCGACCTGGTACCTGTAGATGGCGTAGTTGACCTGGTTCTCGGCCGAGAGCGTGGCCGGGTCGATCGCCTTGAGCTGCTGCAGCACGTCGTCCCATACCTTCAGGCGCGCGGCCTGCGCCTCGGCGCCGACGTCCGGCAGGCGGGTGGCGTTGGCCGGGCCGTCCGCGTCCTCGCTGGCCTCGCCGCCACCGGCCTGGCGCCAGGCCCATTCCTTGGTGTAGATCGCCTTGAACTGCGCATCGGCATCCTGCACGGCCAGCGCCGCGGGGGCGGACGTCCTGGCGGGGGCGGCGTGGACGATGGCGCCCGGCAGGGCAAGGGCGAGCAGCAGGGCGGCGGACAGGTTGGTTTTCACGAACGGCGGGCTCTTCGGGAAACAGAGCCCGATCATGTCACCGGCGGCGCGGCCGTGCATGGTTCGAAAGTCCTGCCCGCACGCGCCGTGCCGGGACGTGGGCCGGATCGGCGCGGCCGCGCGGCGCCGGCTGCCGCCGGTGGCTCAGTGCCCGGCCCTGTCCCGCTTCCAGCCGCGGTGGCGGATGTCCAGGTACAGGCTGTAGAGCGCGGTGAACGTGGGGAACAGGTTGCCGAGGATGCCCACCGCGTCGTTCTTGCCGAAGATGAAGTAGCTCAGCGTCATCAGGCTGCCGAGGATGCTCATGTACCAGAACAGGCGCGGGATCACCGGCTTGCCCTCGCGCTTGCTGGCGATGAACTGCACCAGCCAGCGGCCGCCGAACATCAGGGTGCCGGTCAGGCCGATCAGCTTCCACGGCGACATGTGCACGCCGGTCCACTCCAGCCACGGCAGCGGCTGGCTCATGAAATCCATGCTCAGACCTCCTCGACCGCGGTGCGCCTGCTGCGCACGATCAGCCAGGCCACGCCGCGCAGGTCGCGGATGCCGACCAGGGCACGGCCGAGGTTGTTGTACTTGGACACCCCGGCGGTGCGGTGGCGGTGGTTGACCGGCACGCTCACGGTCTGCCAGCCGGCACGCTGCATCAGCGCCGGCAGGTAGCGGTGCATGTGGTCGAAGTACGGCAGGTCGAGGAACGCCGCGCGCTCGAACAGCTTGATGCCGCAGCCGGTATCGGGCGTGTCGTCGCGCAGCATGCGCGCGCGGATGCGGTTGGCCCAGCGGCTGGCCCAGCGCTTGGAGCCGGAGTCCTGGCGGTTGACCCGCCAGCCGGCGAACAGCTTCACCGCGGGCGCGGCGGCGTCGCGCGCGGCCAGCAGTTTCGGGATGTCGGCCGGGTCGTTCTGGCCGTCGCCATCGAGGGTGGCGATCCACGGCCCGCGCGCGGCCTTGACCCCGGTGCGCACGGCGGTGCTCTGCCCGCTCTGGCTGACGTGGTGCAGCACCCGCAGCTCCGGGGTGGCGGCCTTGAGCGCGCGCAGTACCTGCAGGGTGTCGTCCTTGGAGTCGTCATCGACGTAGACGATCTCGAAATCGACCCGGCCGCGCAGCGCGGCGGTGATCTCGGCAACCAGCGGGGCGACGTTGTCGCGTTCGTTGAAGACGGGGACGACCACCGAAAGTGCGGGTTGGCTCATCGCGGGATCCGTTCGTGCAGTAAGAGGAAAGACCGCGCATTTTCGGGTACGCGGCTGGCTGGAAGAGGGGTCAGGCGGCGGCGCCGAAGTAGTCGCGGCACCAGGCCACCACCGGCGGCAGTCCGGCCTCGATCGGGGTGGCCGGGTCGAAGCCGAAGGCGGCGCGGGCGCGCGCGGTGTCGGCCATGGTCTCGACCATGTCGCCCGGCTGCATCGGCTTGTAGACCTTCAGCGCCGGGCGCCCGGCGGCGCTGGCGATCACCTCGATGAAGCGTTCCAGCTCCACCGGGGTGTGGTTGCCGAGGTTGAATACCCGGTGCGGCACGCCGTCCTCCGAAGGGTGGTCGAGTGCACCGAGGATACCGGCGACGATGTCGGAAACATGCGTGAAGTCGCGGCGCATGCGGCCTTCGTTGAACACCTCGATCGGCCGCCCGGCCAGCACCGCGCGCGAGAACAGCAGCGGCGCCATGTCCGGCCGGCCCCACGGGCCGTACACGGTGAAGAAGCGCAGGCCGGTGGCGCGCAGGCCATACAGCTGCGCGTAGGTGTATGCCATCAGCTCGTTGGCGGCCTTGGTCGCCGCGTACAGCGAGCGCGGCCGGTCCACGCGCTGGTCCTCGGAGAACGGCGGCGTGGCCGAATCGCCGTACACCGAGCTGCTGGATGCATAGACCAGGTGCTGCACGTCGCGGTGGCGGCACAGCTCGAGCATGTTGACGAAGCCGGCCAGGTTGCTGTCGACGTAGGCATGCGGGTTCTGCAGCGAGTAGCGCACGCCGGCCTGCGCGGCCAGGTGGATGACCCGCGACGGGCGGATCTCGTCGAACAGCGCGGCCAGGCCGTCGCGGTCGGTCAGGTCCAGCGCGCGGATGTCGACCTGCGGGCACAGCGCGGCGACGCGGTCGCGCTTGAGCTGCGGGTCGTAGTAGTCGTTGTAGTTGTCCAGCCCGACCACGCGCGCGCCGCGCGCGGCCAAGGCCTGGCAGGTGTAGGCGCCGATGAAGCCGGCGGCGCCGGTGACGAGAACGGTCATCTGTCTGGTCCGGAAAAAAACTGGGTCAAGCGCCGCTCCACGGGGAAGCGGCATCGGCGCCGGCACCACCACCGGCCGGCAGCGGTTGCGCGGCATGCGGCGTGCGGCGCCTGGGCCGCCGCTGCACACCTGGCCCCGCGGGGCGGCGGTGGGTGGATGCCGGCCATTATCGCCGCCGCGCCTCCCGGCGTGGACCGGGACGCCCGCTCACAGCGTCAGCGGGTCCCGCGCCAGGGCGGCCTTGCGCTCGCGGCTGAAGGCCCACCACGGCTGCGGATCGCCGCCCTCCATGAAGCGCACGACCGACAGGAACACGTCGATCACGCAGGGGTCGTGCACCACGCCGGTCTTCAGGCACAGCTGCGCGTACATGTCATAGGGATCACGCCCGCGCAGGTGCGCGGGAACCCGGATCCCGATCAGACGGAGATCCTTTTCACAGGCCGGCCCGACATTCGGCAGGTCGGTCAGACGCAACAGGTGATTGCGGTCGACCTTGGTGGGGTTCATTGCCTTGCATGCACCTCGGGGGTGGGAGGGAACGTCAGCCGTGCTGACGGGTACGCAGCCTCTCCAGCACGCCGTCGAGCGTGTCCAGGTCGGTGTAGTGGATGACCAGCTTGCCCTTGCCGCCGCGGCCGTGGTTGATGGCGACCCTGGTGCCCAGCGATTCGGACAGCTCGGTCTCCAGCGAGGCGATGTCGGCCTGCGGCGCGCTCGGCGCCGGCCTGGCCTTGCGCGCCCCGGGCACCTTGCCGGCGGCGAACTGCTGGGCGCGGTGCTCGACCTCGCGCACCGACCAGCCTTCGTCGGCGGCGTCCTGCGCCAGCTTGGTCGCCAGCTCCGGCGCCAGCGTCAGCAGCGCGCGGGCGTGGCCCATTTCCAGGCGGCGGCTTTCCAGCAGCACGCGCACGCCGGCGGGCAGGTCGATCAGGCGCAGCAGGTTGGACACCGAGGCGCGCGAGCGGCCCACCGCCTGCGCGGCTTCGGCGTGGGTCAGCGAGAACTCGGAGATCAGCCGCTGCAGCGCCTCGGCCTCTTCCAGCGGGTTGAGGTCCTCGCGCTGGATGTTCTCGATCAGCGCCATGGCGATGACGGTGCGGTCTTCCAGTTCGCGCACCACCACCGGCACTTCGTCCAGCCCGGCCAGGCGCGAGGCGCGCCAGCGGCGTTCGCCGGCGACGATCTCGTACCTGCCGCCCTCGACCTGGCGCACCAGGATCGGCTGGATCACGCCCTGGGCCTTGATCGACTCGGACAGCTCGGACAGCTTGGCCTCGTCCATCTCGCGGCGCGGCTGGTACTTGCCCGGCTGCAGCAGGTCGATCTGCAGCTTGCGCAGCACCTCGCCCGGCTGCGGCTCGGCCACCGCCGCCACCGACACCGGGGTCACCGCGCCCTTGGGGCCCAGCAGCGCATCGAGGCCACGGCCCAGTCCACGTTTCTTCGCAGCGCTCATCAGACAGCCTCCATGGCCCTGACGGCCCTGTTGCGTTCATCGGTGCGGCGGATCAGTTCGCCCGCCAGGCCGAGGTAGGCCACGCCGCCGCGCGAGGTGCGGTCGTAGCCGACGATGCTCTGGCCGTGGCTCGGCGCCTCGGCCAGGCGCACGTTGCGCGGCACGATGGTGCGGAACACGCGGTCGCCGAAATGCTCGGTCAACTCGGCCGAGACCGCGTTGGCCAGGTTGTTGCGCACGTCGAACATGGTGCGCAGCACGCCTTCGATTTCCAGCGCCGGGTTCAGGTTGGCACGCAGCGCCTCGATCGTCTCCACCAGCGCGCTCAGGCCTTCCAGCGCGTAGTACTCGCACTGCATCGGCACCAGCACCGAGTCGGCGGCGGCCAGCGCGTTGAGGGTCAGCAGCGACAGTGCCGGCGGGCAGTCGATCAGGATGAAGTCGTACTCGCCGCGGATCGGCGCCAGCGCGCGCTTGAGCCGCTGTTCGCGGCCTTCCTGCTCCATCAGCTGGATCTCGGCCGCGGTCAGGTCGATGTTGCCCGGCAGCAGGTCGTAGCCCTCCGGCGCCTTCACCCGGATATCGGCCGCGGCGCTCTCGCCCAGCAGCAGGTCGCAGGTCGATGCCGCGACCTCGCGCTTGTCCACGCCGCTGCCCATGGTCGCGTTGCCCTGCGAATCCAGGTCGACCAGCAGCACGCGCCGGGGCGCTGCGGCAAGGGCGGCGGCCAGGTTCACGGCGGTGGTGGTCTTGCCGACGCCGCCTTTCTGGTTGGCGATGGCGATGATGCGAGCCATGCGGATGGGCCTCATGGGCTGGAAGGTTGGGACTGGCCATTATGCGGGCTGGGGGCCGGATCGGGGAAATCCGGGCCTTGCCGCATGTGGCCGTGCGCCTCCCGGCCCCGGGCGGGGCGGCCCGCAGGGCGTCAGGCGCCGTGCGGAATGCCTCGCCAGCCGCGCCCGCCCCATTGGTCCGGCGGGGAGCGGAACCTAGGTGCGGCTGCACACCACCAGGTGGCGCTCGCCGACCAGCCCCGGCACCGGCAGCGGGCGCACCTCGAGCACGTGCCAGTCGGCCGGCAGCGCGGCGATTTCCTCGTGCGGGTATACGCCCTTCATCGCCAGCAGGTGGCCGCCGGGGCGCAGCAGGTGGCCGCCGACCGCGACGATGCCGGCCAGGGTGTCCATGGCGCGCGCGGTGAGGTTGTCGTAGGCGGCCGGCTCGTCCAGCGCTTCGGCGCGGGATTCGGCGACGCGGGCGTTGCCCAGGCCGAGCTGGCGCACCGCTTCGCGCAGGAAGCGCGCCTTCTTGCCGTTGCTCTCCACCAGCGTCACCTGCAGCTGCGGGCGGGCGATGGCCAGCGGGATGCCGGGCAGCCCCGGGCCGGTGCCGAGGTCGGCCAGGGTGCCGGATTCGACGTGCGGCACCATCGCCAGCGAATCGAGCAGGTGGCGGGTGACCATCTCGTGCGGGTCGCGGATGGCGGTGAGGTTGTAGGTGCGGTTCCAGCGCACCAGCAGCGCCAGGTAGGCCAGCAGCGGCGGCGCCAGCGCGGCGTCCAGGCCCATGGCCTGCAGGCCGCGCTGCAGTTCGTCGGCCACGCCGGGCGGGAGGGAAGTGTCGTTCATGGCCGGATTATCGCAAAGGGCAGGAGTGAGTGAAGAGGAGTGAGGAGTGAGAAGAAGCGGGAGCGCTTGGCTTTTACTCACTTCTCACTCCTCTTCGCTCACTCCTCAGAACGGGTACCAGGCCAGCGCGGCGCGGAAGTCCGGCGTGGCCTGCCATTCGTGCAGGTGCCAGCGCGCGGCTTCGCCAAGCCCGGGGTCGCACCAGGCCAGGCGCAGCGCACCGTCCGCGCCGGGAGCGAAGCACAACCGGTGCAGGCCGAAGGACAGGCCGTGTCCATGCGCCTTGAGCAGCGCTTCCTTGGCGCACCACACGCGGAAGAACCAGTGTTCGCGGGCGGCATCGTCCAGGCCGTCCAGCCAGGCGATCTCGTCGGGATGGAAGAAGCGCGCGATCACCTGACGCATCTGCCGGCGCGGGCGCTGCTGTTCCAGGTCCACGCCGAGCCGGGCGTGTTCGCCCAGCGCCACCAGCAGGTGGCCGCCGCTGTGGCTCCAGCCGGTGCCGTAATGGGCCAGTTCGCCGATCAGCCAGGGCCGCCCGCGCTCGTCGCGGGTCAGCGGCAGCGCCTGCGGTGTGGTGCCGAGTTCGGCCGCCAGCAGTTCGCGCGCCTGCGGCTCGCCACGCGCGCCGGGCTGGTGCGGCAGCTGCCATACCCTGACCTGCCCGAAGCGCCAGGCCTGAAGCGTTTGCATCAACGCCACGCCGCGGTCCACAAGCGCTTCACGCCCGATCGTCTTGACTGCACCGGTCGCACCGCTCCGGGTGCACACACGAAAGGAGACATCGGCATGGGCATCATCATCTGGTTGATCGTGGGCGGCGTAGTCGGCTGGCTGGCCAGCCTCATCATGCGCCGCGACGCGCAGCAGGGCATCATCCTGAACATCGTGGTGGGCATCATCGGCGCAATGATCGCCGGCTTCCTGTTCAGCGGCGGCAGCATCAACGGCGCCATCACCCTGCGTTCGTTCCTGTTGTCACTGGTGGGCGCGGTGATCCTGCTGGCCATCGTCAACCTGTTCACGCGCAAGAGCATCCGGTAGAACCAAGGAGTGAGTGAAGAGGAGTGAGGAGTGGGAAAAAGCGGGCGCGCCCCTGCCTTTCTCTCACTTCTCACTCCTTCTTTTCTCTCACTCCTCAACCACCACCCAGGCCGGCGCATGGTCGCTGGGGCGGTCCCAGGTACGCGGCTCGCGGTCGATGCCGGCGGCCACCGCCTTGGGCCGCAGCGCCTCGGACACCAGGGTCAGGTCGATACGCAGGCCCAGGTCGCGGCGGAAGCCGGCGGCGCGGTAATCCCACCAGCTGAACACCCCGGCGGCGTCGTTGTGCAGCCGGAAACCGTCGTGCAGGCCCAGCTGCAGCAGCTTGTTCAGCGCGCCACGCTCGGCGGTCGACGTCAGGATGTGGTCGCCGTTCCAGACCGCCGGGTCGTGCACGTCGCGGTCGTCGGGGGCGATGTTGAAGTCGCCCAGCACCACCAGCTTCGGGTACTTCCGCAGCTCGTCGGCGATCCAGCCGTGCACCGCCTCCAGCCAGCGCAGCTTGTAGGCGTACTTGTCGGTGCCCACGTCCTGCCCGTTCACCACATAGAGGTTGACCACGCGCACGCCATTGACGGTGCCGGCGATCGCCCGTTTCTGCTCGTCGTCGAAGCCGGGGATGCCGACCTGCACGTCCTCGATCGGGTCGCGCGCCAGCAGCGCCACGCCGTTGTAGGTCTTCTGCCCGGCGAACACGTTGCGGTAGCCCAGTTCCAGCAGCCGCGTGTCCGGGAACCTGTGATCCTCCAGCTTGGTTTCCTGGATGCCGACCACGTCCGGGGCGAAGCCGGCCAGCCACTGTTCCAGGTGCGGCAGGCGGACATTGAGCGAATTGACGTTCCACGAGGCGATTTTCATGGCGCGATTCTACGGCCTGGCGCCGCGCACCGGGCCGGCGGCGGCGCCGGCACTGCAAACAAACGCTATTGCATGAATGTCGGGGAATACACTTTTTCAGCGTTCCGAATCGCGCAGACTGCCCCGCAGGATGAGGGGAAACCATGCGTAGCAAGCTGTTCGTGCCCGGCGCACGCCCGGAACTGTTCGACAAGGCGCTGGCCGGCGCGGCCGATGTCCTGTCATTCGACCTGGAGGATTCGGTGCCGGAGGCCGGCAAGGCCGCCGCCCGGGTACAGGTCGGCGGGTTCCTGCGCCGCGCGGACGTCGCCGCCAGCGGGCGGCTGCTGATCGTACGCTGCAACGGCACCGACACCGCCCATTTCGCCGCCGACCTGGCCGCGGTGGCGTTGCCCTCGGTGTGGCTGCTCAACCTGCCCAAGGTCGAATCGGTGGCGCAGGTGCACCAGGCAGTCGCGGTGCTGGAACGCGCCGAGGCCGGCAACGGCGTTGCGCGGCCGATCGGCCTGCTGCTCAACATCGAGACGCCGCGCGGCCTGCGCCTGGCCGCCGAGCTGGCCGCCGCGCATCCACGCGTGGCCGGGCTGCAGCTGGGCCTCGGCGACCTGTTCGCGCCCAACGGCGTCGCCCGCACCACGGACAACGTCCACGCCACCCTGTTCGCGCTGCGCATGGCGGCGGCCGAGGCCGGGGTGTTCGCCTGCGATGGCGCGTTCCCCGATGTCGCCGACGAGGACGGGTTCCGTGCCGAGGCGCGGCTGGCCCGCGACCTCGGCTTCATCGGCAAGAGCTGCATCCACCCGCGCCAGGTGGGCCTGGCCAACGCGGTGTTCGGCGTGTCCGACGCGGCGCTCGCCGAAGCCGGCCGCATCGTCGCCGCCGCCGCGGCCGCCAGCGCCCAGGGCCGCGGCGCGTTCCTGTTCGAGGGACGCATGATCGACCTGCCTTTCCTGCGCCGCGCCGAAGCGCTGCTGGCCACCGCCGGCCGCGCCCACGCCGCGTCCTGACCCCCTGCCCTGCCGAGCCACATCGATGCCGATACCCGCAGTAGCGCCCGTCCATTCCCTGCCCCGATGCCTGCTGCGCGGGTTGCGCCTGCTCACGGCGACGGCACTGCTGGCGCTGGGCGGCACCGCCGCGGCGGACAACCTGACCACGGTGACGTCCGGCACCCTGGCGCCGCTGCCGGCCGATGCGGTCGAACCGCGCCTGCTGGTGATCGACGGCCGCGACGTCGCCCTGTCCGCCGACAGGGCCTGGGCGCTGTCCGCCGACGGCAAGGCCTGGCAGCCGCTGGCGCTGGCGCCGGCCGCGGCCACGGACGACATCCGCATGGCGGTCGCCGCCGGCGGCCAGACCTGGCTGCTGCGCGGTGGCAGCGGCGACCGCAGCGACCGCCTGCAGGGCGTGCGCCTGCAGGGTGGCACCCTGGCAACCGGGCGCACCCTGGCGCTGCCGGCGCCGCTGGGCCAGGCCCAGGCGACCGCGCTCGGCGACGTGCTGTACGTGGCCGGCACCGGCGCCGACGGCGCGATGCACCTGTACCGGCACGCGCTGGCGGCCGAGGGCGGCAGCTGGCAGGCACAGCCGGCCTGGCCGGGCGCCGGGCGGCTGGTGGCGCTGCAGGGCCAGAAGGGCGGCCTGTACGCGGTCATCGGCGACGCCACCGGCGATGCGCTGTGGCGCTGGACCGCGGACAGGGGCTGGCAGCAAGCGCCGGCACCGGGCGGGCACATCCTGCCCGGCTCGCTGCGCGCGCTGGGCCAGGCGCACCTGCTGATGCTGGTGCGCGAGGCCGGCGACATCAGCCTGCGCACCTTCCACACCATCACCAGCGCCTGGGCCACGCTCGACGCGGCCGAGGCGCCGCCGCCGGTACAGATCGCCGCGCGCGGCAACGGCCTGGCCTGGACCGGCGCCGACGGCGGCGTGCACTACGCCGAGGTACAGGGCGGCAAGCACCTGCTGGGCTGGCTGGACTGGAGCGTGATCGTCATCTACCTGGCCGGCATGATCGGCATCGGCGTGTACTTCTACCTGAAGGACCAGACCGCGTCGGAATCGGAGTTCTTCGTCGGCGGCCGCAGCATCCCGTTCTGGGCCGCCGGCATCAGCCTGTACGCCACCAACACCAGCTCGATCAGCTTCATCGCCATCCCGGCCAAGGCCTACGAGACCAACTGGCAGTACCTGACCAACAACCTGGTGGCGGTGCTGGGGCTGATGTTCGTGGCGGTGTGGATCGTGCCGCTGCTGCGGCGGCTGGACCTGATGAGCGTGTTCTCCTACCTGGAGACCCGCTTCCACCCGGCCATCCGCATGCTCGCCAGCGCCCTGGCCATCGCCATGCAGGTCGGCAGCCGGCTGAGCGTGATCCTGTTCCTGCCGGCGCTGGCGATCGCCACCATCACCGGCATCGACGTGGTCTGGAGCATCCTGATCATGGGCATCTTCACCATCATCTACACGGTGATGGGCGGCATGCGCGCGGTGGTCTGGACCGACTTCGTGCAGGTGTTCGTGAAGATGGGCGGGGCGATCTTCGCCATCGGCTTCATCGTGTGGACCCTGGGCGCCGACTTCGACGGCATCCGCGAAGCGGCGATGGCCGAGCACAAGACCAAGCTGCTGGACTTCAGCTTCGACCTGACCAAGGCCACGGTGTGGGGCTTCATCTTCCTGGTGGTGTTCGACGTGGTGCTGACCTTCCCCAAGGACCAGGTGCTGATGCAGCGCACGCTGGCGACCAAGTCGGACAAGGAGGCCGGGCGCTCGATCTGGATCTTCGCCGCGATCATGATCCCCGGCGGCTTCATCTTCTACAGCATCGGCACCGCGCTGTGGATGTACTACAAGCACAACCCGGGGCGGCTGGACCCGCTGCTGCCGATCGACGCGACGTTCCCGCTGTTCATCGCCGCCGAGCTGCCGCCGGGCGTCACCGGCCTGATCATCGCTGGCATCTTCGCCGCGGCCATGTCCACGCTGTCGAGCATCATCAACAGCGTGGCCACGCTGCTGTCGGTGGACTTCTACGACAAGCTGGCGAAGAACCCGACCGAACGCGGCAGCGTGCGCTTCGCCGAGATCATGACCGTGGTCGTCGGCCTGGCCGGCATGGGCCTGGCGCTGGTGCTCTCGCGCTATGACATCCACTCGCTGTTCGACGTGTCCATCGAGCTGGCCGGCCTGCTCGGCGGCGGTTTCGCCGGTGCCTACACGCTGGGCATGTTCACCCGCCGCGCCAACTCGCCGGGGGTGGCCATCGGCATCGCCGGCAGCATTGCCCTGACCCTGCTGGCGTGGTCGTTCGACCTGGTGCACCCGTACTTCTACCTGGGCATCTCGATCCTGCTGTGCATCGTGATCGGCTACCTGGCCAGCCTGTGCTTCCCGGCGCCGGCGCGCTCGCTCAAGGGCCTGACCATCTACCGCCAGGACGCCACATGAACGGCCGGCGCGCGACCGTGACGTTGGTCGGATGCCGCGCGCCGGACCCTGCTGTAGCGTTGCCCCCGAGCCAAAGGGCATAGCCGTGGAAACCCAGTTCCTCAATACCTTCGTCACCGTCGTCGACCGCGGCTCGATGGCCGCGGCGGCGCGTTCGCTGCACATCACCCCGGCCGCCGTGGCCCAGCAGATCCGCACGCTGGAACGCGAGCTGGGCGCGCCGCTGATCGCCCGCGCCGGGCGCACGGTCAGCGTCACCGCCGAGGGCGCACGCATCCTGCAGCGCGCGCGCGACCTGCTGCGCGACGTCTCCGACCTGCGCAGCGTGGCCAACGAGAGCGGCATGGCCGGCGAGCTGCGGCTGGGCGCCTGCCCGACCGCGCTGGCCGGGCTGGTGCCGGACATCCTGGCGCGGATGGTGGCCAAGTTCCCCGAGATCAACGTGTTCATCCGCCCCGGCTACTCGGCCGACCTGTACGGCGCGGTGGAAGCCGGCGACCTGGATGCGGCGATGGTGCTGCAGGCGCCGTTCTCGCTGCCCAAGACCTGCGACTGGCAGCTGCTGCGCGAGGAACCCATGGTGGTGCTGGCGCCGGCGCGGCTGGCCTCGCGCGACCCGCACGCGCTGCTGCGCGACGAGCCGCTGATCCGCTACGACCGCCATGAATGGGGCGGGCGCCAGGCCGACGAGTACCTGCGCCGGGTCGGCATCGTGCCGCGCGAGCGGTTCGAGCTCAACGCGCTCAATGCCATCGCGGTGATGGTGGACCGCGGGCTCGGCGTATCGCTGGTGCCGGACTGGGCGCGGCCATGGCCCGAGGGCCTGGCGGTGGCGCGGCTGCCGCTGCCCGAACCGTGCGAGCCGCGCCGCATCGGCATGGTCTGGTCGCGCTCGTCGGTGCGCATCCGCCAGGTCAACGCGCTGCTGGAAGAAAGCCGCGCCGAACTGTTGCCCGGCAAGTCCTAGCCACGCCCGCCGCGCCCGGCCGGGCGCCCTGTGCGCATGCGCCGGAGCGGCGCGATCGGCAACAAATCCTAGGCAGTGAACATACGATTGCGCGCTTCTATCGTCATGAAGCCGCACCTAGTCTTCGGCCAAGACCGGCCGGTGCGTGGCCAGATCCCGTAGAGGATCGTCCTCCACCCCGGCCCGACGGGCGCAAGCCCGGACGCGATATCCGGCACGGTCGACTCCCCGGTCGTCGGCGCCGCAATCCACTTCGGGGGGAGAGAATCAATGATCAAGCCACTTACGGCCGCCATCGGCATGGCCCTGCTCGCCGGCATGACCGGCGCCGCCTGGGCGCAGGACGCCGAGGACAAGCGCCAGGACAAGGCCATCGACCTGGACCAGGTGATCGTCACCGGTACCCGCACCGCCACCGCCATCGACAAGATTCCCGGCGCCATCACCCTGGTGTCCAAGGAAGAAGTGCAGCGCACGCTGAGCCTGACCGAAGACGCGACCGCGGTGCTGGCGCGTACCGTTCCCGGCTACGCCGAGTCGTCGCAGGCGATGAGCAACACCGGCGAAACCCTGCGCGGCCGCATCGCGCTGCGCCTGTTCGACGGCATCCCGCAGGGCTCGCCGCTGCGCGAGGGCAACCGCAACGGCACCTTCACCGACATGGGCGTGGTCGGCCGCATCGAGGTGATCAACGGCCCGTCCGCCTCCGAAGGCATCGGCGCGGCCGGCGGCATCATCAACTACATCTCCAAGGTGCCGACCGTCGAGGGCCACGAGACCGAGGTCGTGTCGCGCTACTCCACCCAGTTCGGCGACGACAGCGCCGGCTGGAAGCTGGGTGTGAACCACGCCTACAAGGGCGACGACGTGGATGCGCTGCTGAGCGCGTCGTACATCGACCGCGGCATTTCCTACGACGGCAATGGCCGCCGCATCGGCATGAACACCAGCGGCTCGACCTCCGATTCGGAGGCCCGCAACCTGTTCCTGAAGGCCGGCTACAACTTCGGCGAATCCGGCGCGCAGCGCCTGCAGGCCAGCTACAGCCGCTTCAAGATCGAAGGCAAGGCCAACTACCGCCAGGTCGAAGGCTGCCGCTACGACCCGGTGACCTGCCCGGTGCCGACCACCAATACCTCCGAGCGCGGCGCCGTCGCCGGCTCGCTGGCCGAGTTCAACGACTTCACCCAGTTCGCGCTGAACTACAGCAACGGCGACCTGTTCGGCGGCACCCTGGTGGCCGACTACTACTGGGCCGACCAGGCCATGCGCTACCTGCCGGAGAACGGCGACGACAAGCAGCTGGTCAAGGTCGGCCCCGGCTTCGACGAGAGCCAGCGCATCTTCGACCAGTCCGAAATCACCTCGAAGAAGCAGGGCCTGCGCAGCTCCTGGACCCGCGGCGACGTGTTCGGCGTGGAAGGCCTGCAGCTGCGCGCCGGCGTGGATCTGGTCAAGGACGAGGCCGCGCAGCGGCTGGCGCTGACCGACCGCCTGTGGGTGCCGCCGATGAAGTACAGCAGCACCGCGCCGTACGCGCAGCTGACCTGGGACATCGGCCCGGTGACGCTGAGCGGCGGCCTGCGCCGCGAGGACGGCGAGCTCAAGGTCGACAGCTACACCACCACCGCCTACCGCAACAGCGTGTTCGTGCAGGGTGGCGGGCTCAAGTACACCGAGAACATGAAGAACCTCGGCGCGATCTGGCGCGTGACCGACGAGCTGTCGGTGTTCGCCTCCTACGGCGAAGGTTTCGGCCTGCCGAACATCGGCATCCCGCTGCGCAACATCAACGTGCCGGGGCAGTCGGTGGACCGCATCGCCGACCTGCAGGCGATCATCGTCGACAACCGCGAGTACGGCTTCAACTGGCGCGGCGACCGTGGCGCGCTGGGCATGTCCTACTACGACAGCCGCTCGGAGTTCGGCACCTCGCTGGCCATCGACCCGCGCACCAATGACTTCATCCTCAGCCGCGCACCGACCCGCATCAAGGGCTTCGAAGCCAACGGCGAATGGCGCTTCAGCGACGCCTGGAAGGTCACCGCGCTGTACTCGCGCATCCGCGGCACCACCGAGTACTACCCGGGCTCGGGCCTGATCAAGAAGATGGGCGTGCTGGACATCAACCCGGACAAGATCGGCGCCTCGGTGGCGTGGAACTTCCTGCCCGAAGCCAATGTCACCCTCGGCGCCACCAAGCTGCTGGACCGCGACCTGCGCGCCACCCACACCCGTCCGGACACCGGCACGGTGTACCGCAACGAGGAGAACACCGAAGGCTACGTGCTGTTCGACCTGGTGGTGAACTACGACACCGGCCGCTACGGCAAGCTGTCGCTGGGCATCGAGAACCTGTTCGACAAGCAGTACATCCTCAGCTGGTCGCAGCTGCCGGGCTGGCAGAACTACTGGTCCGGCCGTGGCCGCATGGTCTCGCTGAGCCACAGCATCAAGTTCTGATCGCGTCACCCCCAGCGGCGTCCCGGTTCACCGGGGCGCCGCTTTCGTTTGCACGCCGCGCGCGCCGGCATCACCCCGGCATCGCTGTGGCCTGAAGCAAGCGGACTTCCCTTTGCGCCGGCGCGCCCTGCGTCTAGGCTGGTCCCGGCAAGGCGCACCCGGCGCCAATGCACGCCCCGCTCCCTTCCGCGCCTCGACGGCCGGCCATACGGAACCGCAGCATGCACTCCACGGCATCCACAACCGGCACCACCGCATCCCCGGCAGGGCGATCGCCCGCGCGCTGGCTGCTGGCGGTGCTGCTGGCCGCCGCCTGCGCCGCGCCGGCCAGCGCCCGCGACGACGACCGCTGGCAGCGGCTGGACGCCTTCCTGCAGGACACTACCGGCCCCGGCCGTTTTCCCGGTGCGGTGGCGGTGGTCCAGCACCAGGGCCGCGTGGTCTTCCGCGGCCATCGCGGCCATGCCGACAGCGCCGGCACCCGGCCGCTGCGCGAGGACGCCATCTTCCGCATCTACTCGATGACCAAGCCGGTGACCTCGGTGGCGGTGCTGATGCTGATGGAGGAAGGCCGGCTGTCGCTGGACGATCCGCTGTCGCGTTACCTGCCGGCATTCGCCGACCGCCAGGTGGTGGTCGGCGGCGATCCCGCGCATCCGCGGCTGGCGCCGTCGCCCAGGGCGATCACCCTGCGCCACCTGCTGACTCATACCAGCGGGCTGGCCGCGGACCCGGCCGCGCGCCCGGTCGCCAGCGGGCTGCTGGACGCCGCCGGCGTCGACGACGCCACGTCGCTGCAGGACGTGGCCGCGCGGTTGGCAAACGTGCCGCTGGCCGACGCGCCCGGCACCCACTTCCATTACGAAGGCAGCAACACCGAACTGCTGGCGCGGGTGGTGGAGGTGGTCAGCGGCCAGCCGTTCGCGCGGTTCCTGCAGCAACGCATCCTTGATCCGCTGGCGATGTACGACACCGGCTTCGAGGTGCCCGTCGCCCAGCGCGGACGCGTGGTCGAACTGCCCACCAGCGGCGACGGCGGCCGCCTGCGCGTGGCCGATACCGCCAGCGCCCGCACCCCCGGCGTACGCCTGAAGGGTTACGACAGCGGCGCCGGCGGCCTGTATTCCACCGCCGCCGATTACCTGCGGTTCGCGCACATGCTGCTCGACGGCGGCCGTGGCAACGGGCGGCAGCTGCTGTCGCGCAAGACCATCGATCTGATGATGGCCGACCAGCTCGGCGGCTTCGCGCCGGCGGTGGCCAGCCAGGGGCCGGGCGAAGGCTTCGGCCTCGGCGGGTATGTCGTCACCGACCCCGCCGCGCGCGGCAGGCTGGGCAGCGCCGGCCAGTTCGGCTGGTCGGGTGCCGCCTCGACCTACTTCACCATCGACCGCCGCGAGCAGCTGGTGGCGATCCTGATGCTGCAGTACCTGCCCGCTGGCGACCGGCCGCTGGCCTCGCCTTCGACCCGCTTCTACAACCTCGTCTACCAGGCCATTCCATGAGCTCCACCGTCCTCGTTGCCGGCTCGGCCAATCTCGATTTCGTGGTGCGCGCCGCGCACGTGCCGGCACCGGGCGAAACCGTGCTCGGCCGCGACTTCCAGACCTTCCCCGGCGGCAAGGGCGCCAACCAGGCCGTGGCCTGCGCGCGTGCCGGCGGCGCCGATACGCGCATGCTGCTGGCGCTGGGCGAGGACGACTTCGCCAGGCCCATCGAAACCTCCCTGCGCGATGCCGGCGTGCAGCTGCATCTCGTGCGCGACGCACGGTTGCCGACCGGCACCGCCTTCGTCTGCCTGTCCGACGACGCCGAGAACGCCATCACCGTCGCCCCCGGCGCCAACCTGGCGCTGCAACCGGCGCACCTGCCGCCGCTGGACGGGGTGCAATGGCTGCTGCTGCAGCTGGAAACCCCGCTCGATGCCGTGCTGGCCTACGCACGCGCCGCACGCGCGGCCGGGGTCAAGGTGGCGCTCAACGCCGCACCGGCGCAGGTGCTGCCGGCGGCGCTGCTGGCGCAACTGGACATGCTGATCGTCAACGAGGGCGAACTGGCCGTGGTCGCCGGCCACCCGCCGGACCTGGCCACCGGCCTGGCGCGGCTGCAGGTGCCGTGCGTGATCGTCACCCTGGGCGCGCGCGGCTGCCTGGCGCGCAGCGAAGGCCGCACCCTGCTGCAGCCAGCGTTCGCCATCGAACCGGTGGACACCACTGCCGCCGGCGATACGTTCTGCGGCACGCTGGTGGCGTCGCTGGCGCGCGGCCAGGCGCTGCAACAGGCGCTGCTCGGCGCCAGCGCCGCATCCGCGCTGGCCTGCACCCGGCTGGGGGCGCAGGCCAGCATCCCCGACCATGCCGAGGTCGCCGCATTGCTGGCCGATGCCACCCGCATCCCCGGCGCCGACGCCCATGCCGCGCTGGCGACCGCCTGCGCGCTCTGACCCTTTCCGTTTTCCGCTGGATGAATGCCATGACCACGCCGTACACCACGCCCGATTACGACAACGAAGCCGCCGACCACGGGCGTGAGGCGATCACCACCGAGTACAAGTTCTCCCACGTCACCACCGGCCGCTACCTGCCCACCCCGGGCAAGGCGCCAGCCTGGCCGTTCGCCGACATCGGCAGCTGGATGATCGACGCCAACGCCAGCGCCGGTGACTGGCTGACCGAACTGAAGGACTGGCGCCGCGAGCACCTGGTGCGGATCGGTTACACCGACGTGAACTACCGGCGCCCGGAGCTGCAGTGGGCGCAGCGCAACTTCGTGCACGCGCAGATGATGGTCGAGGACCGCTATTTCTTCGACGTGGACACCGCGCAGTACACCGTGGACAGGTACCTGGACGACCTGGTCGCGCGCTTCGGCGGGATCGATTCGGTGCTGATCTGGTACGTCTACCCGAACATCGGCATCGACGACCGCAACCAGTTCGACCTGGCGCACACCCTGCCCGGCGGCCTGGAAGGCTTGAAGGCCGCGGTGCAGGCGTTCCAGAAGCGCGGCGTGCGCGTGTTCCTGCCGGCCAAGCCGTGGGACCACGGCACCCGCGACCCCGGCGTGACGCACTGGGACGGCATGGCCCAGATCATCCAGGCCACCGGCGCCGACGGCATCAACGGCGACACCTTCAATGGCGTGCCGCGCGCGTTCTTCGACGCCTGCGATGCCAACGGCAACCCGGTGGTGGTGCAGCCCGAGTCGACCATCAGCTCGGAGGAACAGCTGATCTGGAACGTGCAGAGCTGGGGCAAGAAGGCGCCTGATGGCCCGGTGCCGCCGGTGTCCAAGTGGAAGTGGCTGGAGCCGCGGCACATGGTCAACTACGAGAACCGCTGGGGCCGCAACCGCAACCACGACCTGCAGTACTGCTTCTTCAACGGCATCGGCTACAACGCCTGGGAGAACATCTGGGGCATCTGGAACCAGTTCACCGCGCGTGACGGCGAAACGCTGCGCCGCATCGCCGCGATCTACCGCCAGTTCCCGCAGCTGGTGGTGTCGCAGGACTGGGAGCCGTACCAGGTCTGCTACCAGGGCGGCATCTTCGCCAGCCGGTTCCCGGTAGAGGGCCTGTGCCTGCATACCTTCATCAACCGCAACGAATACGCGGTCAACGGCGAGCAGATCGGCCTGCCGCACGTGGACGGCACGCGCTACTACGACGTATGGCACGGCGTGGAACTGTCGCCGTCGATCCGTGACGGCGCGGCGGTGATCGAACTGCCGATGGAAGCACGGGGCTTCGGCGCGGTGCTGAGCGTCGGCCCGGGCGTGGTGCTGGATGGCTTGGACGCGTTCCTGGCCGAGACCGCGCGGCGCGCGGCACAGCCGCTCAACAGCTACTCCGGCGCCTGGAAGGCGGCCCCGCAGCAGCTGCGCGCGATCGCGCCGACGCCGCCGCAGGCCAGCGCGCCGGCGGGCATGGTCACCATTCCGGCCGGGGAGTTCGTGTTCGCCGTCGGCGGGGTCGAGATCGAGGGCTTCAACTGGGCCGGCCAGGACGTGCAGTTCCCGTGGGAGGACTGCCCGCGTCGCCACCACCGCCGGCGCATGCGGATGGACGCGTTCCACATCGACCGCCATCCGGTGACCAACGCGCAGTTCAAGGCGTTCATCGACGCCACCGGCTACCACCCGGCCGACGACATCAATTTCCTCGCCCACTGGGTGGACGGCGCGCCGCGCGCCGGCTGGGGCAACAAGCCGGTGACCTGGGTATCGCTGGAGGACGCGCGCGCCTACGCCGCGTGGGCCGGCAAGCGCCTGCCGCACGAATGGGAATGGCAGTATGCCGCACAGGGCAGCGATGGCCGGCTGTATCCGTGGGGCAACGACTGGGACCCGGCCCGGGTGCCGCGGGTGAACCGCGGCCGCCGCATCCTGCCGCCGGACGACGTCGACGCGCACCCGGACGGCGCCAGCCCGTTCGGCGTGGAGGACCTGGTCGGCAACGTGTGGCAGTGGACCGACGAGTTCGTCGACGAGCACACCCGCGCGGCGATCCTGCGCGGTGGCTCCAGCTATCAGCCGCAGACCTCGCACTGGTATTTCCCGCAGGCCTACCGGCTTGACCAGCACGGCAAGTACCTGCTGATGGCGCCGGCCAAGGACCGCAGCGGCATGCTCGGCTTCCGCTGCGTGGTGGACGCGGCATGAGCGCGGCGATCAGCAGCGGCCAGCAGCTGGCCGCGCCCGCGGCGGTGCAGCTCGACGGCCTGTTCGGGCAGATGCTGGCGGCCAACCGCGGCGGCCGGCTGAGCCACTTCATCGTCGATGAGGACAGCCCGTCGATCCGCATCTTCGGCCAGGCGCACAAGCAACAGAACCAGGAAGGCGACTGGTACGGCGAGCATGCCGGCAAATGGCTGTCGGCCACCGCCCGCGCGGTGGCGCAGGGCGGGCAGCCGCAGCTGCAGGCCAACCTGCGCCGCGTGGCCGACTGGCTGGTCAGCCAGCAGGACGATGACGGCTACCTCGGCAACTACGCCGCCGACCGCCGCTTCACCGTGCCGCAGCCGCCGCGGCCGGAAAGCTGGAACGGCGAGCCGGCGCTGCGTACCTGGGACATCTGGACCCACAGCTACCTGATCCTGGGGTTCCTGGAAACCTGGCGCGCGTTGCGCGACGACCGCTACCTGCAGGCCGCGCGGCGCATCGCCGACCTGTGCTGGCAGGCGCTGGAATCGGGCATCGACATCACCACGCTGGGCAACCACCACGGCATGTCCGCCACGGTGCTGCTGGACCCGGCCGCCGATCTGTACCTGGCCACCGGCGAGCCCCGCTATCTGGCGCTGGCCGAGAAGATCCTACAGCAGGCCAACGCCAACCCACGCCTGGCGCTGCTGGACAAGGCGCTGGCCGGCGAGGACGCGGCCTTCATCGCCACCGGCAAGGCCTACCAGCTGTGCTGGAACCTGGTCGGGCTGGCCAAGCTGTACAAGGCCACCGGCAAGGACGAGTACCGCGTCGCGGTCGATACGCTGTGGCACAACATCCGCGCCCATCACCTCACCCTAGGCGGCGGCCCGTGGGGCGGCGTGGCGCACCGGTCGCGTGAAGTGTTCAACGCGCCGCGTACGTTCTTCCCGCAGGCCTACGTGGAGACCTGCTCGGTGCTGGCATGGATGCAGCTGAATCGCGAACTGCTGGCGATCACCGGCTACGCGCGTTACGCCGACGAACTGGAACGCACCGCCTACAACGACCTGCTGGCGGCGATGGCACCCGATGGCGAGGACTGGTGCTACTACACCTTCCCCAACGGCAAGCGGGTACACACCACCTACTGGCGCTGCTGCAAGTCCTCCGGCGCGATGGCGGTGGAGGAACTGCCGCAGGTCGCCTACGGCACCAGCGCCGACGGCAGCCTGCGGGTCAACCTGTACGGCGCCGGGCAGGCGAGCCTGCAGCACCCGGAGGCCGGCGCGGTGACGCTGCAGCAGCACACGCGCTATCCGTTCGATGGCCGGATCACGCTGCTGGTGACACCGGAAAACCGCGCCAGCTTCGGCATCGGCCTGCGCATCCCCGGCTGGGCCGAGGACGCGCGCATCCAGGTCAACGGCGTCGAGGTGCCGGTGCAGGTGGGTGCGGACGGCTTCGTGCAGCTGCGGCGGCAATGGCAGGCCGGTGACATGGTCAGCGTGGTGCTGCCGCTGCGGCCACAGCTGCAGCGCGCGGCCAACATCAACGTGCAGGAATCGCGCGCGCCCGATGGCTCGCCGGTGGCGCAGGAGGTGCTGCGCTGGGAATACATCGGCCTGACCTACGGCCCGCTGGTGTACGCCACCGGGCTGATCGACGGCTACAAGACCGACGAGACGGTACGGTTGCCGGCCGGCGATCCGTCGAACTGGCTGCAGGTCGGAGACGACCAGGGCGAAGGCGCGCCGGTGACGATGCGGCTGGACTGCCGCGCGCCGCTGGTGTTCGAGCCCTACTACCGCTGCGGCGGGCGCGAGCACGGCGCCTGGCGGCTGACCTGGCTGTCGCTGGCGCCGTGAAGGCGCCGGCCACGCGGCCATTCACCGCTTTAAGTCCTCGCTGAAAATACCCGCACGATATGTTTCTTCCCGGCCACGCGGAGGAAACTGCAATCAAGGAATCGAGCGCACCCCATGACAGGAAGCCCCAGCCCCTCTCCCTTCGACATCGCCCGTCGCGACGGCGCCAGCGGCCCGCTCAGTGGCGTGCGCGTGCTCGATCTCAGCGCGTACATCGCCGGTCCCTACGGCTGCACGCTGCTGGCCGACCAGGGCGCGGAAGTGATCAAGGTGGAGCCGCCAACCGGCGACAACCTGCGCAAGTACCCGTCCACGCTGGAAGCGGAAAGCCGCGCCTTCCTCGGCGTCAACCGCTCCAAGCGCGGCGTGGTGCTGGACCTGAAGCAGCCCGACCAGCGCGCGGTGCTGATGCGCCTGGTGCGCGAGGCCGACGTGCTGGTGCACAACTTCCGCCCGGACGTGCCGGCGCGGCTGGGCATCGACTTCGACAGCCTGCAGCGGCTCAACCCGCGGCTGGTGTACTGCGCGGTCACCGGCTACGGCGAGACCGGGCCGCTGCGCGACAAGGCCGGCTACGACCAGGTGCTGCAGACCATGACCGGCATGTGCGCCATGCAGGGCAAGCCCGGCGGTGCCCCGGAGATCCTCTACGGCTCGGTGGTGGACTACTACGCCGCCGCGCTGGTGGCCGCGGGCGTGTCCTCGGCGCTGTACGAGCGTGAACGCAGCGGTGAAGGCCAGTACGTGGGCGTGTCGCTGCTGCGCAGCGCGCTGACCATGCAGTCGGCGCGGATGATCTGGGCCGAAGGCGAACCGGAGGCGGTGGGCCGCGACATGCGCTCGGGTGGCGTCACCGGCATCCATCCCACCGCCGACGGCTGGCTCTACATCTCGGCCAACACGCCGCACTTCTGGCAGGCGCTGTGCGAGAAGACCGGGCTGCCGGAACTGGCCACGGACCCGCGCTACGACACCGTGCGCAAGCGCGCCGCGCACTCGGACGAACTGCTGGCGCGGCTGCATGCGGCGCTGGCCGCGCGCGGCGCGCTGGAATGGGAAGCGCTGTTCGGCGAGGACGTGCCGTGCGCGGCCGCGCGCAAGGTCGAGGACATGTTCGAGCACCCGCAGGTGCAGGCCGGCGGGATGATCACCACGCTGCCGCACCCGGTGCTGGGCAGCTACCGCGGCATCACCCGGCCCATCGTGTTCGGCCGCACCCCCGGCCCGCAGCCGTTCGCCGCGCCGGTGTTCGACCAGGACACCGCCGCGGTGCTCGCGCGTGTCGCCGACGACGACGCCACGCCCTGACCAGGAACCCGCC